>NZ_MRTH01000019.1 GCF_001956045.1 Paenibacillus sp. FSL H7-0331 | reverse complement strand
ACATCATACAAGGATTATGGCAAAGGTTTCAGCGTTCCCTCTGCTCTCTGGACATAAGAGCCTTCGTATTTTTTTCTCTTCATCGCAATTTATGATGGTTTTTATGATAGCACAACGCTTTCCATTTTTCAAATGGAATTCTGCTTCAGCCTGTCAGATGGTCATGGTCATTCCTCTGAAGATTCTGGGGGACTGTTCAAAATAATATATTAATATCATCCCAACCATATACAAGTTCTTTTAATTTTTTTCCAGAAAACTCTATCTCCACGGTGTCGATGCACTTTCCCCCAAGCTCTTCATAAAATAGGCGGGAATTATTATCTTCTAACACCAAAACAACCAATGATTTCATTCCGAGTTGCTTCAATTCATGAACAACGGATTTCACAAGTATCGTTCCTATCCCTTGACCTTGATATTCTTTAAGCAAATAGATTGCGTTTAATTCCCCATCATAATCCAGATACTTTCCACTTCGTTCTATGCCTCCATCTGCAAAACCGACAATTTTCCCTTCATCATTTACTGCTACAAACACAATTCCTTGAGGAATGACATTGTTCCATAATTGCTCTCGTCTTTCATAGGAAAGATTATGTAAGAAGTCATCTGAAATAATATGGGTGTAAGTTGTTCTCCAGCTATCGACGTGTACTTTGGCAATCCCTTTCGCATCAGCTAACTCAGCCCTTCTTATTTTCATATATATACCTACATTTCGTTGTATAGATTTTACTAATGCTTATAACCTTCCTCCAGTTCACACTTTTGACGCAAGTGATGACGCAAATGCATATCGACAAGAGCAAACCACTCCTGCGCGTTCAGCCATCCAAAGCCAGCATGTTTAACTTTGTAGTTTGGGTTGATCGTATCAAGCTTCCCTTCCCATTCTTTTATTTTTCGCCACACTTGATCGAGTCCACGCATAAGATCTTCTATACTTTCCGTATTGCTGGGTGAGTTTGCAGGCCCGTCCGGCAGCTTGATTTTTATTGGCGGGAATCCGCCGAGCTGATACAAATGTTCTCCAGCCTCTGTCTTCCCGAGCTTTTGCTCTTCACCAGCTGCCGCACACATTTCCACTTGGTCTAGGTAATCGAGCGAAGCGAGGATCAAGTGATTGTACATTTGGCCGAGAGACCAAACCCCTTGCTCTGAAATATGCCTTAGTTGCTCCAGCGAATAGCTTTGTAAAGAACATTTGTAGGTTTCAATCCATTTCTGATCACTCAAATGAACCACTCCTTTAACTCTAATCACTGCTGCATGCTTGACCTGGAATTCAAGCCATACGTTATTTTATGTCATTAAGTATAGTTGTCTCACATAAGGCCGCAATTCAACCACAGTTTCAAGAAAAGTGGTATACACATGAACCAGTGTCTTGTTAGGGACGTCCTGTTTAAATTCCCGCTGCAGCAAATCGACCACTTCCTGCAGCTCGTGGCGTACATGTTCCGGCTTTGGAAGCTCCTGTATACGGGATGCCACAGCTAGCAGAAAATCATGGATCGATTGTTTCTGTGTGTGGGAGTCGATGGGGTTAATGTGATTAAAATAAATACTCGACTCATTGAGCACAGGTCTGCCCTGTTTAAGAAGTATATCATTAACAATGGCATCCATCCGTTCAACTAAGAAATGCGCCAGTTCAGCCATCGGGAGAGCAATCACCTTTTGATGAGCGTAAGTGATATACTCCCTCAGCTGACCTCTAAATATAGCCACAATATCCCAAATATATGTCTCAATACGATTTCCGTATGCTTCATAAAAACAATCCCGGTGCCAGGTAAGCATGGTAGCACGTTTCTTCTTCCAGACTGTAACAAACTTCTCATTACTGGTGATAGGAAGCTCCTTGAACTCACTCAGAAAAAAATAATTTTCTAGCGTATATTGGAGCTGAAATTCAATTCTGCGCCGCAATCTCTCCATAGGCGTTACATCACCTTGTTGGCGATCCAGCTCTCTGGCTAGCTCGAACATGATGAGATGACAATCCTCAAATACAGCCGTAAACAAATCTTCCTTGGAATCAAATATTTTGTAAATACTGCCTTTGGCCATGCCGCACGCTTCCGCGATATCCTTCATCGATGCGGAGAAATAACCTTTTTCTATAAAAACAGCCTTGGCTGTATGTAAAATTTGCCGCTTCTTCATTTCTTCAAGATCAATCATACCCTCACCTCTCTGTTTATTCTGACATGCTTTCCTGACACGGTCAATAAAGGAGTTGACACCAAAAACTCAACAGTCATATAATGAACTCATTGGTTTCTACATATTGAAAAGGGCTGCCAAGGCATGGTGCTTTGGACGCCAACAATCGAGCGAAAAGAAGTGATGATGCTATGAAAAGTTCTCTTTCGGCCGATAATAAATGGGTACAGCTGCTTTATTCCGGGGTGCTTGCCGTGATTGGCGGGTATTTATTTCAATGGATTCATTGTCCCATTCCATGGCTGCTGGGTCCCATGGTTGCGGTTTTTGCAGGATCCCGACTATCCAAAAAAGTTAAACCTTATTGGTCAGGGTCCTTGCGCGATACTGGAATGATTATTGTAGGCTACATGCTGGGGCTCTCATTTACACTGGAGACTTTTGCACAAATCGGTAAGCAACTGCCCTCTATGGTGCTGCTCACTGCACTGCTGCTGGTCTGTTCCTGCCTCATTGCCTGGTTGGTAGCCAAATTTTCCGGTCTGGATTTCCCTACCGTCTTGATGGGAAGCATTCCTGGGGGTTTGAGTCAAATCATCGCTTTGGCCGAGGAGCTCAAAGGGACTGATTTAACGGTGATTACCTTTTTGCAAATTTCGCGAGTCATCATGATTGTATTCTTTGTCCCTTTGCTCATTTTTAGCCCGTTATTCGGCTCACTGCACCATTCTCTTCCTATTGCTGGCTCAACCGCCGCCGCGAGCTGGAGTGGATTATTCCCGCATATTATGGTGTATGCCGTTGTATGTACAGGGTTTGCATTACTTTGGAAAAAAATTAAATTTCCCACAGCGTTTTTGCTCGGACCGATGGTTGCAACAATTGTTCTCCATCTATCCGGATTTTCAGGACCCACTCTACCCCCGTCACTTGTAAATATTTCACAATTGTTAATTGGCGGTTATTTGGGACTTATGCTGAAGCCTGAAAACCTGAACAACAAAGTTAAAATTATGGTGCTTGCATTATTAAGCGGAGCTGCATTGCTGACTTGCTCCATCGGTTTGAGTCTCCTGCTGGCATTCATGCATGCAGTACCGCTGTCCACCAGCTTTTTGAGCTTATCTCCGGGTGGGATGGATCAGATGGGCATTATAGCAAAAGAGGTTAACGCAGATCTCTCATTCGTAACCTGTTACCAGTTATTCCGAACTCTATTTATTTTCCTCGTAGTGCCGCCGGTACTGAAGGCACTTTTCAAAGCAAGGCTGCGTCCAGAGGGCCCGTTACCAGATAAAGCAAGTTGAGTATCCAGCAATAAGAGCACACATCCAAGGGAATCAAAGTCCTTCATATGACACAATAAAAAAGAGCAGCTCGAATGCAATCATTCGTCTGCCCTTTTTTAATCGCGTCAATCCATATGGATTAGTTGCGGTTAGCTTCTTCATCAAGTTTACGTTTGTTACGGAAATGCTGCACTACTTTGATGACGCCCACAACCAAAGCCACGACAGCTAATATGTTGACCAGCAGCCCCAAGATATTCCCGAGTCCCCCCAAGTCGCCCAATAAGCCGCCGAACAGCATACCAGCCAAACCACCGATGAGTAGACCCTTCATCAAACCACCATTAAAAAATCCCGGTTTTGCTGTTGTACCCGGATTTGTAGTCGTATTTGGTGTTTTGGTAGCTGTGCTTGGATCGGCTTTGTTGGCGCCGCTGTTTTGATTCGGAGTTTTGTCCAGATTGATGCTTTTCTTAGGACCCTTGTAAGACTTGGCAGCATCTGCTACGTCTACGTGACTGAACGATATGGCAATCATTAACCCCAATATAACCATAGATAACTTTTTCCACATACCATTAACCCTCCATCATTATTTTAAGTATTTTATAACTAATAGTTATAATACGAAAAATCGGATCAATGGTTTCATTTTTTTCATTGTTATTACTAGACCTATGGCGTTACGACATATGCGGTTGTACTCCAGGCAAGCAATTAATAAAAAAAACTGATGACTGTCCAAAGCTAATCGGATTCGTTCCATCTCTTGCTCATATGCACTATGTTCTCTGATTCCCTATAACATTCGCTGTAGCCTCGGGACTGCCAGAACGGATAACCTCCAGGCAAATACAACGAAGTATGCAAATAGCTCTCGCCGTAACCGACTTCTCTGGCAAATTGTTCAGCTTTCTCGTACAGACGACCTCCGATTCCCATTCTTCGACTATCCGGGTGAATATAGAACTTGACGATTTCGCAGACCGATCCGCTTCCGAAAACGGGTTCAAGTTCAGGAAAGCGCCTATCGTACATTCGGACCGCAGCAGTGCCGATAATACGGCCATTCATGTCCTCAGCTATGAAAAAACCTGCATGTGCAGGTTGTATGTACACTTCTTTAAAGAAAGCCAGATCATGCGGATTCTCATAATATGAACCTCGCGGGTACAAATCGCTCATCATGGCTAGTACAAAATTTTTAATTTCCGTGCCCCTAGCCGCATCCGCTGAAACGATTACAACCTCTTTTCCTTGCTTCATTAGCATGTTCCTCCTATCTCAACTGGTTTCAGCTTACTGCATCCGGCTTTCCATCGTTCGGTTCATCAACGTTATATATACGGCGATAGCTGCCAATCCTGCGCTTACTGCATACATCGTGCTATATGAGAATCGATCCGCTATCGGGCCCATAGCCATGCCGCCCATGGAAACACCGAGATCGGCTGCTGCAATAAACAGTCCAATGCATACATTTCGAGAGGTTCCCGGCAGTACAAATGTCAAATACGAGGTTAGTGTCGGGTACAGAATCGCCTGGGCAATGCCAATGAGAACCGCTGCGGCATACAAAGCAATCGGACCCCATGCCAGTGATAAGGACAACAATGATGAGCCAATAGCTCCAATCAAACAGATGCCTCCGACAAACCACGCATGCCATTTGCCGTCAGAAGGAATACGTTTACTGAGCGCGAACCGGGCGACAACAACAATTAGAGACTGTATCATCAGATAAAGTCCGGCATGTCCATATGAGATTTGCCGGGCATACAGCGGGATGAATGCGGTCACAGTTCCGAACACGACAGATGCAATCATCATCAGCAAGCTGCAAATCAGCAGCGGGCGATTGCTTACGATGTGACTCAGTAGGGCTCGCATTCCCGTTATTTCTTTAGGGGCATTTCCCTGCGGCCGGACGGAATGTATGGGAACACTGTAGCCAAACATTCCCGTAACCAGCGCAATAACAACCATTGTTATCGTAAAACCGCTCATACCACCATGATCCCATATCCCAATTGCCATCAATGGGCCGATAATCGTCGGGATATACGTAAACAGCGAATACAGCGACAAGCCTTGAGAGCGCTGCTCCTCTGGCAGCGCGTTAATAATGCCGATCTGAAGTGCCATTGAAAAAAATGCGGTGCACACCCCCTGCATCACACGAGCGGCCAAGTACCCCTCCAATCCGGTACATGTATACAGAACTAGGGCCAAGCCATTGACGATCAACAGGAAACGAAGCACAAGGATAGCTCCATGTTTCTGGACCAGATGACCAGCCCATGGACGAAATAACATGCTGGTGAACATATAGGCGCCCATAATGAATCCGATGTGACTATTGCTTGCACCCAATACTTCACTTCGTATAGGCACGATGACATTAAGGATCGAATTGGCACTAAAGAATAATAGAGCAAGTGTATACAAGCGTACGAAAGGCGCTGAAACGGCCTTGTTTATAATCATTAGAAATATCCTCCGGCCTGTTGTCTCCTATGTGTAGTCGTTGTTGGTTAACCGCGGTCGGGCTTCGTCTTCAGTTTGTACGGTAGACGAAGCCGCTCCCCTCATACGATGATTGATTAGTCTATAAGAATGGAACTCCCCTCGTGGTAATCGACCCGGTTTAATATCTCTGAATTTATATGTAACGTGGAATCCGGAACTTCCAAGCCGTCAATTAAGTCTGATCTATAGTTGGCACTATCAGCAGGGCACGTGCTCCAAGGCTGCAGCTGCCTGGCCATCGTGCGGATCGTTTCAATATCAGCTGCAGTCGCAAAGCCTTGTTGTTCCATCCATTCATCATTGAACAGGGTTTGTATGTAACGCTCCCCTCCATCCGAAATCATGCAGACTACACGTTTATCCAGTGTCAGTTCTTGTGCAAGCTTGAGGGCAACTAATGCGCAAGCTCCACTAGAGGGCCCCATTAGGATCCCTTCATGACGGGCAAACGCTCGAGCTGTGAGAAATGCTTGCTCATCCGTAATTTTATAAGCACAATCAATATAAGCCATGTTCAGATTAATCGGTGTCCAACCCAGACCTACCCCTGGTATTAGATACGAATCCGTGTGTCCTCCAAAAATTGCAGAGCCTACAGCATCCACTCCAATGACTTGCACATCAGGTGCAAACGTCTTTAGATACTTCGAAATCCCGCCTAATTGCCCACCGGTACTCACCGCTGTAATAAAGACCGCAAGAGTGTTCGAGCACATTTCCATGATCTCACGGGCTGTGCTATTAAAGTGTGCTTCACTATTAAGAAGATTAAAGCATTGATCAGGCCGATACGAATTTGCTATTTCCTGCGCCAGCTTGTTGGCCAGGGAGATTCTTGTTTTATGATAGCTGCCACAGTCATCCTGTTCAGTTACAACAATGACCTCTGCGCCAAAACATTTTAATAACGCCAAATTAGTACTTGTTGTTTTGGGATCTACCAGAACGATGACACGATAACCTTTGGCCGCACCGATCATAGCAAGGGAAATACCGAAGTTGCCGCTTGAAGACTCGATGATCGTGCCTCCAGGCTTTAGCAATCCTCTGCGCTCAGCTTCATTAATAATATAAATCGCAGGTCGGTCCTTGATGCTTCCTCCAGGATTGAATCGTTCATATTTAAACAGCACTTGACCTTCGTTCGCTTTATTGGTGTTGGGAATCGTGATGAGCGGCGTATTACCAATGGTCTCAAGAATACTGGTGATCATAGCTTATCATTCCTTCCTTAATAAAGACCTTCTTCCATGTCACCCGCACATTTAAGCAGTAACTGCGTATGCGGCTGCTTACTTTCATGGAGCAGCTCACTTGCTCGTTTGACTTCACTGAAGCTTCCATTGTTCATAACTGCGATATGGTCACAAAAGGAACGAAGAACTCTAATATCATGTGAAATCATAAGAATCGAAAATTCAAATTGCTTGTGTAATCGTTGCAGCAGTGCCAGGATCTGAGCCTGCACCCTCATATCTAGTGCGGATACCGCTTCATCACAAATCAGGACCTTTGGCTTCAACACCAGCGCTCTGGCAATGGCTATACGCTGACATTGACCAGTGCTTAGCTGAGGAGGACGCCTGATCTGTGTATCCCCGACAATGCCCACTTCTTTCAGATAGAAGGCTGCCAGCGCTTCCCGTTCTCTATGCGATCCGATTTGCAAGTATTGAAGCGGCTCCTGCACCAATTGCAGCGCATTACGCCCTGGATTAAGACTAGCTCTGGCATCCTGGAAAATTAATTGGATTTGCTTGCAAATTTCCCGCTTTTGTTGGCCTTGCAGCCGGCTAATATCGGTTCCACGATACAACACACGTCCTCCGCTCGGAGATTCCAAGCCGATCATACATTTGGCTAAAGTTGATTTGCCGCAACCGCTTTGTCCGAGAATGCCTAATATTTCCTTCTGATTCAACGTTAGATTCACATCATGCAGAACACGCTTTGTCCGATTAAAAGTCTTTTCCAGCTGAATGATTTCGAGCAAGGGTTCGTTATGCTGTTTCAGCAGCTCACGATCATGCGATGGCCTTGGGATTTGAGAGCGGGATACCAGTAATTGTCGAGTATAGGCTGCATGGGGCTTCGATAATACGGATCTGGTATCGCCTTCTTCCTCGATTACTCCTTTATTCAACACAATTACTCGATTACTTATGGCATTCGCCACGGCAATATCATGGGTAATCAGAAGAACGGTTAAGCCAAGCTCCTCCTGCAACCTTTTTAATAGATCAAGCACCTCTTTTTGGCTCACCGTATCTAACGCAGAGGTCGGTTCATCTGCAACAAGAACTGCAGGCTTGAGACACAATGCCAGAGCAAGACAAATACGTTGACACATGCCGCCACTGAGTTGAAATGGATAACATTCCAGAATGCTTGACGCATCCTTAAAGCCCAGCATGCTCAGCAATCGTGTACTTATGGAGGCAACTTCATCCGGAGCAGCAAGCCGATGAAAGAGCAGACTTTCTTTAAAATTCTCTTTTATTTTAAGAACGGGGTTAAGTGCTTGCTGGGCATCCTGGAAGAGCATTGCGATTCCTCTTCCTCTAATCAGATCCCATTGAACGGTCTTACCAGACAAATCCGCGTTCAACGTGGAGCCCATCTGCAACGTTCCACCAGCTATATGTGCAGAAGGGGGAAGCAGCCCCGTGATGGCCTTGGCTATCGTTGATTTCCCTGAACCGCTTTCTCCTAACAAAGCAAGAATCTCGCCTTTTCTCAAATCAAAAGTAAGATCATCCAATATGTTAATGGATTGCTGGTTATGCTTATAGATCACTTGCAGGTTGGTGACCTGCAATATCTTCTCGCCCTGTTTATCCGTCATGTTCGATCCTCCCACCGTATTGCGCAGCAAAACTAACCTCGTAAGCGAGGTAAGCGAGACTGACTATAACTCCAATTTTTCATACGGGTCCAGCCGATCTCGCAGCCCCTCACCGATTAAGTTAAAAGCCAACACCGTAAGAACGATAAAGAAAACGGGCCCTATCAGTATATGCGGAGCTTGCAAAAAATGAACGCGCCCATCAGCCAGCATGCTGCCCCACTCAGGCGTTGGCGGTTGTGAGCCTAGTCCGAGGAATGAAAGAGCTGCAATGGATAAAATCAAGCTGCCTAATTCAAAAGTAGCCAATATGAGTACCGGACTGATCGCTTTTGGCAGTAATTCCCGCAAGATGATCGTCCTTCTGGGGGCTCCGAGTACTTGTGCTGCAGCAAATGAGGTTTCATTCTTCGCATGCAAAACAACACTGCGAGTTAAACGCGCAAAGGAGACCCACCATACCGATACGACAGCAATTAGAAGATGAACAAGGCTTGTACCGAATAAAGCGGCAATAACCATGGCAAGCACCATAAAGGGAAAGGCTAACAGCACATCAATCAACCGCATCAGAATGATATCCAGAATAGAGCCATGAAACATGCCAGCCACTAAGCCCACCAAAAGCCCGATCAAAAGAGCTGTGCATAGAGCAAAGACCGACGAGATCAAGGTGGTTTTTCCTCCGTAAAGAGTTCGCGAGAAGACATCCCGGCCAAACCGATCCGTACCCAGAGGGTGATCAATGCTTGGTTTCTCCAGACGTTCAGACGCATTCTGCTTCAAGGGATCATAAGGGGTAAATAATGGCGCACCCATAATGAGAACAGCTAATATACTTAGAATAACGACACCCATAATCAGGCTGATCGGTTTCGTGGAGCTAGGCATATTCTTCAACTCCCTCTTTTCCTTTGCGATGGATTCGAGGATCTACAAGCGCATATACGACATCAACGCATAAATGAATGAGAACCACTAACGAGACCATAACAAAAGCATAGCCTTGAATGACCGGATAATCTTTAAGCAAAATACTGTCCAAGGCATACTTTCCAAGTCCTGGCCACGAAAATATGCTTTCGATGACGACGGCGCCACTAATCAGTGCCGTAAAAGAAAGGGCAATCATCGTGATAACTGGAAGTAAAGCATTTCTTAAGGCATGCTTGACGACATGCTGGTGATCCAGCCCTCTCGAGAGAGCTGAAAGCACGTAGATTTGGCCGAACTCAGACAGCATGTTGGCTCTCACGATTCGGATTAATTGCGGAGCACCAATAAGGCCTAGTGTAATAGCGGGAAGCCATAGCCTTGTCAGGCTGGCTTCACTGTTAATTTCGTATACACCCATCGTCACGGCAAACAGCGATAATAAGAACAACCCAATGACAAACGCCGGTGTGGAAGCTAGCGCTACGCAAGCAAGTCTAATGACGTTATCGTAAGGCTTGCCCGCCTTAAGAGCTGAGATCGTTCCCAAAAACAGCCCCAGCACAACTTGAATAAATAGAGCGGATACAGAAAGTATGGCAGTTGCAGGAAGTCGATCTGCGATTTCAGCGCTGACCTGTCTGCCTGTATGAATCGAGGTGCCCAAGTCCCACTGCAGCAAGCGCCCAACCCATGCTGTATACTGTACGAGCATGCTCTGATCCAATCCCAATTGTGCGCGCAGCTGAGAGACCTTCTCATCATAAGCCTGTGTGTGATTCATGGCAGCCTCAGTAGGATGGCCCAGAAATATTTCAACAGGATCGCCTGGAGCTAATCGAATCAAAGCAAAAATAATAAGCGTCGCACAAAATAACGTAATGAAAGCTTCCAGCATCTTGCGTAAAAATAATATACACATAGCCATACTGCCTATTTCGAGCTTAATGACAAGTTGGCATTCACTACATTCTCGAATTGTCTAAAGTGATCCTCAAAGCCATGAAGCGTTTGGCTTACCACAGTAATTTGCGGACGCGGAAATAAACTAATGACAGGCGCTTGCTGCGCAACCCTCTCATTGATCTTAAGAGCCAGTTCATGACGTGCTGCTGTGTCAGACGCTTCCCCCAATTGTGCGAGCCATGTATTTGTTTCTTCATCATTATAGCCGCCGAAATTGGCGCTTCCTCCAGGCGCATATTGACCGGTCAACAAAGTAAGCTCATCCCCGAACGTATTCCATGCTTCAATCGATGCGTCCCAATCTCCGGATTTACGTGCCGTTTGGATCAAGCTGTAATCACCATGCTGTACCTCTACCTTGACACCGATTCGGGTCCATTGGTTTTGCAAAGCTTCTCCTAATGCTTTATCGCCACCCCAGGTCATCAAGCGCAGGGTTAAAAGATTGCCATCCTTGGATCTGATGCCATCGGGTCCTTTTTTCCATCCCGCCTCCTCCAATAGCTGCGCAGCTTTATCCGGATCAAACTTGGTGTACACAGTATTTCGTGCTTTTTCAAATGCAGGGTTGGAGCTTAACCATGTCGTAATCGGAACACTTTGCCCTTCCGCTGCAAGCACAACCAATTCGTTCCGATCCAGGGCCCACGACAAGGCCTGCCTGACTCTCACATCCTTCAGCTGAGGTTTGCTCAGATTCAAATAAATCGTTTGCGTATTGGCCGCCGGAGTCGCCGATAGCTTCACCTCTTTATTACCTTTAAATTGGGTCATACTCGTTGTCGGAATATTTAACACGACCTGGCTGTGTCCACTCAATGCGGAAAGCACCCTTGTCTGCTCATCGCTGATTTCTTCGTACACGATTTTTGGAATGATAGGGCTCTTGCCCCAGTAGTTACCGCTAGTTTCCAGCACCATTTTCTGTTTGGGGATAAATTCAACCACTTTATACATACCGGAAAGATCCATCGTATCTACAGCATCATGTTTGGCATCTGCATTGTGAATAATTGTCTGGTAGTAGGAAAGGTTTAGCGGCACCTGCAGATGGCTTCGCTTGGTCTTGACACGTATCGTGTAATCGTCCGTCTTCGTAAAGGTAAGCTCATCAAGAAAAGGCTTCGCTTGCAGATCAAGAGATCTTGATCGCTCTAAGGAGGCAATCACGGCCGAAGCGTCAATCGCTTTACCACTCCAAAAGCGAGCTTTAGGTCTTAATTTGATCTCCCATGTAGTCGGATCGATCTCTGCTGCACTTTCTGCAAGCGAGGGTTCGACTCCACCCTTGGCATTGACCTTAAAGAGCGCTTCTCCTGCTCCCATGTTTCTTAAATAGCTTGAGGTAAGCGGTTTGACCGGATCCAAGCTTGCTGCAATTTCTTGACCGGCCACGACCAGCTCTTGTTTCGTCGGTTGATTCGTCACGTTGTTGCTGGTTGCCGTTGCAGCTTTATTGTCATTACACCCCATTACCGTTATGAGTGCACTTAATACAATGATGGATAATAACTTTTTCATAATAGCCTCCACTCCACAGTCATGCAGATAAATGATTTGAATGTATTTGCTTTATTGTTTGCTGTTATATCGCTTTCTTTCTAGATCGCTTGTGCAATGATCTGCATACGTCTTCCCAGCATGTCCTGACTGTAGATTAAAGGGCGCTCCCCCTCATATTTGTTCACATGAGGTGCCGGTTGATCAAAAAGCTGCAGAACGCGGAAGCCACTCGAAGTCAGATAGTGTACAAGCTCCTGCGGGAATAAGAGTCGATGTCTTAAATGCTCAATAATGGGTGTATATCCCGTAACGGTCCAGCAATAGTCGCGATCCAGCATTTGATTGGCCAGATCAATACGAAAGCGTGTTTGAAGCGAGATAACAGCGTCATGAACCTTTCTCTGCTCAACCAGCTCTTCGGTTAGCCACCGCTGTCCCTCCTGTGTCAGGAAGAAGGCAGCATTTCGCATGTCAAGATAAAGAAGTCCCCCTGAATGCAGATGTTTACGAAAACAGTGCAAGCTCGCGAGTACATCTTCATTGCTGAAGTTGTACAAAAACGTACTTCCAACACAATAAAGGGCGTCAAACTGCTGCTGAAGAGAAAAGTCGGACTGATCTCCGTATACAAATGACATTTCAGGATAATGTTCTTTAGCCCACGAAAGCATTTCTTTTGAATTATCCAGACCAACAACCTCGTATCCGGCACGATTCAGATAGGCAACCTCTCGCCCAAGTCCAGATCCGATATCCAGTACCTTCTTCCCGGCCTTATATTCGATTAATAGCTTATGTATGAATTGCGCCATACTTTGGTCATGCTCTCCGTTAAATGCCAAATAGAGGGAAGGATTCGTGTGCAGGAAGTTATCCGTATTTATTTTAATATTCATTGGCGTCTTCCTTCTCCTGTCTGCTTGTATAGCCATAGAGTTGTGAAGCACCTGCGCTAAACTGCGTGAAGGGAAAGGGCTCGGCAATCAGCGCAGTCACGCCTTTGCTCATAAATTGAGCCACAATAGCACTTCCCGTTTGTGCATAGATGATCAGAGGAATCTGTCTTTCTCTGACACGCTCCAGAACACGGTCAAACGTCCCATTGCCCAAAGTCATGGCTGTACAAATCACACTATCCGCATGAACCAGCACTTTATCCATATCCTTTTCCACGGCTTCTCCTGACTGTGTTTCTTTAAGCTGCAGATCGCAAGGCAAACAAATTCCCCCGCGCTGTTGGATAGCCTCAACCAAAGGATTGACCACACCAATAAGAGCCACTTTGTGAAATGCTTGGATGTCAGCCATATTTGCGATTAGAGCATCGCGCAGCTTGGCTTTTTGAATGGGTGTTCCCGCAGGAATATCAAATACTTGAGTACTCTGGTTAAGGTGTGGATAAACGACACCAAGATATGCATCCATCGCCGCGATTTGGACGGGAAGTCTCCCATCTCGTATGACAGTATCGAGGGATAACCCTGAGAATTGGGCTGCGGCTTCCATATTCAATTGATCTGCTGTATGCGAGCACGCTCCAAAATAACCTTCCACTCTTAGCAGCAAATAATAATTGTGGTATTTGATCCTAGACGAAGGAAACTGAGTGGTCTGGTATATGCTGGATGAACCTGTAACCGGCAAGGTATCCGGCTTTGGTCCCAGCTTGCCTGCTAAAATAGCTTCTCGCAAATCGTTAACTGTGTACGGAGCATTCATGTTCATTCGTTTCATTCCCCTTTACTGTCAAAGCTCAGAATTATTCGTTTGAGCGCTTCTTCCCCATACAATCTGGCGTTTAAGCCTTCCGTATCCTGCGTGATCACGTGCCCCAAATAGCAGGCATTATCGATCGGAGTCTCAATAAATTTGCCAATACAATTTTCTATCCTATAGCGAACCATATGCGCATCCGACTCCAATGATTCAATCCCTTGAATATGAGTAATCGTGCCACTTTGGGAAGGAACGAGAAACATGGCAGCTGCACTGGCAACACCACTGTCTATTATCGTGAGAACAGGCTTTAGGCCTAAAGAGAGTTCGACAAAGGCCTGGAGCAAATCGATACCTGTGACTCGTTGGATGAGTTCTACGATGTAATTACCAGCCGTTCTTGGATTGATTTCAACTATCCGCGGGCCCTCTACTGTAAGCTTCACCTCCGTATGGGCAATTCCATGATCAAAGCCTACAGCTTGCAATGCATCCTGAACAAACTGCGTTATCTCCGAATGTGCCTCATCATTCAGCTGGGCGGGGAACATATGGCCGTTTTCGATAAAATAGGGAGTCCCAGTAATCGATTTATCCGTAATGCCCAACACCGTAGTCTCGCCATTATAGGAGACGCTCTCGACACTAACCTCCTCACCTTTCATATACGTCTCAAGGAGATAAGTGCATTCTCTTTCCTGATCTCTAAAATTGAGCGGGAATGCTTCGAGTGCATTGTAAGCATCTTGTAATTCCCTCCCATTTTGAATAAGGCTCACAAATGCACTGGATGCGAGATCTACTGGCTTCAGAACTAATGGATAGCCAATTGCAGCTGCTGCCTGCTCCACCTCTTCCCAACTATGTGCGAGTCGATAGTTCGGATTTGCAAGTCCAGCTCGGTCGAGCGCCTGACGCATAAGGTGTTTTTGCCGTACGGTTTTCACATTGTCTGGAAAAGGGGATGGTAGCTTAAAGGCCTTGGCTACTTCTCTCACAACCTCGATGTAATAATCACAAACCGTAATGACACCGTCAAAACGATAGGGCCGCAGGAATTCAATTAAATCAGGAATATCATTCGTTTCAGTAATGAGAACGGATTCCGCATACTTGAGTACTGGATGTTGCTCCGTACTGAGAGCACTTTGGTAATGCTCAGGCTTGCGAGTTACAAAGGTATATGTGTGCCCCAGCGACTTCAAAAGTGGTGGCAGCAGGTTGCCGCTCGCTCCTACCCAACTCTCAATCATCAACATATGTGCCAAAAAAACCTCTCCTTTTATTCGTAAAATTTACTATTATAATCAATGTACTATACATTATTATCCAGTGTCAATCATGGGTAACAAAATAATTGCCGTTGTTGATTTCAAAAATATTTCTTTACTGATCGTTCCCGTAATGGTATGATGTTTTCCGGAGGGGGATATGAATGGCACGAAGCAAAGAATACGACGAGAATGAGGTACTTCAAAAGGCTATGCAGCTCTTCTGGGAACAGGGTTACGAAAAAACATCGATGTCTGATCTTGTCGAACATATGGGAATTCATAGAAGAAGTATATACGACACCTTCAGCGACAAGCATACCTTGTTTCTCAAAGCTTTGAATCGTTACGGTGAAATCATGGGTAAGGACCTTGAAAGAAGAATTAAACAAGCTGAATCGGCTGCGCAAGCACTACGTTTTATTTTTGAGTTCACTATCGATAAAAACGAGAACACTCCTCTCGGCTGCCTGTTTGTTACTGCAGCAGTAGAGCTGGCGACACATGATGCCGATGCTGATTCTTTAGCAACTAAAGGCTTTGCCAATGAAGAGCAACTGCTCACAGATATTATTCAGTGGGGACAGCATAACGGCGAATTTGCGTCAGATTGTGATGCCAAAGAGCTGGCGGAGTCCTTGCAAAATACGCTTCTAGGGCTTAGAGTCATGTCACGTACATCGATAAGTAAAGAAAAGCTTTACCGTATAGCCAATGTTTCTATGAAAATTTTAGAAAAGTAAACAACTAATTTTTTTAAACAAAAGAGAATGATCATTCCCAAAAGAGCTGCATGTTCTCGAGCACGATATCCCCCAATCACATAATTAGTAATTAAAAGGAGAGAATAATAATGACAATAGCACAGGATTTAACCGGAAAAGTGGCATTGGTAACTGGCGGAACGCGGGGAATTGGATTGGAAACTGTTCGAGGTCTAGCTCAATTAGGAGCCACGGTAGTGATTGGTGCACGTGATGCCAATAAAGCTATTGAAGTCGCTGAACAATTTAAACAAGATGGCCTAAAGGTTGAAAGTATTAAACTCGATGTGAATGTTCATGAAGATCATCTAGCTGCTTATAAATATCTGGATGAGAACTATGGTAAGCTGGATATCTTGATCGACAATGCCGGGGTTTTGCTGGATCAAGAGAATGTGTCCCTCGAAATTATCAACAGAACAAGTACCCTACCTTTGAAGGTATTGCGGGACACATTTGATGCTAATTTTTTTGCTCAAGTTGAGCTGACACAAATTCTTTTACCACTGATTCGCAAATCTGCTGCCGGACGTATTGTCAACTTATCCAGCATACTGGGGTCACTCTCCCTCCATGCAGATCCTAACTCACCTATTTATTCATTCAAAACCTTTGCTTATAATGCTTCCAAAACAGCGTTAAATGCCTTCACGATTCATTTGGCCGAGGAACTCAAAGACACACCCATTAAAGTTAATTCCATTCATCCAGGCTGGGTTCGTACTCAAATTGGTGGAGGTAGCGCGGATATTGATGAGGTGGAAGGCAGCCGTACGAGTATTTTAGCAGCAACGCTACCTGAGGATGGTCCGACTGGAGGCTTCTTCCATCTGGAAAATGCACTTCCATGGTAATCCAATTATTTAAACGACATTAAAAACCAGCTGTCCCTGAAGCCACCAATTAGACTAAGGGACAGCACTAGTTTTCTTTACCCCAAATAAATTAGTTGTTAGGATTGTTATCGAAGCTCCAACTCAAGTTATTTTTTGTATCCAGCTGAGCATCGGTTCCTCGATTGGTGTCCAACCGAGTAAATTTCTGGCATGCATAGCTCGCACACGACTGTTGGAAGAAATAGCAAAGCGCGCCCAATCTCCAAGTTCCTCTATAGCACGGTCGGCTGGCCAACTCATGGTCTCCCCTTCAAAACCGAGAGCCTCACTGACAGACTTTGCAATGTCTTGGAAACACACCTCTCCATTTTCAGCGAAGAAATAAGAAGCAGACGGTGCTTTCTCAAGAACCAATACATATAACTTGGCCAAGTCTTTGATATGAACATTGGACCAGCGATTAAGACCCTTACCTACATGAACTCCAGCACGCATTTCGCGGGATTTACGGATAATCTTAGGTAATTGATCACTCTCTGTTGGCAAGCCAAGCGCTTCTCCATAAATCATGGACGGGACGATGACTGAGCTTCTGACCCAATCCTCTATCCCGGATTTACGTACAAGATTGTTAATTGCTACACGATCTTTCCTTATATCCATGGGGACAAATGGCGTTTCCTCATCGAAAATCTGTTCACTTGCATAATCTCCTCGGGCATCATCACCAACGACACTTGAACCCGAGGTATGCACAAATGGTTTGCCAGTGCCGCGCAGGGCGTTAATGAACGTCTCAACGGCTAATCGATGATCGGAATCGGCAGTATGAATGACGCCATCACTTAATTGAGCGTACTTGATGAGTATATCCGTATCTTCCAACGTCCCCAATACAGGTTCTATTCCGATCTGTCGAAGTGCCTCCAGCTTATCGGGACTGCGCACCAATCCATATACCATATGCCCTGCTTCCAGTAAAACCTTGGCAACTGATCCTCCAATATAACCTGTAGCACCTGTGATGAAAACCTTCATAATGACCCCTCATTTCTTTGATTAGCCCAGTTGTTTAATAACAGCTTGTGTGACAGCCAGAGTAG
Organism: Paenibacillus sp. FSL H7-0331; assembly: GCF_001956045.1. The sequence goes on along the minus strand of NZ_MRTH01000019.1, from coordinate 134,102 downwards.
ACTGTGGATTCTGACCCGTAATGAGGTTGCCGTCCACTTCATAATGAGCAGACCAATTTGGCGCTGCCACGAAAATAGCTCCCAAATCACGAAGCTTGCTTTCCAGTAAGAAAGGAAGATGTTGATCCAACGTCGTATCTGCCTCTTCCCTATCTGTAAATGCATTAACGCGTTTACCGGCTACAAGGGGTTGACCATTCGATAATGTAGCACCAACTAACCCAGCTGGGCCATGGCAAACGGCGGCGACAATTTTATTCGCTTCATAAAAATCACGTAGCAGCTTTTGTAACGTTCTGTTATTGGGAAGGTCGTACATCGTCCCGTGGCCACCTGGTAAGAAAATCGCATCAAAATCCTCGGCAGCTACTCCATCAAGTTGTATCGTGTTATCTAAATAAGGCTGCACTTCTAGAAATTCTTCGGGGGTGTTAGCATCAACACTGCCAGGATCTATCGGACCCCTTCCTCCAAGTGGACTTGCTACCGTAACCACATATCCCTTATTTGTAAATCCGAGATAGGCTTCTGCAAATTCCGATAACCAAATCCCGGTCGATTTGCCTTTATAAATTTCAGTATGATTAGTAACAACGATTAACACTTTTTTAGCCATTTTTTTGGCCTCCTATAATTATTTGATTTTTGCTGCATTTTTATTTTAAACTCTGACCAATGTATAAAACAAATTATGAAATGATCGACTATACATAAATATATTTATAGATGATTTGTTAATAATCTCACTATCTCATTGATTTGAGGTAAACGTTTATATTTCATTTTATAGGCGATAAATAACTCGTTTTTTACTTTTAATTCCTCAAAAATAATTTGCGATTGGGCCTCATTAACCGATTGTTCATATATGTATGTAGGAATTACACTTACACCAACACCGTTTTCGATCGCTTTTAGAATCATATGTAAATTAGGGATAATATGAATAGGTCTTATGAGTGGACGTCGTTTGAAGTGTTCTCTCCATATTCTTCTAATAATAGGCAGTTCTAACCCGTAACTGATCCAATTTAGAGCTGATAGCCATTGTTCCTTTTTCTTAAGATCATCTAAATCGGGTATTTCGTAATGAGAAGGAGCAACAATGACAAATTCCTCGTCCATCAATTTCAAATATTCAATTCCTGGTGTTTGAATTTTTTTGGATGTAACAATGATATCCAAGGTATCCTCCGTCAGTAATTCTAACAATTGATCAGCAGTTCCAAAATGTGAAATGGTATAGGCATTGAACTTAAGAAGCTGCGGCAGTATTTTTTCACTAAAAAATTCATGTGCAGCACCAATCTTTATGACTGTAAGCGTAGGTAAGGAAGCAGTATGAAAACTCATTGTGGTTTCCTCCAGAGACTCGATCAGAGGAGCTAACTGTGAATATAATTCCTTCCCCCGTTCAGTTGGAATTATTTTTCTTGAGGACCTGATGAATAATGCTTCACCGACCTTAGCTTCCAAGGAGGCTAAGTGCTGACTCATTGCCGGCTGCGTCATCATACGGGTTTTTGCAGCTTCGGAAACGGAGTTATGCTTATATATCTCACAAAAACTTCTGTACCACTCAAAATCAACCACGTAGCATATTCCCCTTTGATTTCATCATTATCTTCTGTTACCTATTACAATACACATTTTGATTAATGGAGTCACGTGATCGATTATAGATCTGCTTTAAGACAAAATGTATTTTTCACTGCCCCCTGGGTACAATATAACTATCAAATTTCTGGAAAATAGGAGTTGTGCTCCATTCAGCCAATATCGAAAACTCAGGACTCCTTGGATATAGACTTGGATATAAATATTCAAACTGTTCAGAACGCATTGGGGAGTAGCCCAGACCTTATTGTAAGAAAAATGGTTTTGATCAACGAATGGCGCATCGCTTTGATATATATGAATGGTTTGACAGATGTCGATATGATTCAATCTGAAATCCTAGGTTCGCTGATAGATCTCAAAAAAATGAAGTCTGAATTCGATCCCAGCCATCACGACAGCCCGCTCGCTTACCTCAGTGAAAACATTCTCTCGGTTGGTGATATCGGCACGATTCACGGGTTAAGCTCGATATTCACAAATCTTCTATCGGGAGACGCCATTCTTTTCATGAATGGTTATTCAGATGGACTACGTATTGGAGTCACTGGACGTAAAGAAAGAAATGTCAGTGAACCGGCTTCGCAACCGAGTGTTCGCGGACCGATGGATGCTTTCACAGAAAATATAAAAACGAATATTTCACTTATTCGTCGTAGAATCAAAGACCCACAACTTTGGCTTGAAGTTCACGAAATTGGTAAGGTTACCAAAACAAGTGTTGCGATTATGCATCTAAATCAAGTAGCTGATGACCATATTATCCAAGAGGTCCGGCGTCGTCTGGCCGAAATCGATATTGACGGCATATTGGAAAGTGGTTACATCGAAGAGTTCATTCAAGACCGAACATTGACCCCGTTTCCTACGGTATATAATAGTGAGCGCCCGGATACGATCGTCGCAGGATTATTAGAGGGTAGAGTGGCTATACTGATCGACGGCACGCCCTTCGTACTGCTGGTTCCGGCGTTGTTCGTTCATTTCATGCAAACCTCAGAAGATTATTATCAGCGGGCAGATATCAGCACTTTGGTAAGAGTGATCCGTTACATGTCATTTATTATCGTACTGCTTGTTCCATCGATGTACATAGCTATTACGACCTATCATCAAGAGATGCTTCCGACCAACCTGCTATTGAATTTAGCTTCACAGCGGGAAGGGGTTCCTTTTCCAGCGTTCATTGAAGCTTTATTAATGGAGATCATCTATGAAATTTTGCGTGAAGCGGGGATACGAATGCCAAGAACCGTGGGACAGGCTGTATCTATCGTCGGAACCCTCGTCATCGGTCAATCGGCGGTGGAAGCTGGAATCATCTCAGCCGCAGTGGTAATCATCGTATCCATCACAGCGATTTCCAGTTATGTAATCCCTGCGAACGCAATGTCAATTTCCGTGCGCATGATTCGTTTTGTCCTAATGGGCTTGGCTGCCTCCTTTGGTTTATTCGGAATTTTATCGGGAATTATTATATTAGCGCTTCATCTTAACACCCTTCGATCCTTCGGCATTCCCTATATGAGCCCATTAGCTCCGTTTGAATTAAAAGATCAAAAAGATACATTGTTCCGCATTGCATGGCCCCGCATGATGACGCGACCGAGTCTGTTTAAACAAAAAGATAAGGTGCGTCAGAACGTATCCAAACGCAAATAACTCATCACAGAGGTGTGCACCTATGTCACGAACCATAAGGAGGCTTTTTGCAGGAGGACTGTTCGTATTGTTGTTGACCGGGTGCTGGGATCGGCGCGAATTGAATGAGCTGGGGATTCTTTCAGGAATTGCGATAGATAAAGTAGGTCAGCAATATCAAGTCTCGGTACAAGTTGTCGTACCCGATGAAGTAAGCAGCCGGGCAAGAAAAGGTAGCGCTCCGGTTACCATGTACAAAGCAACTGCACCCACCTTGTTCGAAGCCTTCCGGAAACTTACAGAAACGAGTCCCAGAAAGATTTATACGGCACACATCAGAGTGTTAGTTTTGAGTGAACCTATTGCTAAGGATGGAATCGCCAAAGTACTGGATATTCTGGTGCGAAATCCAGAATCCAGAATCGACTATTTTGTTATGGTCGCAAGAAAGACTTCAGCCGAAAAAGTACTCAAAGTATTGACGCCTCTAGATAATATTCCGGCTGAAGCGTTGTATCATTCTCTGGATACTGCCTCAAAAGAGTGGGCTCCGATTACGAAGGTTACCGTAGATAAATTAACCGACCAATTGATGAGTAAAGGAATGAACCCGGTGTTACCAGGCATTACAATTAGCGAAAATGGACAATCCGACAACAAAGCTGAGGATATTGATCCCCCAGTCAAATTGAACTATTCAGGATTGGCTGCTTTTAACAATGACAAATTGATAGGTTGGCTGAGTACGAATGAAGGTAAAGGCTACAATTACATCCGAAACAATGTGCAAAGCACGGTGGGCAATATCAAATGTCCTGATGGCAAGATGATCTCTTTGGAAATCATTCAATCGCATACCGATGTAAAAAGCTTCATGGAGGATGTCAACCCGCATATCGAAGTACAATTAAAGATGGATGTGAATATTGGAGAAGTTACCTGTGATATTGATCTGACCGAACCCAAAACAGTTGAACAATTACAAAAAGAAGCAGAGCGAGAACTCGAAACCTTAATGAAAAAATCGGTTTCCGTCATGCAAAAAAAGTATAAAGTCGATATTTTCGGCTTTGGTCAAGTCATTTACAATTCAAACCCCAAGTTATGGAAGTCAATGGAAAAAGATTGGGACGAACGATTTACTGATCTCAAAGTGCTATACAAAACAAAAGTTAATATCCGTGATATCGGCATGATAAACCATACGGTTGAAAGTAAAATGAAGGAGAAATAAATAATGCTGCTTACGATTATCATTGTAGTCACCTTGGCATTGATCGCCATGCTATTTGAACTGCCTCCTCTAATTAAAAAATCCTTTACAAAAGAGGCGTTCGCTTATTCGTTTATGTTGATTATTGGCTCCATTCTCAGTGTAATCGCACTAAGAGATATCCATATTCCAAGCACAATGAGAGTACCTGAAATGATGTACAAGCCGCTTTATGAGTGGATGCAGCACACATTCAATGTAAAGGATGGTTGATATGTTGGAAAATGGTCGAATCAGCACCAAACAATTAGCCATACTTGTGATCTACTTTATTATAGGAGATATGCTGCTGATTCTCCCCTCCCTAACCGCTGCTGCCTCCAAACAAGATGCCTGGTTATCCGGGGGAATCGGATTTCTTATCGGATGGCCAATTGCCTGGTTCTTATTCCGTTTTAGTCGGATATTCCCCAATCTAACCATAATCGAATACAATCGACGGTTGTTGGGGAAATGGATCGGAGGCATCATCTCTATCTTCTATTTATACTATTTTCTCACCACTGTCTCCATCTTGATACGAGAAGCAGGAGATTTCTTGACGACGCAAATATTCACAAACACACCTATGAACGCCATTCATCTCATTTTGATCATCCTTCTGGTTTGGGGCGTCAAAAGTGGGTTAGAGACAATAGCACGAACAGCTGAAACCTTTTTCCCCTTGTATTTCCTCTTGTTCTTGTCCTTGTTTATTCTGCTCATACCCCAGGCGCAGCTGATCAGGCTCCAACCTATATTGGGCGGAGGCATATTGCCGACTATTCGTGGCTCTTTCTATACCTGTACGTTTTCATTTTGCGAGCTGTGCTCTTTACTCATGCTATTCCCAAGAGTTATATCCAGTAATCATACAGAAAGAGATTATCTACTTGGTGTATTTTTCGGAGGTATGGCCATTTGCTCCACCATTTTGCTTACCGTTCTTGTGATCGGCCCCAATTTGGCTTCCATTCATCTATATGCAACTTATATAACCGCACAAAAAATTAACATTGGTAATTTTGTACAGCGGGTAGAAGCCATACTAGCATTAAACTGGATTATATCGACCTATTTTAAGAGCGTCCTGGACCTGTATGCTTTTTTAGTCGGAACAGCCCAATTTTTCAAGCTTCGAGACTACCGTTCATTATCTGTTCCTACCGGCATGATCATATTCGGCTTGGCTTTTACGGTCACACCGAATGTCGTTTATTTCAATAAGGTCGTCGACTACTATATCTTTTGGGATGTGACCTGCGCGCTTGGTATCCCCATGCTATTGTATATTGTTTATTTGTTTAGAAAAAACAAGCTATTAACTCCCCGATAGCCCTTTTTCACAGCCCTGACGCATACCTGCAGAGCTGCCCCACAAGTAGAGTATCTACTTTGGGGACAGCATCGCCTTGTCATAACTATGTCTGTGAGTTTAACGCTAATTCACCCTCAAATTGCTCAAGAAACAAGACAATAAATTGATGACGCGATGCAGCTAACTTTTGGCCGGGAACGGTATGCATACCATCAGCAAGATGCAGCAGCTTTTCATAAAAATGCCGGTACACTGAGCCCTTCGGGGGAATGTTCGGGTCAAACCACGCATCCTTTGGTAGCGCCTCGTCCTCTGCCATGGGCAGTCCATGAGCGCCGCCGAACATGAATGTACGGGCAACGCCAACCGCTCCAATAGCCTCAAGCCGATCAGCATCCTGCAAAATTTGCGCATCCAGGGATAATTCGCTTCCTCCCGGTTCGCTATTCTTGCCATACCACTCATGACGCGCTATCGCATCGATCACCCGCTCGAATTGCTCTTCCTCCAGCGCAGGCATAAGCAATGGGCCAAACTCCAATCGCAACCCGTTGATCGCTTCCAGTCCATAGTGAAGCCTACCGGTTTGTTTTTCCTCTTTGCGGTAGTAATCATGCAGCAGCCCGGCTGTCATCGCAATACTACGATCCGCTCCAAGCTGCCTGGCTATCTCATCAGCCAACTCCATGACACGAACCGCATGTAGGAAATCGTGCCCTGTCGCATCATCATTCATTTTACTCCAAACCTTGTAAACCGTTAACATAAACCATTCCGGCAATACCATCCGAACGAACGGAAATGACTGTTTCAACTTACTCACTCCTTATTCTCTCATTCATACTTACCAAGTCAGCCATTCATGCTGTCTCAGCAGCTGCATGCCTTGCAAGTCGGATGCCGTCATGCCGCCAGGAGCTTCGCCATAATGCATCAGATACATACGCTTGCGTATGTCTTCGGGATATTCGCACAGCTCTTCAAAAGCGGAATGTACCGCATTTCGCCCAAAACAGGTTTCGTGATAAAAGGTTTCGACTCCCTTTTCGAACAACACGACGAGCAGCTCCTTGTCGGGCTGCATGTCCGAGCTGTAAAAGAACCGGTTATCCAGTATCAGCGAGCAGCTGAATTTTGACGGCACATGAAGTGTTCGCATCCACTGAGCTGTCAACGATGTATGACTTGGGTTATCAGCAGGTGCTGCGCTCTCTCCAGCAACAGAGACAAATGAAAAAGGCTCACCCTCCTCCACCCATTGAACATCAAAATAATCGTCCAAAGACAATTTTCCATCCACCATACTCTCCAGCGTGCCTCTTAAATGATGATCCCACAAAATGCCCTTTAGCGGGCCAGGTACCCACAGCTTCATCCGCCTGTCAGCCGCATAAGCGCCATATAGAGCTGCTTCATCCAAACCGCCGCAATGATCATAATGAAGATGTGTAATGAAAATCCCCTCAATATCTTCAAAGCCCAGCCCAATTTCGTGCAGGCTTTGCCAGGCTAAAGCACCACAATCCACCAAAAATAGTTTTCCCTGAGTCTCAATCAACGCGTTGTTATGATAGGTAGATTTAATAAACCCGTTCCCCACGCCAAGCATCATGATTCTGAAAGGATTCATCGTAAGCCTCCAACAGCCGTTATTTCTGTATTTTCAGCTTCAACACGGGCAATAAATTCATCGGATGTCAAAGCCGGTTCAGACCATCCCAAGGCGTAGGATAGTTCAGTAACAGGAGGTAATGTAATGTTGTAACGGTGCAGTTCCTCACGTTTGGCAAATATATGCCGGGTAGGTCCGTCCCAATGAATTTCGCCATCTGACATGACGATCGTTCTCGGCACATAATCTGCTACTACTCGCATGTCGTGAGTAAGCATCACGATCGTATGGCCTTGCTCCCATAATGTCCGAATATGATTCATCATCTCCCGGCATCGCTTGGAGTCGAGTCCCGTCGTTGGTTCATCCAAGATAATCACTTCCGGCTCCAATGCCAAAATAGAAGCGATAGCCACCCTTCGCCGCTCTCCCCTGCTTAGAAAATGCGGATGCTCCTGCAAATAATTGTCAATATGCAATAACCTGGTTACGTCCTTTACCCGCTTTTCGATTTCCGCTTCGTTCATTTTCTGGACACGCAAACCGTAGGCCACTTCCTCATAGACGGAACGACTAACGAATTGAAAATCCGGATTTTGAAATACGAACCCGACATGCCGTACTCGCTGATCAGCCCGATAGGAAGTGGCAGACTTGTTATGAATAAGCACTTCCCCGCTTTGCGGCTTCAATAGTCCTGTAATCAACTTGCACAAGGTAGATTTGCCAGCTCCATTGCGCCCGATAATTGCAGTAAACTCACCCCTGCCAATTCGTAAATCAACAGGTTTGATCGTCAGTTCATCTTCCTGCTTCTTGTAGCGAAACATGACTTGTTTGAGCTCTATTATCGGTTGGGCCCTAGACAGGACATTATTCTGTTGTTGTACAGCGGGTCCAACTGCTTGATAGCGATGGGGAGTTCGCCCCCGTTCCATCTCTTCCTTCAGCTCCTCCACATTCAGAGGATCTCCATAGCCTGAAGCTCCCAATTCTTTGCGAATGCCGAGCCTCCGAGCTATCTCTATGACTTGCGGCATCGGCAGCCAGTCCCCAATACCCGGCTGGTCGTACAGCTCCGCGGGTGGAGCATCAGCGACTATACGTCCGTCTGCCACCACAATAACCCGATCTGCGTAGGGAAACGAAACATCCAGATTGTGATCTACAAATACAACCGTATAGCCCCATTGTTCGTGAAGATTACGAATAGTCTCTATCACCATCTCTTTGCCCAAGGGATCAAGCTCCGCCGTTGGCTCATCGAGTACGATTACTTTCGGCTGCATCATCAGGCATGCGGCGATGGCGACTCTCTGCTTCTGACCACCCGACAGCTCAAGCGAAGAACGCAGCAGAATCGGCTTGATTTGAACCTTATCCACGACCTCCGCCAAACGACGATCGATCTCCTCCACAGGTACACCCATATTTTCCAATGCAAAAGTCAATTCTTCCTTAACCGTGCCTCTCACAAGCTGCCATTCGGGATCCTGCAGGACGGTACCGACTTCTGAAACAAGATCATAGGGAAACGTTTCCTGTACATGAATTCCGTTCACCGTCACACTGCCCTCGTACAACGATCCTTCCATTTCATTCGGAATCAACCCGTTGATCGAAAAACATAACGTCGATTTGCCGCCCCCGCTCGGCCCCGTGACAAAGACAAATTCTCCCTGCTTGATGTTAAGATTCAGCGTATGCAGGAGAGGTTCTGATTTGGCCGCATACATACATGAATAGTTATGAAATTGGATCATGTCTTCCCTCCTGGGATCAAACTAAAGTTCATAGAGCAAGCGTATTACCAACCAGATCACACAGATCAGCACAGCCATTCGGATGGCCCACCTATCCAGTGCGGTCAAGCGAGGATTGTAATAATAAGTACGTTTGTTGGATCGGCCTACGCCTTTGAGAGTAAGGGCGAAGCTGGTCGTTCGGAATCGTTTTAAAAACACGAAGAGTACCGGAACAAGAATACTGGCAAAATGCTTCGTACGTGTCAGCAAGCTTCCCGAGCGAAAATCAACCCCGCGGCAGAACTGGGCATCCATGACCGTTTTTACGTCGAAAATCATCAGATTCCAATACCGCAGTGCCAATGAAATCGATAAGGTGACAAATTCCGGCAAACCGAATTTTTTCAACCCTATGACTAGATCTTCCGAAGACGTAGTAAATAACAGTACAAAAAACAGCAGACACCAAATCATCATTCTCAAGAAAAAAGTTAAAGCATATTGGATATTGCCTGAAGAAATCATTAACATCCAATAGCCCAGATCCAGTTGCACGTACACTTCACCGCCCATATTTGCAAAAAAGTAGGTCAGGCTCATCATCACAGCAAGCACCATGACAGGGACAAGCAGCATCCACTGCATCCGAGGTGGCCGGATATACACAAATAACAGGAGACACAAGAGCAGCACAGTCAGTAAGCTGAAAGTCTGTTCCATAAATAAAGGGATAATCGTGAATAACAATCCAAATATGAGTATCTTGGTGAAACCATGCATATAGTGAATAATCGAATTAGAAGGATAATAGAGCTGCATTAGACGTTTCTCTCCTTGTTAACCCCAAAAGCGTTTGAAAAACAAACCGGATTTATTCATATAATCAGACATCCATGCGAATAACAACGGACTAATCACTGCAGCGGTAAGCGTGTTACTGACCTGCATCCAGGCCCAAACCGTTCCCCAAGCAATATTAGCAGGAACTTTTTGGAAAATGATAAGATTGAGCACCACCAATACCGTAGCAGCCACCATACCGATAGTCACCATAACTATAAAATATATCCGGTCCATGACGCTTTCGAACTTCACCTTGCGGTACGCAATACCCGGTACAAAACCCATCATAAATTGTGCCAGCAAAGCAAGCGGATAGACAGCCGGGTTCATACCGACTGCGAGCATGGACAGCATATTGCCGACGACCAGTCCAGAAGATCCCCAGACTCCGAACCATACGCCGAACAACGGGGCAAATACGGCTGCTGGATAAATCGCTTGGACTGTACCGATTTTAATTGGGAAGTAGCGTGATATATAAATGGTCGCTCCAAAAATTAACGCACTGATGACAATCGCTACGATGTGACGAGCCGTTACGCCTTTTTGCTCCAAGCCGCTTTTCATTGCCGTTGGCATTTGTGCCATTGTATAATCGCTCCTCATAGTTAAATATTCTCAAGCTCGCTTAATTCTTTTTCCATCATATAGCGGCTCCATTCGTTGAAAATGATCTGATCTTTTTTCACGAAAATGATTCGACGATCCTTGAGCTCCTTCAGAATCCGGTTAATGCTGCGCACCGTAACGCCCCACTGAGAGGCAATATCCTCCCGCGACAGGGAAGTAATAAACGCGACATGCTCGTTAAAATCGTAATGCTCAACCTGTCTGTACAAATGACGGATCAGCTTATGACGCAGCGACATCGACACCTGGTCAATCGATTTCTGTGCAGACGCGTAGAGCTTGCCAGAGAGCTGGGCGGTCAGATACAACAAAAAGTGAATGTCGGTCGTAATCCATTTGCGGTAAACATCTTCCTTTATCCTAAGCACCGCAGCTTTATTCACGGCCGTAATCCGGCATACATACGGCCTTCCCAAGGCGATCTCAATATCGCTGATCAACTGCCCCGGATATAAATAAGCAATAATCAGCAAGTGCCCGTCACCCAACACATGCTCTACCTTGAATTCACCTTCAAGCACGATACAAAAATAGTCTGCCAGCCCTCCCTGATCGCACACCATGTCGTTAGGTTGATAGCGGCGAATTTCCCACTGGGCAAACAAATCTGACGGCATGCTGCCAAGCATGTCGTTCAGCCAGCTGTGTTTGCGCATCAGGCCGCGGATCATAGACTCGTCCACTATCAAACCCCCTCATATCAGTGTCTTTTCAATATTGTGCCAATATCGGATGGGACTATGCTGCTTAGCACCTTGACTTCATCCCATTTTGTCTGCCTCACCTCCGTTAACTCGACGCATGTGAATACCTTGCAATTCCATTAAACAACGAAGGCTGCCTCTATTAAAGGACATTTGTCCAAATTTACAATCTTATAACACAAGAACAGCTTATATCAGCGCAAAAAATCGGCTCCCTATTCGTGAAGGGAAGGCCGATTTTTAACGTAAGAGCTTATGCTTATAATTCAAACTGCTTGGCATACAATTGTGCATATACGCCATCGCCAGCAAGCAGCGAATCATGCGTACCTTGTTCCGCTATTCCGTCTTCCGTCAATACAACAATTCGTTGAGCATTGCGAATCGTGGACAGGCGATGGGCAATGACAAGCGTTGTACGCCCTTTTGCTAATGATTCCAGCGATTCCTTGACAATACTCTCGCTCTCGTTATCCAGTGCACTCGTTGCTTCATCCAAGATGAGAACAGGAGGGTTTTTCAAAAATACACGAGCAATACTTAGCCGCTGCTTTTGACCACCAGACAGCTTGACGCCACGTTGTCCGATCTCGGAGTGATAGCCGTTAGGCAAGTTCATGATAAAGTCATGGGCGTTGGCGTGCTTAGCAGCTGTAATAATATCATCATCGTTCGCAGATGGTTTTCCGTAACGGATATTTTCCATAACCGTTCCTGCAAAAAGGTACACCTCTTGCTGTACAATGCCGATATGATTTCTTAAAGATCGTAGATCGATATTCCTGACATTGATCCCGTCCAGCAGCACCTCACCACTGGTTGCTTCATAGAAACGAGGAATGAGCGAGCAAAATGTCGTTTTTCCCGCGCCGGACGGACCTACTAACGCAACGTACTCTCCCGACTGCACACGAAGTGACAGATTTGCCAGTACATAATTTAAATGATCCTCGTATCGGAAGGATACTTGCTTGAACTCAATCTCCCCACGAACCTCTCGTAGCATCAAAGCATTCGGTTTGTTATCGATCGTCGGCTTCAGGCTCATCATTTCCATAAAACGCTGGAAGCCTGTGATTCCTTCTTGCAGCTGTGTGCTCATATGCGTCAGCCGTTGAATAGGTTCAACCATAAAGCTGATATAAAGAAGAAACGTGATCAAATCTGCTATTTCCAACATGCTGCCAACAATACTGGCACTTCCAAAGATGATCACCGTAATCGTAATCAGTTGAATAATCGTTTCGACACCATTGAAAAAGTACGCTTCTGCCTTATACGTTTGCTTACGGCTATCGAGGAAACGATAATTTTCACGGTTAAACTTATCGATCTCTATGTGCTCGTTGGCGAATGATTTGACTACACGGATTCCTGACAGACTATCCTCTACCTGCGCGTTAACGTCCCCGATTCGCTCTTTGTTCCTTCTTAATGCTTTGTTCAATTTCTTATTGAAATACAAGGATAAGACTCCGAGTAGTGGAAAAAAACAGAATACCGCAATCGTTAAAGAGGCATTGATAGAGAACAAAATTACAAATGCTCCAATAAAGCGTACGAGGTATTTAACGTAGTCTTCCGGGCCATGGTGGTACAGTTCGGAGAGCAGCAAGAGATCGTTGGTTATGCGTGACATAAGCTTCCCTGTCTTTTCCTTATCGTAAAAGTCATAGGATAAGGATTGCATATGTGAGAACAGCTCGCTGCGCATATCACTTTCCATACGAGCTCCGACTTCATGCCCTTTATAATCCACAAAATAGTTTCCGATATTCTGGATCGCGACCATAACAATCATGAGCCCGCCAATCCCATACACTTTACCCAGCGCAGCGGACAGGTCTCCTGCTAAAATATTTTTCGTAATGTGCTGCACCAGCAGCGGAAACACCAAGCTCACAGCAGATACGATAAAGGTACAGGCCAATACAGCAATAAATAATTTTATATAAGGTTTGTAATAAGAGAAAAATTTTTTTATTGGAAAACGCATGGTTTACCCCTTCTTCGTGTTTTTTAATGAACACATAAGGGGGGACAAATTGTACAATTTATCAGATGGCTCCACCCTTATATGCGGATACGGTGTGGTTCATCATGCTTTTTTTCATGTATATTACCTCCTTGTTCGTTGCTACCTTCAGTATAATCACTTTCTTACAGAGGTGAACAGTGTATATTTTAGTTTTAATCGTTCTTTACCGTTCCGTTTAGAGGCATGTTTATTCTGTCTATACAACATGAGATGAGTTTGTAAGAAAAATATTACAAAGTCTCTCATTTTTTGCAGGTAAATTATGGAAAACGTCGAATATAAATCTGGATATAATAAAAAAGGAGATCATGAGATGAACAGGGAGACCATCCACTTATTGGCTGCTATGGTCATACTGGCTGGATTATTAGCCGGATGCAGCCCCGTTAAAAAAACAGATAAACCAGAAAAAAATTCAAATCCTGCTCCAGTCGCGATTCACACAGCTGTAAACTCGAAGCAGAGCAGCTTGTCGATCTCAGCGATCTTTCCGTTCCCCATTGTTAAATCCAGTACATAGATCAGTCTGCCGCGATGACTCCAACGGATCCGTTCACGAGAACTGACTGTGCAGCCTGTGCACGTCCCGAAACTTGCTCGGCCAGAGCTGCGCCCCCTCGAGTTATTTTTGAAACTCCCTGGCGATCGCCCTGAAGCACAACGTCTGGATCAAGTGCCGCTACCAACGAATCGAAATCGTTGGCGTGTGCAGCAGCATGAAAAGCATCGACAAGTTCTCGTTGACGAGCAAGATCAGCTTCAGGCATTGTACCCGCTCCTCGCACTCTATGTCGTGCCCGGCTCGCAAGTTGTCTGGCTGCGGTCTCGGATTTCCCCACAATAAGGGCAATCTCATTAAATGGCTATTGAAAACCATGCTAGTTCTTCAGTGGCCTCGATTGTTCCCTCCAAGGTTTTCATCATATATAAGTGTTCTACGAGTAGGTAAAAATCGGTAAAATTACGGTAAATAACGTACCCTCGCCAGGTTCGCTGGCGACTGAAATGCTTCCATGGTGCCGCTCGATAATTTTTCTGACGATGGCAAGTCCCAGTCCGCTTCCCCCCGATCCACGCTGTCTGGCGTGATCGGTTTTATAGAAACGCTCGAAGATCCGTTCCTGCTCCTCTTTCTTAATACCAATTCCGCTATCTTGGATGCTGATGACAACGCGATCTGTCTTGGCCGCAAGCTTTATTTGAATCGTTCCTTGATGCGGAGTGAACTTGATGGCATTGCCAATCAGGTTCGTCCACACCTGATTTAATTGATCCGCATCTGCAGATATTTTCACTCTGGGCAAATTCAAATCCAGCCCAAGCTCCTTCTCCGACCACTGGGGTTCGAAGAAAACGACCACGCGGCGAAGCTGCTCGTCGAGATCATATGTGGTGGGATGAAAGGGATGATGCTCTGATTCCAATGAAGCCAGCTTTAACAGGTTCTCACTTAGCCGAGACAAGTGCTCGCTTTCCCGCTCGATGATTTCCAAATAACGATGGCGTTCATCCTCCTGCAATGCCGATTGGCGGAGCGCCTTGGAGAATCCCCGTATTGAGGTCAGTGGCGACTGGATTTCATGCGATACGTTAGAGACAAAATCCTGCCTCATCTGCTCAAGCTGCTTCAACTCGCCCGCCATATGGTTGAAGCCTTCGGCAAGCAGACCGATCTCGTCACTTCTTTTTATATTCACATTCACGTTGAAATTGCCGCGTGCCAGCCGGTTCGTTGCCAGTGTCAGCTTCTTGATCGGACTCACGATATACCGTGAAGCGACCAGTATGAGCAAACTTCCAATGAGAAGTACGATCAGCAAAGCAGTAATTATCGTGTTACGGGTCTGTTTCCTCGCTACCTCAGACACCTTGGGCGTTACGAAGAGGGCGTATTGCTTGCCGTTTACGGCGAGCGGGATGCCAATCATCAAATTCGTCGATTCCTTGAAGTCGGCGTAAATAAAATTCTTTGTTTCGATTTTGTAGATGTTCCCGTGCAGAACAGAGGTGACCCTCTGTTGATCCAGCTCAATCCTATCGTTATTCTTTTCAACCCCGAAGGAGGCCTGGTAACCGCTGTCGTCAAATAAGAACAAGGAATAGCTGTCATTGAATTGGGTGCTGCCTTCAAGTAGAGTTTCCAATTTTATCGGCTGATACTCGTTGCTCATCTCAACAAGTTGGTAGCCTACTTTCAGCAAGCTAGCCTGCACCTCGGTTGTAATTCGGTTCGTATAAAGCAGCATGACGATGTGAAAAGTCAGGAATACACTGACAACGACGACGGCCGAGAACGTCAATACCACTCGTAGATAAAGGGTCTTGATCATGCGCCGCACACCTCGAAAGAGACGCGATCAATCGTCATATCGCCAATAGATATCAGCTGGGAAGAAGCGATCTTATAGCGTTTAAGCAGCGCCTTCACCCTCATTACAAGCTCGACCGGATCGAATGGCTTGACGACGTAATCGTCCGTACCGAGCTGAAACCCTTTTAACTTGTGGGCCGATTCACTCTTCGCGGTTACCATCACCAGCGGAAGATCGCTATAGTGACTGCGGAGCTCGCGGCACAAGTCCCAGCCATCCATGAGCGGCATCATCACATCTAGGACGACAAGATCGACTCGTGTCGATTCGATAAGCTTCAACGCTTCCTGTCCATTGCGGGCTTCAATCACACCAAGCCCCTCTCCAGCCAAATATACGCGGATCAGCTCCCGTATATCCGGATCGTCATCGACAACCATATTCCTCGCCATATTTTCCTCCTTTGCTGCTCGAATACGAAGCAGTTTAGCTTTCTTTACAAATAAACTACAGATTCCTTGTAGCCCGCTTTATTACAAAATAAATAATCTCTCCTTGTTATGAGGCAACGATGATGATCTCGGAGATTAGGAAAAAGCCGAATGCGAAAACAGATGTTACTACGCGAACTATTGCAAGCCTCTCCCACCGTTCCACAAGAAACCGGAAGTTGCTTGGGGGAGCTTCAGGCCGCCACTCTAGTGCGGCGCTATTAATAGGAACCGTACCGATGAATGTAACTCCAAGCCAAATAATTAACATCATAATCCCGAGTATCCTGAGAACGAACGGAGTTCCGCTGTCACCTGTAAGTAGTGAAACTACTCCGAATATGAGAGCCGGGAAATAAAATGATGGTGCTATGATGCGCAGTGTACGGATAAGCCCTTGTCGGACAATAATGTGCGAAGATTCTTCCAGCAGGTCCAGTGGACCTCGCATGCCAAATCGTACTGTAAATTCTGTACCTGCGAGGAGGCCCGCAAAGAAAATGCCTGCACAAGCAAAAATGGTATTTAACATAAGGCTAGTCACAGATTACGCATGCCTCCTTTAAGTTACTACTCTAATTCCGTTAACAGGTACCTTCATCATCGGTGCTTTTGCGGAACCAGTCATCATGTCACCGTTGACTGTCAGTTTAAAGGATACCTTCATCGGAAATGGTGAAGTCAAACGAGTCGTAAAGGTTACGTCGCAGCCATTAATTTTTCCTTGTTGAATCGGTTGTCCATCATAGGTGCCCGAAAGCTCTTCATTGTCGATAGCAAGCACAAGCTCGATATTATTTTCGCCACGTGGTGTTTTGAACGTAATTGTCCAGCGTCCTTCTGTAGCGTGCAGGCTTTTCATCGGAACGTGCAATACTTCGTTTGACTGGTTCCGTACGAGAGTTGTGTCTGCTCCTTGTCGTAGGCGATAGGCTTCAGCCGCATCCCGGTATTGCTGATGCTCGGCCTCATGATCGGGCACCATACCGGATTTAGCTCCCTCGGGCGATAGAAACCGGAGGATCGCTGCATTGGCACCGACTGCATGTTCACTGGCACGTGGAAACATCTCTGATTCGTATGCCGCGATGGCCTCCGCTACAGTTGCATGTTTGGCAACAGCATGTGCGATTTCGGCAGCGTCTAACATGGCGAGGTTGACGCCGAAGCCTCCGAACGGTGCCATGGCATGAGCAGCATCACCGACAAGAGTCACGCTACTGTTGCTCTTCCATGTAAGCGGCGTAGGCAGGATATGGATGGGTCGGTTCAGGTAGCCCGAATCGGTATCCGTTAGAAATGGGAGTAAGATCGAATCCCACTCCGAATGCTCTTTTACTAGGTAACGACGGATTGCGTCGGTATCATCGAGAGAAATACCGGCCTGAATATACCAGTCAACTGGTGCAAGCATTGCAATGTAGCCGCGGATATGTCCATTGCTATTACGCTGAACGACGAGTCCGTGACCTACACCATCAGTGACGAACACATGGCCGGGACCGACAAGCTCGCTAAGTGCGGGATGATCGGTTTCTACGTCGGCGAAATCAATTTCGAGGTAAGAGACACCCGAATAGATGGGCTTTGCATCCGTGAGAAGAGGTCGGACCTTTGACCAAATTCCGTCAGCTCCAATAACCAGGTCAACCTCATCCATATGGCCGTTCTCAAATTCTAGGCGAATACGTCCATCATGGAGCTCAGTCGAGCTAACTAATTTGTGCCCCCAGCGGATGGTGTTAGGTTTAAGATGTTCAGCGAGCATGGCACGAAGGTGGCCGCGATCGATCTCGGGAGCAGCAGAATCGTCTTCCTCTGGAACAAAAGATGCGATGAGCTTACCCGTGTGAGAAAGTCGTTTTTTTGCTTGTCCCTCCATCCTTGCACGTGCATGAAATGCTTCCTCGAGTCCAGCGTCTTCCAGTGCGATCTGTCCCGAATCCGCATGAAGATCAAGAGTACCACCAGCGTCACGGGAGTCAATAGACGTATCGATTTCATACACAATTGGGGAGAAACCATATCCCTGAAGAATACGTGCGCTAGTGAGTCCAGCAGGGCCGCCGCCAATAATAGCTATGTGAGTATCAACAGAATTTTTCATGAGTAAATATCCTCTCTTTGCCGGTTTAATTTATACACGGCTTTTTATAACTAAACGATCATTTGCATATAGTAACTTAACGACCGTTCGTTAATCAAATACTAAACGACCGTTCGATAAGTGTCAAGGAATACATGAAAAGAACCAACTCACGCCCAGCGCAGCAATGCTTCTTGGTACCGGTAAAAGCTTGACGAGGGTCAATTAGAAAGATAGTATGAGTTTAGATTTTAATTTTGGCTAATATTATGTGTAGGGAGTATATGTGTTGCTCCTGTTAAAGGAAGGAGCTAATATCATGAGCAACTCCATTTCGCCAGAGCGTCGTTCCGGCGAAGAAACGCGATCTCAGATATTGAGCATTGCTTTAAAATTTTTCATTGAAAAAGGGTACGAGAGAACCTCTACCCGAGATATTGCCGAGGCACTGGGTATGACAAAGTCTTCACTGTATTATCATTTCCGCAATAAAGAAGATATCCTGATTAGCCTTATTCAGCTGCGCCACGCTCAGCTTGAGGAGCTGCAGGAATGGCTGGAAAACCAGCCGTCTGTTCCTGATCTACTCGAACGTACTGCACACCGATGGATTGAATGCACCACTCCTGAAAGATTACAGGTTATGATTCTCTCTCAAGCCAATCAGCCGATCATGCTACGCCTCCATGAAACAGGTCAGGATATTCGTACTGGCTTTCAGGCTATCATCGACCACTTCGTAGACAACAATAGCAGTGCTGAAGCACGTCTTTTGGTCCGCATGACCTTGGATACTATATCTTCTGCCCTGTCCGCTTCACGCGGCACGGATATCGACTTTAACGAAGTTCTCAGCGTGGCTCGGCAGACCGCATCGGCTCTCGCTAAACTGGCTGTTCGCGCTAAATCATCCGATCACCGTCAAAACCTGACAGACTGACTACGAGTTTGCAATGTTAGTTATCTACACTTTAACGCTCAAATCATTTTCCGTACGTTCGTTGTTATTTTCGATACAAGTTAAAAGAGGTGTCTCCACATATGTAGAGATACCTCTTTTTTGAAAATATGAATTCAATTGAAACTAATTAGTAATAATTACTAATAATGCAGACCATAAATCTATTTTCTTCTATCGGCTAGCAATGTGATACTCGATCCATGGAAAATACGACGTTAGCGTGTCCGAAGCGATACCCGTCATTTCCATCACGATATATTGATCTGACTACTTTTTCTGACACCTACAATTTGATATAACACGAACTTTCTTATTATGGCATTTGCATTCAGAGCGTCTCTTAACGTTTATTTTTGCCATGACTAACCTTCTATGAACCGAACTCTTTTTAATAATCTTACTTAAGTCGCGATTTATTTGATTAAATATTTCATGATGAACTCTTTGATCATCGTCAATGCTCGTATGGTAGGCAAGAAGTGGAGCCTTATCCGTTTTACTGCATGGGATATTTGCTCCACTCCAAGTTCGCATGTATTTAACAGGTCTTTGCACTGCACCTGGCACACCTTGAAAACCACACGAAAAACCTTCTCGATCGGATGTACATGGCACTCTTAAATACGGTGGACAATCCGTTAATCCAGTAATCCCGTTATTTTGAAACCACTCAATGATCTTTTTCCCACGGGGCACATCTCCTGGTTTTTTTAATGTATTGGCAGGCCCGTATACTGGATCAACAAGACCAACAAAATCAGGGATTTTTAGAGTCACTCTGGAGAGTCTACTTGCTGCCCACCCACCAAATGAATGTCCAATAAGTGCGACATACCTTGGGTTTTTAGTACGTCTAAGAATTTCTTTATTTATGTCACTTATTAAAGGAATATTTCTACGGTTGCTGTCATTTTCTTGGTTCCATTTGATGTGAAAAATGTTGTTCGGATTAATCCCGTATTTTGCGGTGAGTTTTTCTCTTAAAGTGTCCCTTAGGCTGGTCATTCCATTGCTATTTCCACCACGAAAGCCACTAATGCACACTATGACAACATCTTCTGATGGCTTGTCAAAATTATATACTGCTGAACGTGCTGATAGAGTAACGACTCTGGGGTTAAATAATTGCATACAAAACCCAGTTCTTCTGCTTTTAGCAACTAATCGTTTCATTTTTATTTTCAGCCTCCCAGACTTCTATAAGATGCTGTATCATACGTGGTGTTTTGACCAAGAGCAACTGTTACAAATGCGGATCTACGTTTTTTTGGATGACACCGATGCCGAATCCGACTATTTTCTTAATATTTCGTCACCGTCAAGTCAATGTGGAATGGTAAAAACCTCATGACATAACCAAAAAGCCGCCATTTAAGTTAGGCGACTTTTTATGTAACCATGTTGTATTAGCTGTGCAAACCTCCTTCCAAACGAGGACGCTGACGATGGTGACCGATCGGGATCTGAATCAGACTGGTCTTGCCACGCTCAGCTAATTTGTACAGCTCATCACAGATAGCAGTATTAAATCCGAGCAATGGCCGCCCTCCCATACCCATGGCGGACGCCGCTAACAGTAAATTTTGTACAAGTATCCCCGCTTCCATCTGCTGAATACGATATCCCCGATACCCTAGTGCCGATTTGTTGTAGTCCTGTGCGCTTACCACATGCAGGCAGAGGGGTACTTGAAACAAGTTGACGTTATTCATCGACATTCCAAGCTGCAGCCTTAGCCGATGATCTCCCGAACGTACCCGGCACAATAAATGAGCCGTGCGATCATAGCGATAGGCACCGTCAGGAATGCCTTCAACGTTATACAAACAACAGTACAAGGACATACGAGCTGCAGGATTTTCATTGGGAGCATTCAGGTCATTATAATAAGATAAAGAAGCCATCGCCTGTTGTAACAAAGCCGCCACTTCGGAATGGGTCACCTTGCTCAATACGAAATCCGATTCTGGTGAATACCGATTTTGGCAAATCGAGGTCAGATCATAGGAT
The DNA here is from genome assembly GCF_001956045.1 of Paenibacillus sp. FSL H7-0331. Next base: position 112,842 of record NZ_MRTH01000019.1, on the reverse strand, counting down.
AACCGCTTCACGTGGGGCATATATACCGACTGTAGTCGGCTTTCAACATGCTTCGTCTCCCCAATGTGTCGAAACGAACCTATTGAGTCCAGCATGGACGCTTCGTTCATCTGTGTCAGCTTCGGGTATGCTTTGACTTTAAGCGACCGCTCGAAGCTTTCATGTCGAACTTCCGGTAGTTCCCTGCACAATTGAACCGCATAGCTTCCCCCCACTACATCAATCCCGTTGTGCAACCAAGATGTCATGGGCTTCGTCGAAAGTGGGATCACCGCATACACACTCTCATCCCTATCGGATATCCCAAGCAGATGATTAACCGCCCGATCCAGAAATTGAAAATACACCCGTGATTCGTAACCATACTGTCGGGTCACTTCAAGTAATTGACCAATCATTACACCCGTATCCAATCCTTGCAATCGATAAGCAAAATTATTGTATTTATAAAAATTTTTCCAAAACATGACGGAAACCAAAACCGTTGCAAAACAACCCGATATATCACATCGACTTCCGAGTGCCTGATTCAGGTAGGAATCAAAGTTCCCCTCACGAAGCAAAACCAGCCGATGGTGTGCCACATCGTAATGATAGACACCAAGAGGAGAATCGGCCGTCTTCAGATATACATATAGCTCGTTTGGATACAACCCGCCGCCTGAAGGGACAAAACGCCGATACATCTGCAACGGGCCCAACTTTTGGTTCATGGAATGGGCCGCAGGGTATTGGCTCAATCGGGTCAGGCCGTATACATGCCATAGAAAATGACCGATTGTTGTCAGATCGGGATTGGCGGGCGATCGATTTCTATACAGTGACAACGGGATTTCCAGGGATAAAGGAAAGACTGGCAATCTGCGATATAGCTTATATGGAAGAGGCGCGTCATCCCAGTCCACTTGCCAGTCCTGAGGTCTGGACTCATTAGCATCCTCATGGAGACTACGCAGGAATGTTTCCAGACTCATCTTCCTTCCTCCTCAGTCGTTTTAAGGGAACGGATGCGGATGTGGATTCAGTTGGTTCAAAAGCAGCGGCTGTTTGACATACCCGAGCAGCGCCGGTACCTTTAACACTCTGTCCAACCCTATCACACGGGTGAGATGTTGACCGAACGTCATTGGAAGCATGCCTGGAATCAGCACCTTCACGCAGTACAATTCATTTCGTTGTAATTCAGGCGTTGTCTGATCTACCACGATCACATCGAGATTCAATCGGTGGAACGCCTGAAGACCGTCCTTCAGGTCATCGGTCAAATCCGAATGCGTCGGCACCCTATCGAATTCCTCCTGAAATGCCCGCAGAGGTCGGTTTTCTTCCAACAGAAATTGCAGACGATCTTCTGCTTCCGGTAAGCTGTAAAGCATCGAGTGGTCTTCCATACCGGTCACCAGGGATGGGTCATGCAGCATTTGCCTATACTGCTCGCGGTTTTCTTCGAACTTGCCATCGAGTGTCAACGTCATCCCCGATAATTCATGAACCGCACTTTTCGCAGCACGAACGGGGTCCGGGTGAGCTCCTGCAGCGCAAATCAGGTTGACTCCCTTTGATTTCATGTTTTTGGCCATTGCCCACACGCTTGGAATTCCATTTTCCATCGTTGCGTTATACAAATATACATCAAATCCGGCTACCGTCTGCAAGCGTTGGATCATGAGCTCCAGTTCCATATCCCCTGCAGAATAAGGATCCAGCCTAGGGAGCGGCAGTTCTGCGTACCAGGTCAACAGAAAAGAATCGCGTTCCACCACTTCCATGATGCCGTAAAATATAGCCTCTTCTAAGCTTCCTCCCAATGCGCAGCCGTTGGACGTTTCATAGATAAATCCTTGACCACAGCTCGAACTGTAATATGCAAGCTGCTGCGGAATTAATATTGGATTTTGCCGCTCAAACGAATAGCCCCATACCCAATCGATCGGCTCGTCAGGATGAAATGGCTTGAAAGGAAAATGAGGCCGCTCATACTGCTCCTTCGCATACAAGCCTACCGTAGCTGGATGAAGGGCATGCTCCGCCAGATTACGGTAACTGTCGTTGACCACCGGCCTTTTACCGCGGGGCGCCATACCGCAATATCGCTCCAAGCCCTCCATAATAGCAGTCAGTTCGCTTTCCGCATACGAGTGCGTACGGCCTGCTGTAGCTTCATCATGGTCGAACATCGGTAGATTTACACTCACATCAGCAAAAGGAGACATAAGATCAACCATTTTTCCATTCAAGAAGCCGGTCTTATAATCCAGATAATCTTTCACCAGAAAGCCTGCAAGTTCCTCTAACGACCGACTGCGGTAGCTTTTGGAGCTAATCTTGGGACTTGATTGAAGAGAGATGCGGGCCCTTGCTGGTGTATCTTCAGGCATATAGCTGCAAAATGTACAGAGTGGGTCCGGCAGAAAACAGTGGCTGGTGCTCCTTAATGTTTTCATATCCATGAAAAACACTCGTTCTTCCAAGCGGGAAGTGTTGCCCTGAAGCACATCCATCGTATCTTTCACAATCAGGTGTGCCATCTGCAATAGTCCTGTACTTGATGACCAGGCGTCACGAGAATTCGCACCGGTCTTCAGACGCTGCTGCAGCATCCACGTCTCTTTGCGGTCACGTCCCGCCAAGAGGCGCCGAGTGTCAGCGCATTGTGTACACCCGGATAAATCAGGTCGGACTAGCGGTCCGATCACACCTTCGCCGAATGCAACAAAACCTCTCAGCCATGGAATAGCTGCTTTCCGGAAAAGCTCTTCCGCTTCCTGATGAACAGAGGGATGCCATGCATCGTGCAGCACCAAGGCGAAATCGACGTCTTCCGGTACTCCCTCCTTAAAGTCGCTCAGACATACAATCCTGCATAGGGCGGACAGCTCGCGGGTCACAAGATCCGCCAACCCTCCCTTTCCAATAATAGCCAGCCCTCTGTTCACCGGGACTCCCCCTCTCGCAGCAGCACGCCAAACACTCCTTTGAGTTCTTCTTGCAAAAACGGTTCTACGGCCAGATCCATAACAAAGAGCTGTTTGCCGTTCTTTTTCAATAGTTGCAAAGCATCCTGTAAAATTTCGGACTTTAAATTTCCTTCACTTGAGGGAATCACAAGGTCCACGGTATCCTTGCCAAATCTCAGGGATGAAGCTTCCAGCTCCAGCACCTGATTCGCAGGATATACGGAATTATTTTGCACCTTCTGGAGTGCAGCTTGTAGTCCCTTCTGCAGCGCCATAGTTGTATTCAAGTCCGTACTGCCATACCAGTATTCCCCTGTACCGACCCATACTGCTGGGAAGCCCAACACTGGCTCTCCCAAGGCGATCACCGGCTCTCCCCTCATAGTGGTCAAAGCCTGTAAATAATACCGGCTGCGCTGATCCTCCACCCTATTTAACTGAACCCGAGTGACAGTTTGCTCATGAACCTGCTGCATGGCGTGCTGCATGGCCAAATTGGCTTTTAATCCTCGCAAAACGCCTTCTGCTGCCGTTTCCCCTACACCGATACCGACAACCTCTTGCGTTTTAAGGATGATGTCGGCCAATCGTGATACATAAGCTTCAAGCCCAAGCAGTCCCGATTCCCGCCGGGCTTCCTCGTGTGTCAATCCTGTACCGATCAGCTCCGGCAGCAGGTCAGCAGGACCCTGTGATAATGGATCAACCGTCTGAACACGACACTGCGAGAGTGGCAGCTGTCTCAAATCCCCTTCTTCCCAAACATGGAGAATCCCTGATTGTGCGGAAGTCAATCGGTTCAAATAAGTCAGCAGTACACTTTTGTCCGCGTTCCCTTCACTCCCATCAAGCTGCAGCTTCAACTGAAGCTTCGATGCTTGAACCGTTCGGGCTTCCTCAAATCCATGAATCAGAGGATGCGGCATGAATGGGTGCCAGCTGCCCTCCAACGTTTCCAGATCCAGCAGAAAAAACGAATTTCTCAGCTCTGAATCCCCCGTAACGGTTTTAAACAGCTCGAACACAATCACATTGGCAAGCATCGCTCCCGCTGTGGATGAGAAAATGTGCAGCTCCGGGTCCTTAATAACGGCTGGCTGGTGGACCCGACGCCACGCTGATTCCCAGCATCCCTCCGCATCCGAATGTACAACCGGACCTGCCATTCCTGTCTGATGCAGACACATTGCCGGCAGCAAAATCTTCTTCTCCGTTTTGCAAGCTGTATGGAGGTGCCGGAACTCCTCGATATCCCCCTCTTGAGATACATACAAAACCGATTGGAATGGCTGGACAACGTCCCTCCAACCGTCTGCTCCTTCCCTTTGCTTCATGATTTCCTTAAGAACTACATCAGGATCCATACGGTGGGCCTGTTCTGCCAATTCCACAAGCCGTTCCCGGTTCGTCGGCACCGAATCGGTTATCAGCATATTGATTTTAGGCAGCCCTGACTCCATTAATGCGGAAATTAATGCAACGAAGATCGGACCTGACCCGACCGCTAATATGTCAGCCCGCCGATAACACTGAAACCGGTATGCGCCGGAATCGCCGAAACTTTCTAAAAAGGCTATTTGTCCAGCGTACTTTTGGATAATTCCGTCCGTTAATTGATGCGTTAGGTCCTTACTTACATCCCGAACAAAGCCTTGTTGGTATAACACATTTGCGATTTCATAAACCCGTTCACGGTGCGTGTACGACAATCCGTCTGTCAAATCCTCCAAAGTATGTTCTCCACTGAACATAGGAACCAACTTTTCAATCCACCGGTCGATCATCCCGCCCTCCATGCGGAATGTGCCTACGTTATTACGGAAGTACACACCGTCGTTCGGAACAGGGAGAAAAAACGTGTCATCCTTAACTTTTAGGCGTGCAGCAGGGGTTAGACTTGTCATTTGTCTCCTCCTAATTGTTGCGAATTACCCTAATGTGGAACCCTCTCTTCCATATTGTATGTACGTCAATTCGTCCCACATGCCTTGCCTGTAATGAATAAATGCCCCTGACAACCTGTTGTTGTAAGGGGCGGGCTCTTCTCGACAGCCGAAGCAATTTTATTTAACAACCCTGAAACAATAGAATTAACGACAACGATGAAAGCCGCCACATCCACCACAGCGAAAGCCGCCGCATCCACCACAACGAAATCCACCGCATTGAAAACCGCCGCAAAAACCTACACAAGATCCAACGCAAAAACCACCGCAAAAACCTACGCAAAAGCCCCCGAAGCCAACGCACAGCCGTGACGGATCCACCTGATTAACGCCATTTGGATATTGAACTCCCGGGTACTGGCCTTGCTGGTTCCAAGGTGTCATCTCTCCAGCCTGAAACTGGGAAACACTTAATTGTTGCAGATCATTTTGAAATTGATTCATTGTAAAAGCCTCCTATAATTTTTTTTCTGTTCACAGATACAACCATGAAGGAAGGAATGAACATAACATACATTCAGTCTATGGTAAATATCCGCATCTGTTACTGATTCAAACGCCCATTTTATGGGCATTTGTACCAAAGCAAGCTATTGTGGACAGAGGAACATCGCGGGTATCACCCAAATGAACCGATGTTTCGCGCAAATGGGTATCTATAGGAATTGAAAGAAAGCTCTTATTGCTGTACAATTAGCCATATTAAATGAGAATTATTCTCATTATTGTCTGGGAGGACAACCAAATGAGTATGGGTTTACATAATACGGAAACAGATATCGAGATCCTGTTCCAACAAACACTGCTTGAAGTCAGCACTATCGAATATCTCGATTACGGTACTTATCGGTCTGAAGAATCCTCAGAGCTTGACCACCATGTGCTGTTGTTTATTGTTGGGGGCAGCGGTGAAATGTTGTTAAATGGTCAGATGCTGCAGCTTTCACGTAAACATGCGTTCTTACTGCTGTCCGGGATGAAAGCTGTAATCAACAGCATGCATCAGCCTAATCTAAAACTATATCGGGTCTCGTTTGAGCTATATCGCCAGTCCGAATCAACCGATTCTTACAGAGGGTATGAAAAAGAACGCTCCTTTCCCGTTCAAGGACAAATTGCGATACATCAGTATGGCTTATTTTCCAGACTGATCAAGCTTTTATACGATAATCACCACTCACTGGATGTGGCCATGAAGCTGCAGCAGTCCATTTACATGTACGCAATTTTGCGTATGCTGCTTAAAGAAGCACAGTCCGTGATCACCATCGATACCTGGAATGCGTTTGATCAGTCGGTACGCTATATGCAGGATGCTTATCACACGGATATCACTCTGGATAAGCTGGCCGACCTGGCAGGCTTGAATCCCTCCTATTATTCGACACTGTTCAAGCAAAAGATGGATAAAAGCCCGATTGAATACTTAACCGGCTTGCGAATGAATAGAGCCAAGGAACTGCTGCTGCTCTCACAAGACAAAATTCGCAATGTGGCCCGTGAGGTCGGTTACAAGGATGAATTTTATTTCAGCCGTCGGTTCAAAGCCCAGTATGGCGTCGCGCCATCCGTCTATCTGAAGCATCACCACAGGAATGTGGCCTCGCTTTCTTACGCTTGCACTGATCATTTATACACACTTGGCATCGTCCCCTATGCGGCCAGAATCGATAAAGGACCGACTTCCATTACGGACCGTGTGTCGGAGCCGCTGGAAAGCTCCCAGTCCTGGGACATCTGGAGACAGAAGCTGATCCGGGTGAAGCCCGATATGATTATGTGCAAAGAAAATATATCCCTCCAAGCCAGAAACAACATAGGCGACATCGCCCCTATTATTGTGATCCCCTGGATGCAAAAGGATATTTTCTATCATATACAAGAAATTGCCCAGCTTGTAGATAAAGAACAGGCGGCCAAGGAATGGCGGGAGCGCCACGAACAGCGAGTAGAGCTTGCACGCAAAAAAATCGGGTCCGCTACCGGCAGTAAATCCGTTGTAATATGCACCTTTACTGCCAATGGACTTCGAATATACGGTGCGCGCAATATGGGTCATGTTTTCTATCGTTCCTTGCAAATGCGCCCCCCTGAAAAGCTGCAAAGGCAAATCGATAAGTATGATATTGGAACCGGACTGGTCTGGGTAGCCGCTTCTGCTGAGGAGATCGGCGATTACGAAGCGGATTACCTATTGCTTATCGCAAAGTCAGAGCAGGAGGCAAGAGCTGGCATGAAGCAGCTTCAGGCCACTGAGGCATGGCTTCGTCATCCGGCTGTAAAGTCCGGCAGAGTGTTCTTCATGAGCTTCAATCAATGGCTGATTTACGCACCGGATTCAATTGACCGGCAGCTGGAAGAAGCTGTCACCCTGTTGGCCGGTTCGGGTGGAAGGCAGCTCATCTAAAAATAATCCATGCAAAATAATCCCCCTTGTGTCATGGAATACTTGTCACATTCCCTGTATAATCAACGAGAATGATTATCATTATTATAAGAGGAGGATCATGAATGAGATACGGAAAACAGCTTGGTATCGCCATCACCTATGTCATGATGGCTGTACTCATACTTGCCTGCGGCAGCACAGGCAGCAATCAGGCTTCAGGCTCTAACCCAGCTCCAACACCACCACCTGCTAGCACTCCGACTTCTGACAGCGCAGCAAGCGGGACTAAGGAAACAGCAGCAGCCCCACAAGGAAGCCGGATCATTAAGCATGATCTCGGAGAAACGACGATCCAGGGCACACCACAAAGGATCGTTGTGCTCGAGCTTGGTTTTATTGATGCACTTCTTGATGTAGGGCTGAAGCCTCTCGGTGTCGCTGACGATAACAAACCTAACCTGATTGTGGAGGATGCGCTCAAAAAGATTGAAGGCTACACAGCCGTCGGTATGCGAGCCCAGCCAAGTCTGGAGAAAATTAAAGTACTGAACCCCGATTTAATTATTGCCGATACCGATCGCCACAAAAACGTTTACGCGGAATTATCAAAAATCGCGCCGACCCTTTCACTCAAAAATCTTAATGCCAATTATCAGGAAACACTGGATGCTGCGGCAACGATAGGCAATGCTGTGGGTAAAAAAAGTGAAATGGACAAGGTCCTCGAAACCCATAAAGCCAAGCTGAAAGCATTACAGACCAAAGCAGCCGGCATCAAAAAAAGTGTGCTGCTGATCGGCAACACGGATACGGAAATGACAGTCCGCCATGCTGAGTTTTTCTCATCACAGCTGCTGAGCACGATCGGATTTAACTATTTATTGAATAATAACTCCAAATTCGGAACGGTCGACCGAAATGTAAAAATGACAATTGAACAGCTGCTGGAGCTTGATCCGGACATCGTTATTTTAATGTCAGGTGATATTGACAAGAAAGATAAGGATGGCAATAGACCGGTTCATAAAGATCCCTTATGGCAAGAATTGAAAGCAGTCAAAACCAAACAAATGTTTGATGTGGATCGGTATGCGTGGTCACTTCGTCGCAGTGTGCAGGGTGCTAATGTGATGTTGGACCAAACCGAGAAAGAGATTTTGAAGCTGAAATAACCACTAATAGGTGGTACACACTTTTATGAACTGATCTTTTGCTAATTTTGTCGGGAAGGAAGTATTGAAGTGAGCCGTCCAGCACAACAAGTTGCACCCTTATCTACCTGGCAGCAAATCGGCAAAGCCCTATGGATTTCAGCGGCCGGGTTAATCATCCTGCTCATTGTCTTGTTTTTATCAGTCTCTTTGGGTTCGACCAACCTGTCACTCTCGACCATCTGGGCCTCCATCTTTCATAATGACGGCTCACGTGCACATATCATTCTCCAAAATGTGCGAATTCCGAGGATGATCGTGACGGCCTTTGTTGGAGCCAACCTGGCGGTCGCCGGTGCCTTGATGCAGGCTGTCACACGCAATGTGTTGGCATCCCCTGGCATATTCGGAATTAACGCCGGAGCAGCAGCAGCCGTCGTGTTTTTCACTGTTCAGGTCCCCTTTCTTTCCAGCGGCAATATGGTGTATGCAGCTTTTGTTGGTGGGGCTTCTGCGGCTGTCGTTGTCTATGCCATGGCTTCGGTCTTCAAGGGCAACCATATGGAGGTTCATCTTGCGCTTACTGGAGTTGCCGTTCAAGCGATACTCTCTGCGCTTACCCAGGGAATGATTATATTTAACGAGACACAAATGGATAGAGTGCTGTTCTGGTTAGCTGGTTCAGTGTCGTCGCGGAAATGGGAGCATGCCGAATTGATTATGTTATGGAGTGTGCCTGCTCTGCTCGCTGCTTTTTCCTTCGGGCGTGCAGCTTCCGTGCTCAGCCTGGGTGAGGAGCTGGCACGTGCGCTGGGGCAGCGGATTATGATCACACGAAGCCTTATGGCGATCATAGTTATCGTGCTGGCCGGAGTTTCTGTATCCATTGCCGGCCCGATCGGATTTGTCGGTTTGATTGTACCTCATATCGTCAGATATTTGATCGGGGTCGACTACAGGCTTGTCCTTCCATTATCCGCACTGTTCGGCTCGATCATGCTGGTGCTTGCAGATCTGGCTTCCCGTTATATCGTGTTTCCTTATGAAACACCCGTAGGTGTAGTAACTGCCTTAATCGGTACTCCTTTTTTTATTTATCTGGCTAGAAGACGTAAAAAGGAGGGGAAATAATGTCGTTTCCTGCCTCCAATTCGTTGCATAAATCCGTTAACCGACACGGCGCGGATCGCCGCAACTCTGCCATTATTACGTTTCTCATTATCGCTGTTGCGGTTAGTGTCCTGATTAACATCGCCATCGGTGATGTGCGAATCCACCCCGAGCAATTACTCCGTATTCTGACGGGCTCGGGCGATCCGCAGCTAAGCTCGATTATTGTCAGCTATCGGCTGCCTCGGGTAGCACTGGCTCTCTTGGTCGGAGCCAGTCTGGCGGTAGCCGGTGTTATCGCCCAAGGCGTCATGAGAAATCCGCTTGCTGCTCCTGATACACTGGGACTAACCGGGGGTGCGGGACTGGCTGCGGTTATCGTTACGCTGCTGCTCCCGCATTCGGTGCCCTCTACATTAACTACAGCAGCATTTATGGGCGGCATTATTGCGGCCTGCGCGGTATATGCGTTAGCCTACCGGCATGGTATCATTCCGGTTCGGCTGGCGCTTGTAGGTGTAGCAATCAGCGCATTTTGTTCAGCAGGCATTCAATTGCTGGTGTCCAAATCACTGCCGAATGTCAATGCGGCTTTAATTTGGCTGAGCGGAAGCCTCTGGGGCCGAACATGGGATCAGGTCCTTCATATGCTGCCATGGGTAGCAATCGTCATTCCCTTGGCCTGGCTGATGGGGCTTCGGCTTGACATCATCAGGCTTGGCGATCTGTCTGCCAAAGGCTTGGGCATCCATCTTGAGGGAACCCGCGTCCTGCTGCTGGTCATGGCTGTTCTGCTGACCGCTGCCGCTGTTGCAGCTGCTGGAACGATCGGTTTTGTCGGACTCATTACTCCGCATATGGCAAGGCGTCTTGTCGGTGCCAAACATCGAATATTAATGCCGGTTGCGGCACTGCTGGGAGGCTTGTTGGTGCTAATCGCCGATGCGCTCGGCCGCGGGTTGCTTCCGCCTCTGGAAATTCCGGCAGGCTTAATCGTATCGGTAATTGGCGGACCTTACTTTCTGTTCCTGCTCTGGCGTCATTCCAGACGCAGATAACCTGTTCCTATGCAAGCATATCTAACCATCCTAAGGAGGAATTATTAAATGCAATATGCTGTTCACTCATTTTCAGGACCAACTCTTACACTTTCCCAATTGATGGATTCTGCCACAACCTACGGCTATGCAGGAGTAGAGCTGCGGGTCGGCGTTGGACATGCTCATGGTGTGGAGCTTTCTGCCGACTCACACCAAAGAGCAGAATGGAAACGTCTGGCTGTAGAGAGTGGAATCCCCATCATCTGCCTTGGCGTTTCGATCATATGCTCACGGCCCGATTCCGACAAAGAAATCGCTTCGGCCTTGGATTATATTAAACTCGCCTCCGACGTCGGCGCTCCGATTCTGAGGGTGGCTGGTGGCAAAATTCCTGCTGGCGGCACACGCGAGCAAACACTGGCCGCCATTGAGAGAGTGCTGAATGCCATCTTGCCATCTGCCCGTGAGCATGGCATCACGATTGCGATCGAAACCCATGATGATTGGTCAGATCCTGTACAGATGGCCAGCCTGATGCGAGCAGTCGATGATCCACAGGTGGTCGTCCTATGGGACGTACTGCACACGAAGCGTCGTGGACTGGCTGAGCCGGCGGAAGTCATCACCCATTTGGGGCCATGGATCCAGCATGTTCATTTTCACGATGCTTCATTTGATTCAGAGCACAAGGAACACAAGCCGATCGGAGAAGGCGATCTCGATTTTGCCAAAATTGCCGCCGCACTTCAAAGTATCCACTATAAGGGTTATGCCAGCGGAGAATGGTCTGGATGGGAGGAGCCTTACCAGACACATTTGCCTCGTGAGCTGAAAGCCTTCCAATCCTTTGTAGAGCGCGCTGCCCATCCCTCTCTCGACTAGGATGAGCTCATTACACATAAGTTGAAATCAATAAAAAGATTGCCAATTAACCGGTCCTCCGACCGACATCATTGGCAATCTTTTTAATATCAGAAAGGAATCGCTGCGCCTTTCTTCCTTACCCTCTTATTTCATTTTGACCAAACAACAGCAACGAACCCCGTAAATATGCAGATCCCACGAGATCGTTAATATCAGGTTCGTACTAACTTTATACTTCTTGTATTTTGATGAAAAAGGATGAACATAAGGCAATGCACAAAACAACCGCCAGTGCTTCAAATGTTAGGAAGTAGCTTCCAAGCTTCAGCAGGTTCAGTACGACAATCGGGCCAAGAGTTGCTCCTATGAATAAAATAAAAGAGTATAGGCTGATCGCGGTACCGCGTGCATGACCCACAGTGCTTCCAACAAGCGAAATAAGCGTTGGAACCGTTACTGAAATCCCGCCAACAAAAATAACACTCATAACAATAAGAATGGATAGGTTAGAGCTAAATCCAACTATGGAAAGACCTGCTGCCGCCAGCCCCAATCCTGCCTGCAGTACCCTCTTCACGCCGAATTTGGCTACCAAACGACCTGCAAATAGAGATAAGATCATGCCTAAGATCCCCGCTGCACGTACCAGTAAAATCTGATCAGGATTTAATTGAAACGGGGTCTGCGTCAGGTAGCTTCCAAGCGCCGTATACATCCCTACAAACGAGAATAGTAGAGTCACGGTTATGATATAGCAGACAAATAGTGATTTTCGGAATAACACTGCTGCTATTTGTTTGAGTGGGGCTCTTGCACCTGCAGTTGTCTGATGAATTGCTCCATTGGGAACAAGACTGCCGAGCAGAATGGCACATACTAAATATAAGCCACCAAGAAAGTAAAACACATAAGGCCAGCCTAAGCTTTGACTAATGATACTGCTAAACAGCTGTCCAGCAATCCCCGCCAACAAAAAGCCAGTGCTTACAAACCCGATTGTGGTTACCCTTTTATGCGCAGGAAACATTTCCACAACATAGGCAAGTACAGCGGGGGCGAATGTTGCCGCAGCCAGGCCCTGTAACGCACGAAGAACAATTAAACTGGACAGGTTTGTCACGAAACCCAAGGTTGGCGTAATGAGTAATAACGCAACCAAACCGGACATCATCATTTGTTTGCGGCCATAACGATCAGATAAAGGACTGAATAATAAAAACCCTATTGCGTAAAAGAATGAAAACGCGCTGCTGGTCCATGCCGCTGTGGACGGTGTAACGTGGAAACTACTTACAAAAACAGATACCAATGGCAAGGTGATATATAAGCTGGACACAACAATCAGGCTGCACCATACAAGTATACCCGTCATCAAAGGATAGTTATTGGCAAGTGATTTACGTTGTTTTGCAACCCATTCCGTCATGAACAACCCCCTCTTTCATCTGAAGAAGCCCCCTCTATATGTCAAATGAGAAGGGGCTTCTTCTGAGCAAGCGATTATGCTTCCAATTTCAATTCAGTAATTCGACTGTTTTCCAAAAAGTCAGGATCAGCTGCGACAGCACCTGCCTGTCCCCAATTTATCAAGGGAGTGTCGCGCAAGATCACCAAAATTTTATCAGGAGGGATATTGAACAGCTTGTTTGTGACGACAGTTAACTCCTTAATCCATTCTTTCTTTTGTTCCTCGTTGAATCCTTCCCAGCAGTCAATATTGATAATTGGCATAACATCATCTCCCTTATTAGTCTAGCTAAATCAACTTAATAAATTAGCTGCATTTATTGTAACATATTTACAAACTAAGTCAATTATTTTCGTATGAGTAAATTAAAAAGAGTCACGATTTACGCGACTCTTCCTGTAATGGTGAATTAGATTTTCGAAAATGCTCTGAGTGTTGCTTTTAATCCTTAACAGGACATATGGACCAAAGACTTTATGGCAGCAGTCCCATGTACATAAGCTCTGATGGATTAGCGGGGTTGTGGCCCAAGCCGACCCGATCTCCCGCACGCGGAATTTGGATTTTTGATACGATTGTTTCCAATGTCTTCTGGGATGTGCTCCCGTCGTTCTCTATCACATTCAACACGAGGACAACAACCGGATCGTAATTGATGAGCTTGCCCGTATCTGTTACCGATACAACAATGGCAGTTGCGCTAATCGGCACGGTGCCGCTTGATGCTAATTGTGCCTGTTTCGCCGATTCCAGGCTTTGGTTGATGAGATTCCTATGCTCCTTGGAAACCGTGCTTTTCATAAACAGCCCCGTCAATCCTTTATTCATCAGATTATCTGCCTGCTCCAGAGCGTCCTGCGGTTTTTTATTTTTTCCGAATCCGAACATACGCATCACACCTCTCATTGTTTGGTTTGTCGTTGTATATTAAGTGTAAACGACCGTCATTAAGCTGACAATAGTATCAGCGACATACAAACAAGTCAGGGATAAGGCGAGTTTTCCTGTTGTTCACGCTTCGTTTTTTTTCAAAAAGCGCTTATTTTGCAAAAATTTGGGTCTAAAACACCATTCATTGGTCCCTGTCGCTCCTAAGTTTTGTTTGCATTTTGTTTACATTGGACTGGAAGACCCCCCTCCTCCACTATTTCTTAACAAATACACAAGCTTCCGATAATACATAGATGATTCCTTGTAACGACGACCTTCCTCAGAGACGACTGCCAATGATTCATAAAGTTGCTCGAGACGCAATGCATGCTGACTGGCTTCGAAATAAGGCAAGCATTCCAGTGCGTGGCTTTGAAACATCTCCATATCCTCTAGCGCAAGCGCCAGTTGACTTTCATAAAAGGCCAGCGCCATTCTCTGATCCGTGCCTGTGTGGGAAATTCGCAGCCGCTCAATTCCTTGTGAAAGCAATCCCCAATTTTTCTGGGCAAAAGCGGCTTCACAGCGATAAATGGTTATAACCGGCTCGAGCAGCTGTTGGGATTCCACTGGCTCATTGGCGAGTATGGACTCGAATCGGGCGATTTCGTCCAACGCTTTATCGGACTCTCCCGTCATTGTTAGCATGACGATCCGGTTGTTCATAATTGTCGTGTAAACATCACCCGGCTGTTGTAAATAAACGAGGTTAGCTTCTGCCATGGAAAGAGCACGTAACGCTTCCTGTACAAGCCCCATCGCAAAGCAGTAGCCGCTGTAAGCCACATACAGCCCGGATAGACGATGGAACACTCGATCATCGATGATTTGCTGCATCGTCTGCTCGAACACCTGCTTCGCCTGTTCGAACTGCTTCAGTAGAACGTATGCCTCCATCCTGATGTTTTGTACCGTCAGCCATATTTCCGTCCCCGGTTCCACAAGACTGTTCAAGCGTTGCACATCGTTCAGCACGTCGTTGTAGCTGCTTTTGGAGCGAAAATGTTGGATTCTATATAGCAAAAGCGCTTTCTTCAAGGGCAACGGCAGATCGACTTCTTCGGACTTTCCGTATTTCTCTAAATAATGGTTCAAGTAAGACTGATGCAAATAGTCATAAGCGCTCTGATTGTTCATCTGTTGATAGTAGACAGCCTTCATTAAGGAAGTTGTCAGCTCGACGACGAGTGCATCATCCCGATCGTCTTGGGCATCCACGTAACTATCGGATACAGACTGCTCGGACATGGTCTGGAAAATATTCTCCGCCCGCTGCATCGTAGGCTCATCGGTTGCCGCCGCTTTGGTCAAATAGGTAACAGGGACGCCGAGACGGCCCGCGATATGCTCCACCAAATCATCAGCGAATGGATACCTTCCAGCCAAAATGTTGGCAAAATGAGACTGCGTGACGAGTCCCTCCACGAGTTCTTTCCGTGATATTTGCTTCTTTTTGCACAGAAGCTCGATACGTTCCTTGAGCATGAGGCTCTCCCCCGCTTTCTGAAACCTATTGTACAAGCTAGCAGGTCCTAAATCCAAGTGCAAACAGTCCTATTCGTGGTATCGTATGAGGACAGCAGAAAAAATCCCCGTAGAGACACTGTAAAAGTGATACCTACGGGGAAATCCGCTATTTATGCGTATGAACTTCCTTTTGAGTACCAGAGTACAAATACTCCTCTTGTGGGGCATATCGTCTAGGAAAGCGTATCTTCGCTCTCCGAATTATCAGCCTGCATATGTTCTTGTCGGGCTTTATACAGCTGTTCTTTGGCATCCTGAACATCTTGGTCTTGATCAACATTACTATGTCTGGCTTCATTTAGTGCGTGTAATGCTTGATTCATAGCATTTTGGGCTTGTGTCCTTGCACTTTGTTCTTGTTCGTTCGTTTGTTGGTCTGTCATTGAACATTCCTCCTTCAAGTTTTACAGCAAAGTTAATATGGTCAAAATGTTCATTAGCAATTCATATTTTTGGAATTTGATGATTATTTAATTAAATTTGAACACACCTGTTGATCAACCACAAAATCGCAGAAAAATAGCCACACCCCCGGTAAATGTTTGTACCCCTGCAACTTAACCGAAGTAAGGTGGCGACTTCATGAAAAATCTACCACCATCCTGTCCATCCTTCAATCCGTTCTATCTAAAGAAGAAATCGATTCGGCAATTTGCTGTATTCGAGGAGCTTTTGCATCGGCTCGTCCGAATCTGTAATCGTCAAACCACCCGCAAGCCGGCCTTTCCTAAAGAATTGCTTATTGTTCTAAAGGGTCTGTAAAATTCGCGAATGTCCTTAACCAGCAATTCCGGTTCTTCCAGAGCAGGAAAATGGCCACCGCGGGGCATTGCATTCCAGCGAGTTATATTCAGGTTGCGTACAGCCCATTCCCTGGGTGGCAATAATATATCTGCCGGGAAAAGAGCGACGGCTGTTGGTACCTCTATGCGACCAAGAGGCGGCAAAGAATGCGAATTCTCATAATACATACGTGCTGTTGATCCTATAGTATTGGTAACCCAATAGATCATAATATGCGTGAGCAGTTCATCCTCGCTGAATCGTTGCCGCAGGTCCCCCTTACAATCGCTCCAAGCACGGAATTTATCAATAATCCAACCAGCCAGACCTGCTGGCGAGTCGGACAGTCCGTAGGCAAGAGTCTGGGGTCTTGTCGATTGAATGGAGATATAGCCACCTTCATGGGCAAGCCATTCCTGAGCATTCTTCTTATATTGCAGTTCTTGCTCTGAAAGCCCTGCCGGATCTTGTGCAGTCATGAGATCTCTAATGATCCCGATATCGGTTAAGTGGATTCCGACAAGCAGCTCAGGATGGTTCGCCGCAAGATATCTGGTAACACCGGAGCCAATATCCCCGCCTGCAGCAGCGAATTTGTTATAGCCAAGTTCTTGTGTCATTAGTTTAGCCCACATCTCGGAGACATGAAAATTATTGACGCCACGATGGTCAGGACGGCTAGAAAAGCCAAACCCTGGCAGCGAAGGGACAATAACATCAAAAACGTCCTCAGGGTCACCACCGTGGGCAGCGGGATCAGTAAGAAACGGGATAATCTTCTGGTAACGCAGATAACTGTCCGGCCATCCGTGAGTAAGGATAATAGGCAACGGATTAGGTCCTTTACCGCGCTCATGCACGAAGTGAACATCTATCCCATCAACATTACTGCGAAATTGAGAAAAGCGGTTTAATTTCGCTTCTTGAACACGCCAGTCAAAATGGTCTCGCCAATAGGCAACGAGCGACTGTAAATAACTTAATTCAGTGCCTTGCTCCCAAGCGGAATCTTCTAATTGATCCGGCCAGCGGACGTGATTCAGCCTGTATTGTAGATCGTCAAGCACTTCATCGGATACCTGGATTTGAAAACGTTCAACAGCCATAATGATTTCCTCCCAATCGTTTAATCTTGACAGTTTGAGCAGCTGTCGTGGAAAATGTGGCTTATGGAATGTAGTCCTTTAGCTGCTCATTTGGGGTTGATTCACAATCTAATTATAACCTTTGAATTTGTATGCTACACTGTTATAAGTGAAGCAACCAACTATACTATTTGATAGGTGAAAAAAATGCCGCAAATGGACCGACACAAAGAACGTACGGTGAAAATAGAATTTGTCGCAGTGGAGGATTTCAGTATTCTTCCTTATCCTGAACGGTATACGCTGATTTTTATTACGTCAGGAAGTATAAATGGGATATTGAATGAACGTCCCATATCCATTAGCGCTCCTGGTGTCCTTTGCTTGGCTGAAGACGATAATGTGCAAGTGGTTGAAAAGATTAATGTATCTGCTCAATCCTTTAGTTTTCATCCCGAATTTCTTAACACCATTACTCTTACCGAAACGAAAGATTATTTTCCTGCAGCTCCTAGAATCCAAACTGGACTTTCCCTTTTTCAAAGGGATCATTTGTATACTGGTGTACCTCGTGTAACCGAGAAAGCATACCCCCTATTGTTTGAATGGTTTTTCGTACTTGGCACCGAAGTGCAGGCGCAAAGTGATGCACTTTGGGTGTGCAGAATAAAAAAGTATCTCATCCAAATTTTAGGTTTGATGGAGGAATTAAATCAAAATAGTGAACATTCACCTGTCGATAAAGTATTAGATTATATACACACTAATTATTCGCGAAAGATTTCATTAAACGATTTGACGAATTGTGCTCATTTGAACCGTGTGACTCTGAATAAATTGTTTCAGGAGAGATGTGGAAAAACAGCATTTGGTTACTTGCTTACACATCGCTTGAAGGTTGCGAGTGATCTTTTGACACATACCGATATGAGCCTTAATGAAATTGCACATTCCACTGGATTCGAGTATGACACCTACTTTATCAAACAGTTTACAGCTAGAAAAGGGATGTCACCTACAACGTATCGAATTACATCCCGCAAGTTTGGTACTGCTCAATAACAACAGGCCTGTTGATTGAACATTTTACCTTGTTGACGGCTCTTTTTCTACCATTTAGGGGTTAATCAACGGGCCTGAAATTTGGCAAACGTTTGTTTTCTAAAATCGTCCCAATTGGGGGTCGAAATGTTGGATTGTTGTCTCAACTTATCGAACGAATCATATAAGTCCGCTATTTTTCTAATACCTGAAACCCCTCATCCATTACGGAAATAGCTTGCTTTAATAGCTTCTTGTCCTTATGGAGTTCAAAGCCACAATGGGGACGATATGGCTTTTTAGCCAAGCATCAGTGCCGCCACACAAGCATGCCCGATAACGCAAAAAAACTGCCGATCCCGGCAGCCTGCTAATTCAATAAACTCTTGACTGTAAATTTAATACCATTGTAATTCTTGTTGGTACACAACCCGCTTGTTCCCCTCAACGATTTCACCGATAACATAACTTTTCAACCCGAATGCAGCTACGTGCTCCATCACACTTTGGGCTATTTCTGAATCTACAACCAGCACTAGGCCAACACCCATATTGAATGTGCGCAGCATGTCCTGTTCATCCACGTTCCCCATATTACGAATGATTTGGAATAAGGGCAGAATATCAATACGGGATAAGTCAATGAGCGCGTTCAAATGTTCCGGAATTACCCGGTTCAAGTTTCCTTCAATACCGCCACCCGTAATATGAGCCATTCCATGAAGTCCATCCATCCCAAACAAATCTCTCAGAGGTTTGTAATAACATAAGTGCGGCTTCATAATGGCATCCAAAAAACTCTCATCACCTACCCTCTGGTTCAGAACTTCTGGATGCTTGTCCATTATAGCCCGAACAAGTGTATACCCGTTCGTATGAACTCCATTAGACGCGACAGCTACAATAACATCTCCCTTGCGTATGGCTGACCCGTCTATGATTTTCGATTTGTCGACGATGCCAACAATACTGGACGTAAGTATATAGGAGCCTTTCTCCAGCACTCCCGGCTGGATCGATGTCTCGCCACCAGTGAGCACACAATCCTGTTCCTTACAAGCCGCAGAAACAGCGTCGACAATTTCGCTGATGGTTTCTTTATCAACGGCGCCACTAATGATTGCGTCCTGAACTGCAAGCGGTTTGGCACCCATAACAATGATGTCATTGATCAAATGGTTAATCATATCGTAGCAAATTGAACGTACCCGTCCATGTTGAAAAGCCAGCTTTTGCTTGGACCCAGGCTCCTCAGTTTTCATGACCAATACGGGATGATCATACTCCGGAAATTTAAAATCGTACAGTGACGCGAACGCACCCAGCGAGTTTAATACTCGACTATTGTTCGTCTGCAGACTTTTGGCCATATTCTGTTTGACAGCATCGGTATCGTCAATATTAATACCGGTTTCTGCATAAGTGAGCTTGTCATTTCCCATGGATTTGCCGCCTCTCATTTACTTGTATTTCCAATTATAGTAACACACCTAATTAGTTAACAAAAGTTCTGGAGAGAGGCATCCAGAGCAAGCACGAACTTTAGTTTTTCGTCACAACAAACGAAACTACCGTGCCGACCCTGCTCGCTTTCGATTGTAAGACCTGTAAGCTAACCCGAAAGCAAGCTTCTACACAAGCAGTTTCCACAATCACGCGCACTCTTTTCTCCTCATTGTGTTGCATTGTCTACATATTTGCTAGTAAAGTCGGTATATTTTTTTGATTTTCAGCAAGCCAAATCATTTCTTTTGCAAACCGAGCGGGAGGTACACTATGTTGATCCATGTTAGCATTAATCCACCATGTACTTTCCATATACCATAACAACTGTAATGAATAGGTTAAGTAACCCTCTTCCACGTTGCGTTCCTCCTTGTACCCTTCCATAAACGCTGCGGCCAGTGAGACTTCTAAATGATCATCTACGGCACAGGACATCACAGCTCGAGCTACATCAAGCTGCGGATAGTCATATTTGAGTCGATCAAAATCCAGAATTGCCGTTAAACGGTGGTCATCAAATAAAAGGTTATCCACCCACAGGTCACGATGTGCCCATCCCAATTGAAGTAACTCCAGGATTTCCATATGCATGTCTTCCGTTGCTTTTATTTGTGTTTCTATGTTGGCAAGTAAATGAGTTTTACCAGATTCCTTTGTTTTTACCCAAACTGAGTTCCAATGTGCTATACGTTCCTCACGGCTGGGAGGGATAAACTGAGGGCTATTTTTAATACCAATGGTCCCGTCGTTTAACAATCGATGCATTTTTCCTGTAGTTCGACCCAAATCGTATATTTGATGAACATTGGCTTTACCTGGCTCAATTAGCTTGCCCTGGCAATATTCCATCACCATGAAAAGTTCTCCATGATCCGACTCAAGCAATATTTTTTCGTTATACGATAACACATTGGGACACGCCAGACCTTGGTTATACATTCTAACCTGTTGAGAAAGCGCAAACAACAGCTCGTCTGGTATATATTTTTTATATCTTTCCTTGTTATATTGCTTGAGTACAAAATCCCCGGCTTCAGTTTTTATTTTCCATTTTAAGTTTAGCCATCCTCGTTTGATTGGAGCCGATTCAATTACATCCAAACCGAAGAAACGATGAAATGATTGAAGCAGGTCATCCAAGATCATTTCCTCTGTCCATAATGTTCCCATTTGCCCAGCTCCTAAATTTACAATGTCCAATTGTATATTCTTTAGAGAGACCACAATAACCTTTTTGATAAATACAAATTTTTTCATTATCCTGACCGTTTACCTCTTCGCGTCTAGTAGCTCATTGATTGATTGTAAGGATACATAACATAATTTACAGATTGTTCAGTCAAAAATGTAATTTAGAATTAGAAACACTGCAAATCAAGATACTAATTACTGCAAATAATAATATAAATAACTTCAAATGTTATATTGACAGATGTTAATCGAGCGTTTATGATAATTATATGTTATAAAACATGACTTAAAATCTTAACTGTTATTCTCTTGTATAAGCTCATTAATGGGTATGAGCGTCTCGACCAGGCAACCGTAAATTGCCCCAGGCTACAAGAGGCTGCATAAATTGGAGGTCCCTTTATTTCGAACGCCCATCCAGGCACCGAAGTATAAGGTCAGCTTCATTATGCACCTCTTGCGTCTGGGGTTTTCCGCGTTAAGTTGCAAGACCCAATAATCCATGAGGTGATAAAAGATGAGTATGAATCCACAATTATCTGCTGAACCTGCCCAAATCCAACTCCCACGAGACTGTACATTCACACCTAATGACTGGCAGGTGCTTTCCCAATACTGGTTCCCGGTCGCTATTGCAAGTGATATTGCGGATAAACCTGTGGGTGTCACACTGTTGGATGTGAAGCTCGTCTGCTACCGGAGCCACGGCAAGGTCATTGTTGCTCGTGATCTTTGCTTCCATCGTGGAGCTCCCCTCAGCAAGGGCTGGGTGGAAAACGAAGAAATCGTATGCCCTTATCATGGCTTCCGCTACAATTGTGAAGGAACCTGCACCTCTGTTCCGGCACACCCGAATACCAAAATTTCACCAAAGCTGAAATTAATCGTGTACCCGACCGTCGAACGGTACGGTCTGATCTGGACTTCTCTGTCTTCTACCAGCGAGCAGATTCCGGATTTATCTGGATGGGACGATCCGGATTTCATCAATATTACACTGCCGAGCTTTGATATTGCAGGTTCTGCCGGACGCCAGATGGAAGGTTTTCTGGATGTATCACACTTCGCTTACGTACACATCGAGACCTTCGGAGACCGCAACAATACCGAGGTTCCGCAATATAAGGTCAAACGGGAGGGTGACCAGCTAATTGCCGACTATTGGAGCACCGTTAGCAATTATGGTAAAGGACAGGAAAATATCGCTGAAGAGGGATTCATGTGGCTGCGCGCATTCCGTGTATTCCCGCCGTTTGCAGCTTCCCTTACCGTACATTTTCCAAACGACGGAAAGCTGATGATTCTGAACTGCGCTTCTCCGGTTTCGGCCCGCTATACTCGGCTATTTTGTCCGATTTCTCGTAATTTCGACAAAAATGCTCCTGTAGAGGATACAATCAAGTTTAATCTACAGGTGTTTCAAGAGGACCGGGATATGGTCGAAGCACAGACTCCCGAAGATTTGCCGCTTGACCTCCAAGCCGAAGCCCATATACCAGCAGACCGTACATCCATCGCTTATCGGCAGCTGCTTAGTGAGATCGGGCTGGGAAGATCGTACACGTCTTAGGATGACTGATTCACACAATAGGTACAAAAAACCTCAAACCACTATTAACGTGGGTGAGGTTTTTTTGTAATTCCACAAAGCCGAAAAGCCGACTTTTCACTTGGCATTTTCTTTAGAAAACAGTTAATGACAGCATTAAAATATTCGACTGTTCCAGCCTACCAGCTTGGCTATCGCTTCTACATAATAATAATCCCCGTAAATTAAAGAAACCTGGATATCACGCCCGGCTGGCTTATGTCCAGTAGCTTCCAGTAGAATACCTTCGTATTCCGGTTGGTCCAGTGTGCTATAATTGTGCGTCAAAGACAGCAGTATGGATTCAGCCGCAGTCCGGTATATCCAGCTCTCTTCAGCCGGAACCTGAGCCGCGATTTCGAGTAAACCGGATGCAGCAATGCTTGATGCAGAAGTATCTCTCGGCTCATGGGTGAAATCCGGAAGCCGAAAATCCCAATAGGCAACAAAATCATCAGGAAGGCAGCTCATAAAGTAGTGAGCCGTCCGTTTGGCGGCGCTCAAATACTTAACGTCTCCTGTATATTTATAAGTGTTGGCCATTCCATATATCGCCCAGGCCTGTCCACGGCTCCAGGATGATGTCGGCGAATACCCTTGGCCTGCCACGTATTCCTCGACATTTCCCGTATCCGCATCGAATATAGTGATGTGATGGGACGATCCATCCTCTCTGATCGTATGCTGCAAAACAGTATCCGCATGTGCACGTGCAATTTGTGCAAACCGGGGATCACCGAGCTCCTTTGAAGCCCAAAATAAGATCGACAGGTTCATCATCGTATCGATAATTGAAGCTCCTGGACGTGACGCCTGATTCTGAGCCCTTATAAAGCCTCCGGCTAAATTAAACCTGCCAGCTAATATGTTCGCAGCCTGCAACCCTCTGCGCTTTGCGTCCGTGTCACCCGTCAGCTTGTATTTAATTACAGCCGTAGCCAGGAATTGAAACCCGACGTCATGATGAAAGCGGTTGTCCCGCATAAAGCATTGTTCTATTCGTTCATCCCAGGACCACGCTGCATCACGATATATCGCTTTGCCTGTCATATCGTTCAATATCCAAAGCATACCCGGCCAAAAACCGGAGGTCCACCAGTCCAAGGCATCATCGTCGTAAATGCCTGAAACAGATACGTGAGGACTACGCTCCCCCAGCTGCTTTATCATACAGTCCACCTTGATTTGAATCCGACTCCAACAGTCTGACCAGGGTTTCTCCTTAAGTTGGATCAAGTTATGATTCAATGTCAGTCCTCCTTTTTAATTTGCAGTTGTGCAGTCGAGCATCACATGAATCGTATCTCTCCTAAGTAAAGTCGCTGACAGATGATTTTAATTATAAAGCAACTCTTACATGGGGAATATCTACAATCCTCAGATGTTTTTGTCTGTTCTCACCTTCTTCAAGCCAAGCACAACTATACGCAGCTCAAATGTGCCTCAACTTAGGAAAAGGAAAAGCGACGCTCCCTATGATTTAGGACCGTCGCTCACATTTGCCAAACTCTTAAACAAATAACCATTCACACAACCCCTATCAGGCTGAGTGAATGGTTATTTGTTTGTAACCTTGCGGGTTAGCGAGACTAACCAAAAGGATACTTATTACTTCGATGTAGAGATGTGCAAGAGGTGTCCGTTTAAAGCGGGATGCTATACCGAAGGAGCTAAGAGCAAAACGTATTCGGTGAGTTTTGATCTCCCCTCATAATTATCGTATTGATAATATCAATACGATATATTAAAAAGACGTATTTTGTACATACAACAAAAAAATCCCCTCAAGTTAATGTCATTAAAACGTGACACTAAACTACTCCCATAAAGCCCAAAACCCTTGATATAGAGGAATTCAATGATCCTATTTTAATGTCGCTATACACGGAATTTCAAAAGCAGTCTTAATGTTCTCCTTCTACCGAACACTTTTTAGCAATGCATAAACTGTTGAAGAGAAGTCGGCTAACCTGCTGCCGGTTGCATATGCTTCTGGAAAATAATATCTCGTAAACGACCATCCACTACCGGCGGGATATTCGCTCTTGTCTGGATCAACGTAACAGGTTAAAAGTGTTTGAATATCTTCTTCCGATCTTATACCGAAAAACTTATGTTCCATGGTCATAAAATGTTCTACAATTTGATCAGCATTAGCTGTTTTAAAATAATCTTCTGTGCGCTTAATTGTTGTAGTCCTACAAGATAAGTCAGCAATAAATTTTTTTCTTTCTGCAGCTTGTTGTAGTAATCCATCTACCATTCGTAATGCTGTTCCGTTAGGCACTGGGCTTCATCAATTAGGAACACGACTACTTTATACCGATTTGATGTTCCTCTCTCCAGCATAAAGTTCATAAGCCTTTCACGCTTAGGAACCAATTTTCCATTAAAAGCAAATTTATGTTTCATGTCATAAAGTATTGTTTCGATAAATTCTTCTTCCTTTACGATTTTAGGATGAAGACTTATTATATGGAAAATTGGTATTTCCTCACCAATTACTTTTGAGATATTCTCTATCAAATACTCGATCATATAGGTTTTTCCTAATCGAGGGCGACCGAAAATAATCGCACCTGTAACTCACTCTTCAATCCATTCACAGACAGATTGAAGAACAGTAATGATTTCATTCCCATTAG
Source organism: Paenibacillus sp. FSL H7-0331 (assembly GCF_001956045.1). Next base: position 87,621 of record NZ_MRTH01000019.1, on the reverse strand, counting down.
CGACAGGATTATCCTAACAATGCACATTCATTTTATATATTGGACATGAAAATACCGCTATTACATACAATGGGAAATGAAAATACCCCTAATATAAGCAACTAGTAATATGACCATGTGTCGCTCGCAGCGCGGCTACCGAAGCTTAGCTATTTTTTCGAATAAATGAAAAGAGCAGTAGCCGCTGCCACTGCTCCCTAATTCTTGTTCTAACGTTTTCCCTTTAAGTCAATAACCGGTATCTGGATAAGAAACCTCACCTCCTGCGCCTCTTTCATAATCGTATAGGAGCGTTGCTTCACTTCTTCTAGCATCAGCTGCTACTCGGATATTCGTTCGATAAATCATCCCGATTCTTAAAAGGAAATTAGGTTGTACCGAAATTTCACCGCCCAGATGGCCCAAAAATGTTCGGTATGGACGCCTCGATGTTATAAACTCCTCCAACAACGGTCTCGAAGATGACGACTCCATTCTCCTGCCAGACATCGACCGGTGCTCCGTTAGCCGTTACCGCGACTTGGATGCTGCTACGCACCTTGCATAGGGCAGCGGCTTTACCAGAAACAACTCGAGCGGCTTGCAGCGCTCCTTCCGCCCACTCAATGTCGACCGAGAAGTCGCCTCTGGCGCGAAGACCTGTCACCTTCCCCGAATGCCACATCTGTGGTAGCGCAGGCAAAAGATGAATCTCGCCGGCATGGCTCTGAAGAAGCATTTCAGCGATCGCAGCCGCACCGCTTAAAATTTCCATCGATCTGGAATGGCGGATGATTGTCAAAAAAATTTGGTAGCGTCGAATGCGTGAGAAGCGCGATAAGATTGTTTATCGCTTCCTCGCCATTCCTAAGCCTAGCCCAGAAATTGATGATCCACGCTCGACTCCATCCGGTATGGCCTCCGCCGTTCACCAACCGCCGCTCCAGCGTGCGCAGTGCCGCTGCCGCCAGTTCGGGTGTACCGTCGGGCGTGATCTGGCTCCCGGGATGCAAGGCAAATAAATGGGAGATGTGGCGATGACCCGGCTCCGCCTCTTCATAATCTTCATACCACTCCTGAAGTTGGCCGTACCGTCCAATTTTCGACTGGGGAAGCTTCATCAGTACTCGTTGTAACTCCGGTCCTAGTGCCTCACTTTTCTGGATGCCGAGTGTCAGTTCGGTCTCTTGTACTGCTGTGAACAGTTCACGAATGATCTGCGTGTCCATCGATGGTCCGGCACATAGTACGCCAGATTCTCCGTTTGGAAGGATATATGTATTCTCCGGCGACACAGATGGGCAGGTAACCAGCTCGCCGCCCGGAGTTTCCACGACGTAATCGATCAAGAACAACGCAGCTTCCCGCAAGGTGTGGTACGCTCTGCCGAGAAATTCCACATCCATTGTAAATTGGTAATGCTCCCATAGATGCAGCGAGAGCCATGCGGCACCCATCGGCCAATACGTGGAGGGCAGCCATGTATCCTGTGGAGCAGTATCCGCCCAGATATCGGTATTATGGTGAGCAGTGAACCCCCTGCAGCCGTACATGACGGACGCCGTATGCCGGCCAGGTTCGCGCATCCGTTCCAGCAACTCAAAGAGAGGCTCGTGGCATTCGGAAAGCGCGCACGATTCCGCCGGCCAGTAATTCATCTGCGCGTTGATGTTGATCGTATATTTGCTGTCCCACGGCGGAAGGAAGTGCTCGTTCCAGATGCCCTGCAAATTGGCGGGCAGCGAGCCAGGCCGGCTGGAGGAGATGAGCAAGTAACGGCCGAACTGAAAATAAAGCGCAAAAAGGTCTGGATCGGACTCTCCACCGCTGAGCCTGTCCATGCGATGTGATAGGCTCATCCGTCCGATTTCCACGTCTTCCGTAACCATCGACAACGATACTCGTCCGAATAGTTCGCAATAGTCGTCTATGTGTCGCCGATATAGCGCTGCATAACCCAGACGGATGGCATCCTCTGCTTTCTCACTTGCTTCTGCCAACGGATCAAGGAAACGGAATGTAGTTGCGGCGGATAGAACAAGTGTCACACTATTTGCGTTCTCCACGACCAGGTGCTCACCGACTGCTTTTACCGTGCCACCTTCAGCTGTTGCTCTCAGCACTACACCATACTGGCTGCCTCCCTCACCGCCGCAATTACCGCTCATCCAGATCGCGTTGTTTCCCTCTCGCCCGGCATGGTCAGCGTATCGCCAACGGCCACGCTCCAGGCGTGAGGTGAAACCGATTGCACCAGATCGATTTGCTGTAAGCCTCATGATAATTGCCTGATCAACGTAACTAGCAAAAAACTCGCGCCTAAATAAAACGCCGCCCTGACTGAAGGTAACCGAAACGGTACCTTTCTCCATATCTAGTGTACGCTCGTAATTATCCGGTTCGCCATCTGGAAGAGAGAAGTCAAGAAAAAGATGACCAAGAGGCAAATAATGCCGCTGTGATTCCGGCAAACCGGACAACGCCAAGACAGCGAGCCTCTCAGCTTCCTTCAACTTTCCTTCAAATATCAAACGTCGGATTTCCGGAAGATTTGCCTTTGCATCCGGATTATTACGGTCCCGTGATCCGCCGTACCAGACGGAGTCCTCGTTTAATTGCAATCGCTCCTGATGAGTTTGTCCATACACCATCGCTCCCAGCCTGCCGTTACCGATCGGCAGTGCCTCATCCCATTTCGTTGCCGGACTCTTAAATAACAGCTTAAGATCTGTCAACAGCTATCCCCTCCATCCGTAGATTCAGTCACTCCATCCTCACGATATGCTCCTGGAGTGATGCCCGTGTATTTTTTGAAAACCTTCGTGAAGTAATGCTTGTTCTCGAACCCTACCCTCTGTCCAATCACGTTTACAGGAAGATGCCAGCGAGCTTTCAGCAATTTCTGCGCTTCACGGATTCGCAGAGTGTTTAGATGATTTACAAAGTTATCACCAGTTTCCTTCTTGAACAATCTGCTGATATAGTGCGGATGAAGATTCATTAAATCTGCAAGATGCTCCAACGAAAGGTCCTGCATGTAATGTCCCTCCATGTAAAGAAGGATCCGCTTGGCGTGAATTGTGTAATCCGAATCGGGAGGAAGATCCTCTGCAATTCTCGCCAGTAGATTCGCAATTTCATTCTTGTCAATCGGTTTCAATAAATAGTCCAAGACGCCCACGCGAAGTGCTCTACGAACATAATCAAAATCTTCATATCCAGTCAAAATAATAAATCGATCACACAATCCGCCTTCTCGAGCTTCCTCGATCAACTCAAATCCGTTTCTCTCCGGCATATTGAGATCCGTAACCGTGACATCCGGCAAATATGCCTGCATGACCACAAGTGCCTCAGAGACGTTATTTGCCACACGAACTTCCGTACCAGGAGGCGCCGCTTCATTAACAACCTTCATAAGACCCTTCAGAATCAGTGGCTCGTCATCGACAATCAGTATTTTCATCGTTTACTCGCCATCCCTTTTATCAATAATGATGGTCAGGCATGTGCCCTTTCCCTGTTCGCTTGTAAGTTCCAGCCGCGACGCGCCGCGATAGAAAGATTTGATACGCTCACTAACATTATAGAGCCCTAGCCCTCCCCCCTCTCCCTCACTCATTGGTTTCGTCTCAATGTCCCGATACAATTTACTCTGAATGGTGTCCAATCTCTCTTGTGGGATGCCTGCCCCGTTGTCAATAATGTAGATACGAGTTTCATCCGCGGTTTCTTCTGCTTGAACCTGAATATGAACGGGTCGAATCACAGTTGACGCTCCGTGAACAATACTATTCTCAATAAGAGGCTGAAGCATGAATCTCGGACATGCAATTTTATCTGCATTCACATTAACATTAATTTCGTAGGTCAGCCTGTCAAGAAGCCGCATTTTATGAATGTTGAGATAAAAGGTTACCGTCTCAATTTCCCTCGCGAGCACCGTTTCTTCCTTTTGAGAAGACAAGCTGTAGCGCATCAGTTTCCCGAACCAGAACGAGATGTTCGCCACCTCTTTGTTATTGGCGATTTCGGCGAGCATCCGGATCGTTTCCAGGGTATTATACAAGAAATGCGGCTTGATCTGCGCCTGAAGCACTTGATAGGCGGCTTCTTTATTTCGTAATTCAGCGCGATGGACGTTGTTGATAAGCTCATCCATTCGGTTGATCATGTTATTGTATGTGTTGATGAGAAATCCTATTTCATCTTGATTGTCATGGCGGTTGACAATCAACTTCATATTATCGTCACCAAGATTGCGCATATGTCTTGCAAGTCGAAGGATACGCTTTGTGATGGTTGAAGCAAGCAGATAGTAAGCAAAGGACAAGGCTGCCAGAAAAGCGAATATTGTTAAGATCAGTACAACTTCCTTTTCTTTTACAGCGCGAAATACATCTTCTACCTTCCCCATAATGACGATTCGAACCCCAAGTTCCTTGATATCCAGTTGATTCACGATCGTTTGCCTAGTGATAACGTAAGGATTGCTTTCATTCGCTTCTAGCAGTTTCAGTGTTTTATCATCAAGTCTCGAAGTAGCTTCTCCATTGAAAAATGGCTTGCCGATCTCAGACAGTAAAGAGGACTTCCAGTTCCCTTCAACCCCTGCTGCTTTATAGAACCTATGAATCAAATCGCTGTTGATACGTATCTCTAGAAGTCCAAGTTTCTCGGTTATATTGTTATTATAAATATTCTGATAATAGATTAGCTGTGGTTCCGAAGCTTGTGGCTCGAGCAGTATCCACTTTCCATAACCCGGCTTCAACGAAAGGGAAATCTCATCAGCTTCTCCCCCTTGCAAGGATGTGTCGATAAACCGATCGGTGATTGTGAGTACCTGTTGCTTTATCTTATAAATTCTCAGCGATTCTATCTCCGGGTTGGAAAAAAAAGATTGTGTGAATATCGGATTGATATAACGTGTATAAGCAAAGATACTCTCGGCGTCCGATTCATAAATGCCATCCAGATAATCAGTCACATATGGATTGTACTGTAGGAGACGATGGATGGATTGTATTCGTGTTAGATCTGCTTTCATATTTGAGTATGCTTGTTCCAGTATCTTTTGCCGGCTTTCAACGAATTGCTTTGTCAGATTTCCATAGATTTGATTGTAGTAGTAGTATCCAAAAACGATGACTGGAATAAAAATCAGTACGATGTAACCAACAATAATTTTACGGACTATGCTCATGATCACAGATACCTCTGCCTTCGGAATTTCCTTATAACCATATCATGAGCAACCAAAATCCGGTAGAGGCATAATTTCCTCTACCGGTTACCGTTTGCTTACTTGAATAAATCTTTCCTTTTCTGGTAGGTCTCATTAGCCCATTCAACGAGTTTTTGCAGTCCGAGCTGCTCTGCATTCTTGACCATGTTCTCGTAGTTGGCCATCGCTTCCTCCTCGGATTTGGCTAGATATACCTTGACCTTCTCGTTTTTGATCATTTCATCAATCTTGGTCCTCATTGTTCTCTCTTTTGAGTCCGGCCCTGCCTGAATCAGGCCAAGCTCAGGCTTATACTTGGTAATTTTCTTGATTTCCATGAGCGATTGGGTCGTCATCGTACCCGGTACGTAGCTCCACAGCCCTTCCGTTATGCCATCGTTATACAGATACCACCATTTAATCCCGTTGCTTTCGACAAATTGTCCGTTATTCGGATCATACTTCAGATTCGGATAACCTTCTTCGTTCCAGGTCCAATGCTCTCCCTCTATTCCGAACATCGTGAGCTTCTTACCTTCGTCGGTTGCCAAGTACTGCAGCAATTTGATCGACTTCTCAGGATTTTTATTTTTCTTCGTAATGAACGTACCTGCGAAGCCAACCCCTCCGCTGATAATTTTCGCATCACTCGACAGAGAGGTCGGCAGCATCTTGAATGTGAAGGCGCCCCCTTCTCGCTTGACCACGGCATTGTCGCTGTCGGCGACACTCACCGTATACATGTGGGCAAACGCTCTACCGCTTGTCGCGTACTGATCGTCGATCTTATCGTTGGCATGTGCGAAGTTTTCCGCCATGATGTAGCCGCTTCGGTATAGCTTGTTCATAAACTTGAAATAATCCTTCATCTTCTGATGGCGAATGAAAAAGTCTACTTTGCCTCCTTGTTCGAACCAGGGGCTGCCAAAGGTCGCATCCACGCCAAACTGCATCAAAAAGTATTGCTCGATCCATTCCTTGTCCATAATCAGCGGTACCATGTCTGGATACTTATCCTTAACCATGCCCAGCACGTTGACAAAATCGTCCAACGTCTTAATCGGTGGGTTCCCGAGCTGCTTCAAGATATCCTCACGTACGGCAATGCCCGGATTGCCGTTGTTGCCCAGTGCGTATTTATTTGCCGCCCATTCTTCCTGAGTCGCGAAAGCATTGCGGATCGTATAGAAGTTGCCGTCATCCATCGTATGGATTGCAATCCGCGTCTTATCAATCTTAAAGTCAGGCGCATACTTTTCGATCAGCTCATTCCAGGGATAAGACAGTTTCGAGTCGGACAGCCGGCTAACGTTGCCATACGTAAACACTAAGTCCGGTAGATCTCCCGATGCGATCATCAGCGGCAATTGCTTGTCGTCCGTCGCTACTGTCACCTTCAGCTTAATTCCCGTCTTCTCGGTGATTTTCTCAGTGATTGGACCTTTCCACTCCTTGACAGGGTACCATGGTGCATCGATAAACAGTGTTAGCTCCTCCGCCGTATTCCCCACGGAAGACGCATTGTTCTTTTCGGCTCCCTGGTTTGTATTCGAGCCACTGTTATTGTCCTCACTGCAGGCGGACAACAGCATCAGAACGAGTACAAATGCCAGTGCCGCGACAAGTACTTTGTAACCTTTTGTTTTTGTCAAGACGACCCCTCCAATGTTGTTGATTTGTATATTTAAAGCAAATGCTTTAATATCGATGCAAGCTTTCATCCTTTGACAGAGCCAAGCATGATTCCTTGGACGAAGTACTTCTGCAGGAACGGGTATATGCACACGATAGGCGCTATCGAGACGACCATCGCCGTCACCTGAAGCGAGAAGCTCGTTACTCCCGACGAGGAGCCGTTCGCGACTGCGAGCGCATCCATCGGCGAATTGAACTTGTTGATGATTTCCATCATGCGGTATGTGAGCGTACGCAGGCTCTCCGATTGTACAAAGTAAGCCGAATCCAGCCATGAGTTCCATTGACCTACGCCCATGAACAAGGACATCGTCGCGATGAGCGGCATCGAAACCGGCAGGACGATCCGGAAAAAAACGACAAATTCGCTCGCGCCGTCCATGTGAGCGGATTCCTTCAGTTCGCCGGGAATCTCACGGAAGAACGAGATAGCAATAAGCAGGAAGAAAGTACTGAGCATGGACGGGATTATGTATACACCGAACGTATTCAGTAAACCGATCGAGCGTAGCACTACGTAGTACGGAATGAGGCCGCCGGAGAAATACATCGCAAAAATAATAACCGTGAAGTAAAATTTGCTGAATAACAGATTGCGATGTGAAAGACCATAAGCAACCAGACATGTAAATAGAACACCCAGCGTGGTGCCCAGCACCGTTCGGGAAACCGTAACCAGAAAAGCGTGAAACCATTTTGGATCTGCCAAGAATGTTTTGTAATTTTCTAAAGTAACACTTCGGGGCCACAAGTATACGCCTCCGAGAAGCGAATCGGATCCCCTGTTGAACGATATGATCAGAACGTAGTAGAACGGATACAACATGGCGAGCATGATGATGAGTAGAACCACGTAAATCATGCTGTCTAGAAGAATGTCCTTCTGTTTTTGGTTATGGAGCACGAACGTTCCTCCTTTCACTAGAATAGGCTTGAATCCGACTTTCGCTTGGCGATGTAATTGCTGGAGAAGATCAACAAAACCGAGATGACGGATTGGATCAGGTCAATGGCTGCTGCGTATGAGAAACGACCATCCCGCAGGCCGACTTTAAACGCATAGGTCTGAACAATCTCCGAGGTTGGATTGTTGATGGTGTTGCCAAGAAGATACGCCTGCTCGAAGTTCGAGCCGACCAGACCACCGCCGAGAATACTTCCGATTGTGAGAATAAGTACGACAATGATCGTACCCTTCATGCCTGGAATCGTGATGTGGCGGATACGTGCCAGCCTTCCGGCACCGTCGATTTGCGCCGCTTCGTAAAGAGCCGGACTGATGCCAGTGATGGCCGCCAGGAAGATGATTGTCCACCAGCCCATCTCCTTCCACACGGCACTTCCGACCGCGAGTCCCCAAAAGTAGTTCGCATTGGTCAGAATGTCGAGCTGCTTGTCGATGAGACCAAGTCCCAAAAGCGCCTTGTTCACAAGTCCGACGTCTGCTGATAGAAAGAAAAAGGCGAGGCTGACGACGACAATCCAAGAGATGAAGTGAGGTAGGTAGCTGACCGTTTGCACTAATCGTTTGAAGGCCATGTGTTTCACTTCGTTAAGCATGATCGCAAAAATGATCGGCGCGGGGAAGGTGAAGATTACCTTCAGCAAGCTTAACACGAGTGTATTACGAACAATTGTTCCAAATTGATAATCATTTACGAATTCGTCGAAATATTTTAAACCGACCCATTCGCTGGTGAAAATGCCCTTAATGCCAGATGAAATGCTGTAATCCTTAAACGCCATGATGATGCCGAACATAGGCGTGTAGGAAAAAATCAGAAAGAAAATCATCCCTAGGCCAACAAATAAATGAAGCATCTTTTGCTGTTTAAACCGCTTCCATAAAAACGCTTTCCGATCGGCTTTGGCTGCGGGTCTTGCTAGCTGCGAATCCAATTCCATGTTCGTTCCTCCCTTAATCCCATATTACATCCCTGCAGTACTCACCGGTAAGCCAAAATTTTTGAGAAAGCGTTGTCAATTTTTGATCAAATCTCATCCGCACTAAAATGCAACTCCCCTCCATCGACACTATACCCGCCCGTGGCTCTGATCACTCACTTCACCCTACAGTTGTCTATATGCTTCCAGAAGACATTAACATTCAGTAATAGTAATATCATTAAATACTGCATCATAATTCGAATTTCCCCCTTTAATTGAAGACGTGCTTTTTTTTCAATTAAGGTTATTTTCCATTTATAACTACAATTCAACACTTATTGCACGCTTTGTAGGGATATTCATGTCATAAGAAAAACGTTAAGAATATCCCTACAAACACAAAGAACATTGATTTAACAAAGCTTCGTTAATGGTAAGCATTTTTTATTTGAGACGTTCTGAGTAGAACCTTTTCACTTATCGTTCGACGGTTCCTTAATATGCACCATAATTCTGACCAGATACTCCTCCGGATTTTGTAGCGACACCTCATCCTGCAAGTACTCCTCGTAAGCATCACCAAGTACAACATATTGTTTCTTCTCAATGTAATCAAAAATTTGCGGATAGATTTTATCTGTATCTCCATAATCCGCCCTAGTGTACGAAACCAAGTAGAACCCCTCCGGCATATATACTTTTTCTTGAAAATGAGTTGCCATGCGACTAAACATATGGGACACCATATCTCCGTCTCTCTTCAGTAAATCCTCCTTTTTAACAATTACGCCATTCGGATATCCGATTGGCGCATTCTCCCTCTGCAGACGCAGTTGAAAATCATCCCAGAGATATTCGGGAAATTGCTTCTTGGATGCGTGAACGCGGCAACTCAACAGCAAAGGAATCCTGGATTGCCAGATCACCTGCATATGGCTTGTGTTTACGTTGATCGAAAGTTCAATATTCTCAGCTTGCATGATGATCATTTGCCGGGTTTGTTCAAGCTTGGCGATCTGCAATTGGATAATCTCTTCCTGTTTTCGCAGAAGTTCAAGTGTGCTAGCAGGAGTACGATTGCCCAGATGCCCTCGAATTTCCTCAAGAGACATGCCAAGCTCCTTGAAAATATGAATCACACCGATCGTATCCAACTGGCTACGATGGTAATAACGATATCCGTTGTCGGCGACAAATGCCGGCTTGAACAGCCCAATACGATCATAGTAAATAAGTGTTTTGCGTGTAACATCTGACATTTTGGAAAAAGCACTAATGGATAGCATATCGGTTTGATACATGGCAACCTCCCAAAAAGAAAAACCTGATTGACTGTATAGTTACTATACAGTTTATAATAGCATCTATTGCTACACTTCATCTACAATGGATTGGGGAAAAAAGTTTTAACTACAAAAGAGGAGAATGTTTATGTTAGGAAAATTGCTCCAAAGCGTGAGGGATTACAAGAAGGATACATGGCTGACTCCCTTGTTTTTGCTTGGCGAGGTTGCAATGGAAGTCACTATTCCATTGTTTATGGCGGAATTAATTGATGGGGGAATTAGCGGCGGGAATATGAGTCTGATTGTGAAATATGGCTTGATCCTGGTGTTGTTTGCGCTGGTATCGCTTGTGTTTGGGGCACTCGCTGGCAAACACTCCGCAATCGCCATGGCAGGGTTTGGGAAAAACCTGCGCTACGACCTGTTTCGCCATGTCCAGCGGCTATCCTATTCCAATATGGACAAATTTTCAACCTCCGGCATCGTAACGAGGCTGACGACCGATATTACGCATGTGCAAAACGCCTTTTCAATGATCATAAGGATTGCGTTTCGCAGCCCTGTTATGATGATTTTTGCGACCGTAATGACCTTTGAAATCAGCCCAACCATTGCCGTATGGTTTTTAGTAGTCATTCCCGTTCTTGCGGTGGGGATTTTACTCATTATGAAGTATTCTTTCCCCATCTTCGAACGAGCCTTTGACAGCTATGATGAACTAAATAAAGTCGTCCAGGAAAATGTCCGGGGTATTCGTGTAGTCAAATCCTATGTTCGGGAAAATTACGAGGTTTCAAAGTTCCAGGCCGTATCACAAAAGATATTCACGCAAATGGTCAAAGCGGAACGCATGCTATCTTATGAACTGCCACTGATGCAAGTCGTTCTTTATGCCGTGATGCTCCTCCTTTCATGGATTGGAGCCAAGCTGGTTGTCAGTGGCACAATGACGCCCGGAGAGCTGACGAGCGTATTTGCCTACTCCATGCAGATTCTGATGAGCCTGATGACGCTCGGTATCGTAGTCATTGTGATCGCCATTGCCCGCGCTTCCACCAGGCGAATCAATGATTTATTAAACGAACAGCCTGACATTACGAGTCCGAATTCGCCAGTAATGGAATTGCATACGGGAGATGTGGAATTTCGCAACGTTTCGTTTCGTTACTCAACCAAAGTAGAGAAATACGCTTTATCCGGCATTAATCTTCGAATCCACTCGGGACAAACCATCGGTATCATTGGAGGAGCCGGCAGTGCAAAATCGACACTTGTGCAATTGATTCCACGCCTCTATGACGCAAGTGATGGCGAGGTGCTCGTTAGTGGAACGAATGTGAAACAGTACGATCTACACGTGCTCAGAAACCAAGTTGTGATGGTGCTACAAAAAAATGTTTTGTTTGAGGGCTCCATTAAGGAAAACCTTCTTTGGGGTAATGAATCGGCTACCGATGATGAGCTGATTGAAGCATGCAAAGCAGCCCAGGCCCATGACTTTATCTTGGCCTTCCCTAACGGATATGATACTCACCTGACTCAAGGAGGAAACAACGTTTCCGGAGGTCAGAAGCAGCGGCTTTGTATTGCAAGAGCCTTGCTTAAAAAGCCCAAGATTCTTATCCTGGATGATTCGACCAGCGCTGTCGATACACGAACAGATGCCATGATCAGGAAAGTCTTCAAGGAAAGCATCCCCGACACAACCAAAATCATCATTGCACAACGCATCGCTTCCGTAGAGGAAGCAGATCAGATTATCCTGCTGCACGAAGGCAAAATGGTGGATATAGGCTCTCACCAGGAACTCCTGAGCAGAAGTGCTATTTATCAGGAGACTTATTATACGCAAACGAAGGGTGGTGGAGAATATGTCGGACAGCACGAATTACGGTAAAACCATTATGCGGCTATTGGCCTACTTCAGGTATTTTAAATTCAGATCTTGCCTGGTGTTGCTGTTCGTGCTGATTAGCGCCGCCGTATCGGTAGTATCTGCTACATTTTTAAAGCTGCTTATTGACGACTTTATCGTGCCTTTGCTGGGCGATCAAAATCCGGTGTTTGATGCCTTGCTGCAGGCATTAACGATTCTTGCTGTGGTCTACGCTGCTGGGGTCATCAGTACGTTTGCCTCCAAGAGATTGATGATTACGATCTCGCAACAAATCTTGAAAAAAATTCGCGACCATTTGTTCAGCCAAATGCAAAAGCTTCCCATTAAGTATTTTGACCGAAAAGCACATGGCGATATTATGAGCCACTATACGAATGATGTGGATACGCTTAACCTGATGCTGACCGACGGATTGCCACAATTGCTATCAACCGTTGTGACCATTTTAGCGGTGCTTGGGACTATGCTTTATCTCGATGTACCGTTAACGATTGTAGTGGTAATTGGCGCAATTGTGATGTTATGGGTGACCAAGACAGTGGGCACAAAAGCAACTAAGCACTTTTTCCAGCAGCAGGAATCGATTGGCGTTGTAGACGGTTATATTGAGGAAATGATACATGGTCAAAAAGTTGTGCAAGTGTTCAGCCGCGAGGATAAAGCAATTGAACAGTTTTCTCGATTAAACGAGGAATTGTTTAAAAACTCAACTACAGCAAATAAATATTCAAACATCCTGATGCCTATTAATGAAAATCTTGCAACCGTAATTTATGTGCTCGTTGCCATTGTCGGCGGAGCTATGGCGATATCTGGCTGGAATACAGGTTTGACACTGGGGAGCATCGCAGCCTTTCTGAGCTTGTCCAGAAATTTCACCATGCCGATCACCGAAATCTCCTCGCAGATGCATATGTTTGTGGTGGCCCTTGCGGGAGCACAACGGATTTTCAATTTGATGGATGAAAGTCCCGAAGAGGATGATGGGCGCGTGACGCTAGAAAAAAATCAGCATCATGCCGGATGGTCGTGGAGGCTGGAAGACGGTTCCGTTGTGGCTTTGAAGGGAAAAGTTGAGTTCAGGCAAGTATCCTTTTCGTATGGCGATAAAAAGCAGGTGCTTCAGAATCTAACGCTTTATGCTAAGCCTGGACAAAACTTGCTTTTGTAGGTGCTACGGGTGCGGGGAAAACCACTGTCTCCAACCTGCTTAACCGCTTCTACGATATTACAGGAGGTGAAATCCTTTATGATGGCATCAATATTCAACGCATCCGAAAAGCTGATTTACGCCGTTCACTAGGAATCGTTCTGCAAGATACTCATCTTTTTTCCGGGACTGTGGCCGATAACATTGCTTACGGGCGCCTGGATGCGAGTGACGAGGAAGTAAAGAAAGCTGCCAAGCTGTCCCACGCTGCCAGCTTCATTGAACGCTTACCGGAAGGATATGATACCCGGCTGGATGGTAGCGGTAATGGGCTTTCCCAGGGTCAGAGCCAATTGCTGGCCATCGCCCGAGCGGCTATTGCTAATCCGCCTGTTATGATTTTGGATGAAGCAACATCATCAATCGATTCACGAACGGAAGCGTTAGTACAATTGGGAATGGACAACCTGATGGAAGGCAGAACTGTATTTGTCATCGCTCACCGTTTGTCTACCGTACGGAATTCTGATGTGATTATGGTGATGGAAAAAGGCCAGATTAAGGAACGCGGTAACCACGATCAATTGATAGAGCAAAGTGGAATTTATCATCAATTGTATACGGGAGCTTTTGAATTGGAGTAACGGGAGTCCATGCAATTATCTCGCTTAAGTACCCGTTATCAAAAATTAAGGAGTAGTTATAAATGACACAACAAAAAAAGAACAAACTACTAAAAATAATTTTACTCTTATTAGCCATTGTGTTGATTTTTCTATTTATTCGGTATGCCCCTGCTATTTTCGAAATATTATCATCCATGGATAATTTCAGAGATTTTATTCGATCTTCAGGAAACTGGGGGCCAGTATTGTTTATATTTTTCCAAATACTTCAAGTTGTGGTTGCTCCTATTCCAGGGGAAGTTGTGCAAATTGCAGGGGGATACATTTATGGTGTAAGTCTTGGAACACTTTATGCGACAATTGGCATGTTGTTAGGCGCAGCAATAGCTTTTTACTTCACTCGTTTTATCGGCCGTTCTTGGATTGAACGCTTACTAGAAAATAAGAAATACAAGTGGATGTCCGTTTTGAAAAATGAGAAAAAGCTGTCAGTATTTTTATTTATCTTTTTCCTTATTCCTGGCTTACCAAAAGATCTACTAGTATTTGTAGCAGCCCTTACACCGATCGGGTCTTTACGTTTCTTCACTTTGCTTCTTGTTGGACGTCTTCCATGGATCGTAGCCTCTGTTGTTGGAACCACAATTCATCAGGAACAATATGTAGTCGCTATCATTATTACACTCATCTCTATTGTTGCTTTCATGATCGGGTACTTTTACAAGAATAAATGGATTGAACTTTTTTCAAAATCTGAAAAGAAAGAAGAAAAATCGTAGTACGCATATGTGACGAAAAATTCATCACATAAAATATTTTTACCATGAGTCGAAGGAGATGAACTACCCATGAAAATAATGGAAACCAATCGATTGAGGTTAAGAAATTTTTCCGTGACAGATGCTCAAAAATTTTTGGAATATTCGGCTAATCCCAGAGTGAACTGCTTCCTTAGTAATAAAGTTTCGACATTGGAAGAAGCAGCTTTAGAGCTTCAAAAAAGAAGCTGTGAAGACTCTCATATTGCAGTCTGCCTGAAAGAGAGCAATGATCTAATTGGAGAACTATTCTATCTGAAAGAAGAACCTGATACTTTTAGTATTGGGTGGAATTTCAATGCTAGATATGAAGGAGCGGGATATGCACGTGAAAGCGCGGAAGCTTTCTTCAATTATCTCTTTACGCAAAAAGAAGCAAGAAGGCTGTATGCGTATGTAGAGGATGATAACATGAGATCACAAAAATTATGTGAAAAATTAGGTATGCGTAAAGAAGGTTGTTTTATAGAATTTGTTTCTTTTACTAATTACGAGGATGGGACACCAAAATATGAAAACACTTTTCAATATGCATTGTTAGAAAAAGAGTGGCTCAAAAATGTTTCAAACCGGAATGGTTTTGAATAGTTTGCGGGCACATGCATGAAACTCAACCATTCGGTCCCACGCGGTCAAAAGAGAAGATAATTAAAAATGACAGCGATTAAACATTTTGGAGTGACAAACATGAAGAAATTGATTCCGTCGATACTAACACTGAGTAATCTACTGCTAGGCTTCACTGCAATTTTGTTTACCTTTAAAGGCGAGATCTTAGCCGCTATATTGCTAGTGATGCTGGGATTATTCTGCGATTTTTTGGACGGTTACTGTGCAAGGAAGTTGAATGCCGTATCGTTGCTGGGTAAAGAGCTTGATTCACTGGCAGATCTTGTGACGTTCGCGGT
The DNA here is from genome assembly GCF_001956045.1 of Paenibacillus sp. FSL H7-0331. The sequence goes on along the minus strand of NZ_MRTH01000019.1, from coordinate 72,148 downwards.
TGCGCCTGCTATAATGGCTTATGTCGCTTCACTGCATGAGATCCGCATGTTTGGAACTGCTTGCTGCCTGATTTACGTCTGCTGTGGCGCTCTGCGACTGGCGCGTTTCAATGCTACGCAAAGCCATATTTCTGGATTTGTCGGGATGCCGACACCACTGGCGGCCGTGTTCATGCTGCTGTTGACCGCGTCGCCGCGTCCGTCTGTTGTGGCGTTCGGCACCCTTCTGATTGGAGTATTGATGATCAGCAAGATTTCTTTTCCGAGTCTGAAAAAATGAACGCTGAAGTCGCGGAGGACCTAGTTTTGACGAAAGTTGTGTATTTCTTTTGTTCTTCAATTTTATTAAGTCCAATTATCCCATAAGGTTGGATTATCTATACTCTTTGTAGAGATAAACATATGAGATGGTAAGTCCCGTTACTAAAAAATATGCACTGAAGACCAAAACGCTTAACAAGAAAACCGGAACAGGCTCTCCCCAATAAAATCCGTCCAACCGAAGTTGTGGACTGTCGGTGATATAATAACCGCAATTGGTTCAGTTGGCTTAGTTATCCGGGCATATGAAGAACTCCCGAGTTCATCAAACCCCATGGTGCCAGAATTATATACCACTAATTTCCAATAAATAACACAGTTATTGATAATTGGATAGATTACTTAAATAGATACGCAACAATAAAGAAGAGCCGAAATTTTCCTTAGATTGAGGAACGTCGCTCACTTTTTCAACTGTGTTAAAGTAATGTGGAACTGACAACCACTTATCATAATCAAAAGAAGGCCCCTTTATCTCCATTAAGCAGAACATGAACCGATACATATCACGGACAGGGGTTAAATCAGGGAAAGGCAGCACCGAATTGATCAAGAGAACATTCCAAAAGAGAGAGTTCGTATTCACGCGGTCCTAGTACATAGGCTTCTGTATCCACTATTGCGCTTACTCTTCCCTGGTCCGAAAGGAATTGTCTTGGGTCCATATCTAACATGATGTATGATGAACTTTTCGGGATCGGTAATGCAGAGGCTAATGCGCAGTAATACTCTGTCTTTGGGTAACAGCATCATTAGAAAAGTAATATCGAGAGGAAAGAGTACGAATGGCTTGACTAAGTTTTTGAGGGAAATCCATTAAGGAATAACGATAGGTCTCGTTCAGGGCACCGCATTCATTGAATTCGCAGGCATGTATTTCAGCAATTGATCTTCCAAACTCTTCCATCATCTCGACTGGCTTATTTAAGAAATTTAAAGAAGAGCCCTGCGCTTTTTCTACGACTACAAATTGTCTTTCGCCAATTAATCCCTTTGAAAGAACTCGTGGCACAAAAAATTTGGTTGTTGTTTGCTGTAAAAAAATATTAGTTTCTTCAATATCGTATGTATGACTTAATTCAATTCCGAATAAGTTCCTGTATACCCACAGAAACGGTGCTTCCACACTTTCATCCACTCCCGATGATCTTACAACATATTCACCAGAAATCGTATGGACAAGCCAGACATCGCTTGCATGGCCTCCTAAAGAAGACTGTGTAAGTATTTCTTCTTTGAATAGTGATTGTAATTTCATATCGAGTACCTCCTGAGCAATACTATCCTTACTTTACATATCTGAATAATATTGTAATGAATTTTACCATTTGACCACGATTTTTACTAACATTTTTCTAATAATTTCACTATGATCATCTGGGACTACCATCTCACTCCATCTATATAACAGTCCAACACAAATAACCATTCACGTTACCTCCATCAGGCTGTGTGAATGGTTATTTGTTTATCACCAAGCGGGTTAGAGAGACTGAGTCTACTCTTCCCCAACTGCTATCGGATTGTCCTCATAACTAATCCAGTCGCTCCAGCTGCCTGCGTAGAGCTTCACATTCGTAAAGCCCGCTTCCTGCAGCGCAAGGACATTAGGCGTAGCGGAAATGCCCGAGCCGCAATAAACAATAATCTCTTCTTCTCGCTCCAGCCCAGCGAAGTGCGCCTTCAGTTCTTCTGGGGATTTCCAATTTCCGGTGTGCTCCAGTCCGTCCTTCCAGAAGTAGTTCAATGCACTCGGGATATGTCCGGCAATAGGGTCGAACGGCGCTTCCAAGCCCAGATACTGATTGGAATCACGGGAGTCAACAAGCTTGGTCCCATTGGCTTTGATAGCAGCCCGTACGGCATTCACATCTGCCAGGAGGTGTTCTTGGACGATAGGCTCCAGCTTACGCGAGGTCAATGTGGGCTGTTCGCTCGTCACGGGTTGGCCCGCTTGGACCCACGCCTCATAACCGCCATCCAGTATGCGTACGTCTTCGACGCCTACATATTTTAATAGCCACCATAAGCGCGACGCTGCCGGTCCATTCACATCTTCATAAACAACCACTGTTGTTGATCGGTCAATCCCCAGATTTCCAAAAGTCTTCGCCAGATCCTCTGACGACGGGATCGGGCTGCGCCCTCCGTGTTCTTGAGGGGAATCGGTCAAATCACGTTTAAAATCAACGAACACTGCACCCGGCAAATGGCCTCTCTCATAGGCTTCCTTCCCATAAAGCGGCTCTTTCGGCGAAAAGCGAACATCGGCTATTACCGTATCTCCTGCCAAGATTCTTGAACGCACCCAATCAACGTTTACAATGTTTGACATGTACTTCTTAACTCCCTTCGGTTTATATCGTAAATTCAATGCTGTCTTCTGTCTTTACCTGATGAAGCGATGCATAGATGTCGTTTTGAATTTTCAGCAGCCCGGCATCGTCTCGTTTGCGCGGACGAGCCTGCGGTACCTGGAATATGGCATTAACTCGGCCTGGACGCGGCGATAAGATCACAACACGATCAGCCAGAAAGACGGCTTCTGCTACGTCATGGGTAATAAAAACTACAGTCTTTTTTTCCGATTCCCAGATTTGCAGCAGATCGTCCTGCAGCTGCAGCCTGGTGAGATGATCTACTGCACCAAACGGCTCGTCCATAAGCAGCACCTCAGGGCGATTAGCGAAGGCGCGTGCCAGACCCGCTCGCTGCTTCATACCGCCTGACAGCTGATGGGGATACTTTTGCTCGAATCCACTGAGCCCTACCATTTCCAGGTATCTCCGCGCGGCCGCACTTCGTTCGCGCTTATCCGTTCCTCTGATCTCCAGACCCAGTTCGACATTACGCTGCACCGTGCGCCACGGGTAAAGCGAGGGATCCTGAAAAACGACCCCTCTCCGCTTATCCGTACCTTCCAGAGGACTGTCACCGAATCGCACATCTCCCTGGGTAGGTGCTTGCAGTCCTGCGAGAATCTCCAGCAATGTACTTTTTCCGCAGCCACTGGGTCCAAGAATGCAAAGAAATTCTCCGTCCTCAATAGTCAGGTTGATATCAGATAGTATTACCGCCGGCGCAGTTTCGCCGTATACCATCGACATATGGTTGATGGAGAACCCCGCCATACGCCCACCTCCTCTTCCTAATTATTTTTTTGGCACATAACGAAGATCAAGAATCTTGTCGATATCATATATCTGATCCTGGAAACCTAATTCAAGCTGAGTTTGTTGGGTTTCCTGCAGTGACTGCTTGTTCACGTCAGGCTTGTTCTCCCACAGTACCATCTCACGCTCGAACGCTTTGTCAACCGCGGCTGGGTCAATCTTCACTTGCGTCAGGAAAAATTTCTTATACTCATCGAGATGGCTCTTGGCATATTCCTGGGATTTAAAATAAGCGCGCAGCAGCTTCTCCACCGCATCAGGATGCTTGGCAATAAAATCATTTTGGGATACCAGAACGCCTGTGTGGAAGTTCGGCAGATAATCCCATCCCTTGGCCAGTAGAGTTGCCTTACCGCTGAGCTCACTGAGGGAAACGAATGGCTCATGAATGATGGTGGCATCCACTTGTCCTGACGTCAGACTGGCGAACGCAGCATCGTTTACACCATTCGCAATCAGAGTAACATCATTTTTAGCAAGACCATGCTTTTTCAAAATTACTTGCGTATACACATCAAGCCCTGAGCCAAAAACGGCTGCTCCCACCTTTTTACCTTTTAAATCCTCAATTTTTTGAATTTCTGGACGTGCGATCAAATAAAATGCACCTTTTGTGCGGAACATGGAGGATACGATTTTGAGAGGCGCCCCTTTGCCCGCTGCTACTATAGCTTGTGTTGTGGCGAGATCGGCAATATCGATATCCTTGCTCGTCAGACCCGGAACTGGATTCTGGGTCGAAATGAATTCAACGTCCAGACCCTCTTCTTTAAAGAACCCTTTCTCTGCTCCGAATTGAACGGCCATGCCACTCACTCCATTGAAGGCCGCGTACTTAACCTTCTGCAGCTGTTGGCTGCTGGCGGCAGGAGCAGAGGTCGAATTGGAGGATGAACCCCCGGAAGCTGGAGCTGCCTGAGTTGCGTTATTAGTTGCGTTGTTTCCGCAGCCTGCGAACAGGATTAAGGCAAACAGACTCATCAACATAGTTCCCATGCGTTTCTTGTTTCTTTTAACCATCCTATGATCTCTCCCTATGTGTGAATAAATCTGCAAATTTCTGTAAATCTTCAGTTGGACTTCCACTTGAGGACTACCTTTTTCTCCAGTAGATCGATGAGTGCAATAATAGCTACCGAGACAACTGTTACAATCGTAATAATGGCAAAAGCCTGCGCAGTGTCATACAACGACGTCGCCTTGACCAGAATATTCCCTAAACCGTCCTGCGATGCGATCATCTCGCCGAATAAGGCACCTACAATCCCGGTTGCTGCCGATACCCGCAGAGCCACGAAGATCGTTGGCGCAGCTGAGGGCAAAATAACCTTGATAATCGTTTGCCATCTGGAAGCCTGAAACACTCGCGCTACCTTCAGATGATTATCTGCCGTTTGCTTGATTCCGGTAATCGTGCTGAATGCAATCGTAAAGTAGCAAAACAGAAACACGACAGCGATCTTATGCGGAATACCAATACCCATCCACAGCATAATGAGCGGAATGATGGTAACCTTCGGCACAGCCATCAGAGCGGATAGAAACGGTCTGAATAAATCCTCCGCGTGTCGTACGAGTACAAGAAACATGCCAGTAGCAATCCCTAACCCTGCAGCTAACAAATAACCGATGAAAAATTCCTGCATCGTCACACGAAGATGGTGATAGATCTCACTATGGGTCAGCAGCACATAAATCTGCTTCACAACCTCTGTCGGCTCCGACAAATACAGTTTCCCTACGATCCCCATTCGAACAACTAGCTCAATAGCACCTAAAAGGAGCAGCGCGAGTGCAATTTGTCCGATGAGAATGATGCCAAATCGTTTTGTTTTCTTGTTGTTCATCTCTAGCCTCCCTTGCACCTTGAATCCCATGCTCCTTTGAGACGGGGCAGCCCTACGTATTTGCTTATGATTTAGCTTTGCTGTAACAAGTCTTTACGAGCGAAACGATTCTCGGGACGTGCCAGTCCAAAATGATCGCGGAACGTGCTTCCCTCATACTCTGTACGGAACAATCCACGTCGCTGCAGCTCGGGCACGACAAGGTCGATGAACAGATTCAAGCCATCAGGCATGTAAGGCGCGCACAGGTTAAAACCGTCCGCAGCCTCCCCTTGAAACCAATACTCGATTTGATCGGCTATTCGCTCCGGTCCACCCACCAGAAGCAGATGTCCACGAACCGTTGCTGCAAAATAATGGTATAATTCGCGGATTGAAATATCGTCATGACCTGATGCGTTCTGAGCCAGCTGTATGAAAGGTCTCGCCCCTTCTCCAGGCAGGGTAGACAGTGCCAGATCCGGCAGCGGACCATCGAACGGATACGCGGATAGATCGATGCCGATACGTGCAGACAATGGCTTCAAATCAAAATTTGTAACCAGAAGAGAGCTTAGCTCCCGATATTTGGCATACGCCTCTTCGTCAGTTTTGCCAACAATGGGCACCAATCCGGGCATAATGAACAGCTCGTCCTGCTTCCGACCGTACTTGGCCAGCTTGCTCTTAATTCCGGCATAAAATGCGCGGGCTTCCTCAAACAGGAATTGTCCGGTAAAGATGACATTAGAGAATTGCGCACCCAGCTCCTGACTCCGTTCTGAGGTTCCAGCGGACAAAAGCGGCAGCTGCCCTTGTGGTGGTCTCGCCACATTAAGCGGTCCGGCGACAGAGAAATGGTCACCCTTATGATGAATCGCGTGAACCTTGCTTTCATCTACAAAGACGCCGGACGCCTTGTCCCTTACGAAAGCGCCGTCCTCCCAGGTATCCCACAAATCCTTCACGATTTGCACGAATTCATCAGCGTAATCATAGCGCTTCGTATTATCCCAATGCTTGTCACGGCTAAAATTTTGCGCTGCACGGGCATCGGCTCCTGTAACCACGTTCCAGGCTGTTCGTCCTTGGCTCAAATAATCGAGTGAAGCGGTCATCCGTGCAATGTGATAAGGCTCTGCATAAGTCGTGTTGGCGGTCACGATTAACCCGATTTTTTCTGTAACTGCGGCTAAATGGGCAATCATGGTGAATGGCTCTAGCCTAACCATCTGGGATGGGAATTGATACTGCATATCCGCACTGGATGCCAACGCGTCTCCAAGAAAAAAGAAGTCGAACTTTGCTGCCTCCAGACGTTGGGCCACTCCTTGCAGGAACTTGGGATCGAAAGCACCATCGGTTACCGATTCAGGAAGTCTCCAGCCTGCCGGATGGTAACCGGTCGAGAAAAGGAACAGGCCGAGATGAAGTTGACGTGGTTGATTTGAATGGCTCATAATGATTCATCCTCCTAACGAATTAATGAAATATTTTGTGAAAATTGGTCAATCGTGTTCAATTCTTCAATGGTCAGTCGTTGATCCGCAAATCGTAAGGAATCGCGGACTTGCTCAGGCTTAGAAGCACCCAGGATTGCAGAAGATACGTAGCTGTGACTAAGTACCCAAGCGAGTGAAAACTGCGCTAATGTCCAGCCCCGTGCTTCAGCGAGCGGGCGAATGGCTTCAACGAGTTCATAAGCCGGATTCTTCTGCAAAAGCAGCTTCAGTCGCTGCTCTCCCGCTGCCAATCGTGTACCTTCCTGCGGTTGCTCACCCTGCTTGTATTTACCGGTCAGAATACCACGGCCAAGCGGACTGTAGACAATCATGCCAACCTTCTCCGATTCAGCGAATGGGACTAGCTCCTGTTCAATACCTCGTGAGATCAGACTGTATTCCGGCTGTACACTCTCGAACCGACCCAACCGGTTCAACGCACTGATTCCATGCGCCTTGGCAAGCTGCCATGCCGCATAATTTGAGCACCCGATGTATCGGACTTTCCCCTGCTTAACCAGTTCATCCAGAACGCCAAGCGTTTCCTCTATTGGAGTGGCTGCATCAAATCCGTGCACCTGGTACAGATCAATATGATCGGTCTGTAACCGACGAAGGCTGTTTTCCAGTGCACGATAAATGTGATAGCGGCTCAAGCCTGAGTCATTCACACCCGTACCAACAGGTGCCTGCACCTTTGTAGCCAACACAATATCGTTTCTTCTCCCCTTCAAAAGCCGACCCAGGATCGCTTCCGATTCCCCAGTCCGGTTGGGATCACCAAGGTCCATGCCAGATCCGTATACATCGGCGGTATCTATTAGATTAATGCCGGCTTCCAGCGCCTGATCCAGCACAGCTGCTGAGGCTTGCTCATCGATCCAGCGACCAAAAGCCATCGTTCCCAAACTAACCTCGGACACTTTCAGGCCAGTTCGGCCTAATTTTCTGTATTCCATTCCTAAGTACACTCCTTATACAACATAATAAACAGCCAGAAAGACGCCTTGTTCCCATTCGCGTCTCTCCGGCTGTCCGGTAGAGTTCATATATTACATTAATTATTCCGATGTGTTTAGTAGGATAATAGCATGGAGTTATCCTATTGTCTATATGCTATAAGTTTCCTTATTCTCTCAGCATATCGGCTGCTGCTTGTTGTCCTTTACTTACAGCAAGCTCATAAGGCGTCTGTCCATCGGCATTTATAGCAGTTCGGTCTGCTCCGTGCTGCAGAAATATCCTGATTAGCGACTCACGGCCGAAGTAGGCTGCTACGTGAAGTGCGCTGTAGCCTAGCCGGATACTGCCTTCACATTTGGCGTTGACATCTGCGCCATGGCTGATCAGCAGCTTAATGATATGCTCGTAGTTGCCGAGAATCGCAGCATGGATCGCCGTGTTGTTCAGACTCCCATCCTTGCTCCTGGCATTTACGTCTGCACCCAGTTCGAGTAGCAATTTGACAATTTCCTCATTTCCAAAATGCGCTGCCATCGACAGCGGCATAAATCCATCTGGACTATATGCGGAGATGAGCTCGGGTGATTGCTCGAGCAATTCCTTAACCCGCCCTGTGCTACCGACCACCGAAGCTTCAAACACATCGAGCTCTGCACCGTTGTCGATAAGCAGCTCTTTGATATCGTTCGCACGCATGTAGGCAGCCATTAGAACAGCCGTTTCTCCCTTGCTATTCGTAGCGTTCACGAGCGTAGAATCCTGATGAATCAGTTGGGCAACCTTCTCAAGGTTATTCAGCTTAACGGCCTCGACCATCTCATTGCGCAATTGCTGAACGTTGTCAGCAAGGAGTTGAGCCCTGCGCAACAGTTTCTCCGAAGATTGAATACCAACATTGACAAAGTGAGAAACAGCCCTCGATCGATTGGTCTCCAATCCTGAATCAACGAGCAGGTCCACCGCTTGAAGTGCCGTATCGTCCAATCTTATGGAGATTACGATACTTGGCTTTTTCTTAGCCATATACGCCTCCATTTACACACTGTATTTTTGATTACAAAATTACAATATCACATTATCTCTTGAAATACTACCCCTTATTCACATTGTTTTACACGGAATTTGCGTGAAGATCGTTATACCTTGATCACAACAAAAGAATCGCACATGTGAAGCCGAAATACAAACAAAGCGGACTATATAACCATGTATCATTTTTAGCGAATGAAGTGTGATTGATGTTCTTAAAAAATCCTACATGTTTAAAATCACCTATCGCACGAAGAAAGAAGACGGCTGCGCAAACGAAACACCCAACTCTTGTAAGGGTATTGGGTACAAAGTAAGCTACAAAACCTCCTTGAACCAGAAGAATGAAACACACAACAAGAAGAAGCATAGCCACAAATAATGTACCCTGCCTACCAGGAACAAAAGCAGGTTTATACTCCCCCGCTCTCGAGGGTATAACGGCATGTGTACCCCAGCGACCCCCATACGCCCAATAAACATGCAGGATACTAATGATACCTAAAAGACTTACAGTTGATAAAGTCATCACAAATTTCAATTGAACGCCTCCCTGATCACCTTATTTCACTTTGCTCCATAGCCCTAACACAGTTTCCAAAAACATGAAGCCTACTAATAATTTCGTTTGCGGCCTTGGGAGTACACGAACTAAAAGAATTGAAAATATGAATATCAGTACATTATTGAATATGCAAATATAATTCAGCAAACTGGTTTCCAGCTTAACGTTAATCATGGCTAAATTAAGGCTAGCGTTTGAGATTACGGCCAACCCGCCACTTACGAACCATATCGATTCTTGGGTCATCGATTTGTATACTCGGGGTGTTATCCAGATGTGAATAATCCCCAAAAGCATAATCATCAGTGCTACAATCAGGTATAATGCTTGTATAGATAAGCTCCTTTCTACATTTTTTTTGGGGTTTATTAGCAAACTTTCAAACATACGCATCCGTATGTTGATGGTTTTTTTATGTCCCTATGAATTGTACGACAACTCCATTAGGGACACGCAAAATCATATATTTTTTAATAGCATCGCAAACATTTTGCCTATATCAAAATTGGTATTAGCCTCAAACCGGGTCATCCATCCTACATAAGTTAAATAAGTAAGTCTGGCCCTGTCTAATGCCTCTAAAGGCGCCAGACCTTGCCTTTGATACAGTATAGCCATAAAATTAATTCTTTGTTCCTCAATATCTACTAAACGAGATGCCACGAAAGGATCGTGATGGGACCAACCATAAATGCCAATCTCAATTTGTTTGTCTCGAGAAATACTGATCTGAAGCAGCTGCTCCAATGAGGAGTTATTTTGCTCCATGCTTTGAATAATTCGTTTAGTTGCATGCTCCTCCCAATAATCCAACATGGAATTCAGCAGTTCCTGTCGGTCCTGAAAGTAGTGGTAAAAACTCCCTTTACTTATTTTCAGCGTCCGAGCTAGTACTTCGACACGTACTTCATGGATTCCAGCTTCAGCTAATTTATTGAGTCCAGCCTTTACCCAGTCTTCCCTTGTTAATTGCATGATTCACCTCTAGATACGGTAGCGTATGTTTTTATAAGGTTACTCTTTCATTTTTATTTTGTCAATAGCGTATGAACCTCTCAACTTTGATTATGGAATTGTTCATTTAATTTCAGTCGCGCAGCAGCTTGATTCGTTACTTGGCTTCTCCTCACAACATGTGGATGTTATTTGAAGGCTGCATACGCCTGTCTCTGGCAAGTCCAATTCTACGCTGCGGGCGGCCACCCAATCTCCGGTTAGACCTGCGACAACAGACCGAACCTGTTCATATCCTGTTGCCAAAAGAAAGGTTGGAGCTCTTCCATAACTTTTTACACCGACGATATACAAGTTTTTCTCAGGCTGACGCAGTTCCTTTTCCCCATGAGGACGAACGGTTCCACAGCTATGCTCATTAGGATCGATCAGGGGAGCGAGCTCTACAACACTTTCAATAGCAGCATCAATATTGATTCTAAGCTCCCTTAAGAAAGCAAAATCCGGTCTGCTACCTGTATTGCTAATAATTTCGTCTACGCCTACGATCTTATCGGCCTTTCCAGCTCCTATGACGTTAATCTGTCCATTCTCTAATTCAAAATTCCTGATATGAAACGGAGTCACGACATCAACAAATCCTTCATCCACCATTTTTTGTATGCGTGTCCCAAGGTCACCGCGGGCGGGGAGACTATCGTTATCTTGACCACCGTAAGCTTCTGTAACACTTTGTTTTCGCATCACCCAGGTGATATGCGTTCGCGGCTCCTCTATCTTTAAAACCTGAAGCTCCAGCAAGGTATTAATAGCAGAATGGCCTCCTCCTACTACAAGGACATGTTTGCCTACATAACGCTGCTTGTGCGATCCGAGAATATCAGGTATTCCATAAAAAAAATGCGCAGCGTTCGACTTTTCTGATTCGGTCCAGACTCCATCGGAGAGTGACGGATTCGGATGATCCCAGGTACCCGTGGCGTCGATAATAGCCCTTGCCTCAAATTGCTTAGGTTCTCCATCGATCTCCACATACACGGAAAATGGCAATTCATCACGGCCGCTTGTTTTTATTTTACTTAAGCCTTTCCTGCTAATGGCTTTAACGTTTGAATGATACCAAATATGATTTTTAATCTCGGGTATCTCTGCAAGTGGTGCTAAATAGGTCTCTACCAATTGTTGTCCCGTCGGAAGTCCAGCGTCGTCCGGGGCTTTCCAGCCATTCGATTCGAGAAGTTTTCTTGCGGCCTTATCCACGTTGTACTGCCAGGGTGAGAATAAACGAACATGCCCCCATTTTAAGATATTGGAGCCTACGGCAGCCCCTGCTTCAAATATCACAAAAGACTCACCTCGTAAGGATAAATGAGCCGCAGCTGCCAAACCCACTGGTCCCCCACCAATAATCGCAACTGGCAATGACTGCTCCGTATGCTGATTCCCCTTAACAATATCTCCTCCACAACAAGTCGCCTTCCCATTGTCCTGCTTGTTAGTTTCATAAAAGTTCATAATGATTCCTCCCAATTTTTATTTGCATTTTGCAAGTATTAACGAAAAAAATTACCCCAAAGGGGTTGTGCAGCATTGGCTGGATTTAGCCATGGCATCATTTAAAAGCTGGATCGAGCGAATGACGGTTTCTTTTTCAAAATCGTTCATGTGTGAAAAAACTTCATTCAGATAGGCATTCATCTGTTGGTCAATCGTCGTTGCTACGTATTTACCTTCTGTCGTTAATGAAAGAACATATACCCTTCTGTCGTCAGGATCGGGTAACTTTTTTACTAGATTCATTTTGATTAATACTTGAATCTGGCGACTAAAGGTCGTAATGTCGGTTCCCAAAGCCTCTGCTATCTGCTGGATGGATGGCTTATGCTGATGGTCAATCTCATACAGGATGTGACTTTGAACTAATGAAATATCAAAACCACCGGCAGTACAGCAATTTTTATTGAGAAAACCAAAACGACGTGTCATGATTTGAAATAGTTCGCGAGTATTATCCATGGCAGCTCACCTCATGAATTAGTTATACAATATATATTTGCATTTTGCAAGTATTTAATTCCCCCTCAACCCTCGGGTTAAGGGGATTCTGAACATTCTCACATTCTATTCAATGAACTCATCCTCGAGTGTTCCATGAACAAGGACAACTTCGTTGACGTCAAACTTATTTCCGTCCAAATCAAAAAATACAAAGTTGAAGCCGCAACTACCACGGTCATGAAGCTGTTCAATTCTTACGCCACTGGATTTCAGGTGGTCATGAAGCACTTCTATGCCACTCACCTCAAAGGTGAACCTGAACATTTCATTACCCAACTTATTAGGGAATTGGCTATAGATCTCACCCTCTGTTTCGACCAAGTGCAGCCATTGTCCATCAGAAAGCTTCATAATTGCTTGAGCTTCTGCAGGATTGAAAGGTACTGCATATTCCAATCCAAAATGTTGCTGCCACCATTGAGCTGACTTGATCGGGTTGCTAGCAGGCACATATACCGAACATATCCCCTTCAATGCAGTTCCTTGAAATACATTTGAAATTTGTGACATCCACATCATCCCTTCGATTGTTTATTCGTTCTAGCTTAGGATCAAACATCTTGTGTCACATCAACGGTATCCCTTGAGATCGCTTGTAATCATCATGCTACATTGGAATAATATGGGTTTATATGATCCTAATATGTATTCTATGACGAAGTGCTATTTCCTTTAATACATTCCTTTTCCAACAACAAAAAAAGCCGCAATTTAAGCGACTTTTCTTCCATTTCATCAATTTTCCCTTCCCCAATCCTCATGGGCACATAATTTCTGACGTATGATCCGACAAATCTAATCCTGCCTTTGTAAAATCCCTTGCAAGATCACCTCTAGCCCCCAACGAAACCGCTCTCCCGAGGAGAGTAGCTCGTCCCTCAAATTGGCAATCATCGGATATCGCATAACATCCAACGATTCATAAGAGGTTAAAATTGTATTCAGCGTTGTCCCTTTCTGATCACGGGAAGCTTGTTCGAATGCAACTGAAGTCGCATAGAGAAGTAATAAATCCACTCCCCATGCTGCGGACGTGGAACGAATTCCTCCTTCATACAACCGTCCAAGGATATACTCCATGAGCGCTAACGAGTGTGGTCCTACGGGAATCGTCGTTAGAGCGAGCTCGGCAATACCCGGAGATTCATATAGAACCGTTAGATACGAGTTCAGAGCATCGAACAGATTCGTTTTCCAGGATCCATCTTGAGCATCCGGCAATACGACTTTATCCAGCCCATAGTCCAACACATAAGCGCTTAGCTCCTGGAGGTTCGTGACATACACATATAGCGAAGAGGGACCTGTATCCAATGCTTTGGCGATTTTACGCATGCTCAGCCCGGACGAGCCTTCGTTCTTCAGTAATTCCAAGGCTGTCTTCACAATAAGATCTTTGCTGAGCGGCTCCTTGGCTGGCCGCGAACGACGACTGATTACGGTTCGATTTGAATTATTCATAATTCCCTTATAACATGTTCGTTTGAAATAGTAAACCATCAGCTGAAAGTTTCAATGATGATATTGGTACTAAACCCTGCATTTGTATGTAATAATTAATTTGTATTCGTGTACCGGTTTATTATTAGGAGAGATATGTGAATCGGGATGGGTTGAAATAATTTGACTTCAATGAACAACACAATTAAAATTAGCTTAGTCAAACACTCATAAACCGTTATACTAAAACTAAGTTTTCCATACTTTTTCATTAGGAGTTCACACTATGAAACAGAAATCGACCATCTCGGATGTGGCCAAGTTAGCTGGTGTTTCCAAATCAGCTGTTTCTAAATATTTGAACAATATTCCGTATGTATCGGATGAAACACGCAAGCGTATTGAACAAGCGATTAAGGAATTGGATTATTACCCTAATAATTTCGCGAGAGCTCTGGTCCATAACTCGATTAAGCTGATTGGCTTGGTAATCTCCAATATTCATATCATGATTAATACCGAATTGATTAAATCCATTGAGGAAGAAGCCAATCAACTTGGTTATAACATTGTATTAGTTACTACGAATGATAATGAAGCGAACGATGAGCGCCTGTTGGAAATTTTAAAAGACCGGTTTCAGCATCTGGATGGTTTGATTCTCGCCAATGCAAGAGAAAACCGACTGAATCTGGAAGCATTAAAACGATCTTTTGAGCACATTGTTATGGTTCATCGTCATGTTCCTACGGATTTTATTGATTATGTGGTCGTGGATAATTACACGGGTGGGAAACTGGCTGCCGAGTATTTGGTAAGGTTAGGTCACAAGCAAATTGGTATGATCCAGGGGCAAGAGGACATCTATCCGACTCGTGAAAGAGCACGCGGGTTCATTGAAGTGTTGCAGAAATATGAACTGTATAATCCAGAGTATATTATAGAGGGTGGAAAAACACTTGAGGATGGATACCGCGCTGCAGAAAAAATTATGCTATCGAATCATAAACCGACCGCAATCTTTGCGATAAGCGACGTGCTCGCTTTTGGCTTATTAGATGCCGCACGTGAGTATGGTTGGAAAATCCCCGAGGAAATATCACTCATCGGCTTTGACAATTTATTCTTCTGCAAATTGGCCAGAGTCCCTCTCACAACAATTGATTCTCGAATCAAAGAGCTCGGAACTCAAGCCGTGCAATTGTTGGTACAAAAAATTGAGGGCCAAATAGCAAAAGAAACGCTGCAGCAAGTGATGCTGGCTCCATCGTTAGTTTCGCGGGAATCCTGCAAAGAAATTTCACATCAATAAAAAGTCGGAACCAGGCTTTCCGAGAAAGTATCCTGGTTCCGACTTAACGGTAGATGCTATTCAATTATCAAAATTTATCGATGTTTAAAATTCGCCGAGCGTTTACCGTAAAATGCAGCAATGCCTTCATGAATATCCTCACTTTTAAAGACGATTTCGCTCAGCTCTAACGATTTGGATTGTCCTGCGGCCGTTCCGGCCAGTAAACCATGATCTACTGCTTGTTTGATGCATTTCATAGCTACACCGGATCTTAGGGAAATCGTTAAAGCAAGCTCCATAGCTGCTTCCAGAGCCTTCCCCTCTGGAGCGATTCGGTTAATCAACCCTATACGAAAAGCCGTCTCTGCATCAATGGAATCCCCGATATACATCAGCTCTTTGGCCCTTGCCTCACCAATCAATTGGGGCAATCTTTGCGTTCCTCCGCTCCCAGGAAATACGCCCAATTTACATTCTGGAAATCCAATTTGAGTCTGTTCCTCCATCACTCTGATATCGCAGCATAAAGCCAGTTCAGCACCTCCGCCCAAGGCTATTCCGTTGATAGCCGCAATGGTAGGGATCGGCAGCTTATCCAGCATATCGTATACGTAATTTTCGATGGCTAATTTGTCAACGATCACGGTACCTGCCTTAACCAAATCAGCAAATTCTTTGATGTTCGCCCCCGCACAAAACGCCCTGTTTCCTTCACCGGTAACGATAACAACGCGAATTTGGGGATCGGACTCGATTTGTTTTAAAACTTGCGCAAGCTGAAGCGTCAGCTCTCTTGATACCACATTTAATGGAGGATTGGATAATTGAATAACGGCTATGCCATTGGACTCCCGAATTAGCTTTATCGTATCACTCATCGATTATCTTGCCTCTTTTCCTTTTAATTCGTCTTTTAAATTCATCAGATTCGCGTTGAAAATTCGAGCATCCATCAAGGGTACCTCAGACGGTACGATAACTGGAAAATCGATTTTATCAAGAACATCACGCTGAATATCCACTCCCGGTGCGATCTCCTTCAGCATGATTCCATCCGGCGTCAAATCAAATACGGCTCGTTCTGTAATATATTTCGCTGTTTGTTGGCGCTCCAAGGCATACCCGCCGGACCATGTAATTTGCTCTACATCTTGAATGAATTTTTTAATGGAACCATCCTGATGGATGACCATTTTACCGTCTTCAATTCGAACATCGCTTTTTCCCGCTGTTAATGTACCTAAGAAAAATACTTTTTTGGCATTTTGGGTGATATTAATAAAACCTCCTGGGCCAACAATTTTGTTGCCGAACCGGCTGACATTGACATTCCCATGCCGATCGACTTCCGCAAATGATAGAAATGCCAAATCCAGACCACCGCTGTCGTAAAAATCGAATTGGTATGGTTGATCGATCATAGCCTCATAATTGGTCGCAGCTCCAGCGTCATTCCCCAAAGCAGGTATACCTCCAATTAAGCCTTGCTCGACGGTTAAAGTAAGATCGTTATAAAATCCTTCTTCAGCTGCAACCAAGGATATTCCGTTCGCAACGCCAAAACCCAGATTCACAACAGCATCCTTAAACAATTCCATGGCTGCCCGACGGGCAATGATCTTTCTTGAATCAAGAAGAAGAACTGCTATTTCACTATCCAGCTTATGAATGTATCCGGCATAGGCTGGGTCAAATTTCGTGACATATGTTTGCCAAGGTTCTTTGTCAACCACAATATAATCGACAAGAATGCCGGGAACTTTAACCTGCTTCCCCTGTAAGGTGCCATTTTTGGTGAGACGTTCCACTTGAGCTATCACTATTCCGCCCGTCCGACGCGCAGCCGTAGCTATGGATAGATTTTCACCGAATACGGCCTCGTGTTCCATTGTCAGGTTACCCTTTTCATCAGCTGTTGTAGCCCGAATAAAAGCAACATCGATCTTGATGGGTTTGTACCGTAAATATTCTTTGTTATCAATTTCAAGAACCTCCACTAAATCCGGACCTCGTTTGCTCCCCTGCTGTCCACCTTGCAAGCGAGGATCGATAAAAGTATGCAGTCCAGTTGTCGTAATTAATCCCGGACGTCCGCCTGCCATTTCCCTGGTCAATTGAGAAAGAACTCCCTGTGGGAATGTGTACGACTCGATTTCGCCCGATAATGCCATATCTGCAATCCGGGGACTATTGGTTAGCGTGCCGCATATTGAGCGTTTAATTAATCCCGAGTGCGCCAATCGATTCATTCCGGCTTCTTTCCAATCGCCTATCCCTACAGCATGGGCACATGTAAGGCTGCGCGGGAAACCAGATTTGACAAAACGGCCCTCAAGCCCTTCAATTAGCTTTTCAGGAACGGCATGACCACCTCCCGATCCCCCAATCCAAAGCGTATCATTGTCTTTAATTAGTGCTGCTGCTTCTTCGGTTTTGATAATTTGAACCATAACCTCCACTCCCTCACCATTTAATTGCAAGTAAATTCTTTATATTCCTTTAAAACATTGCGCATGATAATCAGACGATGAATTTGTGATGTCCCGTCATATATCTGACATATTTTGGCATCTCGCATAAACCTTTCTAAGGGGTATTCCTTGCTGTAACCGTATCCTCCGAAGATCTGAACGGCATTGGTCGTATGCATCATCGCATTGTCGGAGCAAAAATATTTGGCCATAGAAGCCTCTTTGGTATAAGGAATGCCGGCATCTCGATACTGAGCAGCTCGATAGAGTAAAAGTCTTCCCGCTTCAATCTCTGTTGCCATTTCCGCCAGCATAAAACCGACGCCTTGAAAATTTCCAATAGGCTGACCAAATTGTTTGCGATTAGCCGCATAATTCGATGCTAATTCAAAAGCTGCTTGGGAAAGACCTAACGCACACGCAGCTACATCAAGACGAGTACCATCAAGGCCGGACATCATAATTTTAAAGCCTTGGCCTTCTTCACCGAACATATTCTCCTTCGAAATTGTACAATCATCGAAATACACGGAACTGACCGGTACGCCATGCTGTCCCATCATCGATTCTTTGGGACCTACCTTCAATCCCGGCGTCCCTTTTTCAACGATAAAGCAGGTGAGACCATGTACTCCTTTTGTGGGATCGGTTGATGTTAGGACAATCAGCATATCGGACACGGGAGCCAAAGTAATAAAACATTTACTGCCGTTTATGACCCAGTTATCTCCGTTTCTAACCGCACTCGTCTTAATACTCGCTGCATCCGAACCAGAATCCGGTTCCGTGATCGCAAAGCCCCCGATTTGTTTCCCACTGCTTAAAGCAGGAATCCATCGCTGTTTTTGTGCCTTACTACCAAATCGATGAAGAAGGCCAAGATGAAGATGAATAGCGCCTATAACGTTACTGACCGCTGCGCTTGCTCGAGATATCTCCTCATTGCACATCACGGATGCTAAAGTTCCGCAGTCAATCCCTCCTTCTTCTTCGCTGAGCTCCATACTTAAAATACCAAGCTCGCCGGCCTTTTCAACAATGTCAGGGAAAAATTCGTCCTTTTCATCGATTTCTTTGGCACGAGGTGAAATAACCTCTATTGCAAAATGACGGACCATGTCTCGAATTTCTTGATTCGTCTCATCTACTTGAAAATTCATCATACGACACTCCTTTAATAGTTATTAACTAATCATTGCCGGTAAACTCTGCCGATTTAGCGAAAGACATAGTTACATGGTTAAAGCCTGATTGCTTTGCCAGCTCGTGAAGACTCATAGATCGCCTCCAGTATAGTAAAGGTTTTGGCCGCTTCATCACCGGTAACAACAGGTGTGGATTGATTGCGAATGGCCGACAATACATCCTTATATTGTGCTTTCAAGGAAGCAACAGATATGTTCCCATGATCCAAATTCGTCTCACCCTTTAATCCATCGGTTATACTATTCTCCTGATCTAATCTGGAGCTGTAAAAGGAAACTTCATCTCCCACGATGCTGATGGACCCAGAGCTTCCGAATATATCGAGTTGAGATGGATATCCGGGATAAGTACCTGTTGTGGCGCTTATCATCCCATGTGCTCCACTTTTAAATTTCAGGCAGGCTACCGCGGTATCTTCGACTTCAATGTCGGTATGAACAGCTCTGTCCGTATATCCGAACACCGTCTCTACATCCCCCATATACCATAGCATCAAGTCGATGGTATGGATCGCTTGAACGACGAGAACTCCCCCGCCAGCCAAGCTTTTACTTCTGTGCCATGAATCATAATAGGACTTTGGCCTATGCCAATGAACGGTGCAGTTAGCTGTGATAAGCTTGCCAAGCTTTTGCTGGTCGATTTTCTCACGAAGAAATAATGCCGAAGGGTCAAATCGATGCTGGGATACGACAGATAGTTGTGTTCCCTTTTGCTTGCACAAATCTACATACGTTTTTATTTTGTTCACATCGACGCCGACTGGCTTCTCAGCTAAAATATGCTTGCCATGGTTGGCACAAAGCGAAATAAGTTCCTCGTGATAATACGGAGGGGTTAATAACACCACTAGGTTGATGTCAGGATCTGAAACCAAATCGATACTGTTCGGATAAGATTTCGTATTTGTTGATTCAGCAATACGTGCTGCCAACGAAACGTCGCGATCCGTAACGCCTATAAGGTTAAGATCGGGCAATTCCTGAATCGCTTGGATGTGCGCCTTGGAGATGGCACCACAACCTATAAGACCAACACCTATTTTCTCTCCCATACGAATCCCTCTTTCTATTGAAGTATGTTGTACCACCGCAAGGGTGAGCTAACCCTCTATTTTATATTATCTTTTTGCATGATTCGTACGACTCCCGTGCTTTCGAGTTTGTTGATTTGCTCCATCCCATATCCAAGCTCCGTTAATATTTCCTCGGTATGTTCACCTAGCCTTGGGGGCACTCTGGTGACAGCCGGAACCTTACCATCATATTTCACGGGATGTGCTAGAAGCTTCACCTTCCCTGCTCGGGGGTGATCAAAACTGACGAAGGAATCGTTCCATACGACCTGCGGATCGTTCATCACTTTTTCATAAGTGTTGACTTCCGCATACCATACGCCAATCTCATCAAACACTTGTGACCAATAATCGAAACCCTCCTTCTTCAGATGTTCCGCAACTTTGGAGTTAATAAACTCACGTTTTTTGTATTGATCACTCGAAGTCCACTGCAGAAAATCGCTGTCCGAAAAAGCTTTGGATAAATGACTTAATGAATTCATAGATAAACATATATGCCTGTCTGCCGTCTCATAAATGCCGTAAGGCGCTTGATGGAATTTCGTTGCAATACCCGAAGCACTCCGATCATAAAGTGTCGCATTGTTCGCAAAATAATTGATCGGTTCAATTTGCAAGTCAAGAGCTGCGCTGAGCAAGTTGCTTTCCACTTTTTTTCCGATGCCCGTTTTTGTTCTTTCATATAGCGCCGCCAGCACACCCATTGCAGCCAATACAGCAGCATGTTGATCGACGATTGCCGTCCCGACCGGAATAGGTGGGTCACCGCTTCGTCCGCTTAGCATCGCCAATCCGCTCATTGATTGAATTAACAAATCTTGTCCAGGCCTGTCTTTGTAAGGGCCAGAAGATCCAAAACCGGAGCATGAGCAATATACAATGCCCGGGTTGAACTCGGATACCGCTTCATATCCGAACCCCAGCCGATCCATAACGCCTGGTCGAAAATTCTCGACGATCACATCCGTCTGCTTCATTAAATCCCAAATGATCGCTTTGCCTGCTTCATCCTTAAGATCGATACTTAAGCTCCGTTGGTTTCTTCCAGCCAGCAAAAAGAAAACGCTCTCAGAATGAAGAAATGCTTCTGCACCAGCCCATTGTCGCTCAAAGGCACCGTTGACGTTCTCAATTTTAATGACATCTGCACCTAAATCACCTAAAATCTGTACTGCTGACGGGCCCTGAAGAAAGTGAGTGAAACTTAACAATTGAATATCCTTTAGCATGCGCCTCACCTCTATCACACATTTTTGTAACAGGACAGAACGGAATTTATTAGTAAACCGGTACACTATAATAGTGTAGTATTTTACTGTTTTACTGTCAATATTATTCTTTTGAACAATGCTTATAAGGATCTTTCGACAATTTCCGTAATATCCAATGCTTTAACTGTTTTATCAGCTTCTTTGGCTTTGATCCCATCACTAAACATCGTCAGGCAATACGGACAATTTGACCCAATGATCGTCGGGTTCAGCTGAATCGCCTGTTCCGTCCGTTCGATGTTGATACGCTTCCCTTGCTTTTCTTCCAGCCACATCATCCCACCGCCAGCACCGCAGCATAATGCGTCCTGCCGGTTGCGTTCCATTTCAACGATCTCAATCCCGGGAATCCTCCTTAAAATCTCGCGCGGAATATCATAGATATGGTTATAACGCCCAATATAACAAGAATCATGATAAGCAACGATTTCTTTGACTTCCTTGGTAGGTTGGATGCGTCCTTCCTGTAACAGCTTCCAAATAATTTCGGTATGATGAAATATTTCTGCCTTCAAACCAAATTCGGGATACTCATTTTTAAATGTGTTATACGTATGCGGGCATATCGTTACTATCTTTTTGATATCATAGAAACGGAATACTTCAATGTTTTCCTGACATAGCTGCTGGAACAAGAACTCATTACCCATACGTCTGGCCGTGTCCCCGGAATTAACCTCCTCATTACCCAACACAGCGAACTTAATGCCGGCAACATTAAGAATCTTGGCAAACGATTGTGCGATTTTTTGGCTTCTGAGGTCAAAAGAGCCCATGGACCCCACAAAGAATAAATATTCGAATTCGACAACCTCATCGATTATAGGAACCACGATGTCATCTCTTCCTTCTCGCCAACGAATCCTCTCATTCCTGTTAATGCCCCAAGGATTGCTTTGTCGCTCAATGTTTTGGAAGTACCGAGAAGCCTCTGACGGCATTTTCCCTTCAGTAAGCACCAAATATCTGCGCATATCTACAATCTTATCGACATGTTCGTTCGCAACCGGACACTGGTCCTCACAATTGCGACAGGTTGTACATGCCCACAGCTCTTCCTCTGTAATGACATCTCCGATCAGATTTGCTGAAGCATTGCTTTGACTGGGAGCCATACCTGGAATCCATGGATTACGGGAGGTGACCGCGGCTCCTTTGTCCATAAGGTGATCTCTCATTTTCACAATAAGATCCATAGGAGATAACGTCTTACCGGTACCCGAAGCCGGACACATATTCGTACAGCGACCGCACTCTACACAGGCATATAGATCAATAAGCTGATTTTGTCGAAAATCTTCAATTTTCCCAACCCCGTAAACCTCCTGCGTTTCATCCTCAAAGCTAATGGTTGTCAATTGGCCTGCGGGCTTGGTGTCGCGCAAATAAATGTTAACTGGCGCAAAAAACACATGTGCATGTTTGGATTGTGGCACATAAACTGCAAACGCAAGCAGCGTGATCAGATGAACATACCAACATACATAAAACCATGCTGCCGCCGCATGAGTGCTCATGCCTTGAAACAAAGAAGCAATCGCTGATGAGATCGGAGCCGCAAATGCGCCCGAATGTCCTAGCCAAAGTTGTTCAAAGGACAGGCTCATCAAGATGGAGAACATTAAAACCGATAAAAAGATAATGACTATTCCGGATTTGAATGTACGGTTCAATCGCTCCAATTTTTCGATATAACGCCGATAAAAAGCATACAGCGTAGCCAAAAGTACTAGAAAAGTTGTGATTTCCTGAAGGAAACTGAAATAGGGGTGTGTATCTCCCAGCGGATATTCGAACCCTTTGACAAAACCTTTTAGAATCAGCTCCAGAGCTCCAAACTGTAAAATGATAAAGCCATAAAACATAATAACGTGCATCATTCCGCTTTTCTTGTCTTTTAATAATTTCTTTTGTCCGAAAACATTAACGAGCACTTCATGGATACGTTGTGCATAATCTTTTTGTAAATTCGCTGGTTTCCCCAATTTAATAAATGAAACACGACTGTAGATCAAATTCGCGAATATATATAGCGCACAACCTGTTAAAAGGAGGACAACAACAAAGTTGAACAGGGATACCATACGTCCACTCCTTTCTTTCCCTTAAAAAAAGATTCTGAAATGTAAGCTTAATGGCTCAACTTTCGCAGCTTTTCCCTCATGATAGGAATGACTTGAGATAAATCGCCAACGATTCCATAATCAGCAACTTTAAAAATCGGGGCTTCCGGGTCAGTATTAATAGCAACAATAGCTTTCGAGTTGGACATCCCTGCTACGTGCTGGATCGCGCCGGAAATCCCGCAGGCCAAATAGAGATCGGGGGTAACCACTTTCCCCGTTTGACCGATCTGTAATGAGTAATCGCAGTATCCGGCATCACAAGCTGCACGTGAAGCCCCGACAGCACCTCCAACCACTTCGGCTAATTCGTAAAGTGGTTTAAAGCCATCTGCGCTCTTAACCCCTCGCCCTCCCGAAACAATAATTCTCGCTTCGTTGAGGTCAATGCTGTCCGCTGCTTTGCGGATGACACTTTTCCGCTCGGTTCGAACGTTCCTATGCTCGATAGCGTAGTTAATCATTTCTGCAATGCGACTCGTGTCAGGTTCCTCAATTCGGATGTTGTTGGGGCGTATGGTAGCCATAATAATCCCCTCTTTAATCCTTGCTTTGTGAAAAGCTTTACCTGAATATATCGGGCACGTACATACAATGGAGTCTCCATTTACCTCGATGTCAATACAATCAGAAATCAAGGCTGTTCCTATATGGGCTGCAAATAGCGGCGCTGCATCTTTGCCGATAGTGGTATGTCCGAGCAATATCGCATCCGGATTTACTCGGCTACTTATAGTTGCAAGTGCGTCACAATATAGCTCAGCGGGATTACTATTATGTTGATTGGAGGAAACCGCGAATATTTGATCTGCTCCGTAATGAGCCAATAGACTGAACAATTCATGATCGTTGTTATCGATAATAATTGCAGTAACTTGACCGCCATCCGCCATCCTTTTTGCTGCACTAAGCACTTCCAGGGATACTTTACGTAATTTCCCATCACGTATTTCGGTTACAACCAGAACGTTTTTTGCCATCTCTTTTCAATCCTTCCTATGTTTAATAACGTTAATTAATTCAACTTTAATAGATTAGGAAATAGTGCGATCAACTGGTCTACTTGCTCCTCGGCGTCACCCTCCAGCAGTTTAACCTCACCTTTCTTCGGTGGCAAATACACATCACCGTATTCTAACATCGAGTTGGTATCCTCCGTGGAAAGACCCAAATCCTCCAGGGAATATCGATCGATGCTCTTTTTCTTAGCCTTCATAATACCTGGTAAAGATGGATAACGGGGTTCGTTTAATCCCTGCTGCGCAGTAATCAGAATAGGCAATGACGATTCTACGTTCTCCGTATCCCCTTCCGCATCTCTTTGCGCCAGCACCTTGTTTCCGTCAATTTTCAAGCTCGTCACCGCAGTAATAAAAGCAATATCCAATTCTTGCGCTACGCGGGGACCCATTTGTGTCGACCCATTATCAATGGTCATGTATCCACCCAGAATGATATCAAAGGACCCCCTTTTTTTAATTGCAGCAGCTAATATTTTGGACAATACGTAATCATCCTGTATAGACGATTCATCCTCTACACATACAGCGAAGTCAGCCCCCATTGCCAATGCATGACGCAGAGCGCTATCCGTGCGAGCCGGCCCTATAGCCACAACTGTTACTTCTCCGCCATGGGATTCTTTTAACTGAAGCGCCTCCTCAACCGCATATTCATCATAAGGGTTAAGAATAAATTTGACCCCGTTTTCGTTAATTTTACCGTCTTCCAGCGTGATTTTTTCTTCCGTGTCTAAGGTTTGTTTGATAAATACGATAATATTCAATAAGACTCATCCTTTCTGACATAAATTAAAATATTTAGTGTACCGGTTTACTAATTGTTATTTTTCTAGATTAAATAAACTAGATCAACGTACCCTAAGTGAAATGAAAATTTCGTTTAGATTACTAATGAGCGACGATGTTTAATTGTGTGATAGAAATATAAAATGTAGTAAACCGGTTTCCTCATCATTATATTTCGTGATGTTTTATGTGTCAATCCCCTTTTCACAATATCAAACTAAAAAACCTCTGAAATTACAGAGGCTTTAGTTTCTGTAGTAGGATCTCGCCGCTACCTTTTAGCTCCATAAGCGGAACCATTATCCAATTGCTCCTGCCATTCCGGTGCTGCAAGGCCCGTCACCCTTCCATTCAGGAGAGGATCATCCGTAGTCTTCATCCAAACATCCACCTGATCTCGAAGCTCTTTCAATACCTGTTGGTATTCCGGAACGTGGACAAGATTGTTAGTTTCAAGAGGATCATCCCGCAAGCTGTACAGCTCCTCCGGCACATTAGGCTTGTAGTATTCCTCCCTTACGACTTGCCCCGAAAGGCTGCGGTGAATGTCTAGAGGAAGATACACAGAAGGCCCGTCTTCAAAGTTGCGGATATATTTATAGCTTTCCGTTCTAACGCCCCTCATCGGATGGTATTGATCATGCCAGGTCAATTCGGAAAAAAAATGGTCTCTTGGCTTCGCATAGGTGTCCGGCTTAAACAAACCGAGAAAGCTGATTCCATCAAGCCCCTGAGGAATTTCCGCTCCCGCAAATTCAAGCAATGTGGGCATTAAATCTATATTACAAAGCAGCTGATTCATTACAAGTCCCCCAGCTATCTGTCCGGGATAATACATAATTAAAGCCGTTTCCAAGCCCGCATCCATCAGCGTCCCCTTTGCTCTCGGGAAGGCTATGCCGTGATCAGTCGTATAAATTACAAGCGTGTTATCGCTCAATCCGCTTTCTTCCAATCCACGGAGTATGCGACCTATGCTTTGATCCAGCACTTTGGCGGAGCCGTGCAGCAGCGCAAAATCCTCCCGAACCTGAGGTGTATCCGGCAGGTAAGATGGCGGCACTACTTTATCCACCGGGTCAGCGACCGCTTCATATTCATCAAAATCCCGATGTGTTTCAAAAAAGCCCACTGACGCGAAAAAAGGTTTTCCATCCTTGGCTTCAGCTTTTTCATGTAAATAGTCCAAGACCCTGTCAGCGACTTGAGGTCCCCTGTCTCCAGGAACCGGTAGTACCTTGTCATAACCAAGCTTGGAGGTGGACGAGGTTAACCGGCTGTCCGGTTCGTCTATCGTTTCATGGCTGAAGCCAATCAATGCTGTTTCGTAGCCTTGTTTGCCGAGCTCCTTAGGCAAGGTCGCTACACCCGGATGCATTGAAAATCCCAAATGGGCCAAACCGATCATCCCATGGTTATGCGGATACAATCCGGTCAATATACTTCCACGACTCGGACTGCACTGGGGAGCAGGGCAAAAATATCGATCGAAGCGTACCCCTTTTTCCGCCAAAGCATCAATCGATGGGGTTTCTACTGTTCGGCCATAGCAGCCCAAATATCTACCTGTATCGTGTGATATCATGAATATAATGTTAGGTTTTTTCATTGTATTGTCTCCTCTTGGCTGCTGCGGCGCTTTATTCTTTCACTGCACCGGAGGTTAAGCCTGAAATAATATGTCTTTGGAATATAAGCACCAGAATGACGATTGGTATCGTTACCGTTATGGCCGCTGCCGAAATCTCGCCCCATGGAAAAGTAAATTCTCCCTGGAACATCGCAATACCTACAGGTACTGTCATCATGTCTTGTTTGGAATTGATCGTTAAAGCGAAGAGAAATTCATGCCAGGCGTCAACAAACACAATAATCGCAGTCGTAAACAGTCCCGGTGCTGCGAGAGGAAGCAGGATTTTCCAAAAGGTTTGCATAATCGAGGCCCCATCGACCTTGGCCGCTTCCTCAAGCTCGAACGGTATTTTTTGAAAAAAGGTTGTCATATACCAAATGGATAACGGCAGCGCGAACGTCGTATAAGGGATTATAAGTCCCAAATAAGTATTTCGCAGACCTGTAGCCTGCATAAACAAAAAAATCGGAGAAATCGTGGCAATTTGCGGAAACATCGAAACAGCAAGCAGTACGCCCAAAAAGACAGATTTTCCCCAAAAGTGAAGCCGGGCAATCGCATATGCCGCAAAGGACGCGACGATCAGACTGTAAATCATGGTCAGGCCTGCTATCGAAAAGCTGTTGAGCAAATAACGGCCAAACGGATGATTAACGAATACGCGAACATAGTTATCCAATGTATAACCAGGGACGAATATATCAAAAGCATACGTTCCATACAGATACGCAGTTTGCTTAATGGAAGCCAGGAAAATCCACATGAAAGGAAACATGGCCGCCCCCACAAAAACCGTGACACCTAAATAGAAAAGAAAGCCTGCTTTTTTAACCATTGCGCATACCTCCTAACTCCCGCGTTTGCTGACTGCATCGGCGCCTAATATTTTTACATAGATCATACATATGATGGCGATACATAGAAACACGATAACAGACAATGCTGAGCCTGCGCCAAAGTTAAGCTCGGAAAACATCGTTTTGTAAGCGTAGATGGATATCGATTCTGTCGAATTGGCCGGCCCGCCACCTGTAAGCACATAAATCAGGTCAAATACACGGAAGGCATCCAGTGTACGGAACATGACCGCAACGAGGATCGTGGTTTTTAAAGAGGGCAGCGTAATATGAATGAACTGTTTCCACCGATCCGCTCCATCAACTTGGGCCGCCTCATACAAGGAGCCGGATATGGTTTGAAGTCCCGCCAGCAGCAGTAAAGCGACAAAGGGGGACGTCTTCCACATATCCGCCAGAACAATAGAGAACATAGCTCCAGACTTGGTAGACAGCAGTGTACTCATTTGCGGTATAAAGCCCGCTTCAGCAAACAGCTTTGCCACAATACCGTTCTGACCATCGTAGAGAAAGTGCCAGATCATAGCCGAAATGGCAGTTGGTGTAGCCCAAGGGATCAGAACCGCCGCTCGCACAAGACCGCGTCCCCGGAAAGAACGATTGATCAGGAGTGCTATCAGCAGGCCAAACAGCATTTCCATCGAAACGGCATAAACCGTGAACAAGGATGTATTACCGATAGATTGCCATAGACGACTATCCGTCAGAAATTTTTTATAATGGCCCAAGCCGACAAAGTTCGGTTCGATAAAGGTTCCTTGGAGTGCGTTCGTTAATCCGATCGCATCGTCAGGCCGTTTCATCATTCCTTTTTCTTTCAACTGCACCAAGCTGCTGTGAATGACACTAAGCTCAGATTTCACGCTTGCTGCCTTGTCATTATCAAGTTTCATGTATTTCAGCTGCGCAGGTACCGGTTTAAAATCATATAATAGCCGATCAATCTGCTCATACCTGTCTTTTATCGCCGGGTCTGTCTCCAATTCCTTGCGGATTTGTTCCGTTTTCAATCTTAACGGCTCTAATTCGGTACCCGCTGTGCCACCTGCACCCACCTCGGTCTCCAATGTTTTTAATAATATAGGTAACGTTTCTGCGTATTTCTCCATATCCAACGCATACATGGTATGAATCTCGCTCTTAGTCGGATCGTTTAGACGAATATCATATAAGCTGATCCAGAAGGAACGCATAACCGGCCAAATGGCAATAGCACAAATTAAAAGCACTGCGGGCAAAATCAATACATAGGCCGTCCTGCTTTCTTTTGTTAAACCGATTCGTTTGAACATTTCGGGGTCACCTGCCTTTAGCCGTATCGTAACAGGAAAAAATGAAGAGTCATCCTGCTGTATGACCCTCCATTCTATTGTTATTTCGCCTCTTTATCTTACTTCGCAGCAACTGCCTGCTTGATTTGTGTTTCCAGGTTAGTTAAAGTCTGTTCCGGTGTTTGCTCGCCTGCAATCGCTTTAGACACTTCCACTTGGATAATGCCGGAGATTTTTGCATATTGCGGTGTAATTGTCCTTGGAATCGCGCTGCTCAGACCGTTAACAAAATCACGATTCGCAAACAATGGGCTTGCTTTCTGCACTTCAGCATCGTCAAACAGTGGAAGATAGGTAGGCGTTTGTGTGCTGTTGATTGCGATTATCTTCTCCCCCTCAGCGCTGACCATGAATTTGAGGAACTCCCATGACTCCTTCGGATGCTTGGAGTATTTGTTAATTGCTGCAAGCCAACCTCCCAGTGCAGCCGCTGAACGCGCATCTCCTGAAGGAAGTGGAGCGATGCCAACATTGCCAGCTACCTTGGATACTTTCGGATCATTTGCTTGTGCGTATAAAGCCGGCCAATGGCGGGCGAACACAGCACTTCCTTCCATGAATGCAGTCAAGGTTTCTTTTTCCGTAAAGGTGTTCAGATTCGACGGTACTGCAGGAGACTTGGCGATTTTCACCAGCTGCTTTAATCCCTTAAGCGATTCTGGGCTGTTCACGGTTACATTGCCTTTATCATCGATAATTTTGCCACCGTAAGCACTAACCAGCTCTGTAAAACTGACCGATAATCCCTCATACTGCTTCGCTTGCGTAACAAAACCGTACTGAGTACCACCTTGGCCCTTCAACTGCTCTGCCTGCTTGATCAGATCATCCCAGGTTTTTGGTACGTCTTTCACCAAATCTTTCCGGTAGTACAACAGCCCTGAGTTATTATAACGTGGAAGCGCCCATTGCTGACCGTTGAAATATCCGGATTCGACTCCTGCTTTAAGGTATTTGCTAAGATTCACATTATCATCTTTAATCAACCGGTCAAGTGGAAGGATAAATCCGGCTTGTGCGAACTCCGCTGGCCATACCACGTCCAGATTGATAACATCCACCTCCGCCGATTTGCCACCCAAAATCGTTACGAGCTGATCATGTGTTTGCGAAGAGTCATTCGGGAAGTCGCGCAATTCCACTTCAATATTAGGAAACTTTGCCTGGAACGCGGCAACTAGCTTTTTCGTTCCCTCAGTTTGATCTGCACCTTGTCCGAATACAATTTTCACCTTTTCTGCCGATGGTTTGGTTTCTTTGGTTGGGCTGCTGTCTTGAGGAGCAGCTTGTTTGGAAGGAGCTTCTCCGCCGCAGGCAGCAAGCCCCGCAGAAATGGATAAAATTAATGCTGTGTTCAATAATTTGTTCATCATTTGTTTTCAGACCTCCAAATTAGTTTTGTTTTCATTTTTTATAAAAAAGAATGAAAGCTTTTCTGAAAAGCTTTTCAGAAAATGCAAGGCTCTTCATCAGAACCCCTTTCCAGCCTCCATCCTCAATTGCTACACATGATTTAATTGTTTAACCGAATCCCGTTCCACGATCCAGTGGTTCATATAGGACCTCATTTCATCCAACGCAACGCCATTTATTAAACTGTCCAACATTTTAATTGCCTGCGACCCCATCTCATACAGAGGCTGAGCGACTGTTGTCAGCTTTGGGTAACACATTCCTGCCATCCGCGTGTTGTCAAAGCCGATTACTGAAACTTCATCCGGTATCTTCACCTTGTGTTCATGCAGATAGGAAATCGCCGCAAGTGCTCTTTCATCACTAGTTGCAAATACAGCCGTCATCTCTGGGAACTTCGTATGTAATGCTTTCATTGCCTTGTAGCTGTCTTCAAAAAGGTATTTGCCATATTCAATGCGATTCTCCGGTACAAGTTCGATGTTATGTGCTCTATGAGCACGCAGAAAACCTTGAATTCTTGGCAAACCGGATATCGGATCAAGCATTGAACCACTGATCATTCCAATCTTTGTATGACCCTTCTTGATCAAATAATCAGTCGCATCATAGGCTGCTTGCTCGTCATCGACCTTGACTGATGGAATATCATACTCCAGACTGTGGGTAGCAGCAAGAACGATAGGGATATTTAAGCGTTTGAATACTTCATAGCTATCCGGAAATACAGGTTCACTGGTGAACACGATGCCGTCGATCTGCTTTTCGCTTAACACTTTCAGACTGGACAGCCTTCGCTCTTCATTATTATCCGTATTGCATATGATCAGGTTATTGCCGCTTTCATGAGCTGCATCTTCCATACCCTTGATCACTTCCGCATAAAACAAGTTGGATATATCTGGTATCAGGACGCCCAACGTTTTCGTTCGTTTGTGAATCAGGCCTATGGCCAAAGCATTAGGCGAATAATTCAGCTCCTGGACCGCCTGTAATACCTTATCGCGCTTATCTTTAACAACAATATTCGGATTATTCAAAACTCTTGAAACGGTACTGATTGAGACATTGGCCATTCGGGCTACATCTTTAATGGTTGATTTCATTTAATTTCACCTTATATTTGTAATGAAAAGCTTTTCATATCCATTATATCAAAGGTCTTTTGATTCAACCACTACAAAGTTTAAATAAAATAGATCGATCACCTGAGTAAGCTTTTTTTCTTATACCAAGTATTATACTCGGTATTGTGAGATTTTCAATAGGTAAATGAAAATTTTCCTTTTCACTTCTGTTTCCGCTGCTTGCGCCGGATTGGATTCTGATTTTCTAATAAACAAAAGCCCAGCCAAAACACGAAAATAAAGTGTTAAGACTGGGTTTTGCTGCAGGTCCTTGCATGCCTTGCAAGCTCTCTCCTTTAACCCGTATGAGTTCGTTTCTCAGACAAACGTCGATTAACAAATAGCATGAAAACCCCTGCGGATACGAATACTGATACCGCACAAACGATGAACACAACCTTGTACCCGGTATATTGGGCAACCCAACCGAGAATGATCGAACCGAGTCCAATGCCGAGATCAAACGCGGTCATAAAAGAAGCACTGGCGACACCCCTTTTATCTGGAGGAGCTAGCGTTAGATTAGCCGCTTGAAGAGCTGGCTGCGCGGAACCGAAACCGATCCCGTAAAGAACGGCAGCGACAATAACACCGATCAGTCCGTTTGAGAAGCTCAGTACCACCAACGACAATGCTGTAACAATCAGGGCCGGCAATATCACATAGGCTTCGCCGAATCGATCGGAAAGTCTGCCTGCAACCGGCCTTGCCAGCGTTAGCGATACAGCATATACCAAAAAGAATGTTCCAGAGTTTACCTGAATCGAATCCCCGAATAACGGTAAAAAAGTCGTGATCCCGCCGTATGCGACAGCTACGAAGAAGAGCACTGCCGTAACGGGCAGTACGGATCTCTCGAATAATACGATCTTCCTATCGGTCGTTTGGGGGCTAAAAGGAATGCGGGTTGAAAAAACGAGTAATAATGCTGCAGCAGATAGGCCTGTTGCGAGTAAAAACAAGCCATGAAACGAGCTGTTCTCCAGCACCCATATTCCCAGCATCGGACCTATCGCCATAGCGACCGTCATCGCCATGCCGAACCAACCCATGCCCTCCCCACGGCGCGAAGCCGGGATAATGTCCGTGATTGCAGTGCTGACTGCCGTCGTCGATAAAGCCCAACTGGCACCATGAAGCACGCGTAGAGCAAGTAAAATCGCCATTGTGCCTACCCAATCGTAAAGATACATCGAAAGGATAAAGAATAGCAGTCCCCAGATCATGAACGGTCTTCTGCCGTAACGATCCAGCAATCCCCCGACAATCGGACGAAAGACAACCGCCGTTAAAGTAAATACCCCTACCGCAAGTCCGACCTGCGATTCATTGCCACCCATTTCTTTAATAAAAAGCGGCATTGTAGGCAAAAGCAAATAAAAACCCGTAAATAAGATCAGCATCCCCAACGTCATCTGGATAAAAGATTTCGTCCATATTCGTTCCATACGATCCTCCTTTTGACAAATGCCTTCATGTCCGATCATTCGTCTTGCTGTGTTCGGACTCGTTCGATTTCTTCCTTTATCCACTCGATTTCAACCTCGCCCAGACGCTTGCGATGATCGAATACCCGCAGCAGCTGGACGCGCTGCTTCTCAGGTTCCGGCTTTTGCATTAACAGACGCGACTCGAATTGTAATACATGTATTACGCTCCTCTCGAGAATAAGCAGATACTGTTTCAGACAAGCCAGGCGCACTTCTTTGTCCACATATTGAAAGTACACCATCTTGAACCGGAATGTATTTTGCGTTTCCGCATCCAGGATGAAATCAAGCGGCTCCGCTATCAACAGCTGAAAACGATCACGCCCTGCTTCGGTAATCTCATATATTTTTCTCGTTCGTCCTCCCTTCGTTTCCTCTTCGACCCGCAAATTGATCCATCCGCTTTCCGTCATGCGAGAGAGCAGTGGATACAAAGTCCCCGAACTGATCTTCCGACCAAGCCCGACCGCATTTTTAAGAACATCCTGCAGCATATAACCATGCTTCTCACCCGTCATCAATTCTCCTAAGACAAACAATTCGTACAAGCCCGAATCACCACGTTCCTATATATGTCGTATCGATATATATTATATGTCGTATCGATATATTTATCTACTGTTTTTTTATTAAAAAAACGGCATCTCTGCCGTTATGGTATGAATATGAAAAGCAAATTATTATAAACGCGATTTTCGAGCCGCCGCAAAGGATGTCGTACTTAGCCACAAGGTTCACACTGGCTATCGCTATTTTGATCGAGGGAGTTGGTTATTTTACAAAGTATTGATTAATTTACCGAATATAGTTTAATATATTAACCAAACCGTTCATTTAATACCCTATAACCAGTTTACTATGGCAATGATACAAAGGAATACGATATATTTTGTTAAATTGACCTTAAAATTAAAGGAGGACATCCAAGTGGATCAAGTTGATAAACAAATCCTTTTCCATCTTCAAAATCAAGCAAGAATTTCGATGACAGAACTGGGTAAATATGTTAATCTATCCCAACCTGCGGTAACAGAAAGAGTGCGACGCATGGAGGAAAAAGGAATTATTGAGGAATACCGCACCATCATTTCTCCCGAGAAAACGGGGAAACAAGCAGCTGCTTATTTCCTGTTTCAGACTAGAGAGTGTGATTCATTTCTCGAATTTGTCCGCACGTCTCCCCATGTCGCAGAGTGTCACCGGATAAGTGGGGAACACAATTATTTATTAAAAGTGATGACCGACTCCATTCGCTCTCTTGAACAGTTTGGCAATGACTGCAATAAATATGGCACGTACACGATTTTGATTGTCATGTCTTCACCTGTCGACCATAAACCTTTCATTCCAGCTGTTGAAGAATCAAATGAGCTCAACCATGCTTCTTTGAAGTGAACCCATGTTCTCTGGCGCTCCACGCTACCAGCAGAGCAAAGAGCAGCAGAATAAACAAGACCCACGGGAAGGAACGGACATCTATAGCTTCGAGTAAAATAGCGCCGATTAAGCCGCCCCCGCCGATGGCCAGATTCCATGCCGTTACCAGCATCGATTGGGCTACGTCTACACTCTCGCCAGCGGCTTCGGCCACTGCCGTTTGCAGCAGGGTACCCGCTCCGCCGAACGTCAGGCCCCACACGGCAACCGCCAAATAGATCACAATAGGCTGACTGCTGCCAATGCCAAGCAGCATAGCGGCCAAGGCGAAAGCAGCAAGGCTGATCAGTACCAATCGACGCTGCATTCGATCAATCCACATACCGGTAATCCAGAGCCCAACAATCGATGTCATGCCGAAAATAAGCAGTATCAAGTCAACGCGACGGGCAAGCCCGACCTGAGCAAGGTAAGGCGCAATATAAGTGTAAAGAATATTATGAGCCAGCACCCATACCAGAACAACAGCCAATACGGGGCGAATCCCCTTCATAACGAAAACTTTGTGGAGCGGTAATTTCTGTTCCGTTGACTGCCCTTCAAAGTCCGGCATCTTCCAGGATATCCAGGCAACCAGCAGTACAGTCAGCAGCGACATGATCCCGAACACTGTACGCCAGCCGACCATTGTGCCGAGGAATGTTCCGGCAGGAACACCGAGCGCCAGGGCGAGTGGCGAACCGACCATTGCCACTGCCAAGGCTCGCCCCTTGAGCGCATCCGGCACCATTCGACGGGCATAACCTGCTGCCATTCCCCATAAGACACCACCTGATACCCCAGCAAGGAAACGGGCAGCCAGCGTAAGTGTATAATTGGAAGACATAGCGGTGACGCTATTGAACACAAGAAAACCAACCATGAGCAGCAGCAGCAGCGGCCGTCTCCGCCAACCTCTTGTTGCGGTTGTCAAAGGAATCGCGGCCAAGAGGGAGCCCAGAGCATACAACGTAACTAGTTGACCAGCGAGGGCCTCCGAGATTCCCAGCCCTTCACTGATTTGGGGCAGCAAGCCAGCTGGAATGGTCTCGGTGAAGAGACAAATAAATGCGGCCATAGCCAAGGCAAGTAAACCTGCCCATGGGAGACGGTCAGAAGACGTAGTGCTGGCGGTGGCACTTCGCGCGGCAGAAATATTGTGCTTTTTCAATTTGGAAACATCTCCTATTTAGATTTTGTGGATTAGTGAATCCATCTCCCAAGCGAGTATTCGCCGAGTAGTTATAAGTTTACAAAATAAAACCGCCATTTTACATACAGACATTAAGGTAAATTCGATTCAAGATACACAATATTAAACTCAATATTATACATTGACCTTTAATTTTAATGTTTTCTTATTAAAGGGCTTTCATCAAAAAAAGCTCAAGCGTCGTCTCCGCCTGAGCTTAGATATGTGTTTCCATTTCTCATATGAACTTCTGTGATTAGAGTCCTTGGACCAAAACCCGTTTCAAGAACATACCTGTGTAAGAAGCTGACACCTCGGCAACCTGCTCCGGTGTACCTTCGGCTACAAGCCGGCCACCCGCTGCACCTCCTTCCGGGCCAATATCAATCACCCAGTCAGATTCCCGGATTAGTTAATGGACGATATCCCGGAGAGTCTCAATAACTTTGGTACATCCTTCTGGGATGAGGGTTGGATATTTAATTTTGTCGGCAAGTTTTTGAGGTATAACATACCAGCATTGGCTGTCTATCTTCCAAGCCTCGAGTAGCGCATGATGGTGCGAAACATCCTCTTATCTGTAAGCGCATTGAAGATGTATTTATCCGGTGACGTATTGACCTCAATTATCCACGGCTTCAATTTTCCATCAATTCCTATATCCACCCCGTATGACCGAAACCGTGGGAAAACGCCTCTCATATGTCTGCTGATCTTGACACTCAACGTCTTGAGTCCAGCTACATAGGGTACTTGCTTGTTTTTGGGCATAAAAGGGGCCAGCAATTCATGGGCAGGCATCGGCCTCCCACCGCTATGATAGTTGGTCACGACCTTATGGGGTCGAGCTAAGCGTCCCACAATTCCTGTTGCTTCCCACTTTCGCTCTGGGCTGCGCTGTACCATGACTCGTAGATCGAACGGACGACCATGGAAGTGGAGTAATGGGATGCCTTTTTGAACGAGGTAGGTTTTCTTCCCCTTTTCTTTGACGAAAGCTGCATAGGCCCCATCAAACGTGGTATAGAATCGGCTTCGTGTGCCATTCTGCAGTCGATAGCCTTTTGCACTGCGAGACAATTTAAAAATACCAAAGCCCCCTGTGCCGTGGCTTGGTTTTAGATACACAGCACGATATTTCTCAAGCATCCCTCTTACGTTTGTTTTATTGACAAGGCTCGTCGGTGGCAAGTGATGGGCCAATTCCTTATTATTCATCAGCGCCCGATATTTTCCCAGCTTATTATTCCAGTACTTCAAGTCATCACCCCAAATCATCAGATATCTCCACGTTTTAGTTATATGCGGAATGTTATTCTGTGTTTGGACGTTTTGACTGTCTACTCGTGTATCCTTGTCATGATCGATCTTGAACTCAAGAGGAATTGCACTTCACCCTGCATTCGTATTACAGTAGTATCAAGCAATTGTTGTCGTTTCAGCTGCATACCTGGTTATATGTTCCCTGAATCCCTCTATATTGCCCACACTGCTACCATTTAACATTACATTCCACCTGAGGTTATGTAATAATTAAGGTAGCCTATATAAATCCAGAGTAAAGGAGTCCTGACCTATGCAAATATCTTCTTTTTTGTTTCCCAAAGATCATGTTGCTTATATTACCACCTCCATGTCCATGAAAGAAGCTATGGAACATTTGGAGCATCACCAATACTCGGCAATCCCCATCATTGACAGTGAAGGGAAGTATGTAGGCACCTTATCGGAAGGCGATTTGCTATGGAAGCTGAAAAATACCCCTGGCCTAGATTTTGATAATATGAATAGTGTCTCCATAATTGACATCAAAAAACGCCTCAAGATCGAATGTGTTTCGATTAATGCACAAATGGAGGACATGCTGGCACTTGCGGCTGATCAAAACTTTGTACCTGTCGTAAACGATGATCGTGTGTTTATCGGTATTATTCGCCGTAAAGATATTATCGAATACTACACCAAAAATATAACCGATTAACATGGCTTCTTTGATTACAGTCGATTCCGCTCTAATATTCCTAATACGGTCACTGCAACGAGGCTGCTGTTTCATTGGCAGCCTCTTGTATACATAAGATTGGTGAAATCAAGCATAATAAGTTGATCATTGAAAGTGAGGATCTATGCAGCCTATGAGTATCGAATCATCGCGATTATTTATCGCCATTCCTATAGACGAACAATGGAGACAACAATTGACTCAACAAATGACAAGACTCCAACCCAAGCTTCCTTTTCAAAAATGGACACACCCTGAGGATTACCATATTACGCTGAAATTTTTAGGGGATACATCCGTTGAACAATACGAGCGGCTGTCTAAACTGTTAACTCACGTTGCTGAAACGACCCAGCCCTTTCAACTAACGCTGACAGAATGGGGAACCTTTGGCCCTCACGCTTCACCCAGTATTTTATGGGCAGGTGTGGGAGGTGATCTGTTACCATTAATGAACTTACAGCAATATATAGATAATAGTATGACTGAACTCGGATTCCTCAAGGAAAACCGCGATTTTCACCCTCATTTGACCATCGCTCGACGCTATAAAGGTGACTCTATCCCATTCTCTATTACAAATTTGGTCCCACACGTATCGGAGTCTACTTTGTACAAGTCGGTCAATGAATTTAAGCTTTATGAAAGCCATCTTCAAAAAACACCGATGTACGAGCCCATTGCTTCTTTTACATTCAGCAAATAAAAGAGTCGCCGTTCTGCACAGCGACCCTCTACCTTACTTTTTCTTTGCAGCGATGAAAGCATCGACCTGTTTTTGAACCTCAACAATAATCCGGTCCAAGCCTGCTGCTTTTTGTTTCTCAATATACTCACTTACCGCTTTATCCGCATCTTTTACAGCACCGGCTTCAATCGCCCGGCCTAGTTCGTTTTGAACCTGATCGCGCTGAGCCAGCTCGTTCTTAATCTTATCGCTGACCACAAAGAAGCCATCCAGCGGATTCGTGATATTGCTTGGGTCGTTGGCGAATTCTGCCTCTTTTACCCAGAAGCCTTCTTTATAAGTCGGATTCGGTCTCATAAATTGCGGCTTCCAGAGCGCCCATTGCCCGCCCCATTCCATGTAATTACTTGTTGTGGCGTTCATTCCAGCCGGATAATTCGCTGTTTTGCCATCCAATATATAGTTTTTGCCCTCGACCCCATATTGCACGAGATCATACAGCTTCTGGTCTGTCTCCATCATATCCAGGAAACGAAGAACCAGATCCGGGTGTTTCGAGTTTTTATTGATAGCTACAACATTTGCCAATGCTGTACGGTTCGGGAATTTTTTATCGGGATACAGCTGGGAAGATGAACGCTCAGACGATTTATCCGAGAAATTTTCTTCTGCATTTGCCCATTCGTGGGAGCTGTTAGCGAGCAGCATTTTACCATTTCTAAACTTAGGACCCGGATCTTCTTTATCAACCAGAACATCCTTATTAATAATGCCATCGAGATACCATTTCTGCGCGTATTTAGCCATGTCGCTGTAAGTTTTCGTTTGCTCCAAGGCTTTTACTTTAAAGGTTGAATCATTCAGCTCCACGATGAGCTGATTGCCCCCCTGCGCCGACAAATCATTCAACTCATCGCGCAATTCAAAGAAACCGGATAGCACAGTTGGAACTACAGGGAAAGCCACCTTCATGTCAGGGTAAGCTTTTCTGATTTGATGCGCCAAATTGTCGAGATCCTCCAAGGTTTTGATGGAACCCGGTGCTGGCTCAATACCCGCTTTTTTCGTTAAATCAGCACGCCATTTCACAAAAGGCCTTTGACTCATTTTCATCGTCCATGGCAGTGCCACCACTTGCCCGTTTACCGTAGCAGCAGCCAATGTCCCTTGCTCTTGATATTTTTTATTCAAATTCGGCGCATATTTGGGAAGCAAGTCGTTAAGCCCCAGATACGCACCCTTGGAAGCCATTTGGCGGTAAGCCAACCAATCCCCATCGTAATTCATATCCCAATCATCACCGGATGCTGACATGACAAGCAATTTTTCTTTATAGGGGTCGCCAAAAGGTATTACATTCACTGTAAATTTAACATTTAAGCCTTTGGATTTCACGTAGTCACTGACAGCCTTCCATACTTCATCTGTACTTGACTTCTTATCCCCGCCAAAATAAAATTTCAGTGTGACCTCCTCTTCTTTGGATGTCGGCTTTTGGGTATCAGCTGCTGCTGTTCCTGTTGGTGTTGTTGGTGTACTCCCTGATGGTTTCGTATCACTGCTGCACGCGGTCAAGGTCACACCGCTCAGGAGCATGGTCGCTGCAAGCAGCGTAGTAAACGGTTTCTTGATCATATGACTCTCCCCTTCAATTGATTGGATTCAATATACTAAACAGCGATGGCTGCAATAGCTTGGATTCATCCCTTAACGGCGCCTACCATTAAACCTTTGACAAAATACTTTTGCAGGAATGGATATAGAAAAATGATCGGCCCAATCGTGATCACGGTTACAGCCATCTTGACGCCCTCAGTAGGAAGTGTTGCCGCTACCCGCTGCATTTCAGCCGAATTGGTGGAGCTTTTGAGAAACTCGACGTTGCTTACAATCGTCCGCAGCATAAGCTGCAAAGGCTGAAGCTTTTGATTATCGACGAACATAAGCCCAAGGAACCAGTCATTCCAATAATTCAAAGCGACGAATAAAGATATCGTTGCCAGTACCGGCTTGGCTAGTGGAGCTATAATTTGCAGCATGATTCTCCATTCGCTTGCACCGTCAATCTTCGAGGATTCAAAAAGCTCTTCCGGAATCGACTGCAAAAAGTTGCGAATCAGGAACAAATTAAAGCCTTGCGCCAGCGGTGGCAAAATCAATGCCCAAACGGTATCCTTCAAGTGCAGATAATTGACACAAATGATGTACCAAGGTACCAATCCCCCATTGAACATCAGCGTTAGCAGAGCAAAAATCGATAATGCATTTCGATACTTCAGTGTTCTCCTTGCCATCGCATAGCCGCCGAGATAATTGACGAGAACAGCCAGCACAGTGCCTACGATGGTTACGAAAATACTGATTTTATAACCATCAATAATACGTTCTGCACCCAGAAATAACATACGATAAGCGGTTAGATTGGGATGAAGCGGCACCAGTGTGTATCCATGCTTGGCGATGTCCGCCTCCGTGCTCAAGGAACCGCTAATAACCATCACAAAAGGGATGAGACAGAACAAGCAAAATAGAGAAATCCAAATCATCATGATAAGCTGAGAAAATTGAAATCGTTTCATTGTCATGAATCCAACATCCTTTGTGGTAAATTAGAACAGCGCAGAATCTTTATCGATTTTTCTGGCGATCAGGTTGCTCCCCAGCACCAGGATGAAAGCACCAATCGATTGCAGAAACCCGGCAGCAGCAGACATTCCAATATCACCGTTCACTCTCAGACCCCTGTATACGAAAGTATCGATGACGTCTGTGGTTGGATACAAGGTCGAAGCATCGCCAATAACTGCATAGAACATGCCGAAGTCAGCGTTCATAATCCGTCCGATAGCGAGTAATGTTAGAATAATAATAGTTGGCTTCAGCATCGGCAGGCTGATATAGCGGATTTGCTGCCATTTGTTCGCTCCATCGATTGCAGCTGCTTCAAAGTAAGAAGCGTCGATCCCCGTCAATGCGGCCAAGTAAATGACACTTCCATATCCTGTTACTTTCCAGCGCATAATCAACACCAGGATCGCCGGCCATAGGCCAGGCTTGCTGAAGAAGTCTATCGGTTCAAATCCAAAAAACGAGATGATGGAATTAACAGCCCCAACATCTGTCAGCAGATTGTAAGTAAACACACCCACAACGATCCATGAAATAAAGTAGGGCAGAAACGTTAAGGATTGTGCTACTTTTTTGAATGCTTTGTTGCGGATTTCGTTGAGCAGCAGGGCCAGACTGACTTCAAATATCAATCCTGAGAAAACAAATAATAAATTCAGGAAAATCGTATTCCTTAGCGCCCGAAGCGCGTATTCGGAATTGAACAGGAATTTAAAATTGTTGAAGATCGGATTCGCCCAGCTGCTGCCAAATATGCCTTGAGTAAAATCAAAATTTTTAAAGGCAATGACGAGCCCTCCCATCGGCATGTAATTAAACACAAGAAGCAGCAGCCCAACAGGTACAAACATCAAGTAGACAGACCCATTCCTCGTCATTTCCCCCAAAAATCTCTTCGTCACACCCATTCTCTTCCTCTCCTATCCTAATCTCTCTATCATGAAGGTGTGTTGCTTGATGTCTTTATTGTACGGTCTGGGCCATTTATAAACTATGAGGCAGACTTAAACTTTCACCCCGCATTATTAGCCTAATAAATTGAATGTCCACAGAAAACACAAATGACCCTTAAGCCGGCACTTTCTTCCAAAGTGTCCAGCTCGTGGGTCACCATCACTCCAAGTAGAGTTTCCTTCACTTCATTTGATCTCTGTATCCTGCTGTAGGATGGGATGCCTGATCGTTATATGCGTTCCTTCCATCGGCGCGGATACAATACTCAGCCCATATTCTTCGCCAAAATAGAGCTTGAGCCGTTGATGAACATTCCACAATCCTACGCCCTGACGAGCCCCGCTGCGCTCCTCTCCGATTCGGCCATCATGGATTTGTTGCAAAACCTGCTCCGGAATCCCTTTCCCGTTGTCTGACAGCTCGAAGATGAGCTGACTCCCCTCACGTTTACCGGTCAGTACTATCTTCCCCTTGTCCATTTGGTCGCGTATCCCATGATGAATCGCATTTTCCACTAATGGCTGCAGCAGCAGACGCAGGACTGGCAGTTCCATCAATCCCTCATCGACAAGCACCACAACGCGCAGCGGACGATCCAATCGGGCAGATTCAATGTGCGTATAAGCTTTCAAATGATCCAACTCTCTGCGTACAGTTGTCAATTCCTTCCCTTGATTCAAGCTGAGTCGCAAAAGATTTCCCAGCGACGCAACCATTTCACTAATATCAGCCAAATGATGAGACTCCGCTTTCCAACGGATGGATTCAAGCGTGTTATACAGGAAATGAGGATTGATTTGGTGACTGAGCACCTGAAATTCCAGTTCCTTCTTGACCTGTTCCGACACATATACTTCTTGAAGCAGCTGCTGGATCTTTTGTGTCATCTGAATGTAACCGTTGTAAAGCCACCCGATTTCATCCTGTCTGTTCGTTTGCACGAGCGTCGTTTGAAAATCACCCTGCTCCAGCTTTCGCATGGATCGAACCAGCCGCATAATCGGATTGGTAAAATGCAGCGTTATGTAAATGATCACACCCACACAGGAAACGATATAAGCCACAACAAATACGACCGTCAGCTTCGTTATTTCCTGAATGGGACTCATTAAAGTCGCTAGCGGAATGCTGCTGACCATGACCCAAGGCTCATCGGTTAAACGGGCATACGTAATCAGAGATTGGGAATTGCCAAAATTAATAATTTCGGTTCCCTCATTGTGCTGTTTAATGACATTTAATAAGGCAGCCGAATTGATATTGGAACCGATCAGCTCTTTCTTGGTGTGTGAGAGCACGTGTCCTTCATCATTGAGAATGAAAGACTCCTGCCCCTTGAGAGATTGGGGTGGCGTTACAAATCGATACATTTGATCTTCCAAAATATCTACCGCAATAATTCCTCGAGGTTCATTATCATACAAGCCTGTAAATTGTTTCATCCTCGTTATTAACGGTGTCGGGTAAAAAGACGGATTGTCCTGTGGTAAAAACAAACGCCAGGTTGGCTTTCCATGTGAAATTTCATCGCGGAACCATGCCTGCTCAGCTAAGCTGCTGCCATCATCCAAATTTTTAGTGAACGTTGGGTAGTCCTCCAGATGAACCGGATATATACGCAAACGGAACGCGCCTGCGCCGCCAAGCAGGAGTTGTTTCTGATAAATGAAGCTCGCCATCTCAACGGCTACATTGCTGTCCTCTTCCGGTGTTTGTGGTTTCGTATCCAGCAGCTGTTGAAGCTGTTTGGTTCCAATAATATCGTTGATGCTATTGTTTAAACCGTCTAGATAGGCATCAAAATTTTTCCGATTTTGCATGAAGTAAGCTATGTAGAAAGATTCACTGGCGTCCGATATGCCTTTAGTAGACTGATGATACGAGTAATAGGAAAAAAATAAAAAGGGCGCAAGGATTAGACAAAAGAACAAAACGATAATTTTCCTGCGAAATGAGCCATTCAGTATGAGTCTTGAATTATTCATCCTGAATGCCTCTTAAGTTGCGATATTCCTTGGGCGTCATGCCTGTCGTTTTCTTAAACAATTTGGCAAAATGAACGGGATCTTTATAGCCCACAAGCTGTGATATTTGATAAATTTTGTAACGAATATCGCCCAGCAGGTCTTTGGATTTCTCCATGCGAATATCCGTTAAATATTCCAGAAAAGTGGATCGTTTTTCCTTTTTAAATAATTTGCTAAGCCATACAGGCGTCACATACACTTGTTCTGCCACGCTTTGCAAGGTTAAGCTGTCTGCGTAATTTTTCTTCATATATTGCTCAGCTGTCATTAAGATCTGGTTATGAGATTGGGATAGCTGCCCAAAACCACGGGACACTTCCATTAGATATCTCGTTGTCTGAATCTGAAGAGACTCCATCGTATCGTACTGCTCCAACTGCTCCCATAATGCTATGACATTATGTTCCCACCAGCAATCTTTATATCCCGCAGCCGATGCCTTTTTAAAAAATTCAAGCAGCCATTCAAAGGTCTTCTGTTGAATATCACG
This sequence comes from Paenibacillus sp. FSL H7-0331, assembly GCF_001956045.1. The sequence continues at coordinate 27,818 of NZ_MRTH01000019.1, read as the reverse complement.
GATATTCGTATAGGACCAAGTACGAACCAACTCAGAGAATTCGTCCATCTGCTGCACAATTTCCTGCTCCGACCCATATTTGACGAGATCCAGCAGCGCATCCAGCTCGCTCAAATGAATCTCGTTGAATTCCTTATCCTCCCCATGCACTCCAGCCATCAGAACCCGATTTCCACCATAGATCACTTTGTGCTCAAGCGTTTCGACGGCCTCGTTGTAGATCATTGCCAGTTTGGAAAATTTGTCGGATGCCGCGCTCGTTCCGATACTGACGTTTACTTTGACATACTTATTAATACGTTCAATCAGAAGCTCTGCCAATTGTAGACTGGCTGTTGTGTCTTCCCCTTGTGTATGCTCTAACATAATGACACAGCGATCCTTGGCATCGCGAAAAATCGTAAATTGCCGTTGACTCTCCTCTTTCAACGTTTGCACGATCACATTGTCAGTGGCGAAAAGAACCAGCTCTTTTTCGTGTTTATACCGTTTGGATTGCTCGATGGCCTTCATATTATCAATTTCGAGCAGAAGCAGAACAACCGAGCTTTCCAGAAGCCAATCCAGATTCACACTCGTTAGGCGATGCCGAATACGCGAGTCCAGCTGGTTCTGGTTATCCTTCTTAATTAATTCTTGCAGCAGTTGTTCCTGGATGCGAGGCATCGCCTGCTTCACATTGTTTTCCAGAAAATCCTGATTGGATCTGCGAAGCCGTTCTGCCCGTACTAGATCAACTGCTCTCTGTACGACTCCTTTCAATTCATCCAACCGAATTGGCTTTAATAAATAATCCATGACACCAAGCTGCAGCGCCTGTTTAACAAACTCAAAATCATCATAGCCGCTGACTACGATTGAACTGCCCATAGGGAAGCCTTCGTTATGCAGATGTTTTAGACATTCAATTCCCGACATTCGATTCATTTTGATATCAGTAATTAGAATATCGGGCCTCATATCACGAAAAATTTGAAGTGCTGTATCTCCGTCATCAGCTGCGATCACTTCATCAATACCGTAATCCGACCATGGGAAAACTTTTTTCAGACCTTCACGAATTTCTTTTTCATCATCCACAAGCAGCACTCTAATCATGATTCCAACTCCTAGTTGTAGTCCTTCCCCCTTTAACTATACCAACCAAACCGCTCGTGCAAATAAGACAATATTAAATTTTCAAGGGGAATGCCAATCATTTGGGCGTCTTGTCCTCCTGGAGCTTGTCCTCAACTTGAAGCAAATGCGAGACTTCACCAAGACTCTTGTTAGTAACGACATCCAGCATTTCTTTTTTTAATACACGAACGTTTTCTTCGAGCACTTTGGCTTTTACAATCAACGCCCCTGATGACTGCACACCTATACCAATAAACTGAGACGCTGCTTCCGAACGGCTCTGCGCAAGCCCTGAATTCACTAATAAATCCACTGCAGCCAACGAGGTGTCATCCAGCCTTACAGAAATGACGATACTTCTTTTAGATTTTTTACTCATCATTAACACCTTTGTCTAATAGTGTAACACTTATTACAAAACACTTTAGCACACCATCTATTAACTGTCAAAATATTCCTTTTAAAAGTTTATCAAACATCGTAATCCTATCATTATCCAAATATTCACAAGTAGATTGTAGTTAAAAAATTCATTGCATATAGTCCCTTATTTGTGGAAATAATGTAAATACTTTACGCCTTTTCCCTGTATGGAGGTGCAGCATGCGGAAAAATCCAAATGATAACAGCCTACCGCCCAGTCATCCGTCCGCTCCACAGACAGATCCTGCTTCTGCATCAGAATCCCTGAACTCCAATGCCATTTCTTCGCGATTAGAAGACAATTTGAGGCGCATCGAAGATTATTTTGCCAATTGCAAGGATTTGAAGATTTCCCCTTGGGGTTATGGTCCAAAGCTGGAGCAAACGGCATTTTCTGTTTATTTCGAAACGCTGATCAAGCCCGATCATAAGAATTATCTTAAGCAGACATTGCAAAATCTCGTTGCCCACGAGATCGGTCCCGCTACGACGATTACGGTCGACATTTTGATTGATTTTTTTGAGAACGATGGAGTCTCCTCCTCCTCAGCTGAACTGATGGAAGATATGGATCAAGCCGTCAAAAGAATTCTGGATGGAGAAGTCGTTATCTTTTTTAATGGATGGAATAAAGCGATTGGTTATGTTGCCCTTGATGTTGAACAGCGTCAGGCTTCTGAACCGATTACAGAGCCTGCTGTACAAGGCCCCCACGTAAGCTTCATTGAGAGTCTTGACCGTAATATCGGCGTCATTCGCAGCTTGCTTAAATCGCCAAAGCTTAAATTCGAGTTTTTTACAGCAGGTCAGCAGAGCCAGCGAAAGGTATCGTACGGTTATTTGGATGGAACTGTGAATCCTGATACGTTAAGCGATTTCAAGCATCGTATGGCCAAAATCGATAAGGAAGAAATTCTCGAAGTTTCCTATCTCGAAGAGTGGATCGGGGATTCCCGCTATTCCCCTTTTCCGCAGGTTCGATATACGGAACGTCCAGATACTGCCATTACGGCTCTGCTGGATGGCAAGATCATCGCTATGGTGAATGGAAGCCCCTCTATATTAATCTGTCCGGGTAATTTCGTGGAGTTCTTTATGACAAGTGAAGATTATTATTATCGAACAATTTTTTCTTCTTTAATTCGATTGATTCGAGTAGCGGCTTTTATTATCGCGCTGATGCTTCCGAGTACCTACATTGCTTTGTCCACCTTCCATTCTGAGCTCATTCCGACCGTTCTGCTTCTTGCGATATTGAACACACGGGAGGGAATTCCGTTTCCGGCTGTGATTGAGGCGCTCATTATGGAATTTTTCTTTGAACTGCTGAGGGAAGCAGGTATTCGATTGCCTCGACCGATCGGCTCTGCCGTAAGCATCGTTGGAGCGCTGGTCATCGGGCAAGCAGCCATACAATCACAGATCTCATCCCCGGTTATGGTGATTGTCGTCGCATTAACGGGCATTGCTTCCTTTGCGCTCCCTCAATACAATATGGCAATCGCGATCCGAATATTGCGGTTTCCGTTAATGATTATCGCAGCAACGTTCGGAGGACTCGGTATCATGGTCAGCTTCATACTGATTTACCTTCACTTGGCAACATTGACTTCTTTGGGACAGCCGTACCTTTCGTCAATAGCTCCGCTGGACATCAACAGACTGAGGGATGCCATTATCGTTTTACCGCAACGGGTACTGCTTCATTCGCCGCGTAATCGACACTTGCACAAAAAGGCCTCAGAAGGGAAGAAGGTGCCGTGAAGCCGTTTTATTCCATTCTCGTTTCCTTAGTTATCCTTGGGTTGACCGCTGGATGCTGGGATAATAATGAATTGGACGAATACGGATATGTCCAAGCGGTGGCCATTGATCGGACCAAGGATGATCTCATCCAGTTAACGACCCTTTTCTACAATCCTTCAACTAAGATGGAAACGAGCGCAAGTGCGAAACCTGCAGAGAAGGGCATCAATATCCAAACGAGCGGTGAAACGATCTTCGAAGCCATTCGGGACATCACGAAGAAGTTCGGACGCAAGCCCAAGTGGGATCATATGCGTGTTATTCTAATCGGAGAACAGTTGGCCAAAACCCAAAACATACGGGAAGTTCTTGATTTTTTCTCCAGAGACCAAGAACCTCGCGGCACGGTCCTCCCCTTGATTGCAGAAGGATCAGCCGGAGATTTTTTGAAAATTCAACCCTTTATTGAGCAGACTATTGGCCAACAATACAAAAAGATGGAAACCAGCGGTTCCCTTTATTCCGCCAAAACCTCCAGCATCCCGTTGTATGACTTGGCGATTCAATTGAAAAGTCCCTCTAAAACCTCCGCCATCCCTTACATTCATAAAAACGGCTCGCAAAATAAAGCGGAGGTATCTGGAGTCGCGTTTATCAAAGACGGCAAGCTGGTTCACATCCTTGAGGAGACGGATACGGAAGCGTTCATGATGCTGACAGACAAATACATGAGTGGGATACTGGAATTTCCTTGTATCAACAGCGCCAAAGATCAAGTTCAAAACAAAGAATCGTTTGAAGTTCTCTCTTTCAACAGCAAAGTAACGCCTATAGTAGAAGATGATGTCGTGTCGATAGGGGTAAATATTCGAATCGAAGGAACGGTTGGAGAGCTGCGATGCTCCCTTTTAAAAACGAAAGAAGACGTAGAACGTTTCGAGCATACAATCACAGACATGGTCAAAAAACAACTTCAGCATGCGATCTCGATTTTCAAGCGACAGGAGTTGGACGCCATCGGAATCGGAAATCAAATTTACAGGAAAAATCCCAAGCTCTGGAAACACCTTGAGCCGACATGGAATAAGCGACTTGCCCAAAGTCAATTCCAGATCGATGTGGATGTCGAAGTACTGAGTACTGGCATGAATGTAGGAACCCCGTTTGGAACAAAGGAGAAGTAGCCATGATTGGTAAATTAGTCTGCTTCTTGTTACTGGCTGCCGCTATGCTTGTCTGCGACATACCAAAGTTCAGAGGAGCCTGCCCCCGCGATCGGCTTGTCTATGGGGCGATGCTGGCGCCTCTTCTTTATCTCGGTTTTCTATTTGTTACCACCAAGTCGTGGCCTAATCTTGACACCATCTTCAATCTATTAAATGGCCCGGCCAAGCAAATCGTCCAATGGCTTGATCCTGCAAAGTCTTCATAATGCACTAACCTGGAATCGGGAGGAACCTATGAATAAGCAAGAACGTGTTAGCTCTGTCCAGATGACCATGCTATTCCTCTTCTTTATGACAGGCTCTTCCATCGTCATCATCCCTGCGCCCCTGACGAACGTTGCCGGCAATGGAGCATGGATTTCTCTTCTGATCGCTTTGGCAATGGGAATGATCCTGTTAGCAGGCGTTCTTTATTTATATCGTCAATTTCCGAATAAATCACTTATTGAATACAGTCGCATTACGCTGGGGAACGTATTAACCACGGTGCTGCTCATTCCACTTACCTGCGTGATGTTCTGGCATGTAGCTGGCATCGTGATTGAGATTGGAACCTTTTTTAAAAGCACGATGTTAAAAGAGACGCCTACCTATGCCGTAAACTCTCTACTATTCGTGACGATAGCTTTGACGGCGCTTGCTGGCATTGAGGTTATGGCCCGAATGGCCGCTGTCTTACTGGCTCTGATGTTTGGATTCATCGTCATCATCTGGGTGCTCGTCGGGAATTTGTTTCATCTGGAATACCTTCTTCCTGTCATGCCCGATGGGATCGGGCCCATTCTTAAAGCTGCATATATCGTTTATGGATTTCCCTATGCCGAGCTTGTGGTCTTTTCCATCATATTGCCTTACGTGCAGCAAGAGGATACATCTAAGGTCGGGAAGCACTTGTTTCTTGCGCTCATTGTTAATGCCATGACGTTGCTGACCTCGGTCATTTGCAGCATTATGGTACTGGGGCCTCTGTCAGGTGAACTCAAATATTCCTTATACCAGCTTGCACGGTTGATCTTTGTTCAGGAGATCATCGAAAGAATCGAATCGGTCATCGGATTCTCGCTTATTATCGGCTTTTACTTCAAAGCGTCCATCCTTCTGCTTATTCTTATGAGGGTTCTGTCGCAATGGCTCAGATTAAAAAACGAACGTTTCCTGGTCTTTCCCGTCGCTTTTATCTGCCTTCTGCTATCACTCACTACCTATACCAAAGAATCCGCGCTTGAAGAAATCGTGAATACAACATGGCCGTTGCTTAATAATATCGCTTATATTTTTCCGCTCCTTCTGATCTTCATCGTTACATTAATTCGACAACTCAGCAGACGAAACAAAAATCAAGATGTATGAATTAAAGTCAGTATTGGATATGTGTCCAATCACCGACGAACAGCATACTATACTTCAAACCAACATTTGAGGTGAGTATAGTGAGTAAAAAAGCCACAAAGAAAAACACGCCACCCTCTTCGATAGATAAATATAAATTTAATATGAAGGTAGTTACCTCCGATGTCTGCAGCCGATGCAAAAAATGTGAACGTGGTCGTCGTTACCTGGAGGAGATGTCCCAGCCTGGTGCGATTGGCAAAGGAGTTCCGTGTATACTAACCAGGGGAAGAGCCTACGTGTAAATGGAGTATGCCGACTATACTTTAAAACGGTCGATAGACAGCTGCAGCTGTCCCGCCACATCACTTAAATGCCGGATCGAGCCTGTCATATGTCCCATGGATGCAAGCTGCTCTTGTGTCGAGGCAAGAATATGCTGCGTGCCGTTCGCATTCGCTGCGGCAACCTCGGCAATCGCATGGATCGCCTGAGCAACGTGAACCGTGTCTGTTTCCATCTGGCCGGATACCTCGGTGACCTCAATCATTTCCTGATCGATCTCACCGATGGATTGAACGATGGAGTTGAACGACGCTCCCGCATGGTTCACGTCCTGCAACCCGGAATCGACAACCTTCGTACTTTCGTTCATGAGCATGGCCGCTTTCCGGGTTTCTTCCCGAATCGTTGCAATCAGCTCGACGATCGTTTCCGCCGATTGTGCCGATTGAATAGCCAAGCTGCGTACTTCCCCTGCGACGACTGCAAATCCTCTGCCCTGTTCACCTGCACGCGCTGATTCAATCCCGGCATTCAAAGCCAGCAGATTCGTTCTACGGGCTATATCGGTGATGAGCTCGATCGATTTCTCAATCTCCAAAGCCCTATCCTGAAGCCCACCAACGACTTCATTCATCGAAGTCATCACCTCGTGAGCCTCGGTCATCTGCTTCATGGCCGTTCTTATCGCATCATGACCCTGATAAGCCGCTTCCTTTGCATGGTCTACGGTCAAGGACATATGACTGGATTTGACGGCAATCCTCTCGGCATGTCGTGAGATCACATCGATGATGCGAGAGCTCTCTGCTACGCTTATATGCTGCTTCACCGACCCGGCTGCGACCTCCTGAACCGTGGTAGCAATTCGCTCTGACGCCTCCCCCGTTTCTGCAGCACTGGAATTTAACTGTACGGAATGCGTTGCGAATTGCTCCGCATGGGTACCCACCTGTTGAATAAGCTCACGAAGCTTATACACCATCTGATTGAATGATCCAGCGAGTTCTCCAAATTCACCCTTGGATCTGATCACAATTTGTCGGGTCAAATCGCCTTCTCCCTCCGCTATATCTTTCAATTGGCGGTTAACTACAGCCAAAGGTCGGGAAATACGAGCGGCCAATATCATCCCGAATGTTAGCGCAATCAGGATCGCGGCGGCGCTGGCAATGACAATCATTTGACGTGTCGACTCAACAAGCTGCGCATTCGTCCGATAAGCTTCATTCATCAATTGCTCCTGCTGGTCAACGATTGTTTTGGTCACATTTTTGATTTCCGAGCCGGTCGGAAGCACTTCCAGACTAATGAGCCTTTTCGCTTCTTTCGGGTCTGTTTTCAAGAGCGCTGCGACTTTATCCGCCTGAGTCTGCAGCTTCTTATTCAGTTCCGAAATTTCTTTCGCCGTTACCTTCCCTTCCTCCGACAAATTGTTTGACACTTTCCCCACCAGTTCGTTCAGATCTGCATTCGTCGATTGAAACCCTTGCAAGTACTGGCTCTCATTGACTACAAAATAAGCGTTAAGGAAATTCATTTGCTGAGCCGCGTCGAACTGAATAACATGTGAATCAAAGGCAGCACGTGCCTGTACCTCCACCAGTGCCGTATACGATTCATTGACCGTCTGTAAATACCGATAAGACATCCCTCCAATGACACCGAGCAAAAGCGGAGCGATCAGAAAACCGATGATGATTTGTTTACCAATGGACAATTTCAACTTGTAACCCCCCGTGTCCAAATTCGTACAAGAACGATTAGATTGTGCTTTACATATCTTATCGCAATGCATGTAAAGTTTGTGTTAAAAAAAGAAACGCCAAGCCTGAGTGGTTCCAGAGCTTGGCGTTTTCTTCTATTGGGCAATCAGTTCTTGACTACAATTTGTACAGAAGCTTCCTTAAGTATACTATCCAATTCCAGATCGGGAAGTCGATCGGAGATAATCCGATCTACAGCTTCAAGAGCCGCGAACGAGAACAAATCCTTCAACCCATACTTCGAATGATCCATGACAATATTCACTTCTGAAGCTTGCTCGATGACAAGCCGTTTAATTTCGGCTTCATGCATATTGGAGTTACTAAAGCCATGCTTGATCGATACTCCAGTGGTACCGATGAAGACACGGTCAAATGCCATTTGGGCAATGGAGCCTGCGGCAATAGGACCTACCAAAGTCGATGTTTTATCCAGAAGCATGCCTCCAACTACGATTGTAGAAATTTGCTTGGCCTGAAGCTCAGCGGCAATATTAAGGGCATTCGTGACGACGGTAATGCTCATTTCCGATTTCAAATATTTGGCAACTTGCAGCGTTGTTGAGCCGCCATCCAAAAATATCGAATCACCAGACTTAACAAGCTGAGCAGCTAGCTGGCCAATGCTCATTTTTTCATCCATCATGATACCCGTTCGATCCTGCAGTGCAATATCCTTGCCGATGAGAATGGCGCCTCCGAATGTACGCCTAAGCAGTCCCATGAACTCAAGCTTTTCCAGATCTCTGCGCAGCGTCATTTCGGTAACGTCAAACGTATCCTTCAACTCAGCAATTTTAACTTCGCCGTCCAGAGCCATTCGATCCAAAATTTGCTGCTGACGTTGGTTGATGATTGGACTATGCGTCATGGTGAACCCCCGTTACTTTTCTTCAATCCCTCTATTATCCACGGAACTTAGGTCAGGAGCAACCTTAAGCTATATTTCACTGTCTCACCGGGCTCCAGAAAGACAAGAGTTCCTTGCTCACGCGCTTTATGACGGCCTTCCACATGGCAGTTAGCAGGCTCTATGCCAAGCACATGGGTTCCAGCTCCTGGCATTTTCCATTGAACAAGCTTCGGTAAGGTGTCTGATGACCATTGAAGCGTAGCCTGTACCTTAGCATCCCCGTTATGAAAAGGGAAATGGTGATTGATAATTTGCACTTCCGGTTCGCCTTGCAATTCGTGATAATAGACTCGTTCTTGATAATTTGCATCCGGAGCGTGCCACTCCTTATAGCCATGAATCGAATTACCGTTTTCTCGCGCTTGCACATAGGTATCCTTGAAATGGATTTCTGTTTCTTCGCTTAACAATGGAAATCCGAAATTGAAATGGTAGAGGATCATATGCGGACAGCGCTGAAAGCCCATATTGCGTACTTCGTCCTGAATGAATATTTCGTTCTTCCCGAGACGACTGCTAATTTGGCGCGATAAGCGAAGACACCCTCCAAAGATCGAGGTTTCTTCCAGCTCGCCAGAAATGTTCATATCCATTTCGTCATCAGACCAGCTGCTTACAGCCGCGACCTGCTTTGCTATCGTATGGTGGATTCGACCATGCAAACCAAGGCTTTCCCCATCATCCTTACCAGATGAGCCTACTTGCATCAATCCGCAGGTCATAAGCAAACCACCGGATGCTGTTCGAAGCCAGCCATTGTCCGCAGCGTCATATAAAGCGGGATGAGCATCCCCATTGGGAGATTGCCAGCTAATCGGCACTCCATGGAATTCAGCTAGAGAGATGTCCAAGCCCTTGGATGGGGTTACATAATAGGTCAAGCCCGCTCCCGTTCGTACCTGAATCTGCTCAACACCCATTTCATTTCCCTCTATGCCTTTGAACCGTTTAATACCAGCGATTTGTTCAATTTTGCCTACACGTGCTTCGAGTTCGCGTCTCGACCAGCTTTTTCCGTATAGAATCATGGGGTGATATCCTCTTATTCATCTTCCGTAACGATTGGTATCCGTTCGATACGGGGGTCTGTAAAGATATCATACTCATCACGGCTAGTGCTGGAAAATTCGGAGACAATCGCACCCAAGTCGCCCGATTGAAACCAATGCTTAGTACCAGGAGCTATCGTATATTGTTCACCGGGAAGTAATTCGATCTCATGAAACACGGTGTAATAAGGCTCGCTTCCTGGCGGAATCGTCGACTGGATGTTTGCCGCAACTGCACCCTCGACATACAGGAATACTTTTCCTGAGCGGCAGCGAAAGGTTTCCATTTTGCCAGGATCATCGCCAACTGGTGGGTGTATATGCTCTGGGCACGTCTGGCGTGGGAACAATACTAATTCTTTAGCGCAGTAGCGGTCATTATTCACATAAGTAATGAGCTCCAAGCCTTGAATGTCAAGCTCGCCAAGTCCAAAACCCGCGACTTCAATATGCTCCTGCTCCTCTTTCGTTAATGCAATACCGCTAGACTTCAACATCGCGGCAGCACGCTCCTGCGCTTTACCAAACTCACTTCGTTTCATAGATGATCCCTGCCCTTCTCCACAGATTTGTGATGAGGTCCAACCCAAAGGTCATCCTCATTGTTGCTCCAATTATGCAAATTAAGCTTCATTTCACGCTTTGTCCAACCACTGCTGATTCGACTCCACAAAACGGATCCATCCGGAATTCCACTTGTAGCATCTGCCTGTTCAACATTACACGCACCGACACCGACAGCGGTATGTAGTGTATCATCTAAAGTTAAACCCCTCATCAGGCCATGTAAAAATCCTGCAATCGTACAATCGCCGGCACCTGTAGTCCCCACAACATCCACCTTATAACAAGAAGTTATCAACTCACTATTCGTCCAATTGACGAGATGTTCTTGAGCGGGTGAGCAGCGTCCCATAGTCAACAGCCGACTTTCATTGGACGTTGTTCGTACATACAAGCCATACTCGCCAAGCTTCAGCACTACGATAGCAGCACCCATCTCCAACAATTGCTCCGAAATTTCAGATAGAAGAGCTCCACTCGCAAAGGGTAAAAGATCCCCTGACAGAGATTCTTGCCGAAACTGTTCGTAATAATCAGGACGCAGCATATAAAGAATTTCCTCAAAGCTCGGCAGAAACACATCGACATAAGGAAGTGCTTTTGTAAATATAGCACGCCAATCGGCTTTACCCGCATCGGACTCAGGATCAGGCTTAGCCAAATCAAGCGATACGGTCAACCCGCTATCCTTGACCTTCTTGAGCAATAAGGCCAATTCAGCACCATCATTTTCATACATCCTGCGCATTAAAGGAGGGTAGCCAAAATGAAACAAGCGTGCACTCTGGAGTTGTTCAGAAGTTAGGTCTGAAGCTGAATACGTATCGTTAGCTCCTGTTGAGTGCAGGAAGGTCCGGTCTATGTGTGGAGGGCTAATCACGATAGAATAAGAGCTATGCTCGTCAGGTGATACAATCATACCATCGACTAATGTCGAACTATGCTGTCTCAGTAGGTTTAGAATAGCATCACCGAACTGATCTTTACCGATTTTGCCCATTAATTTCACCTTGCTGCCCAGCCGATGAAGCGCAATTCCCGTATTGGAGACAGCACCTCCTGTTGAAATGACGGCAGGACCTATATCCACCAGTTTACCAGGAACCAGCAAAGCCTCCATTCCAGCCTGCTTCTCGTAGATAGTCGGTATGATATCCAGACAGATGTGCCCCGCGACGATCACTTCTGCTTCGTTGCCACTCAAAGCTAATCCCTCCAGTCAATCGATATCGTTTGCCCTGTCCGGTTTGATTCCAATGCAGCTGTAAAAATCTTATGGCTGTCTGCTGCCTCTTCTGGAGTTGCACAGTAGAAAGGCTGCTGTGTATCCTTTCCATGCGCCAGCTCGTCACAAAAAGCTGCCCACATTTGGAGAATTGAATCCGAGAAGCCGAACTCAAAGATACCTCCGGTTATTGTGCCATACGCTGATTTATAGGGAGCATCTACTACATGCCATGCTTGAGCACCACCTGGTGTATACGGTAAGGAAGCTACCTGCTTAGGATTTTTCGTTGTAAATTCTGCAGAGAAATCCGTACCTGTTATCCGGATAAACCACGTATTCGCATGACCCGGGGCAATCCGCTTGGTGGAGAGAATCATAGGAAACTGTTGGTTTTCAAGCTCCACCTCACAAGCAAGGATGGCATTGTCCCACGTCTCGCAGGGCACCATGTTTCCTTTACCGTCCGGTCGCTCCGGTATGATTTTGGACAATAAGGCACTTACAGACTTCGGCTTCCAGCCATAACGCATCGGTAGGTGTAGGACATGCATGCCTAAATCCCCCATACATCCATATTCGCCATTGGTGGCGATTCGCCTTTTCCAGTTAATCACTTTTGTTGGGTCGAGATCGCTGGAATGCCAGAAGCCTGCTTCGACTTCAATAATTTTACCGAATTTATTGTCTTGGACCCACTGAAAGATTTGTTGAGCTCCCGGGTAAAAAGGAAATTCAGAGGAGCAGCGAACGATGACCTCAGGATGATTAATAATGGCTTCTAAAATAAGTCGGTTTGCTTGCTGATCAATACCAAACGGCTTTTCTCCCAATAAATGCTTGCCTGACTCGATAATATCGATATAAATTGTCGCATGAAGCTGATGGGGAACCGCGCAATAAATGGCATCTACAGAAGGATTGGCGAGAAGCTCCTTATAGTCGGTGTATGCGGCTTCCACACTTGAAATGTTATCCTGAAACCACTCCGTCGCCACAGAATTCGCATCGCATACAGCCACAATCCTTGGTTCAAAATCAACATTAGTAAGATGACACCAACGGGCTGCCGCGCTGGCAAATTCTTTCCCCATTAAACCGCAGCCAATAACCCCAAAGCGAATGATTTTTTTCGACATTTACAATGATCTCCTTCTCAATGTTATTGAGTTAATAAAGCCTGGGCCTGCTCTGCGGAGGCTCCGTGGTGGACAATCGACATCAGGGCTTTGGTCATACCCGCTGGATTCGGATGCTGAATGACATTGCGGCCATATACAATTCCTGAAGCGCCTTGCTTCATCAATTCTACGGTACGGTTCATAATTTCCTCATCGCTGGCTCTTCCTCCGCCACGAACAAGTACTGGAATCCCGGAAGCAACTTCAATGACACGGTGATATTCTTCTACACGTTCACAAGGGTCAGCTTTAATCACATCCGCGCCTAATTCAACAGCTTGGCGAACAAGCGGCATAATTTTGTGAATATCACCATCTACCATATAACCGCCCTCAGCTTGACTCGCCATAACCAAAGGCTCTACCATCAGGGGCATACCGTATTTCTCACATTCTGTTTTTAGTAAAGAAACATTTTTAGTGCATTGATAGTGCAGCTCTGGCTGATTAGGCAGCAGTAAAAGATTTACACACACCGACACCGCATCCATTCGAACAGCATGCTCGATGGCCTTATCGATAAGCTCACTAAACAAGAAACGCGGCAGCACGCTTCCATAAATATTAGCCACATCTGTACGAAGCACGAGCCCAGGCTTCTGGCTGCCAGGGATCGATTGGAGATGTCCAGCCTGCCCAATGCTAAGTTGAATACAATTGGGACCTGCTTCCACAATCGTTGCGATCGCTTGCTTCATATTCTCAATTCCAGCCAAAAATCCAAACTCGTTAAAAAAACCGTGATCAACAGCCACATCAAAGCATTTTCCTTGCGCACTGAACATACGATTTAATCTTGGTTTTAGTTGTAGCGACAATTAAATCCACTCCCTTAAAATCATAGTTTAAAATTTTTTAAGTTCGATTATAACTTAAAATGTTTATTTATAACATTATAATACGTCATTTTATAACATTCGTCTACAGAAAAAAAATCACCCAGAATGAATCAGGGTGATCTATTAGTAACACTATCAATTAATGCCCGTACATTATTCGAATTCCAGGCAAATCGATGCAACCGAATAGGCTGGTACTTCGAATGTAACCGTCTTGCCACTAGCCTGAATCGAACCATCGTTGGTTACCTTGCGTTCGTTCATATCTACGTAATAAGCTTCTGATACGGCTTGGAACAGCTGCAGCGTTGCTGTCGTTCGCTGCCCCTCTGTTTCGTGAACACGGATGATCCACCGTTTATCCGTATCTTGCTCCGGCATTTTCACAGCGGCTACAACCACCTTGCCTTCCGTCAGCTTCAAAAAACTTCCGTCAAGCGGCCGAGTACCTGTATGCGGAGTACCCGACAATACGTTGAACGGATGATTGAAACGGTATGCGTTTTCGATCAGTTCTTGATCGCAGGCTGATTCCACAACGCATACCCCAATGCTGATACGGTGATGATTGCCAAACTCCGGATACGGGTCAGGAGCATAAGAGCTGCGGATTAGTGAAACCGACAACGCATTGTCCGTCCCGCGAAACCCGTATTTGTTGTTCGTCACAAGCATGACAGATGGTTTGCCCGCATCTTGCACGCCGAGCGCCCAGCTATTACCCGGGACGTCCATGTCAAGCGGCTTGCGCAGAATCGTACCAAACGGCACATCATATTTATAAGTCGCGCTTTCGTAGGCAAGCGGCCAATGGAAGTTCAACTGTGGAATGCTTATGCCCGACTTGCCGATTTCGTGCCAATCGCACTCTACTTGAAAATCGAGACGCGGATTATTCCGGTCGAGCGATACGATGACTTTCAAATTGGAAGCGCCGCATTCGAGCTCGTATTGCAAAGATTGTCGTATGCTGCCATCCGAGATCATTTTTAATTTCACATTACTATGCGCATTCTCGATCTTCATATAGCGACCAATATACCAAGCACTCATCCCTTTTCCGGTATCCTCCTGAATCAGACGGAACAAGCCAGCGGGACGGGATGCATCTATCATTTGTGTACCCGTTTTTTTCTGGATCATCGATATGACCGTTGCATCGACGGGATGAAAGGTGACCCGCAGTACGTCGTTTTCAAGCACATACTCATTCTCTCGTTCCACCCTCGGATCAGTTGGCAGAAAAGGATTCACCGATCCTTCACCCTCCGAAATGGTGTATGTGCTATAACCGCATGCCGAGGCTTTGGCATATACGAGCAGCCGCATGTAATGATGTCCCCAATATGGGTTAAAACCTTCATCGATCACTTGATGTGCAGTATCTCTGCCTTCGCTGTCCCTGACAATCAGTGTTTTAATTCGGCTATTCCAATCCCAAAGTACGAATTCAGCAGTCTCCTCGCGGTCGTATACAGAGGGATTGAAGAAATGAACGATTCGCGTATTACCGCGGCCGCGTTCGACTTGCGTAATTTTGAACTCGCGGGTGCCATAACCGACACCTGCACCTTCGGACACCGTGAGCTTGTCTTCAGGTCCGCTCCATTGTGACGTATCGATCGTGGCGGCAATACTTTCAAGCGCAAGCTTACGGTTCGTGCTCGCGATCGCCATCGTATTTTGAAACAGACCGAGCGCATGCTCTCTGGTTTCGATGACACCGGAGCCGGGAAGAATATCATGAAACTGGTTGAACAGCACATTTCTCCAAGCTTCCTCATACGCCGCTCCCGGATATGCGGACCCCGTTGCAATCGCCGCCACCGAGCTGAACGTTTCAGCTTCGTTTAACGTCGCTTCTCCGATCCGATTTGCTGTCTTGATCCTTGTCTGTGATGTATAACAGCCAGTAAAGACGAAGTTGATTTCACCGGTCACGACAGGCAGCTTATCGGCAATCGGTTCGACGAGCTTATAATACTCACTGAAGGTGCCAAAGCGGATTTGAGGATAAATCGGCCAGTCGTTCATATCCATGATACGTTCCAAATCGCGTCTCGTCGGGCCGCCGCCGTGATCGCCAACACCGTAAACGTTCAAATAGGTTTTCAAGCCGGTTTGGCGGCAAATTTCCGGGACATACGATCCTAGAATGGGCTGTACGCTATCGTTATACCACGTCGGCTCACGATAAACGATAACCGACTTACCGGAAGGCGCTTGCCAGCGATATACAATGTGTCCGTCATTACCACGGCAGTGGTAGTAAAACTTAACGCCGCCGTTCGCCAATATTTCGGGCACGTTGACGCTGTGCCCGAAAGTGTCCGGCTCAAAATCGAGATTTAGACTGTCCGGGTCTATATCGAATAGCTGCGATAAATATCGTTTTGTATAAAGCAAATGCCGGGCCAGGCTTTCACCGTTCGGCATGTTTTTGTCTGCTTCCACCCAGTGCGACGCGGTCACTTCCCAGCGCCCTTCCTTAACACGCTCTTTGATCTCCTCCAACATATCCGGTGCGTACTGCTCGACGATTCGATAAATGGACGCCTGTGATTGAGAAAATGTAAAATCGGGGTACTCGTTCAGCAAATTCAGCATCGTTCGGAACGTATCGATGGTAACAGAAACCGTTTCATCCCATGGCCACATCCAATTCATGTCGATATGGGCGTGTGCAGCGCAGATGATATCGTAACTTTTCGCTACAGCAGCAAGCTCGCTCAGCATGCTCTCAACGTGCTGTGCTGTATGCTTGCCAATGACGCCTTCTTCGGCGATTTGGTCTTCTACATAGGACAGCGCTGCTTCAATCGGTTCGTCATACTTGCGTCCTTCCACTTTAGAAACTTCATGAGCAAAAACCAGCTGCGACAATAACCGTTCTCCCCAATAACCTGGTTTTGAGCTTATTTTTTCTTCCCAATAGCTTTTTGGCGCATTTCCAAGGAGCTTCCTGAGCCGGGCGTCGATCGATTTCATGTAATTCCCTCCATTGTTATGATCCATAAATACCAAACATACAAATATACATATATTACAACTTAAATATAAATCTAACAAATATACTTGTAAAGATTTATTTTTTAACCTCATACATTAGATATACTCGCTATTCACTGCTAAAAATACAACAAAATAAATTTGTATATTGGTATTATTTTTGATAGGATGTGTATGTATATTTTGGACAGAGGAGGCCCTACATTATGATACGTGAAGCGAAACGCGCTCCGCTGTACTCGCAAATCAGAGACTACATCCTTGAACATATTCATCAAAATAAATGGCAGGCAAATGATCGGTTACCCACGGAAGCGGAGCTGGCCAAACAGTTCGGAGTCAGCCGGTTCACCGTCAAAAACGCACTGTCCGATTTGGTTAAGGAAGGGCTGATTTACCGTATTCAGGGTAAAGGCTCTTTCATTTCGCAGGCTGTAGCTGATCAGGATAACCTCTCGATGCCTCAGGAACGCGCGGTGGGAGCAGTAGGTGCATTCAGGCCCATTGTCTTTTTGACCCCCAGTATTCAAAGCTCTTTGTCTGCAAATATTTTGGCTGGAGCTGAAGAGTTGCTGTCCGAGCATGGATATCCCATCATGTTCCGTTCAACACGGAATGATCAGGAGAAAGAGCGGCAATTACTGCAGGAATGCTCCAGGATGGGAGCCAGAGGCTTCATGATTATACCGGTTGACGGTGAATCCTATAGCGAAGATATTTTGCGACTGACATTGAATAAATTTCCGGTTGTCGTCATAGACCGTTACTTGCGAGGGGTCGACACGAATTGCGTCTGTTCGGACAATGTAGGCGGTGCATATGACGCGACGTCTCACCTTATTGATCTCGGTCATTCCAACCTCGCGTTCGTCGCCCTGCACAATCGGTCAACTACGAGTCTGGAAGACCGTTTGACAGGTTTTGAAAAAGCGCTGACCCAGCATCACATTCCGATTGACCATCACCGCTGTCTGATCGAGTTGTTTAGCGAACATCCACCGAAGGCTGAACAAGGCGACACCTTCGTTGAACATAAATCTCTCGTTCGGTCTTTTTTGGAACGGAATCCCGATGTGACCGCCGTGTTCGCGGCGACGAACAGCAGCGGAATTGCAGTGCTCGAAGCGGCAGAGGAGCTTGGGATCAGGGTACCTGAACAGCTGTCCGTCATATTTTTCGACGATTACGAGCATTCTACGCTCTCTCGTATCCCGCCCAGCTGCGTCATCCAGCAGGATAAAGAAATCGGCGCAGCCGCTGCACAGCTGCTCATGTCTGTCATTGAAAATCCGCTGCTGGAGCGTAAGCAATTGACGCTGCCGACTCAATTGGTACTGCGGAATTCTACCGCCGGGGTAAGGCCATCATAAGTATCACACGATTAAAGCCTGATTTGTCAGCAGGACCTGCTACATGAAAAAGCCACAATGCGAATTATCGCATTGTGGCTTTTTGGAGATTCGTAAGGCACATACAGGAGACAAAACTCTCTCCATTACAAGTGATGTTTAACTGGCACTTTTCAAAGCTTCTGCAGGCACTTTAATCTCAGCTACTTTATTATGATTGGAAAAGGTATTGTCCATTTTCATATCCATGGAAATTTTTTGTCCTTGTTGGTCCATATCCATGGTCATTTCGACATTCATACTCATTGGGATATACTCATCCTTTTTGATGGCATACGTCATCTTCATACTCTTAATATTCATCTGCTCCATCATCGCATTCATTTGCGGATTATTGCTGCCTGAGCTGTTCATCAGCTTCTTAGCCAGCTCTTTAACGTTATCGCCGGATATCGTCGCGCTCATCACATAATTGCCTCCATCCTCTGTAACCTTGGTATCTTTGGTTATAGAGTTGAATTGCTCCAGCTGCTTATCCGGGCTTGCCTGATTTTTAATCGTTGCCATTAATTGATCCTTGGTGTTGTCAGGCAATTTAGTCCAGGTTCCCTGCGACTGCATGTATATTCCCTCTTGTGTGATGTATTGCTTAATGTCTTGAGTTTGACCATTGCCTGGCATCGCCATTTTGATTTCCTGATACATGGCAATCGGCTCTTGAATCACATCTGTTTTCATAGTCATATTTACTTTCTGATCTTGCTTCTTGCCGTCCACGGTAACGGAAATATTCTGATCCATCTTCGTATCCATGGAATAGCTTTTCAGCTTTTGACTGGCCTCCGATGTTTTTTTGATCAGTTCTTCGACTGTTGGCATCCCTTTAGTTGTTTCAACCTTACTTGTTGCCGTTGGTTGATTCATGCCAGCCGCTGGCTGACTGGCCCCTGCAGGAGCAACTTCACCTTTTTGCCCACACGCAGTGATGCTCAGCAGCAGCGGAACGGTTAATAACATTGATGTCCATTTTCTCAAAATAGTTCCCTCCCAAAATTTCTCTATGTAATAAGCTCCTTATGTATTTACCCCTATTAAATAAAACTAAACGGTAAATCATTCCAGCATGGAATTTAATTCACGAACAATGCAAATAGACCCTGGAGCAGGGTCTTAGGATCTTTAAGCATTAGCTGTTTCGTTTAGTATACGCATGTTAGTCGTTGTCGATCTGTATTTACAAGCTTTTATCTGTGAATCGTATTAGTGCACGTATCGCATTAAAGTGCATGCCCTCGTGATAAAGTGTATAGTTTAAGAATTCACCTATTGTACTTAAAGTTAAACCACTGCCTGTTGTTAATGGTTCTTTCACTTGCTCGCCAAAGCGATTGGACAAGGTCGCCTGAATCCGTTTCGGTTGCTCTGCAAGTATTTCAAGTAGTATGTCTAGTTTTGGAGGCTCCTCGTTCCAATCGGCTGGTTTGGTACCTTTTGCAAATAATCGACCATAATTGTCAGGCAATTGCACAGGT
Organism: Paenibacillus sp. FSL H7-0331; assembly: GCF_001956045.1. The sequence continues at coordinate 8,266 of NZ_MRTH01000019.1, read as the reverse complement.
TCACCAGCGTAATGAAAGGCAAATCTCTCTTGAACCAAGTAAATATGTCCCAGATTCCATCTCACATTGTTATTAAACCCTTCTGGAATGAAATCCAGAGCTTTTTCTGATATTCCCTCCACAGCATCGATTGTAAGACGGCGTACAAATTCAAGTTGATTGAACACTATTTGTTCCATAGGATCCCCCAATCTTTAACCATAATACCAACAGTTTACCACATAACAAAGGTGAAGAGGGAAATCGTCCGTATTCAGGTACCACAATAGGTTCGGTAAGGTCGGTTTGATGGCTCAGGCAGTGTAGAGTAATCCGCCTGTTCAGGAGAGTGCGCGTAAGGGCTGGAAAGCACATCCAGAAGTCGCTCCATCACACTGTAGTCTCCTTGTTGCTCGGCAGCTTCCAAAGCTTCCTCGACCCGATGGTTGCGTGGAATTATCGCAGGATTGCTGTTTCTCATTAACTGATGCGAGGAAGCTTGTGATTCCTGCTGCCTGCTGAGTCTCGCCTGCCACAGCTCATGCCATTGAGCAAAATCTTCTGTGCCAAACAAAACCGTGTCCTCATGATGATCCATGGTTAATGCACGGAACGTATTCGTATAATCAGCATTGTATTTCTGCATCATAACCAATAGATCCTCAATCAGAGATGCATCCTCTGGCTCTTCGTTAAACATTCCGAGCTTGGCCCTCATTCCCTTCAGCCAATTACGGTGATACAGCTCGCCAAAATTTGAAATCGCATCCTCGGCTAATTTGACAGCCTGTTCCTCGTTTACGTGCAGCAGCGGCAACAGGCATTCAGCTAATCTGGCAAGATTCCATGCAGCAATATGCGGCTGATTACCATAGGCATAACGGCTATTACTGTCAATGGAACTGAATACAGTGGCTGGATCATAGGCATCCATGAAGGCGCAAGGACCATAATCAATGGTTTCTCCGCTAATGGCCATGTTGTCGGTGTTCATCACCCCGTGAATAAAGCCCACAAGCTGCCAATTGGCAATCAGCACAGCCTGACGCTTGATCACTTCCTGAAGTAGGCTCAAATAACGGTTCTCAGCAGCGTCAACTTCTGGAAAATGCCTTTGTAAGGTATAATCAGCCAAAGCCCGTAGATCCTCGTCATTCCCCCATCTTGCAGCGTATTGAAAGGTTCCGACTCGCAGATGACTGGCAGCCACGCGGGTCAGAATTGCGCCAGGAAAACCGATTTCGCGGTTTATGGTCTCGCCCGTTGTCACCACTGCAAGGCTGCGGGTGGTAGCAATACCAAGGGCATGCATGGCTTCGCTGATGATGTATTCGCGCAGCATCGGTCCAAGCGCCGCTCGACCATCGCCTCCCCGGGAGTATGGTGTACGGCCTGATCCCTTAAGCTGAATATCCAACCGCTCACCTGATGGTGTAATCTGTTCGCCAAGCAGCACAGCTCGGCCATCCCCTAACATGTTAAAATACCCGAACTGATGCCCTGCATACGCTTGAGCAAGAGGCAAAGCTCCATCTGGGATCTGGTTGCCAGCAAGCACTGCTACACCTTCATTGCTTTGCAGCGCTTGGACATTCAACCCCATAGATGTGGCCAACGGATTATTAAGAATGATCAGCTTTGGTGAGCGTGCAGGTGTTGGGTTGATTCTGGTATGCAATGAATTCGGCAGACGAGCGTAGCTGTTGTCGAAATTCCACCCAGTTTCTTTTTCTGGTATTGCTTTATGTTCTGTCATTGTATCTCCTTATAATTTCCATATTTTTAGATTTTCAGTTTTGTTTTGCACGAAATATAAAATGACCTTACGTTATTCTGTCCGTTAAATCCTGAGCCGCGATAATTTGAAGAAACTTAACCCATCTAATCTACCCATATTGTAGCATTATATGAAATACACGCAAAATAATTTATGATGATGGGAATCAGCATCACAAACGGACTTTCCATCCCTAAATGAAACAGAAAAAAAGGCCCCCTGTACGGTGAGAACCTCTTACCTCCGATATTTTTAAGCTTCATCAGTCTATCGGCCTTAACTCATATAAGTCCTGTACATTGCATCCGACTGAGTTGGCTATGGAGATTGCCGTTTTTAGTGGCATCACTCTTTGGTTATCTATATAATCTAAAATGCGTTCAGGTTTGTAACGAAGCTGCCGCGAGAGTTCCTCTAATGTCATATCTAATTCGTTCAAGCGATCCTGTAGCAAACAACGTCCCAACTCAAACTTCATCATACACCTCCTCAAAGGTACACTGTGTATATCAGATATCTTTGCCATTACAGCATATTTCAATTCGCTCCATTCGTGTTACCGAACGCTCGTCCATATCCACCTGTGCACAGTTTCACTTTCGTTCTTATTTCTTACCTACAAGAATTTCCCCTGCCTCCAGCTTTGTTAGCCTTTCCAGATTGAGTGTTTGAAATTTTCCATTATCCAGCTTACGAATAGCTTCAATTTGTGTAGTTGTGGCTGGTTGATCGCGAATAAGAGCATACAGATTATCATAGGCAATCATTGTGGCAATCTTTTTGTCTCCGAGCTCGTCAATCAGACGGTACATGCCTTCGATCGCTTGTTCCTCACTTTTCAAACCGAACCCCGAGTCTGTACTCAGCACAAAGCGGTCAGGGAACTCTTTCATAATGGGTATAAAATCTTTAAGCTTATTGGAGCTTTCTGGATTAAACGCTGTGAACCCTGCGAAGAAATCAGCGTACACATTAGGATATGTTTTCAAAAGCTCACGGATGTTTCCCGGAGAATTAAAGGCATTTGCATGCGCGAAAATAAAAGTCGTGTTCGGATAGGACGCTAATGCGTCTTTGAATTTCTCAATTACAAATCCGTTGGGAGGGTCGATATGAAGCAAGACGGGGGCTTTGTACTGGGCACACAGTTCATAAATTTGTGGCAAGAAGCCGTCCATCGAATCTTTCGTTTTCCAAGCAACCCTGGACAATACCGGTGAATTGGTGGACGCGGCTGCAATTTCCCCGATTCCGAAATATCCTTTTTCCAGCATCGTGCGAGCGGCATCCACCCCTGAAGATTCAAGCAAGTTGATTCCGGAGAAAAAGGGAATGATGACTTCCGGGCGATCGCGGTAGGCTTCCCATGCAATCTCATCCGTTTTTACTGCCGAGGGCTCAGAGACGTCACCGAATAAAACGATTCGATCGACCGCGGTCGTTTCCCACATATTTTTCATTCTGATATATTTATAATCGCTGGCATCATGATTATGAGCATCGATCAAAGGAATATCCCCATATGCTTTAATCAACTCTATTAAATTTTTATTCGCTGTTTGTGGAGCCGTATTTTCGGTTGTGACAGGCTTGGGTTCTGTTATAGGAATGATTTCCTGCGTTGCTGTAGTATCACTCAAAAAAAGCACCTTACCTAAAAGCGCGGCACCGATACATGCAAAAAATAGGATGAGTAACAAATAAGAGATCTTTTTTTTCGACCGCATTCTATTCCTCCATTCTTTGGCAATATGAAAATTACATTTATTACCTTTACTTTAAAATTAATAAATACTTTTGTAAAGAAGTATTGTTGGTCACAAACTATGTATTCACTACAGCACAAAAAAAGCTATTCTTTTTGTACATAAAAGATAGCTTTTTTCGTTTGAGATATTCAGTTTATTAAAATGATTAGTCCAGGCAATATGTACTGTTATTCGCCGTAAGTCTTCGGATCCAGACGAAATGCAAGACCCTCCCAGTTGAAGTCACCGCACTCTCCTTTGAGTTGGTTTTCTTGAGCAACTTTTCGATAGAGCTGAAGCGCAGCTCTGTCGTCCAACAAGGAGGTGTCCTGGCCAATGTGTTCAGACAGAAGTTGATGGCGTAACGCACGCACCACTTTCGGATCCCATATGGCAGCGTTCATCTCCGTATGACCAAAGAGCGAATTCGAGTGAAGATTGCAGGACCCAATTGTCGCCCATGCATCGTCCACCAGCATGATTTTGGCGTGTACATAGATATTGCTGCGCCCACCCTGACCATTGGGCCCGGCAATTCCGACAAGCGTGAAATTTTCATAGTCACCAAGTGCTTCTATGTGAGCAAAGAAACCTTTGTGGTCCCGGTTCCTGCGGGCTGCGCGTACATATTCCTCGGGTTCGGCTGGAACGAGGACAACAACATCTACACCACGCTTAAGAGCTTCCTCAAGACTGGCAGCTATCTCTGGAATCGGGAGTGCCTGATTCTCAATATAGATCGAACTGCGTGCAGCGTAGATTGCCTGATTGTACTGATCGAAGATAGTTCGCTCCCCTGCGGCGATATCGTAGGAAAGCCCTCCTGGAGTCGGGTGACTATCGTTGTAACGGCCCGCATGGACATTGCGCTGGATCTGTACGAGGCTGTCGCCTCGGGGATCCGTAACGTGCATCGGAAAGGACAGTTCATCGTCGCCGTTGTGACCCCACACGCCGTCTTCCAGCATTCTCTCGCTGGCCTCGTTCCATCTTTGGACGAAATTGTGGTGCACATCGGTCGCAGATGGTCCCATCACTTCGACGTAGACATCGTGACGATGACCTTCTCCCACGTGGCCGGGCTCGAAGGCTTTGAAAGTTGGATTAATTCCACCAACAAATGCTGTCTCGGACGGTTGGCCTGCATCTATCAGCCAAATTTTTTGGTGTTGGCAGTAGGCGGCGTGAGCACGGTCCCAACGGGCGCGGAAGCGCGAATGACGCTCATCAAGCATGTCACGGTCAGCAGGCGATCCCGCAAATGCTTGGCCATACCCACTGCTCTCCGGATTAGGGCGCCAAAAAATGATCCGAACGTCCAACCCGCGTGCGACCGCCCGATCAAGCACATCGAACAGCGTGCCACGTCCGTCCGGCATCTGGTAATCCGGCGCCGCGAAGGTGATCGTGAGCCAGACACTGTGCCTTGCGGTCTCAATTGCCTCGCAAATCCGTCTGAAGGTAGGGGCGCTATCCACAAGAGGGCGAACCACATTACCGTGCCGTACGGGATAGGTGACTGATATGATGCAAGCTATTTGCGGCTCGGAATCAGCTGTCGTTGAGACTTGGGGTTGGATCATAATATTACAGACTCCTCCTTTTAACTTCATACAGCTGATTTTCCATATCAAGCATAATCAACTTCGGTCAGCTTTTTGAATTTCCCCAAGTCTCACTAAATATCAGATCATTCAGGCCCCTCCGTTTTTCCCAATTGGCTGTCTCCAAAATCGGTTTCTCTGGATAATGGTCTGTATATCCTACCGACAGCAATGCTACCGGGTCAATATGAGGTGGTATTCTCAAGATATCTCGAACATCATTTTTTTTATAGAAACTTACCCAGCCCATAGCCAAGCCTTCTGCACAAGCCGCTAACCACATGTTTTGTATCGCACAAGCAACGGACATAATATCTGTCTCGGGTATCGAATTTCTTCCTAGAACATGAGAGCCACCCCGAGTTGGGTCACAAGTCACGCAAATCGTATAAGGAGCCTGCTTGATCCCCTCGATCTTTAGACTTAGAAACTCGTCTTGCCGTGTCTCTTCATAATGAATTGCTAATGCCCTTCTCTCTTTATCTGCTGCCCAAGCCAAACGCTCTTTGACTTGATCAGTAGAAACTAGGATAAAATTCCATGGTTGCATAAACCCTACTGAAGGTCCATGATGTGCGGCATCCAGCAATTTCATTATGGTTTCTTCCGAAACAGGATCCGGTAAAAATGTCCGTACATCCCTTCTCATATAAATGCACTTGTACAAGGCTTCCTTTTCTTGTTCAGTAAACATCCTTTTACCCCCGTTCTTTTCTTATGTTGCATGGAAGTAAAATAACAGCATTAATGTAAAAAGTAAAGAAACACTCCAGGCAACCTTCAATTGTTTGATTACGATCAGATTTCCCTTCATCCCTACCCTAAAAATAGTGGTTCAGTCTAGTACAACCTTTGTACAGCCGCATAAAGTATATAAAAAAGGAGCTGAGTAGGATATGGAACATTTTAATTACACAAAAATCACTGCAAACTGCTTGGAATTGGCCCTTAAAGACTTAACGGAAGCCTTATATTTATATGAGCAGGAACAATACTTACTTTCTGAAAAAAGAATATTCGAGGCCATTTATAACGCTTCATCTGTACTGCATTTAATTGCCCTAGAAAGAAATGAAATCGCTTCGAATGATTAATCGTCAACAATTCATGGAAGCTTAACATGGTGAAGCACGCCTTGCAACTTCTCTGGAGGCTTCTGCTTCATTTCTTGTGTCAAGAAACCACGATTACAGTTTGATACATAATGACATACCGACATTCCGTAAATTTGAAACCATTCCCTGTATATTCTATACTAAGACTAATCTATAATTATACTAACTAAATAGTTATACTTGAATGGACAACAAATTTGGAGGTATGGCCCTAATGAAAAAAAAGATTTCTATGATCGCCGCTGCTACTCTAGCCTTATCGATTATGGCTTCCACAGCAATGGCTGACACTTTAAAAACTACAGCCGATTACAAGGATCTGACGAATGTGGATAGTGCACTAAAATCCAAAATTGACGCGCTTCTGGCCAAGCAAGTATTCGAAGGCGTATCCAGCGACAGCTTTGGTATCACCCAAAATATGACCAGAGCCCAATTTGCCAAAGTCGCTTCACTGATCTTCGAACTGCAAATAGATTTGACTAACCAAACCTCCAGCTTCGCTGATGTTCGTTCCAGTGACGCTGCCAATGGTTGGGCTATTCCCTACATTGAAGCTGCTAAAAAAGCAGGTCTCATTGATGGCATGACAGACACCACCTTTGCCCCAGGCGAGAATGTAACCATTGGACAATTAGATACTGTTCTTGTCAAAGGTCTGGGCAAGACCGTCAATACGTCATCATCTCCATGGTACACGGATGCTGTCAAACAAGCCACTTCATTAAGCATTCATCCTGCCGATAAAGTTGGCAGCGCAGTAGCGACACGTTCTGATCTGGTTGTCGGAGCCTATGGGTCTTCTGAGGCATTCAACGCGGCCAAGACTCCTACACAGGGTCAAGGTCAGGGTCAAAATCAGTCACAAGGTCCAGCCATCCTCTCATCCAAAGCATCCGGCGACCAATCGATTGTCGTTACTCTGGATCAGCCAGTCGATACAGACCTTGCACTGTGGTCGATTAACAAGGAAGGTGCAGAGCTGTCCAAGACCGTAAGCTGGTCACTTGATAAAAAAACAGCAACTCTAAAATTGTCTAATACCGTTTTGAGCCCCGGCTCTTATATTATAACGTTAAGTGGTGACGGCCTATCATCCATTCGGACCGTATCCAGTACACTTGCAATCGGTTCGTCAACAGCATCAGGTACGTTGAACTACGAGATTACAGGCTCATATGATTTGAGTAATGTTATTGACAGCGGAATAACGCAGGCAGCAACAGGCTTGTCCGGGTATACAACAAAAGCCGATGCAGAAAACCCTGTGTCCAGTAAATTTGCCAAAAAAATTACGATGAATGCAACCAATTCATCCGGTGAACAAATAGCAATACCCGGCATTATTCAATCAATCACTTCATCCGATCCTTCCATAGTCAAGGCAGCCGTTTCATCCGATCATAAAGGATATATTCTTGGTAACAAAGCGGGTACAGCTACGGTAAACATCATTTACTCAACCCAGAACGGAGAAAATAAACAAACAGCCGTTTCCGTTCAGGTCAAAACTGATGCCGTGGCAGGACAAAAAATTGAAGCCAGAAAATCCTCCTATACCCATACTGCAACGGTAACCGGAGGAGTCTATTATGGTCTGTTTAACGCTTATGATAAAATGGATTTGAAGATTACCGACAATTATGGCATTGAGTACGAGCAGAGTGAAGCTCAAAACTATAACTTTGCACTTAACACATTTTTCAATCCGGAGGATATTGTCGGAAATCCGAGCAATGGAAGTGTGGGTACAGTCACAGTTGATACGGCTGGAAATGTGCTTGTTACCGGCAATGTAACCCGTTTTACTTTGGTAGCTATCCTGCCTAACGGGAATAGAGCCTACACGGATGTGACTGTTCGCAGTAACCAGTAACTAAAGGACTCGATCAAGCTTGTCTACCAGAATAGAAGCGTTTATTGTTGATCTCAATTCCTGTTCTCTGAACCGCACGTCAGACTGTCTAACAATTACTCATAAACCTTTGTTGTTGGCATGGAAATAAATGGTCTTTGTCGAATCTATATAAAAGGAGATGAGCG
>NZ_MRTH01000018.1 GCF_001956045.1 Paenibacillus sp. FSL H7-0331 | reverse complement strand
GATTTCTCGATTTGATACGTGCAAAACAAAAAGAGAAACCCGGTATTTTTAAAATGTCCGGGTTTCTCGACAAGCTGAGAACATATGTTCTGTTTTTGTACTAATCAGTTTGGCAATGGATCGTCTGTACGGTTAATTGAATTTTGGTTCTGAAGGAGTTGAGCTATGGAACTTTATATTTATGATTTCAGCAATGATCGGAAGCAGCAGCAGCGAGCCATACACACCCATTGTATAACTGGTTACAAACCCAATCCCTATACCGTCATGAAGTATATATGTGATCGTATGTATGAACAGATTCGTAAAACAAAAAGCATAGCTGCGCGTCATCCACTTGCGATGAGCCTTTACTTGTTTTTTTCTAATTTTCAAAATCGCGATAACGGTCATGATTGGCCAAACGATATTCAACAAATTGAACGCTATGCTGACAGCTTTTCCTCCAGTGGCAAAGGGAGCCATATAACCGGATGTGACGTCTACTATAATAACAGCGGCTAGATACACATAACCGTTAATTTTATGAAGCTTGCGGTAATTCCTTAAAATCGTCTGGGAGAAATTAATGGCTCCCGATACCATGGCCAGGCAAGCACACAGGACATGGACATACATCACATTTAACCAAACAGGGGCATTGAATTTCTTGTTCAGTTTGTGATCCAGGAAACTAGCAGCTTGTGGATCATATATAAAATTCATATAAATCACGTAGACAATAAAACAAACGATAATGGCGAGCATGATTAAATAATAGCTCCTTGATTTTAACATTGTATTCTCTATTCCCCCTCATTTTTGGCCTTATCGTACCCAATTGTGCTATGATTTACTGAAAACAAGTCATACAGAATCTATCGATTCTCGAAAGGATATTGGCTATGCGTAAAGGTGATAAAACAAAGCTGCATATTATTATGAAATCGGCGGAGCTGTTCAACCAGAAAGGATATGCGGCAACGACCATGCAGGATATTATGGATGCGACCCAATTGACCAAAGGTGGCATATACCGCAACTTTTCCAGCAAAGACGATATTGCTATGGAAGCATTCAAATATGCAGGAGAAGTACTCTGGGAACACTTTTCCCGGGCGATACAGAATTGCCACACTTCGACCGATGCCATACTGGCGATGTGCGATGTGTACAGCGATACGGTGCATAATCCACCCCTTCAAGGAGGCTGTCCTTTTCTGAATACAGCTGTTGAGAGTGATCATTCCTTTCCGGTGCTGCGTGATCAAGCCATGGATGCTTACCGACAAATGCTTGCATTTATCCAGAGGCTGCTTGAGCAGGGTACCGTTACCGGGGAGTTCAGTGCTGACATGGACACGGAGTCGGCGGCTTCCTTTATTTTTTCGTCTATTGAAGGGGCGATTATGTCAAGCAGGCTTACGCTCGATAATAAACATGTCCGCTATGCAAGGAACCAAATTCAACGATGGTTATTGACATTCAAACCTGCGTAAGGTTGTTTTGCTCTGCGTTCTCCAGTCGTTCACCTGTCACCTTCAAAGCAGGCAGCATACCGGCTTTTGCCGTTCCCAACATTTGGTTACCGTGAACGTGAACATGGAACCTTAAATTCAATCGCATAGGCTTCGTTACCCGCAGCAGCCAAGAAAGCTGGTTGTCTTGTATAACTGGCTCCATGAAGTCCACTACTTCACCGGCCTGTTCAGCAATGCCGCATACCTGTCCATTAACTTTGCTAATGGTGAGGGTTACCTTCATTTTGCCGATTGGAGTTGCAATAACTACAGACCACACACCCTCGAAGTTAGGCTCGTCTCCGTCAGTCGCTTCTTCAAGACCGGATATTTGCGGGGATAGGTCCGACTCGGGGCTGGACGGCGACACTTCCGCTATTGGAGCGAGTCCGCGAGCTTGCCAGACCGTTCCACGCCTTTCATATTCAAACAGTTGCTCCACCGCATGAGCCATTCTCGGCCCCAATTCACGCTCAATCAGGTACAGGGCTGTGTCCAGACCCGAAGTTACGCTTCCGCCTGTAACCAAGTCGCCGTCATCCACTACCCGAGCCGTCACAGGAATAGCTCCAGTCGCACTAAGAGCATCCATTCCCTGATGATGGGTGACAGCATGTCTGCCTTCCAGCATCCCGCTCATGGCAAGTAAGAGAGAACCTCCACAGACGGTTGCAATCGTGATTCCGGGTTTGCCAAAAGCTTTCCTTACCAGAGTAGTCAATTGGGTTTCTGAAGCTCTCTGTAGTAACGAGACAACGGAGTCAGGTCCATCGCCGACCATGCTTCCAGAGGCCCCGGGTACAAGAATGATGCTGGATTTACTTGGATCTATCATACCACTTGTTGCGATTTGCAGCCCATTAGTACCGCTTGATACATTCCTGATACCTTCTGCTGATACGAGTTGAGCAGTTACCGCACCTCCCGACAACATCTCGGCTGCTGTAAACACTTCGTAGGGAGCCAGAGCATCCAATAAATCGAATCCATCGAATAAGACAATTTGTACATGCATAAAGACCATCCTCCTTGGCACGAAATAAAACCGAACCGTCCGGTCTCTTTTAATGATAAGCGAAGCCGACTTGCTTTTCAAACCCTTTCTTATGATCTTTTTGTGAACACATTGTGTAACCCCCCAATTCCTTTGCATACACGATAGATTTTGCCGCGGAAGAGCTGGTCAATCAACCGATGGCCGAATCGTTCACTGTTCACGGCCAAGCATATAGGCGACCAAAAAAGCGCTTGATAAGCTCGGAAACAGGACGGCTTTGTTCCTCCAGCACAAAATGCCCACCACATAGTAGATAGATTTCGATATTTTTCAATTCTTTGCTAAAGGCGAAGGCCCCCTCCAACGTAAAGATAAAATCATTTTTACCCCACGTTACAAGTGTCGGAGGCTGATAGGTCCGCAAATATTGCTGCCATAAAGGGTATTGCTCTACGTTGTGTCTATAATCGTAGCCTAGCTCGAGCTGAATTTGGCTATTTCCAGGACGATCCAGAAAAAACTGGTCCATCGAATACCCATCAGGGCTAATGAGATAAGGTTGGCATGCTCCTGTAATATACTGCTTCTTTGTAAAATCAAAAGTTACAAGCTCGGAAAATGCCGCTTCGGTTGCCGGGTTGCGGTTCGCCCACAGTGCTTTAAAGAGATCGAACGGTTTACCCAGCCCTTCCTCATGGGCCACGGCATTTTGAATAACAAAGCCAAGAATGCGGTGCGGATTGCGTATAGCCAGCCTAAATCCAATCGGTCCCCCATAATCATGGACATACAATATATAGCGGGAAATATTGAGCTTGTGGATAAGCTTTTCGATCACCATGGATAGATGCTCGAAGGTATATGGATATTCTTTTGCTTGAGGCATGCTGCTATTTCCATATCCGGGGTAATCAGGAGCGATGACATGAAATCGATCTGCCAGAAGAGGAATCAAATCCCTGAACATATGGGAGGAGCTTGGAAATCCATGAAGTAGGATAATGGTTGGATGGCTCGGAGCCCCGGCCTCACGAAAAAATAGAGTCAATCCCTCGATATTCACTTTTTTATACAGCACCATCACTCCAACTCCTTTTCCCGAAACACGTATATTACGCCATTACAAAACTATGTGAAAAAGATCCATTTGAGTACCGTCCAATAGTTGGACTTGAGTTATCTATTTATAAATGGTGATAAACCAACCGGGCGGAACGCTCACATCAGACGTTGCGACGTTTACGGCTCTCCATAGTCCTGCAGAATTCCTGCAAAATAAAAAACGGTTTGCCTCATATGGGAGGTTAGCCGTTTTTGTTTTGTACGCTGATATTCGTGTTCAGGGTCAATCGTTAAAAGATGCTCCAATCAAAAGCGGTAGAGAGGGTTTCCAGCAGATGAACACCAGCAGTGCTGTTGCCTTTGGTGTTCAAGGCAGGGCCAACAACACCAATACCGTAGTGGCCAGGCACCAACGCAAGAATGCCACCGGACACACCACTTTTCGCTGGTAATCCTGAGCGGATTGCAAAAGCACCCGACTCGTTGTACATCCCACAAGTCAGCATGAACGTTTTGGCAATTTGCACGTAACGGCGGGGAACCAGCTTCCGTCCCGTCATCGGATCGGTGCCGTCGAAGGCTAGTACGAGTGCCATCCTCGCCAGATGCGAGCAGGTAACTTCTATCGAGCAATGCTTGAAGTAAACCTCCAATACCTCTTCAACATCGACCTCATCTCCAAGAACACGGTTAGCTTTAAGGAAATAGGCTAGCGAACGATTGCGATGTGCGGTATTCGTTTCTGAACGATAAACAGCGTCATTAAAAGTAAGTGTCGGATCTCCGGTCAATTCATGGAAAAAGGAAAGAATGCGGTTCGTCTTCTCGGCAGGAGTGGCTCCTGCAATCAGAGAGGACACCGTAATAGCTCCTGCGTTGATTAGAGGATTAAACGGAATGCCTGGATCTACCAGCTCCAGCTTCAGCATTGAATTGAAATTGTCGCCAGTAGGCTCCATTCCGACTTTGGAGAACACACCAGCTTCCCCTTGGTCCATTAACGCGAGCAGTAGTGTAAAAACTTTGGAAATACTCTGCAAGGTGAACCGCATATCGTAGTCCCCGGCCGTGATAATACGTGTTGTATTATCAAAAATGGTGAAGCCAAGTGCTTCCCGTGGAGCATTAGCCAACTCTGGTATATAGGCAGCTACGTTCCCTGAGCAGGCCTGTTTACGGCTTTCTTCAAGCCATGTCGGCACCTGTTTCTCTAATTGTTCCCAAACGGAAGTCATGCTCCGTTCCTCCTTAAATTCTGTTCATATCCTTTTCGACAAAAGCTGCCGTCATCCTTTCATTAAAACATACATTTCGAAAAAGAGGAAACATAAAAAAGGCTGGAGGGACCCTGTGTTTCACACACTTGCGACTGCGTTTTATTTTGATGGGAATCGATAATCAGTAGTAAAGACGCATCTTTTATATTTACAAATCTATAAATGTAGATCTACAACAAGACCTTAATTTTCGTATTGGTGTATGTGTGGGGGATATTCAGGCGAAAGCGGGACTTGCACAGTCTGTAATCTCAAGTTATTTGTTGACTATGCAAAAAGCTGGTTTGTTGGAATCCGAGCGAATCGGGAAGTGGACGTACTATCGTCGGAACGAAAAAACCATACAGGCTTTTTCCGAGTACATCACAAACAATCTATAGACAGAAAGGAGCTTTTTTTTTGGCACTACATATCTATATTTCTGTATATGTAAATATAAATGGAGGCTACAATTAAAATGAAAAAGGTTAACCCTTTGCTTATCATGATTCTCGCTTTAGGCGTATTCGGCATTATTACAACAGAAATGGGGATTATAGGGGTTCTGCCCCAGGTAACTCAAAAATTCAATATCTCGACTTCACAGGCCGGGTGGCTTGTAAGTATATTTGCGTTAGTCGTTGCTATTTCAGGTCCATTCCTGATATTGCTCGTTTCCGGTATTAATCGTAAAGTCATTCTATTAACCACAGTGCTTATTTTTGCGATTTCAAACCTTGTTTATGCCTATACGACCAGCTTCGACGTGATGCTGGTTTTCCGGATTATCCCCGCTATTGTTCATCCCGTCTTTTTTTCGGTTGCCCTTGTGACCGCAGCCCAACTTGTCCCGCCGGATAAGAGCAGCCGTGCGGTCACCAAGGTTTTCGCTGGAATTACGGTCGGGTTTGCTTTTGGCGTGCCTTTGACTTCGTATCTCGCGGAAAAGATTTCGTTAGCCGCCGCTTTCCAGTTTGGAGCTGTGGTAAGCACGATTGCCTTTGTCGGGATACTAGCCTGGCTTCCGTCCATGCCTGTTAAGGAAAAAATGTCTTATGGCGGGCAGCTAGGTATATTACGCAAACCTCAATTGTGGTTAAATATCGTGACTGTTATTTTTATTTTTGCAGCTATGTTTGCTGTGTACAGCTATTTTGCTGAATATCTTGGTCAAGTAACCCATATGAACGGCTCATGGATAAGTATGATGTTGATGGCTTTTGGTATCATCATGATTGTGGGCAATTTTTTATTTGGCAGTTTTTTGCATAAAAGCTTAACAAAGACCGTTATCATGTTTCCTCTGCTATATGTGATTATTTACTTGATCGTTTATGATCTGGGTTCTTATTTCATTCCGATGGTTGTGATCGTATTCTTATGGGGGGCCGTGCATTCCGGCGGGCTTATTGTCAGTCAAGCATGGCTAACAGCCGAGGCGAAAGAAGCTCCCGAATTCGGCAATAGCTTGTTTGTTTCATTTTCCAATCTTGGAATTACTGTAGGGACCTCGATGGGTGGTTGGTTTATTGCTAACTTGGGGATTCATCAACTCATCTGGAGCGGAATTGTGCTTGCACTGCTTGCTTTCTTATTAATTCTGCTAAAAACAAAAATCTCCAATAAAAATCAACATTCTGGCAGTTAAAAACTTTATTTTTGCGAATATCTAACAATGCGTTAACAATAATCGTTACTCCCCATAATCATGTTAATTTATTATGAAGGTATCCTGATAATATGTCATGTTTACCATACAGGGAGGGCGCTATATGTGTAAAAATCAAAGGTTTGTATTATTATCGCTGATGTTGATTATTGTGACTTCACTAGTTGTTACAGGCTGTCAAGCCTTGCAATCTCCAAGCAAGCCCAAGCTCCGCATCCTTTCAAGCTCCGAGAACAAAGCACTGATACCGCTGATTAACAAATTTACGGACACACAAGGTTTCGATGTTGAATTTGTGTTTAAAGGATCCGTGGACAGCATGTCTGAGCTTTCCAGTCATTATTCCGAATACGATGCTGTATGGCTTGCCAATTCACAGTGGATTTCCATGGGAGATACGAACAAGCGAGTGAAGGACCAGAAGTCGGTTATGACCTCACCAGTCGTATGGGGTATCCGTAAAAGCGTAGCGGAGAAGCTGGGTTTTGTCAGTCATGATGTAACGGTGCAGCAGCTGGCAGAGGCGGTGCAGCAGAAGAAGCTGCAATTTGCGATGACATCGGCTTCGCAGTCCAATTCAGGGGCATCAGCCTATATCGGATTTCTGTATGCCATGCTAGACAATCCATCTACCCTAACTATCCAGGATCTGCAGAAACCAGAGCTAGCAGTAAAAATGAAAAGCTTGTTAAGTGGAGTGAACCGTTCGAGCGGCAGCTCAGAATGGCTGAAGGACCTGTTTCTCAAAGCGGATTTTGACGCAATGGTCAATTACGAAGCCGTGTTGATCGAGACGAATAAAAGTCTGATTGCCGCTAATAAAGAACCCTTATACCTGATCTATCCAACTAATGGGCTGACGGTAGCGGACTATTCACTGGGTTATATTAACAACGGAAAGGCAGAGACGGAGGAATGGTTTAAGTCACTGCAGGGCTATCTGTTGTCAGCCGGAACCCAAAAGGAAATTCTGTCATTAGGCAGAAGAACAGGCTTTGGCGGCATTGTGGCAGGGGCAAACAAAGCAGTGTTTAACCCGGATTGGGGTATCGATATGAGCAAGACTTTATCTCCGATCCCATTCCCCGAGCCCGAGGTCATTCGTGAAGCATTAAATAGGTATCAAACCCTGTTTAAAAAGCCTTCATATACCGTCTTTTGCATCGATTATTCCGGCAGCATGTCTACGAATGGTGGCGAACGGGGAGTGAAGGAAGCGATGGGGCTGCTGCTGAATCAAGAAAAAGCAAAGCAGGTGCTCCTGCAATCCTCTGCTGAGGATACCATCATAGTCATGCCTTTTAATTCGGACATTATAGATAAGTGGAGTGCTGTAGGTCCCGGACAATTCCCGGCTTTATTGGATAAAATACAGAAGCTCGGTGCAAGCGGGGGAACGAACATTTATGACCCGTCCATCGCAGCGCTGAATTTGATAAGCAAGGTGGATACGGACAAATATGTTGTTTCCGTCGTGCTTATGACGGACGGGATGTCTAGTGGTCGAATTAATGATTTTCAGCAGGCATACACAACGCTTGGAAAGGACATTCCTGTATTCTCAATTACGTTCGGGGATGCCGATGAAAAGCAGCTGCGGGCTATCTCCAATTTGACACATGCCGACGTCTTCCCAAGTGGTGGCGATCTGACAGGGGCGTTTAAGAAAGTGAGGGGATACAATTGATCTCACGCTTAATGGCTCTGCCGCAATTTACGATGTTTTTATCACTTGCATTGTGCTCCGGGGCTTTTGTGTTTTTCATGTTCGTGATAGATCTCAGTATCGTTTTATCGCTGGTGCTGGGAGTGATTCTGTACGTGGGCCTGCATTTGATCCTCACAGCCGCGGACCCGGCAGCCAAGGAAACCAAATTACTGCTTCGAGCTGCCAAGGTAAAGCTGGAGCTGCTGCGAAGTGCTTCATATCATATTTCCAATCCACGTATCCAAAATGATGTGAATGAAATTGTTGGAGCCAGTATGCAAATCATGCTGCTCATTCAGAAGAAATCAGCCGATCTACCTGCATCGAAGCAGCTATTGACCTTCTACCTGGATAATACCTTGGAAATGGTGAACCGCTATGTTTCGCTTTCCTCCAAAAGCTACCTCAATGCTTCCAGTAATGAGGTATTGCGTAAGATCGAAGAGGTGCTAGAGGGCGTCAAGGTTAATTTTATCGCACAATACAACAAGCTGCTTATCAATGACCTGTCCGATCTGGCAATCAAAATGGATGTAGTTAGCCAAATGCTGGAATGGGAGGATGTACAATGAGAAAAGCACAGGTTATCGGAATCAGTCTCGTTTTACTGGTTATTATCATCAGTGTTCTAGTCAAAACGGTGTGGAAACCAGATCAGAACATGGCTACTGGAAATTCACCAATGAGCAGTACTATAGTCCTCAAGGGACTGATCGGCAGCGAGAAGGAGGCATTGTTTGGAGATCCTGATTTTCAAAAGCTGGCGAAAACCAAATATGGAATCACCCTGGATACTTTCAAGTCGGGATCATTGGAAATGACGGATGCGCAGAAATTGAAAGATTATGATTTTGTTTTTCCAGCCAGCCAAACTGTGGTGGAGAAACTCAAGAGTCTTACTAAAATAAATGGCACGGAAGAGGTATTTCGTACACCGCTCGTCTATTATAGCTGGGAGAGGGTGGTGCGTCCGCTTGAACAGCTGGGGATCGTCCAGCAACAAACCGATCGTTCCCTGACTCTGGACAATAAAAAGCTGCTGCAGCTCGTTATGGACGATAAAAAATGGTCGGATATCGGATTAACAGAGCTTTATGGTCCTATTGTGGTTGATACTTCCGATCCGAAAAAATCCAACTCTGGCAACTCCTATGCCGCGATTGCCGCCGATGCCTTGAGTGATGGTCATGTAATCACACAAGCTTCGATTCCTGGAGTACAGAATGCAATTCAAACTATTTTTGCCAAATCGGGATTCAAAAAATCTTCGACTACCGAGCTGTTCGAGGAATATCTGAAAACAGGAGCAGGCAGCCATAAAATTATTGTCGGCTACGAAAGTGATGTCCTTTATTTTGCCAAGCAAAATCCCGAGGTTTGGAAACAGCTCCAGCAAAGCGCCATGCCAAGAATGCTGTATCCCGCTCCAACTTTGTGGTCCGTTCATACCATTGTGCCTTTGAATGAGAAGGCGAGGGTACTGATATCTTTTCTAAAGGATACCGAAGTGCAAAAGCTGGCATGGGAGAGGTATGGATTTCGTACGGGTGTCGTTGGTAATTCAACGGATATATCAGTGTTTGCTGTGGAGGGTCTAAGTGCCTCGATTGATAGGGTGATGCAGCTTCCCGATTATGAAACGATGGAAAAACTGTTAGAAGCGTTTAATTATTAAAAGCATAATAAGCCATTTCGACATCTTCCTTAATTAAATTTGAAGATACTGCTTTTAACGTATATAATTAACCATGAATCTTTGGACAGAGCCACAGCTGACATGCGCCAAACCTATTTTAGATGCTGCGATTTAAATACTGTTGCCATAGAAAAATTGTATTATGGGGAGAAGGAACTTAGATCATGCAAGAGGTAAAGGCAATCGACAATAAAATAGTCAGTTTAGGCGATGTTACCGCAGATAAAGTAAATGGCGGCATCCTATTAGATGTCACAACTACAGTTGTGAATGTGTATAAACGTAGAACTAAGAGTGACTTCCTGTATGGCATCACAAATACTTTGGTAGAGATCAACATAAGCAAGGATGCTGAGTCAATTTCCACGATGTCACAAGCTGAAGCAGTAGACTATATAAGGAATCAATGGTGGAACACTTATGAATATGCTGCAGTGAAGGGTTATTATCCCGACAAATTCAGGGTTGAAATGAAGAATCCAGTAACCGAGAGACCAGCATATCATGTCTTAGAAGAAGTATTGAAGGAGTTTGGATTACCAGAAGATTCTATTATAGAAGAAGTATCTCTCTATAGTAGTAAAGGAAAAGGAAAAGGAAACGACAACAAAAGTGGATTTGGTAAATGAGAAACTGCGCCCAGCGTGGTTTTTTTTACTTTAGGGAGAAAGCCCCCAAAAAGGATAAGGGGCTAAAAAGTGGAATTTTTACAAAGCTCCTGCATCCCTTGCTGTATAGAACGAAGGGAATATCGGACGATAGTTTAATTCGTCTCTTATACGTGTTGTATCTACAATCATATCCCATGGATTGAACTCTTGCTGCAAGGATCCCGTTAATTCTTGGTGGGGAAAACCATGGAGTTGTATCAGCTCTGACACCGTTATGGGCGAGTCATCGGCAACGTTATAGATGCGGCCATCTATGTCCGATGTGGAGGTAGCAAGCTGCAGCGCTTGTCCTACATCCGCATGGTGCACCATATGGAGCCGTTTGGCAGGGTTCCATTTACTCATGATCGGCAGAAATTCCGAGACATGGGGATCACACTCTCCATAAACAAAAGCAAATCGTAAGATACGAAGCCCTAATCCCTGCTCACAATGCATCCGAAGCAAATCTTTTTCAGCTGTCACTTTGGTTTGTGGATAAGGGAACACAGGTCGCAGCTCATCATCTTCACGGCTCGGTCTGCTATGATTACCTGCACCATACACTAAATTCGTGCTGGCAAACACAAATCTTGGAACGTTTGCCTTCAGGGCAGCCTCCGCTAAACCAATGCTGGCATCGATGTTTGACTTTCTCGCGGTTGCTTCATCTACTCCACGAAATTGTGCTGCCAGATGTACCACGGTATCAATGCCTTGCAACGCATTTGCGAGACTCTCTATTTGCAAAAGGTCACCTTCTATAACCTCGACCCCTTGCTGTTGAAACGAATCCGCCTTCGCAGCATCGCGAACCAAAACTTTAATGTTATGACCGTGTTGCAGCAAACGCGGTACAAACCGGCTTCCTATTTTCCCTGTTACTCCAGTTACAAAAACATTCATTTTCGATGCCCTCCTCATATTGTCGGTGTTATACTAGTAGTATTACAGATCGTGGAATCAACTGCCCTCCTGTGTTTATCGTACGATTGGCAGTGTCAGGATAAGGGGACTAATCTATGAAAAAGAGTTCTTCAAACGAATCGCTGGGTGAATTTTTGAGGGCACGTCGAGAGCGCCTTACTCCCGAAGAAGTGGGATTACCTTCATATGGTCGACGCCGAACACCTGGACTTCGACGTGAAGAGGTAGCCCAACTTGCCCATATAGGCACTTCGTGGTATACCTCATTGGAACAGGGCAGAGTAGTAAATCCATCCGAGCAGGTACTGGATAGCTTGTCCGAAGGATTACGATTGTCCGTGGATGAGCGACGCCATCTCCGCATGCTGGTAAGGCCAGTAGATTTAGAGAAAGATGAAGTGGATCAAGAGGTGAGTACCGGTTTGGAGCGAACAGTGCTTGCTCTTGAACCTAATCCTGCTTTTATATTGGGGAGAAGTTGGGATTTGTTGATGTGGAACAAAGCGGCGGAGGTTGTGTTCAGACTGCCGGCATTCTCTAAGGGGATACAGCAGCGGCCCAATTGGTTAAGACGGTTTTTGACTGATCCATCGCTTCAAATGAACAACAAGGATTGGGAAGCAAAAGCACATGTCATGATTGCACGGTTTCGAGCAGATTACGCATACTTCCAACATGACGCGAGGTTTAAGGAACTGATAGAGGAATTTATGCAGATAAGTGAACTGTTCCGTTCTTGTTGGCTGCGGCATGACGTTCAAGTTATCACCGATTGCCACAAGCGATGGAGCGATCCATTGATCGGGGAGATGGAGTTTGAGCACGTGACTTTACAGCTACCAAACAATCCGGCGCTAAAGATCATGATTTATGCCGCATCATCATCAACTGCGGAGCATCTGAAGAGTTTGCAGAGATCTTAAGGAAAGTTGTTAGTTACTGGGCAACGCGCAGAAAGCTTTGTTAAGGCATCGTGGCTTTATCGGGAAAGGATAGCTCAAAAACAACTAGGACGAGGCTGTCGGTATGATTCGGCAGTCCTCGTAATGAGGGATGAGGGAATTTGGAGGAAGATATTCCAGCTCAGCATCCCACCCGAAAATTAGACGATATAACCCTTAATCATTGTCCATTGAACTTGGAATTGTTCATCTAACAAAACAAGATCAGCATCAAAACCCATGGAGATACTACCTATAGTATTATTAAGGCCAAGTATTCGTGCAGGTGATCTTGTAGCCATTGTAACCGCGTCTTTTAAAGGAATGCCGGTTTCTACGGTTAGTCGCAGTGCCTCATTCATTGTAACCGTACTGGAGGCTAAAGTTCCATCCTCCAGGCGTGCTACACCGTCGGAAACCGTAACATGATGGCCACCGAACATATAATTCCCATCACCTAGTCCCATGGCTTGCAAAGCATCAGTGATAAGTACCATGCCATCTGGTCCTTTCAGACGATGCATCATTCGAACGATCGCAGGATGCAAATGAATGCCATCTACAATCGCTTGGAGACTTACATGTTCTTCTTCAAAAGCGGCTACAACCAGACCGGGATCCCGATGATGAATCGGACGCATGCCGTTGAAACAATGCGTAACATGACTCGCTCCTGCTTCAAAGGCTTGCTTGGCCTCCTCGTATGTGGCATCCGAATGGGCGACCGCGATAACTACGCCCATTTCCTTCAGAAAGGAGATGAGTTCCATCCCACCAGGTAATTCGGGAGCTATTGTAACCATCTTAATTAGTCCATCTGCTTCGTTAAAAATTTCTTTCATTTCAGTAAGGTTCGGATGTCGTAAAAACCGTTCGTTTTGCATACCTTTACGCTTCGGATTCAGGTAAGGACCCTCTAGATGAAGCCCTGCAATTTTGGCCCCGACTTCATGCCCTATGACACGTTTCACACTACGAATCATAGTTAATAATTGTTCAATAGTCGAGCTGACGGAAGTGACCAGGAACGAGGTGCAGCCTGTTTGTGCACAAGCCCGAGACACCTCTTGAATACTCGTCTCACTTCCATCCATCATATCAAACCCGTTGGCACCGTGAATATGAACATCGATCATGCCTGGTATTAATAAATGTCCTTGACCATCCATAAGTTCATATTCGCCCTCAGGAAGAGAAGACAGACCACTTTCTATCTTTTCAATAATTCCGTCACGTATCCAAAGTACCGCAGATAAACGAGAGTTATCTTCTTGAATCACGTTTACATTGTGTAAAATTTTAAGACTCATCTCTGTAATCCTCCTCGAATTTGTCTTTCTCCGCACATTGAATAATCGTTATATTTTTATTATGAAGTACTTCTCTTATTTCGATAGGCACCTCTTGATCGGTAATCAAAATGTCTACAAAGTCAAAATCTAAACGATAAACCGACTTGCTCGTAAACTTCGTGAAATCTGCGACAACAATTACCTGATCCGATCTGCGGGCCATCTCTTTTTTAACAGAAACATCATCTTCGTAAGGAAAGTAAAGCCCATCGGCTCGTATAGCTGTAGCTCCGATAAATGCCTTATCAGCTCTTAATTCTCTTAGCTTATCGATGACGGAGGGTCCGAATAATAACCGATTTTGGGCATGTAAATAGCCGCCGAGCACATAAACTTGCAGATCTTCCCGACCTGCCAGAATCCCTACAATATCAATGGAATGTGTGATAGCCGTAATGTTTTTAGCTGTAATTTGCTCTGCTACAGACTGTACCGTAGTTGATACGTCTAAAATGACTGTTTCCCGATCCTGGACCAGTTTAGCTGCTAACTTCCCAATGGTTCTTTTACTGTCTGTTTCGTCAATTAAACGTTCCTGATACGTGGCTATTTCCTTCTGCAATTGAGGCAGAGCGACACCTCCATGTGTACGGATAACAACTCCTTCTTGTACTAATTTAACAATATCTCTTCGGGCTGTATCCCTAGATACATCTAAAAGAGAACAGATATCCATAACACTCATCGCGTGATGTATATTAATATAGTCGAGTATTTTCAGTAATCGTTCTTCTTGATACATCAATCTCACCTCTTGTAAGTAACTTTATCATATAATTTAAGTATATTAAAGTATAATTTAAGTAGATATAAGTATTTTGTTGAATTTTTCAATCGGCCGATATATGCTTACATACACGAAGTTGGGCATCCAGTAAGTTCTGGTTGAGCTTATGAAATATTTGATTTACAAATCAATGTTGGCTGCTTACCGAGTTTACCACTCGCAAAAAGTGCCCCCCTTAGAGTTCACATTGGATAAACTTTGAGTTTATTCCAATGTGGATTCTAAGGGGGGCACTTGCTTTAGCTATCAAACCCCGGAACATCCATCGCAGTCCGATATAGGATCTTTTCAAAGGCTTCGATCAGTGATTGTTTGGCTTCTCCGAAATTCCCTTTAAGTATTGATTCGTATACCGATTGATTGATTCGATTTGCAGAGTAGTGCTGCAGATGGGGTGTTTGTTTCCAATGAAGTAATGATTTCATTATGACCTTGTCTTTGTAGGAATCGATCATATTCAGCATCGTATCGTTGTTCGCTGCGGAAATGACAGTTCGTCTGAACAAAACGGAATTTTCGATGTATACCTTATAATCATTTTTTTGGCTGGCTTCTATCTGTATTTCCAGATATGATTTTAATTTCTTTTCATCAAATGTGTATTGACGTAATACGGCTTGATCCAGCACGTACAATTGCAGGGCCAAAATCGATTCATAGATGTGTACGAGTTCTTTATGCGAGATATCCTTCACCAAGATGCCCCGTTTGTTGAAGGAAACGATAAATCCTTCTGATTCCAAATGAGAGAGTGCGGAACGAATCGGAGTGCGACTCATATTAAATTCGATGGCAAGCTCGTTTTCGGATAATACCGTTCCAGGCAAGTACTCGCAAGAGATAATCTTTTGGCGAATATTTGTATAGGCAATAGACTCTAAGGATAATTTGGGCATTGTCAAAATGTTCCCTTCAGCTTTATCTCACTAGAATTCTACACGGTTTGACTCGATGTTGCAATAAAAAACGAATCTGAGTCCACTGCTGGCGGTGGCATTTTCATTAATAAATTCTTCATTAAACGATGATATTCATTTAACAAATGAATTGTACACTAATATGTATACAATAATGGATACATAAGAAAGGGGTACTATAAAGTAATGGAGATTCAATTATCAAACATAGAAGTAAATCGTATTGGAAACCGAATGCACATTCAATGGAACAAGGAAATGGCATTGGGAAAAGTGAAGGTTTTTACTGGGGTGTCGCCGATTGATGTAAATGAAGAATTGGATGAAACGTCTGCAGGTGTTTCGTCATTATCATTCGATGACCCGCATCCTGGACGAAGAACATATTTTAAATTGAAGTCTGAGTTCGGGGGAGCTCGAATTACAAGCGAAAGGAGATTACCGCTCCAAGGCTCCATGAATTTTCGCGATATGGGCGGATATGCAACGACTGACGGGCGTTATATTAAATGGGGATTGCTTTATCGATCAGAAGAACTGATAGGTTTGACTGAGGCTGACCGGCTGTACTTACAGCATTGCGGACTGAAGATGATTTGCGATTACCGAGCAGAATACGAGGCGAAATTAAAACCAAACCCATCAATCGGGGATGCTCAGCAATTTGGAATTCCTATTGAAGTTAAATCTCCAAGGCATCGTTCACGAATGAACTATATGGACATGATCACCATGGACAAGCTTCATTTACTGGGCCCAACGGGTGAAATGTTGACAATTGCCAATCAGCGGTATGTTTCCGATTTTACGAAGTCATTTGCCACCTTGTTCGAACTTCTGTTAACGCCCGGCCATCTGCCGATGGTACAGCATTGCGCCGCCGGAAAGGATCGCACAGGCTTCGGATCGGCGATTGTTCTACTGGCGTTGGGTGTCCCGAAACAAACCATAATGGAAGACTATCTACTTACCAATACGTACAGAGAAGAAGCGGATCTACAAACCCTAGCTCTCCTTAAACCGAAGCTTACGCATGAAGAGGATTGGGATGTTCTATGGGCTGTGATGCAAGCGAGACAAGAGTACCTTCAGGCTGCATTCGATGAAATCCATATACGTTACGGGGACATCGACCGTTATTTGGAAGAAGCGGTCGGTTTAACAGCTTCGAATCGGGAACAGCTTCAAGACATGTTATTAACCGACACTTAATCGACTTATAACTCTTATGCCAAAGGAGAGAACAAATTTGACTCGGAGCCATCGTATCGATTACAGACCCTTTCTTTACATCTTGCCTGCATTGATCGGGTGTCTCGTGTTTACGGTTTATCCCGTTATTTACCTATTCTATCTTAGTCTTTACAAAGTTGATCTGCTAAGCAATACGTGGAAGTTTGTTGACGTACAGAACTACTTGAGCTTAGCACAATCACAAGATTTCTTGCAGGTTTTACGAAATTCGTTCTTCTATTCATTTTTTACGGTCTCTATTTCCTGTACTTTATCGCTTATCCTGGCAGTTCTGTTGAATCGTCCCGGAAAACTGCATCAATTTGTTCAGACTGCGGTGTTCACGCCCCATATCATCCCATTAGTATCCATATCTTTATTATGGATGTGGATGATGGATAAGGATTATGGGTTATTGAACATGATACTCCAATCGCTTCACTTGCCCACGTTACTATGGATCGATAGTCCGGCCACTTCGTTGATGTCATTGATTCTGGTGGCCATATGGAAAAGTCTCGGATTTAATATTTTGCTCATTATT
This sequence comes from Paenibacillus sp. FSL H7-0331, assembly GCF_001956045.1. The sequence continues at coordinate 142,836 of NZ_MRTH01000018.1, read as the reverse complement.
GCGGGCATGCACGCTATTCCGATACCCGTGCTAGAAGCCGCACGTTTGGATAGTGCAAATCCTGTCCGAATAGTTACCAAAATTATTATTCCTTTGTTATCGCCAACGCTCTTTTTCATGCTGACTGTGAATATCATCAGCTCTTTACAAGTGTTTGATTCCGTCAAAGTTCTGACAAGCGGAGGGCCAGCGAACTCTTCGAATGTGCTAGTCTACTGGATTTATCAAACGGGATTCGAATTTTATAAATTTGGTGAGGCTTCGACTGGAGCTGTGATCCTGTTTGTGATTGTATCCATTGTGACGATTGCGAACTTCCTGATACTACGTTCCCGGGTTCATTACCATTAAACAAAAGGCGGTTCAAAAAATGAGCAAACGCGTATTTGGTGTAAACATCCCAGAAGCGGCAGGGTTACTCTTGTTGCTGGCGGTCGGACTGATCTATTTGTTCCCGTTTTATTGGATGATTGTCACCTCCTTTAAGACGCTGCCGGAGACGCTGGTTTTTCCACCATCGTTTTTCCCGAAGCAATTGATGTTTGAGAACTATTTGGAAGTATGGAGGACGGGACCTTTTCCCCGTTATGTGTTTAACAGCTTTCTCGTAGCCATATTAACTACCGCACTCCAATTGGTTGTCGCAATACCAGCTGCTTATGCGTTCGCACGAAGACGGTTCAAGGGATCCAGAGTCGTGTACGCCATGATTCTTGCGGGCATGATGCTTCCGATGCAGGTTGTGATCATTCCTATCTACCTGCTGCTCAGTGAATTGGGCTGGATAAATACGTATGCAGCATTAACGATCCCCTATATGGTTTCGCCATTTGCCATTTTCCTACTGACCGAATCATTCAAGCAATTACCGGATGACATTATTGATGCGGCAAAGTTGGAGCAGCTGTCAGAAGGAAGACTCGTGTTGAATATGCTGCTTCCAATGATCAAGCAAATCATAGTTACCGTCACTTTGCTGCTTTTTATCACGCACTGGAACGATTTATTTTGGGTGCTAATCATGACGAGCAGCGAGCAGCTTCATACGTTGACGGTTGGAATGATCAAATTGACCAATACCGAGGGTACGCATTGGCAATTACTGATGGCTGGTAATGTTATTCTAGTGGCGCCGATATTTATGATCTATTTGTTTGCCAGTAAACACATCAAGTCCGCTTTTACATACAGCGGCATCAAATAGATAATTGAACCATTAAAAGGAGAGAACCTTATGAAGAAGCTTTTATTAAATTTAACTATCTTAGTAACAGTATTATCGATTGCCGGGTGTGCAGGAAACAACAAGACAGATAACCCAGCAGGGGATAAAGCAGGCTCGGGAGGTGCCAAATCCGAAAACACAGCTGCTTCCGTGACCAAAATTGAATATTGGTATGCGCAAGCCGCTCAGCTAAGCAAAGCAACAGAAGAAATGATCAGTAAATATAATTCCGAACAATCCGCGGTTAAAGTAACTGGAGTGAACTTGGGGGATGGCAGTGCTCTTGCCACCAAGCTGCAAGCCGCCATTCTTGCGGGGAATCAGCCGGCCATCGCAATGCTTGCTACTACGCAAACGTCGGAATTCGGTTTATCCCGTGCACTGGACGATTTAAAAACGTATTTTTCAAAAGAAGAAATTGCTGCTTTTCATCCAGGTATGTTGAATAATGCCTTAATCAAGGATCAATTGCTCGGTATACCTTTTTATCGAAGTACTTTTGTCATGTACTACAACAAAAATATGCTGCGTGACGCAGGGCTTCCAGATGCAGGCCCGAAAAATTGGGAAGAACTTAAATCATTTGCTCTAAAAACGACTGATAAAAACAAATCGGTTGTCGGTTTTGAGATGCCTATTGACGTGATCTTTTTCGAGGATGGAGTGTTTCAGCAAAAAGGTGAAATGTTCTCGCCAGATGAAAAGCAAGTCGCTTTCGACAACGAAGCCGGCTACGCTACAGTCAGGTTATATCAAGACATGATAAAGAACGGCTCCATGAAGATACCGTCCGGTCAGGAATCGAATGCGCATTTATCGGCGATTAACGACTTCATCTCACAGAAAGCCGCAATCATTTTCACAACATCGGCTACACTGCCTACTATGCTTGAGGGAGCAAAGGATAAATTCGAGCTTGGTGTTGGCTTTCTACCGGCAGGGCAGCAGTACGCAGCGAGCACAACTGGGTCCAATCTGACTGTTCTAGCAAAGTCATCAACGCAGGAAAAGAAGGCTGCCGTAGCTTTTATTAAGTGGCTTGCGCAAAAGGAAAATGTGGCTCAATTGAGCGAATTAACAGGGTATATACCAGTGACAAAGGAAGCAAAGGAAAGTGATCGAATCAAACAGCTATGGACTAAAACACCGCAATATCGCGTTGCATATGATCAGCTTGATTTTGCTCGTTCAAGGCCGACGATGAGAGGATACAAGGAAATATCGATTAAAATTCAGGATGAAATCAAAAAAGCTTTGTTGGATCTTACAATTACTCCGGAGGATGCAGTGAAATCGGCAGCAAAACAGGTACAGCAATTACTAGAAGCCCAAAAATGACCCCAAAAGGAGATTTTAGATATGAAAATGTTTTATGATGAGAAGCTTTTCCAAACAGACAAGCGACCATGGGTAGGAGAATTACCACAGACATCGTCAAATGATTTCCAATTTGCTATCATGGGGGATCGTACCGGCTTTGCGATTGAAGGAAAGTTTGAAGAGGCATTAGGGTTGGTCAAGAATATGAACCCGGATTTTATCGTTGCTGTTGGCGATTTGATTGAAGGATACTGGCAGCAAGCAGAAGGCGCTCATCGGGAATGGGACGAGCTTGAAGCACATATTAAAAGTACAGGATTGCCGTTCTTACCGATTGCTGGCAATCATGATTATAGTAGTGTGGTCATGAAGCAGGTTTGGCAGGAACGGAAGGGGATGGATTATTATGCCTTTCGTTATGGGAAGGTTCTATTCTTGGCTCTGAATACGGAAGAACCGCAGCAATCGCTTTCCCCTGAACTTGAACTCGCATTTCGAGAGACAGAAATACTTAGCAAGCGTGAACCGGAAAAAGCTGAAGAGGTGATTCAGGCGCTGCTGTCTAACATTTCCAAGCAACAGGCACAAGATCCAAATACGCATCAACCAAAACCGTGCATCGGGGAGGAACAGTTTGCATTTATTGAAAAAATACTTAATGAGCATCAAGATGCGGATTGGACCTTTGTCATGACACATCGGCCGATATGGAAAACGGATGATACCGTATACGAACGATTGGTCCAATCCTTGAATTCAAGGCCGTATACAATGCTTGCTGGACATTTTCATAAGTTGGAAGTTGAGAAGATAGCTGGCAATCAACATATCCAAATGGGGAGAACTGGCGCCAACAAGCATAAAACTGGATTGGATGAATTTCATCATATTATTTGGGTAGCTGTGAAAAATGGGTTTCCGAGCTTTACGGCCATTAAGCTGGAGGGCACTTTACAGTTAAGTTAGCAATCTACACGATACAAAATTACGTATGGAAACTAATAAGAATCCGGTTAAAGGCTTCTTCCATCGGGAAGAGGTTTTTAACTGCGTTTACATGAGATTGGACAGACCTATGGGGTCAACTTCATCAATTTTGTAAAGTAATTCAGTCCGTGTTCGTCACACTCTCACTCGACAAACGTCCGATTTAATCTTGCCAGCAGCTCCCCGAACTTTTGGCGTTCTTCATCAGACCAGTCCTTGAATAGCTGTGCATGTCGGGCTAGTCGGGCTTTTTTGGCCTCCTTTACTTTACGCATACCTAATTCCGTGACTTGAAAATAACTGGACCTTCCGTCCGTCGGATCGGGCATTCGCTGCACATATCCTTTGGCTTCCAAAAGAGTCGTTTGTCTGCTTATCGTCGATATGTCCAAACGAAATTCGTCAGCTAACGCCTTAACACCAACGGGTCCATTCATGGACAGCTGTGTGAGAAGCGTATAGGTGGATCGATCAAGTCCTCCCAGTTCCTTGTCCAAAGATGTGCGACGGATAAGCACGACTAATTCATAATCGATCAATTCCAGATCCTTTTCTTTCACCTGTACATCATTCCTTTGCATGGCATTGACATTTGGATATGTAGTTGTATAATACAAATACATGAGATGATTGTATCATACAACTACTTACAAATAAACCCGATTATTTACGGGCTCTGTTGGAGAATATAGGGTTAACCAATATCTGCATCATATAAACATGTAGGTGAGAAGGTGGAGGATATTGTGGCTAATAAGGCAGCTGGCAATGCATCGTTTTGGTTCATTATTTTAGCTATTTTTTTCGGAAATTTTATGTCCATGCTTAGTTCGACAACAATCAATGTTGCCTTTCCGATATTTATGAAAGATTTTCACGCCGAGCTCGGCATGGTTCAATGGATGATTACCGGATTTTTGCTGGCTACAGGGGTCGTTGCTCCGGTTGTCGGCTATTTTGGTGACCGGTGGAGCTATAAGCGTTTATATATATTTGCCTTATCCGGCTTTACATTATTCTCAGGCTTATGTACGATCGCATGGAATATTGAATCGTTGGTGTTGTTTCGAATTTTGCAGGGGGTGTTCAGTGGCTTGATTATCCCTACAACAATGACGATGATCTACCAATTTATTGAAAAAGACCGACAGGCATTTGCGATGAGTTTATGGAGCTTATCCTCCATGCTGGCACCGGCTTTTGGACCGACTCTGGGAGGCTGGCTAACTGAATACTTTGGCTGGAGATCTTTATTTTTACTGAATTTACCGATAGGACTTATCGCGATTACCGTTGCTTTCAAGTGCCTTCCTTTTCAACGAGCAAGCAAGTCAAATACATTCGATTTACCTGGTTTTATTACCGTCCTTGTCAGCAGTTCTTTTATTATTCTTGCATTTAGCGAAGGAAATGGCTGGGGCTGGACCTCCTGGAAAACATGTTCGTTTCTGATCGTTGGGGCAGCGACTTTGGTATATTTCATTCGCCGTGAGCTTTCCTTGAAAGAACCGTTGCTCAACCTGCGCGTTTTTCATACCAACCGTTTCACGTACAGCTTGATTATTAATTGCATTATTACGGCTTCGTTATATTCGGGAACCTTTTTAATTCCGGTGTTTCTGCAGGATATTCAGCAATCGACAGCTTTGAACACGGCTTTGGTGCTGCTGCCTGGTTCTATGGTTATGGCTTTCTTTTCTCCGATTGTCGGAAAGCTGTATACCAAGATAGGTCCTTTCTGGTTGATTCTAAGTGGTATTGTACTGCTGATCGTATCGACTTGGGAGTTAAGTCATATCACGCTCCAGGCTACTCATGTGTATGTGGCCACTTGGATGACAATTCGTTATGTAGGGATTGCCTTGGCATTTATGCCTGTCATGAATGCAGGGATGTCTGCTATTCCCAAGGAGAATTCAGGACATGCTTCCTCTGTGACGAACTGGGTGCGCCAAGCAACAGGAGCGTTATCCATTGGAGTTTTCAGTTCTTTGCTCGCGGCCAGATCGTTGACTCACCAGAAAGAGCTGAGTACTGGAGCGTCGGCAGGTGCCCAACTCGTGAGAGAGCAGGGGATGACCTTAGGGGTGCAGGATGTTTTTATGACGGCGACCATCATTTGTATTGTTGCTATTCCGTTGACCTTTTTATTAAAAGAAAGGCGCAAGAAAGCACACTCCCTGACCGAGTAAGGTGGGCATTTCTCTGTTGTTTCCACTCACTACATTTCTCTCTGAATATTTTTAAAGCGTCCAATCACATGACATTTGACTAACATAACCTACAGAATGGAAGTCGGAAGGAGGGATTGACATGGGTGCACTCGGAGTTGGTGAAAGTTGTGCCGGCTATGGCTTTGGCACTTCTACAGGTGCGATTCTTGTACTGTTTATATTGTTGGTAATCATTACCGGCGCATTTCTTTACTAATTTCTCGGACCACCCGCCTTCATGTTCTTTGAAGGCGTTTTTTGCTGTAGGGAAGGGACAACCCTGCTTAAGTTATTTGCTACCCTTGAATGTCGATAAGTTCATCGTTATAATTGGAATATCTTTCTATATGAGGTGAGATCGATGTCATTCCGTAGCGTTCGAAACAACGTATGAACCCATTAGAATATAAGAACTTTTACGATAAGGTTGGAAGATTAAACGGTTGGGATTTTAGTCAACTGAAGGTGGTATCCGAGGGAAAGCAGTGGGATTTTTACAATGAAGTTACCCAAAGATGCAAGAAGTCTGATTTACTGCTGGATATCGGGACTGGTGGAGGTGAAAGATTGCTATCCATCTCCGAATCTGCTCTGCTGCTAGTAGGAATCGACAATTCGAATGGTATGGTGCAAACGGCTGCTGCTAATTTGCACAAGTCCAATAAATCCAATGTACGCTTCTTGCAGATGGATGCAGCAAATCTGGAGTTCCCTTCAAGCTTTTTTAATATGGTAACATGTCAGCATTCGCATTTCTGTTCAGAAGAGGTAGCCAAAGTATTAGTACAAGAGGGTTGGTTTCTCACCCAACAAGTAAGCAATAACGATAAATTTAACATAAAACAAGCTTTTGGCAGGGGACAGCAATTTGGAGCTGACGAAGGGATTTTAAAAGATAAGTACCTATCAGAGTTAGCAAGGGCTGGCTTTACTGAAATTCAGTTCTATGAATACGATGCAACAGAATATTACGAGTCGTATGAAGATTTGGTATTTCTTTTGAAATACACTCCGATTATTCCCGATTTTGGGGCATGTGATGATGATTTCAACATCCTTCAGAAATTTATAGCAGACAATCAAACCGCGCAAGGAATAAGGACGAATTCGAACCGCTTCATGTTAATCGCAAGGAAATAACGAGCAAGACGATTCAAGTTAAGTACAAAGGCTGCTCATAATAGTAGTCTTTTTTGCGTTAACAAGAGACATGATGCCATACCCTTAGAACAAGTAGGTATTATATTAAGATCATCTTAAGAGTTTTCGTTAAATGGGTATGCTATGCTAATATAGAGAATCCGCAACTGCAGGATCTTTGCGAGGTAGATAGAGGATCAGGAGGGCTTGATATGTTCGGAGGCACCATTCTCCTAGTTGACGATGAAAAGGAAATTGTCGATCTCCTGGAGATTTATTTGAAAAATGAAGGGTTTATTTTATTGAAAGCAAGTAATGGTATTGAGGCCTTGGAGATATTGAATTCTCAGCACGTCGATTTAATTATTCTGGATGTGATGATGCCACAAATGGACGGTATTGAAGCTTGTATGAAAATCCGGGAAGAAAAGCATATGCCGATTATTATGCTCTCAGCCAAGAGCCAGGAAATGGACAAAATAACGGGACTCAGCATTGGTGCAGATGATTATGTGGTCAAACCGTTCAGTCCGCTTGAAATCACGGCTCGTGTCAAATCCCAGCTTAGGAGGTATAGGCAGCTTAACGTTTCGTCCATCAAAAACGATAATGAAATCATTATTGACGATCTCGTCATTAATATTGCAACGCACAAAGTGAGCATTGATCACAATGAAGTCAGGCTGACACCACGGGAATTCGCCATCCTGCAGGTGCTTGCAAGAAACCGGGGAATTGTACTCAGCATGGAGAAAATTTACGAAAATGTCTGGAACGAGCCCTTCTGGGAATCGAACAATACTATCATGGTACATATCCGCAAAATTCGTGAAAAAATCGAAAAAGATCCAAGCAATCCTCAATATATTAAAACCGTGTGGGGAATTGGTTATACGATTGAGTAGGGACGAGAGACTGGGCAGGGAGAGACTGTTATTGAAAAATAAATTTATTTATACGATGCGTTGGAAGTTTATATACGTGTTTGTGCTCAGTATTGTACTTGCGGCTATAACCGTGTTTCTCAGCTATCGAATTTTGCTTGCTTTGATATATGTGAAGCCGTTTACGACTCCTGTTAGATGGGTGGTCAATAACATTGGTTCCACTCCCGTAATGGTTGTCATCGGCGGCTTTTTGTTCCTGTTCTTTTTCTTTATCTTTAGTAGAAAAATCATAGGCTATCTGGAGGAAATTACGCTGGGTCTTCAGGAGATAGCCAAAGGAAACCTCAGCTACGAAATTGTCGCAAGATCGTCGGATGAATTGGGCGTAGTGGTGGATAACATTAACCAGATGACGAGAAAGCTGCGCAAATCGATTGAGGAAGAAAGAATCGCTGAACGAACTAAGAATGAATTAATTACCGGGGTTTCTCACGACCTGCGGACACCGCTTACCTCAATATTAGGCTATCTCGAATTGATTGAATCAGACCGATATAAGGATGAGGTAGAGCTTCGGTATTATACGAATATAGCCTACGAAAAAACGAAAAATTTAAAAAAACTAATTGATTACTTATTTGATTATACTTCCCTGCATGGTAATGATCCCGTTCTGAAGAAGACCAAAATTAACATGTACGGTTTTTTAAAACAGCTTGCGGAAGAGTTTATACCGGCTTTAACGAAAGCAGGAATGTCTTACCGCTTGGCTTCTGATGATGAAATGGTGTACATCCATGCCGATGGAAATCAATTGGTACGTGCTTATGAAAATTTAATTTCCAATGCGATTCGCTACGGTAGGGAAGGCAAATACGTCGATATTCAGATCAGAACAAGCAGTAGTGAAGCCATCGTGGAAATTATTAATTATGGAGAAGTCATTCCTCAAATGGACTTGCCTTATATATTCGAAAGATTTTATCGTGCTGAGAAATCAAGATCTTCGCAAACAGGAGGCACCGGGCTCGGGTTGGCCATTGCTAAAAGCATTATTGAAGTGCATGGCGGTCAAATCGCTGTACATAGCAATAGAAGCATGACCGTTTTTGAAACGAGGTTTCCACTGCTTACAGGTAATTCTTAATAATTATTAAGAATGACTTAAGCGGTTCATAAGCGGCCGCATATGAGATCTAAAGATTTGGCTAGTATACTCTTGATTATACAAGTGATAAAAAATTTGAAATCGAGGTGTAGGATGTCACGTAATTGGATTTTATTCGTAGCTGTGATCGTCATGTTGGGTATCGGAGGAAGCTGGCTGTACAACAAAGGAATGAAAGGAGATACCCCGTTGGCAGCGGCGCCGCAGCGTCAGGAGCCCAAGAAGGTCGAATCGGTGGACAAGCTTCAGGATAGTTATGACGTGGTTGTTGTTGGTACAGATCCGGAAGGTATTAGTGCAGCCGTCTCTGCAGCGCGCAATGGATTGAAAACCTTATTAATAGAAAGCAGAGATCGTGAAGTATTGGGAGGCTTGATGACGGTAGGCTGGTTAAACAGTATTGATATGAACTGGGTGAAGCCTAAATCCAACTTGCCGGGAAACACACAGGCCTACTTGAATCAAGGAATTTTTACCGAATGGTACAAACAAATAGAAGGCCATTCGTTTGATATCGAGACAGCAGCTAATGGTTTCTATGGGCTGGTTAGCTCGGAAGAGAACATCGATGTGTTCATGCAATCACAGACGATTGAGCCTATCGTTAAGCAAAATGACAAGTCCCGTGTGGTTATTGGGGTTAAGGTTACAACCAAGGACGGTAAACAGCATCATATAGAGGCCAAAGCTGTTATTGATGCCACTCAGGATGCTGACTTCGCCGCTGCTGCTGGCGTCGAATTTACAATAGGACGCGAAGATTTGGGTGATATCCAATCTGCGATGGCGGTTACGGCTGTGTTTCGTTTGAAAAATATCGATGCCAAAGCATGGGAGCTCATCTCCAAACGGCTAAATGAAGATGGGAACGACGGCACAGGAACAGACAAAATGTCTGCCTGGGGATACGGGACTGAGATGAAATCATACGTGCCTCTGAACAAGGAACGTGCCATGATGCGCGGGCTTAACATTGGCAGGCAAAATGACGATACGATTTTAATTAATGCGCTGCATATTTTTGGTATTGATGGATTAAACCCGGATTCGCACAAGGAAGCATTGGACATTGCCCATGAGGAAATACCCAATGTCGTTAAATATTTAAATACATTCCCGGAATTCAAGAATGCCGAGCTGGATGGAATCGCCTCTGAGCTTTATGTTCGAGAAACCCGACATATGAAAGGCTTATACCGCTTAAGTATTATTGATTTACTGGAAAATCGGGATCAGTGGGACAGAATAGCCTTCGGCTCCTACCCTGCGGATATCCAAAAAACTTCACCAGCAGATAACGGTGCCATTCCTGTTGATCCCTGGAGATATGCTGTACCATTCCGCAGTATCGTGCCGCAAGCTGTTGACGGATTGCTCGTGGTGGGACGTTCTGCCAGTTATGATACGTTGGCACACGGAAGCGCTCGTGTCATTCCGACTGGAATGGCGGAAGGCCAAGCAGCTGGTGTTGCCGTAAAGCTTGCCAAGGATCATAACGTTACCTTCCACGAGTTATCCGAATCGAAGCCGTTGATTGCGGAAATGCAAAAGCAAATGAACGACCAAGGAATGGATATAAAGCCGTATACCTTGAATCAACCGTCCTTTATGGAGCATAAGGCTTATCCTGGTCTTAAAGCAGCCGTATATATGGGGCTTGCTTACGGCTCTTACGGCAACACGGCCTTTGATTTGGACAAGGCATCTAATGCTCAAAGGATGGTTAATCAGATCAATAATATGAAACGGATCTACGCGGCTAATTTTACGGGTGTTCCTTCTGAAGCATTAAAAGGTATGACAGAACCAGCTAATAAACCTTTAAACTTGCAGCAAGCAAGCTTTACGTTAGTGAAAGCACTCGGCTTAAACACAAACTTAGATGGAGCGCAAGCTGAACTTCAATCTAAAGGGATCATCAGCCAAGCTACCGTCGATAGTATCGCAGATAAACAGAATTTAACCAATGGGGATGCTTTTATGCTGCTCAAGGATGCAGTAAGCAGCATAGTTGGTAAGCAGTTCTAGCATGAGGAGCTGCCTCTCCAGTAGTTTTGTAGCTACTGGAGAGGCAGCTATTTTGCTGTCATCACTCTTTTTTACATTGAAAAAGGTCGAGCAGAGGGATTCAATTGCCTCTAGACTCAACCTTGTGGTTCAACATGGTTGGATGATGAAAGCTCTACATATTCGATAAATCGTTTGGCCGCTGGTGACACATAGTGGTCTTTTCTCCATTTCAGACCAATCTCCCAGTACCAGCCTTCATCCGTAATTGGAATCCAGACGAGCCCGTCCAGCATCAGCCCCAATGTTTTGGGAAGTACGGATACGCCGAGATCTGCCTTAATAAATCCCGCGACCGTGATTAGATCTTCAGCATCGTAAGTTGAGGTTAGCACAAAACCGGTATTTTGAAAACGGGACAAGATGGTGGCTTTCAACCCACAGTTGTTTTTGAGGCCTACGAAGGGCTCTCCTGATAGCTCCGCCAGACTTAATGCAGAATCACCAGCAAAACGGTGCCGAGAAGAGACGACGATGTATAAAGGCATAGTGTGGATGACGATCCATTGATGATTGTCAATAATCGATTCCTTCGAGGTAATCATTAAATCCGATAGTCCTTGTTCCAAATGCTCGTCAATATCTCCGAGATTTCCTTGCGTCAATTCGAAACGAACGTTAGGATGGTTCAATTGGTAAGTTTTCACAAGGGTGGGAACCAGATCAACACCCAGAATATTAAGGTATGAGATGGAGATGACACCTGTATCGGGATTGGACCATTCCTCGATTTCCTGCATACCGTTCTCAATATTGTGCATGGCCTGTTCAATCCATTTCGAGAACATCTGTCCATACCGATTAAGCTTAATATTTCGGCCGTTGCGTTCAAATAAAGGAACGTTTAATTCGTTTTCAAGCTTGGAAATAGCATGGCTTAATGCGGGCTGCGTAATACGGAGTGCTTTAGAAGCCATAGTCATATGTTGAAGCCGTGCAACCGTCAAAAAATATTCCAATTGGGTAAGTTCCAATAGTCCGCCTCTTTTATATGAATATTATTAATCAATTTCATTATTATTATAAATTGGACGCTATGAAAGGGTCAAGTGTAAACTAACTTTGAAGTTAATTCAATCCGGGTGCATAACCCAAAATTACAGGAGGCTATACAATGAACAAATCATATACAAATCAGTTGAATGAATTTGAAGGCAAAAAGGTACTTGTCACAGGTGGTACAAAAGGAATGGGTCAAGCCGTTGTCAAACGACTATCTACTGCTGGCGCAACCGTCATGACAACCGCGCGATCTTTACCTGCCGATTTGGCAGAAACCTATCTGTTCGTTCAAGCGGATTTGTCAACATCGGATGGTGTCGACAAGGTTATTCAAGGGGTTAAAGAGCGGCTCGGTGGTGTAGATATTGTGGTTCATTGCGTCGGTGGATCCACCACACCACCCGGAGGAGCGCTCGTCCTGACCGACGAAGACTGGCTTCATGCGTTGAATTGGAATCTTCTTGCCGCTGTTAGGCTGGACCGCGGGTTGCTGCCACTGATGGTAGAGAAAGGCTCCGGCGTCATTCTTCATTTCACGTCAATCCAAAGACGAATGCCTCTATATGAAACGACATTGGCTTATGCGGCGGCGAAGGCTGCTCTTGCCAACTACAGCAAAGGTTTGTCCAACGAGTTCTCTCCACGAGGAATACGTATAAACACACTATCACCAGGTTTTATTCAAACTGAGGCCGCAGATGCGATGATTGATCGAATTGCAACCACAGCTGGGAGCAGAGAAAGTGCGCTGAATCAGTTAATGGACTCACTCGGTGGCATTCCACTTGGCCGCCCGGGACTTCCGGAAGAAGTTGCCGAGCTGGTTGCATTTCTGGTATCCGACCGTGCGTCATCGATTACAGGGAGCGAATATGTTATTGATGGAGGCACGATTCCAACCGTGTAATATCCTATAAATCAACACATATTTTACTGGATTTATAGCAAACTATTCAGAGGAGAAGGCGGCATTTGGATGTCAATATACGAACGAACAAGCGGTAGAAGCAGCTTTATATAATGAAGAAAGGGGGTATACCCTTGGCAGAAAAAAGCATCATGGCTTACTTTCATTCACCTGATGATGCAAATCGACTGCTTCCCAAGCTTAAGGAGCTTGGAACCATTGATGTTCAGGTTGCTAGGATTGGTCAATTCCAGGGTGACGGTGTGAGTGAAACGTTTAATCCATTAACGGGCGGTTTTCCTGGTTTAAGCTTTCTAACATTAAATAATGAGAGCCCAGGGATTGACGAAGGCATCTTGGCAGCGGCAGACGTTGATGCCAGCGGACTAAGTGCTCCTCGTTCAGAGGATGGGTATTATGATTATAACGGGGTACGTAATATGGATATTTTGCTTACGGTGGTTATAGAGGAGCAAGCTTATGAACAGGCACAACGGATCGTCCGTGAGGGTGGAGGCTACTTTTAACCTAACAAAGTGAACAGTATACCATCATAGAGTAGTAAAAATGCCCTTTACCTTCATGGTCGAGGGCATTTTGTCTGCTGACTGTGAAGTTTCATTTTATAGACCGTAAAGGGGTCCTACCCCATGCCCATCAAGCTAAGAACAAAGAAAAAGGACCAGATGCTACTGTTCGTCACTTGATCCAAATCAATTAGCTTAGAACTGAACTTTGTACAGACTTAAATAAGCCTTGGTGGCTTCGTTTTAAGAATTTCAATTTCCTAGGCAGCAGATCGTGATTTCTGTTTACAATTCATCAGCAAAAGCCTGCGCATTTGAAACATGAGAGAAGAACTCAGCAAAATGGCGATCTACTGCCCGTATACATGACATTCAAAGCGTTCAGTTTTGATCGGCTTGCACCGGTCAATAAGATGGACTTCCACGTTTTAAATAAAATCTCGATTTGCCAGCGTAGGGAATACAGGTCATGGACATGCTCTTAGATATTGATGGCACTTCAACGCTTTGATCGTTCTTTATAGGTTACGTTTTTCTTTTTCTCTTGTTTAGCAGGCATCGGGAGCCGCTTTTTTGAGTCTGTTCTTCCGTAAGTTTGTAAATAAGAAGCCGTGTGTGAAATTTTTTATAAAGACCCAGATACACATCGGAAAGTTCCACCATTTCTTCAGATTGAAGACGATTCATAATAGCTTCCAGTTCGATTTCTTTGTACAATGATTGCTTTTATTACCCTGCCATCTTTGAATGGTTCAACTTCCTTATTTTGTTCATATACGTGGACATTCAATTTTAACCGCGAAACATAAAAAGCTCCTCGCTGCTCTATTTCTTCAAAGTCTTCTAAACAAAAGTAGCCCATATCTCGAATACAAAGATCGTTCATTTCCACCGTTTTCGCTCGTTTTGAGCCATATAGACCGTCGTTGTTTTATTCGGGGCCAACATCCACTTGTAAGAATTCTCCGGTTTTCAACTCGTCTTCGAGTTGTATTTTCATGCCAGCCGTATGAGAACTTCCTCGGGATCCCTGATAACGGTCGGCATAGGGGTCTGGAAGTTGAAAAACAGTCGAATCCAGGATACGGATCCGATGAAAATAGGAGTTACATTCACAAGGCAGCGAAAAGGAAGTCGAGATTTATTCTTGGAGAAGCGTTGAAAAAAGGGATTGAAGGAAGGCAACTGCAGAAGGATTGAACCTCTGGTTCAATCCTTCTGCGCTCATCGAAAGCTGATTGGAGGCATTAAGTTGGCTACATAATCGTGCTAGGGGAGTCACAGCTACATGATCATTTAAAAAGACACATAAGGAAACTAAATCCTGCGCGGTATATTTGCTCTTTCGTTGGACGAAGCCAGCTTTTAATTATGCTTGATGTAGAAAGGATAGCTTATTTTTCCAGTTTGGGGTATAGATTCATCTTAGCTTGATGGGCATGGGGTCCTACCAACATTTTAACGAAAATATACGCTAAGCAGTCTTTTCTTGCTCTAAGCCCAATAGTCCGAACGGTTTAACCCAGATCACCGGTCTCACTCAACTTCCTGTTGTCAGCGGCCGTAATGAATTGAGAGACGTATTCTGCCTGAAATATTCATTCTTTTCCTCGGCCATCACGGACTTCTAATGGCTGGAAAAACAACTGACAAATAATATAGTAATATTTACGATATAAAGAGATGAAGATATATCCTTCGTCTAGCATTTTGCAAATAAATATATAATAGAACATATTTTGCATTGGAAAATAGCAAGTTTGTGAGTTTTTTGTGAGAAGTGATTGTTATATTAGAATACATATCCATATAAACATGGATAAAAAAATAGAAAAAGGTGAGAGAAATGGCGCGCATATTGAAGCGCATGCTGATCTTCGGTCTGGTAATGGTTTGGGCATTCGCCGGATTGCAGGCAGCACCTGCGCAGGCAGCAACCGAGTGGAAGGATGTAAGCAGCATTAACGAAGGAGGATCCATATCAGGCATTACTATCGCTGCATACGGCGGCAGTCCTTATGCCGCCTATATTCAGAATGAAAACAACACCCCCAGGCTGAAGGTTAAAAAGTTTAATGGAAGCACCTGGGAACCGGTAGGCAGCGAATACATTTCAGACGACAATTATAGCCACATCTATGATGTCAAAATGAGCATCAGTCAAGGGATCGTCTATGTTGCCTACACGGCTCATACGTCTCTGACTAATAAATTGTACGTGAAAAAGTATGACGGAAGCTCATGGAGCATGGCAGGAAACGGCATTTTTGATGTAGGCAGCACGGCAAGAAATATGTTCTCTCTTTATGCTGACGAAGGCGTTCCTTATATTTCTTATTCGACGGGAAAAGTGACCGTTATGAAATTGGAGAACGAGACCTGGAATATGGTCGGGGGCGCAACGCTAGGCCAGCAAACTCAAGCTAACGACCTGTATGTCTACCAAGGAATACCTTATGTGGTTTATCAAGAGGTCAGTCCCTATAGCATTGTAGCGGAAAAGCTGAACGGTAATACATGGGAGAGAGTAGGAGGCACATATGCCCAGGTTCAGTTACCGTCGAGCCACCCTTATTTTGTTGATTTTGTGCAATATCCCAAAATTTACATCGACAACGGAACGCCTTACGTTGCCTACAATCATCAAAATTCTTCAAACAACCAGTATGTTAACGTACGGAAATACAACGGAAGCGAATGGGAAAGC
Source organism: Paenibacillus sp. FSL H7-0331 (assembly GCF_001956045.1). The sequence goes on along the minus strand of NZ_MRTH01000018.1, from coordinate 126,686 downwards.
GTAGGTGCAGCCAATTTTTCGGAAATGTCGCCCATGAACATCAACTTCACAAAGGCAAAGGATTCGTTATACGTATCCTATTACACGATTGAAATACAGGGCTCACAATTCGTTATAAAAACATTCATCCATCAGTATGTAAACGGGAACTGGACGATTATCGGCAACAATGGGGCATTTCCCAATAGCACGGGAGATCTCCCTCTTTATGGAAACAACAGCGCGATTTATGCCGCATACAGCACTTACGATGTTGCCAGTCCGATTTCGGCCCAATTGGTGCTCAAGGCAATTCCGTTTGGACTGCAAGTAAGCACCTTCACTCCGTCCGCGAACGCGACAGGTGTTCCACTGAAGACAGGACTGAGTCTCACCTTCAGTGAGAACGTAACGGCAGTGAACGGGAAAAGCATCGTGATCCGCAAATCGTCAGATAACAGCGAGGTGGAGAGAATCGGGGTTAATGATGCGCAGAAGGTGAGCATTTTGGGAAATACGGTTAAAATTCAGCCCAAACTACTGGGGAGCGGTACCCATTATGATGTATATATTGAGGCAGGGGCGTTTCAGAATCAGGACGGCAGCACCTACGAAGGGATATCTTCCCCCGGCGTATGGAGCTTTACGACTCTTGTTAAGGGAGATATGAACGGGGACGGAAAGGTTATGCCTGCAGATATACTTCTTGTCAATCAATATATATTGGGGAAAATCTCTTTGACTGCCGAGCAACTCGAAATAGCCGATATGAACGGCGATGGAGTAGTAGATACGGCAGACACGGCGATCATGATGAACATTTACCTAGGAAGGCAGTGAAATAAATGGATAAACGTCGATATGGAACCAGACGATGGTTGCACCAAATGCTCGTTTTTATCGTGGTCTTGTGCATGACGGCTTCATTCGGACCGATGGGCGGCGCCGAGGCTACCGCGGCGGTGAGTGTGAAAGCTGAAGCAGTCGGGTCGTCAGGCGAGCCCGGAAGTACGGTAAGTGTGGCAGTCAACATGGAGCCGGGGACAACACCGGGTGTAAACGATTTTATTCTAGGATACAGTATGGAATTGTCTTATGACGCCCAGGTGCTTGAGCTTGTCCAAGGGAATTCAGCGGTAAAAGATGAAGCGCCATCCTCTCTTTTTAGCGCAGATACATCCGTGGCTGGAAAGATTAAGGTTGCGGCAACGGGTTTAACCGACCTTGGGTTTCTTAGTTCCAAACAAAAGATATTCACGGTTCAACTGAAAATTAAAGAAAACGCGGTACCGGGCGATTCCATTGTAAACTTTACCTCAGCGAAATATACGGTGGACGATACGGCTTTCACTGCGATTCCCGGTCTTACCGCCGGTACGGTACGCATCAATCCGCTTGCGCCCGGCACGGTGAGCCTTGTTATCGGCAGTGCCAGCGGAGCGCCCGGCGAAACGGTCGATGTGCCCATATCTGTAAGCGAAGCTTCGAAAGGAGTCGGTTCTTACGGAATGGAAATCGGCTATGATACAGCCTCGCTGGAAGTGACCAAAATAACAGGCCAATACGGGGACACTTTCGATTCCGTATACGACAATACTACAGGCTCACTCAAAGCTGCTTGGGCGGATCAGAGGGGCGGCGATGCCGCTATAACGTCAGGCCAAAAAATGTTTACGATCTCCTTTCGTATTAAGGATGGGGCGAAGACAGGGACTAAAGCCTTAACCTTAAAGGGAAACAATCCGGAACAATTTACCGTGACCGACGCATCGGCGAAAGAAATGACGAAAACGCTGCAGCCCGGTAAAGTTGAAGTTGCATTCCATTTGAAGGCGGCTGCGGGAGACGGTACAGCCCTCTTGAACTGGAACAGCGTAACAGGAGCCACCTACTACAATCTTTATATGGGTACAGCAAGCAGCGTTTACGACGCAACCTACAAAGCTACCGTTACGCAAACAACCTACAGCGTAAACGGCTTGACGAACGGAACAACTTACTATTTCTTAGTCAAAGCATACAATGTCGGCGGATGGATAACAGATTCCAATGAGGCAAGCATCAAGCCGAACCTGGCAGTGCCGCCGACGCTGACGAAAGTGGGCATCGCCAGCCGTAATGCCACCCCGTCCGTTGCCAAAAAAGGCGACGTGGTGACTCTAACCTTTACAGCCAGCGAGAGCTTAAAGGAATTGCCCGCAGTCACCCTTACAGGCCAGACGGCCAGTGTGACAAGCTTGGGCGGCAATGTCTATAAAGCGGAATATTCATTTACAGGCAATGAAACTGAAGGGCTTGTTCCGTTCACCATCGATTTCGCCAATTTGTCCGGAAACCCGGGAGTACGCGTAAATACGACAACGGATGGCAGCAGTGTATTGTTCGATAAAACGGCGCCTGTGGGAACATTGAGCATTAACAGCGGAGCAGAGAGCACGATCTCGACCTCCGTCAACTTGACGATTACGGGGAGCGACGGTGCGGGTTCGAATGGTATCCGGATGCGCTTTTCTAACGACAACGCGGACTGGAGCTCATGGGAAGCGATTGCTGGAACGAAAGCATGGGCGTTGAACCCGGGCAGCGGCGCAAAGACAGTATCCATGGAGTTGACGGATGCGGCGGGCAATGTAACAACGCCGGCGATCAGCGCGGCGATTACCTTACGCAATACGTCCAGCGGCGGGGGCGGTTCATCGTCCGGTTCTTCACAGGGCGAGACCATCACTGTTAATGTAGAAAATACCGGCAACGGCGGCGTTGTGTCCACGGCGGTCATACATCGTACGACTGGAGCGGACGGACGAAAGAAGGATGAGCTTTCCCTTACGCCGGGTCAGGCGGACAAGCTGGTTGATCAACTGAAAGCTGCCGGTTCCAACTCTGCCAAGATCGTCATTCCCGATCCCAAGGATGAGGTTTCAGAGGTTAAAGTCACTTTGCCGAAGGAATCAACAGCCAAATTGGCGGACAATAAAGTGAATTTAGAGATCAGCACGAATAATGTACGCATTGTTATTCCGGACGGATCGCTGCAAGGATGGAAGGATGACATCTACTTCAATATCGTGCCGGTCAAAACAGAAAGCGAACGCAGTGAAATCGAACAACGTGCAAGAACGGAGCAGATTGTGCGTGAAGCCGCCGGTAGTGCAATTGTCAATGTCTTGGGTCGTCCCATGATGATCGAGACGAACATGCAGAACCGTCCGGTTACGCTGGTACTGCCTTTACCCGACACGGGCCTGAACGAGCAGCAGCTTAAAGAGTTGGGCATCTTCATCGAGCATAGCGACGGCACAAAAGAGCTGATTCGAGGGGAAATTGTCCCCTACGATTCAACGGGCAAGCCGGGCATCCGGTTTACCGTGAACAAGTTTAGTACATTTACGGTCGTTCAGCTAGGATCGCAAGCAAGTAATGTGCATCAAGCGTATATGACGGGCTATCCGGACGGCACATTCGGACCGGACAAGCCAATTACGCGTGCAGAAATGGCAACAGTGTTAGTCCGGTTGTTCGCTAAGGATAAGAGCAGTAAGACAGCTGCCATAACCTATACGGATACCACGCCTGGTCATTGGGCCAATGCAGCTATCGATGTGGCAGCGGACAGCGGACTGATGGACGGCTATCTGGATGGCAGCTTCAAGCCGGAACAAACCATTACGCGCGCTGAAGCGGCAAGCATTGCAGCTCGTTTGAGCTCGGCCGCGGAAGGCGGCGGCAGCTTCTCCGACACCGTAGGCCATTGGGCAGCGGCAGCGATTGGGAAAGCGAAGGCGGCGGGAGTAGTTAACGGATACGGGGACGGCACGTTCCGTCCTGAGCAGACCCTTACCCGGGCTGAAGCGGTGATGATGCTTAACAAGTTGTCGGGCCGGGATCCGTTATCTGTATCCGATGCAAAGTGGAGTGATGTACCTTCACAACACTGGGCGTTTAAGAACATTCAAGAGGCGTCCGTGGATCATGTTCATGTGCCGGTATCAGTCGGCGGAAAGTAACAGAGCAAGGTAGTCACAACTTGGATGAGAGCAAGTTAATTTTTAGGTGAAATTGATTTGAAAATAATATAACAATGGTTTTGCCTGTGAGGAAAAACGAACATGCCGGATCAGGTAAACGGAGGAGAGGCGAGATTGTTTAAAAGGGTCATTGTAGAGGACGAAATACCGACATTAAATTTAATGAAACGCGTTATTGGACAAGTTCCGCACTTTACCGATCACAGGCGCGTTTACAAGCTCGCTTGAGGCGTTAGCTCGCCTGCCTGAGCTTCAACCGGATATCGCTTTCCTTGATGTGGAAATGCCAAGGATGAACGGGCTGCAGCTCGCGGAAAAGATTAACGAGGCGTCAAAGCATACGAAAATCGTCTTCATGACGGAACATAAGCATTATGCGCTAGACGCAATCAAAGTTTATGCCTTCGATTACATCTTGAAGCCCGTGACACCCACGGTAATCGAGCAGGTTGCGAGCCGGCTGTTAAAGCGGCATTGCCCTGTCGCCGATGCCGTGCAAAAGGGCAGCCTGCCTTGATTCGGTGTTTTGGGGGGGATTCGAGGTCCGTAATTCGAGAGGTTCGATGGTCCACTTTCCAACACGAATGACGGAGGAGTTATTAGCTTTCTTCCTCTGTCACCCGGATCAGGGTCTCAACAAGTGGCGGTTGGCGGATTTGTTATGGCCGGATATGAGCAAGGACCGCGCATTGCATAATTTACACAATACGATGTATCGTCTAAAGAGAAAGCTGAAAGAGCAAGAGATCGATATGAGCATTCAGAAAACGAACGAAGGATACATGCTGGAATCATTGGAACAAATGTATGATGTGCTGGAATATGAGCGGTACGATTTTCCTCTTGCGGAAAAGTTGCAGGATACGGCGCAAGCGGCACATGGAAGAGACGTTGCACGGCAGGGAGATGACATTCTCTCTGCTTTTTTGTGCGCCTCATAGTCGCACGATCTAAGTGTGTTTTTACCTACACTTGGCATACCACTAACAAATCCTATTATTTCATTGTCTTCTAGCGGAATCACCCTTACTATTATTTCTAATAACCACGCACAATCTTAATGATCGGCTTATCCAGACGCTTCAAATCTTTATTAGCTTAGTTTGTGACATTTAATTGGTACATTATAGGTAGCTCTGTGTGCGTCAAATAGCCCCACCTAGCAGAGGTGGGGGCTATTTGACGCACACGTTTTACGAATAATTGATGACCGCTAAGATAAGTCAACAGTTTGGATGACCTAGAACGATGAGCCATACAATGGCAATTTCAGATCAAGGTGAACAATATATTCAGGCATTCATTCATGTCCTCACGACACAAAAAGATTAAATCCAAAAACGTTACGCGAATATGCCGGTGATTTAAAACAGTTTATTAGTTGGTTTGAAACCGCGGAGTACCAGGAAGAGAAAACCTGTATTTCGATCGAGGATGTGGCTACCCCGACATTGACGCGGTACCGAGAAGATATGCAAAAAACAATGCGGTTGAAGCCATCTACAATCAATCGCCGTCTCATCACACTGAAACGTTTTTTTGAATGGGCAAACTCGGAAGGACTCATTCGCCGCAATCCCTCAAAACCAGTCAAATTGGTTCCTGAAGAAAAGACAAGTCTAAGACAGATGACAGACAAGGAGGAAGCAGCGAGAGGTTCCTTTGAATGTTACCGTTAGAGCTGTACTGGAAAAATATATGCCTATGTTGAAACCGATTTACAGATTGAAGAACATTACACGGATACAGCCGGTTACACCGATCAGGTCTTTGGATTAACGCACTTATCAGAAAAGCTAATGACAAAAAGATATATTGAGATCATATAATCAAGGAACTAAAAGCTGGATTCCTTAGAGTAAGAAAATCCAGCTTTTATCTGAAAATAATGTCAAACCGTATATGTTGGTTAATATGTTGGCTGGACCCCGTAAAGCATTTGTGCACGAACATGGTCTAAGGGTCTATTCACAGGTATTTCCAGGAAATATTCCAGCTGCCAAGCTTGAGTTTTTAGAGCCTGACGGCTTGTAGGATGGTCCCATGATGGGTAAACCCGTATTCCTCTTTTACCACCTTTACCTTGACTGGATACGATATCCTGATCACATAGAACAGATGTCGGAAATATAAACTGCCCCAAGTTGTTATCATGGCGTGTACTAATAACAAAGAAATCGACTGGTTCTGATATGTCATAGGGTTGGGTCGGTCCATTCCCGATTCTCTCCCATAGGGTCACAAATTGTCCGATCTTTGTAGGTGTGATTTTTGCGACACGAAATCTAATGGAAAGAGCATTCAAGTTAAATACATACGCGCCATAGTCAGAATTTTGTTTTTCTTCGAGTGGTTGAGAGCAATCAAACCTGCAAGGGTTATATACAAGATCCCTGGTGGCAAGCAGGTCACTATGAATCGTGTCGGTCGAATTCCAATTAATGGGATCCCTCGTGCCTGCTTTTGAAATGTCTTGATGATGTTCTTCCATCTGTTCAAAATCCCCCATATGAGTCTATGTAGTCATCCATTTGATGCGAAACCGTTTCGTAATAGAAGTTTAACTCAAGTTTAGATTAGAGGCCAAGTAATCAACATGCTTGTCTACCTCATTCCAATTCGTAGCACGAAATACTAAGGGATTAGCAACGGATACATTATAGGGCTGTTCATATAAAATAACGGGCTTATTAACAAGGGCAAACTCCTCAGCATAGTGAGGACCGTCATCAATCAATACATCAACCTTAGCTTGAATACATGCTTGGAGTTTATTTTCGATCAGTGTAATATTGTGATAATTAATCTTATGATGCTGAAGCCAGTTAATGGTAACTTCGCGAAAAAGCAAGGGTCGTGCGGTAATAATGGATATTTGATGCTGAGTATATAGTTTCTGTAATATTTCTATAGCCATGGGTAGAGGCGATGAATTCCAATGAATATCATGACCGTATTTATTATAAACGGCATCGCGTTCTTCTTTATCCCACCCATATAAACGGTATAAATAAAAATCATTCACATCTACATGCGTTAACGATAACCCAGACGCGATATTATAGTAATGTAAAAAAGCTGAAGTTGCATCTAGAATGGTGTTGTCCAAATCGATTCCGATATGCAAGTTTTAACAAACCTCCAACTAAACATCTTGAATTTTTGATTAAACCGATTATACCATTGAAAGGTAATCATGTGCATGCACGAATACCAAATAAATAAAATTCGAATCCAAGTTGGGGTGAACAATGATGGATAGCAATTTTAAATTTGAACAAAGATACGTGAGGTAAATTATAACGATTTGCATAATTATTACTTGAAATTCTAATAATAAGCAAATTCATTTTAGCAGAAATAGGGATGGGATTCATCTATGTATCGTTTAATGAAACTATTGATGGGATCATCCCGTCGCAATAAACGGATACTGGAATTGCAAAGTCTCTCTGGACCGATAGTGACTATGGGTGAGGATATAGATACAAAGCGGTTACTATTGGAAAGGACGTTTGCCCATTGTTCGGATGTTGTGTTTCGAACAGTGAGTCTGTTTGGTAGTAACCAAGCTGTTCTGGTTTATGTGGACGGAATGATTGATCCGCATGGTTTATTACAGGGAGTGCTGGACAGCGAAAGAATATTTGAAGGAAAAGAGCTCTTAAGTATAGCCGAAAAATTAGAGCAGACGCTGACGATTGGGCGAATGCATGTGACGAATATGGCGGACGAGCTTGTTAAAGGCGTGCTTGATGGTGGTTTAGCGATTGTTCTTGATGGGGCACAGAATGTGCTGATTGTCGGCATGGAAAAGTTTCCATCTCGGAATGTGGAAGAACCGGAGGCGGAGCCAGTTGTTCGTGGCCCGCGCGAAGGCTTTATCGAAGAGATTAAAACAAATACAATCTTGCTTCGCAAACGCTTGCGGACATCGCGTCTGAAAATTGAATCATTTACTTTAGGAGAACTATCTCAAACGAAGGTATTGGTCGCCTATATCAGTGGGATTGCAACCGATTCCGTTGTGAAGGAGGTACGGGAACGCGTTTCGACTATCAAGATTGACGGGGTGATCGATTCTGGCTATATCGAGGAGTTCATTGAAGATATGCCGTTTTCTCCGTTTCCGCAGGTACAGAACACAGAGAGGCCAGACGTTGTCATGGCCAATCTGCTCGAAGGCAAGATAGCGATTCTAGTTGACGGCTCACCTAACGTACTCATCGTACCGATGACATTTTGGAGTGCGCTGCAAAATGCAGAAGATTACTATAGTCAGCATTGTGGGTGCGCTTGTTATTGGGCAGGCCGCGGTACAGGCGGGTCTCGTTTCTGCGCCAATTGTCATTGTTGTCTCGATTACAGGAATTGCAAATTTCGCGATACCTAAGTTTAGTGTGGCGATCGGTACTCGATTGCTTCGTTTTCCGATGATCCTCCTGGGAGGAACGTTCGGTCTTTACGGCGTTGGCATTGGATTGCTCGGTATTCTGATTCACCTGAGCTCACTTCGTTCGTTTGGAATTCCGTACTTTGAGCCGGTGGCTCCACTATCACTAAGCGGATTGAAAGACGTATTGATCCGTACTCCGCATTGGGCATTGAAGCTACGCCCCCGATTAACGGGTTATCAGGAACCGTTGCGTGTTCCTCCAGGACAAAAACCCGCTCCGGATCGAAACAAGGAGAAGGGTGGTCCTCTGTGATGATCTATTTAGGGAAGATTGGTGTTATTCTTATTGCCATCACGGTAGTATGTACGGGATGCTGGGATCGTGCGGAAATCAACGATATTGCGTTGATGATGGCTTCTTCCTTGGATCTGGAGGAGGACGGACGTTATTATGGCTTAAGTCAAATTGCAGTACCTAGCCGTCAAATCGACAATTCGCCGCAAGCAACTAAAAGTTATTTTGTTGAATCAGGAATAGGGACTAATGTGCAGGAAATTGTTCAGCATGAACAACCTAAGCTATCCCGCAAATTATTCATTTCACAACGACGTGTGTTGTTTATTGGAGAGAAGCTTGCTAGAAAAGGGATCAACGATATTATTGATCATTTTAGCCGTAACTCATTGTCACGTCTCCGTACGTATGTACTAATAGTCAAAGGAGGGGAAGGTAAAGACGCGATCATGACTGATTACCCAATGGAATTTGTGCCTTCCGAAGCAGTGCGCGAGATAGAGAAACAGAGCGGGGGTATGACTGCTACTTTCCGCGATCTGTTCAACGCTGCTTCCGGGGAAGGCATAGAGCCTGTCTTAAGTGCAATTGAGCTGACGCCAAGTCCACAGAAACCCAAAGGGAGTGAGCCAGTCAAGAAAACGTTCAATTTGACGGGTACAGCGATTTTCAAAGATTTGAAGCTGCTGGGCTATCTAGATAATCACGATACACAACTTTTACATTGGATAACCGGAAAGCTAAAGCAAGGTATAATTATCGTTCAATTGCCAAATAAAAAAAACAACGTAAGTGTCACACTGATCGAATCAAAAGGGGTAATAGCTCCAACAGTGGAAGGAAGTAAGGTGAAATTTGCGATTCATTTGAAAGGAAAAGGAACGATAGATGAAAGCAATACCCATCTGGATTTTTCAGACCCCAAGAATTTACACATGGTGGAAAAAGAGCTTGAGCAGTTGGTTCGCACGGAAACAGTGAAGCTAATAGAAAATGTACAGAAGAAGTATGCATCCGATATTTTCGGTTTTGGCGACACACTTCACAAGAAAAACAAGAAAGCATGGAAAAAACTCAAACCACAGTGGAAAGAAAGTTTTGCGGAAGCAGAAATCAGTGTAGATGTAGATTTTGTTGTCACACGTGCGGGTATGACGGGACCTTCGCTGCAACTTCGAGAGCAGGAAATAACCAAATGACGGTGCATAGGCTCCACTAAACAGGTTTTATTACCCGAGTCATGATTGGCTGAGAAGGAGGTGGAAGAAATGGAACGTGAAGTCGAGCAGATTTCAAGCACCGGGCTTTCGGCGGTAATGTTAATGTTTATGGTTGGCACCCCTTTAACGGTACCGCTGGCCGCGGTAGCCGGGCACGATGCTTGGATCTCTATACTTTTTAGTATGATTCTATCTTCTGGAATTGTGTGGGTATATACGCATCTTTGCCAGTTATATCCTGGTAAGTCTCTCATTGAAATCGGAGGGGAGTTGTTTGGTGCTTGGGTCGGCCGTCTTCTAGGACTATGCTATGCATGGTACAGCTTTCACCTCGGATTTCTTGTGTTGCGCGCGTTTGTTGAGTTTATCTTGATGGTCGCACTGCACAAGACACCTCCTTTTGTCATCTCAGCTGTGATGATGGGGCTTGTGATTTGGGTGACCTATGCGGGAATCGAAGTGATCTCCCGCTGCTCAGTGCCCCTTGTTGTTTTTGTGTTATTAGAAGGCATATTATCGCTAATTCTTATGGGAAAAGATTTCCAACTCGATAATCTGCTCCCTGTGGTGGATCTTGGTTGGAAGCCAATATTTCAAGGAATGACAGAGCTTGTCGGATTTCCATTTGGCGAAACGATTTTGTTTGCGATGGTTATTCCGCATATTAATATAATCGGACAGGCGAAGAAAACGATGCTGTGGACGCTCATAATCGCCGGTTCATTGCTTCTTCTTGTCAATGTTCGTAATACGTTAATACTGGGAGAATTATCATCGAAGTTGATTTATCCGAGCTTTACCGCTTATCAGTACATTTCGATTGCAGATTTCTTTGATCGGATAGAACCGATTGAGATTCTCAGCTGGATGATGGGGGGATTTATCAAAATAAGTATTTGCCTTTATGTATGTGCCAAATCGCTTTCATGGGCACTTTCCAGCAAACAGTATCGTACGTACCTTTTTCCTTTGAGTCTATTAATGCTGGAATTTTCCTTCCTTGTCTACCAAAGCAACACGGAGTTGATCCAATTTGCAACAAAAGTATGGCAATGGTATTCGGTTCCATTTCAAATAATAATCCCGCTTGTCATACTTCTGATTGTGCTTGTTACTAAACGGAAGCGTAAGCTGATTTTGAGTGAATCAAATAGTTCGAAGGTGACCGAGGAATGATGGTTATAAAATTGGCATTGTTCCTGATGTTTGTCATAGGTCTGTCCTATTTGCAAATTCAAAACATGCTTTCCAAAGGAGATAACGTGATCGCGTATATGGGTCTGATGCTGACCGCTGCCGTGATCGGGTCACTACTTATTGCTGACGTTCATTTGCCAAGTCCGGCCACACCGCTGAAAGCGGTCTTTGAACCGATCGGAAAATGGGTTTTTCCTGAATAGAAGAAATAGGAGGAAGCCATGCGAATGGTTTCCTCTTTCCTCATTTATGGTTTCAAGTGTTTTGTTTTCTCCACAAGGAGGGACTTACTTCGTATCTTTGCTTAAATAGCCGACTGAAGTAATGGATGCTTTGAAAGCCAACGGCATCACTAATTGCCTGTACGGGCATTTGTGTCGTAGATAAAAAACAGGCTGCTGCATTCAAGCGCAGGTCATGAAGGTATTGAAGCGGTGTTCTGCCGGCGATTTTGTGAAATGAACGAATAAAGTAGGAAACGTCTAGGTAGGCATGGGAGGCTAATAGACTGACTGTCATCGTATTCTGATAGTTGGATTCCATGTAGCGCATGATCTTCTGAATACGTTGGTTAGCATCTTCGATATCCCGGAAGGCCTCTGAAGGCGTGGATATCGCCCGAAGCCCGTGAGCCTCTAGAAAACATGTAATAAGTAGAAGCAGCCGACGAATGTCCAATAGCATGAGGTCTTCGGCAATAGATTGATAAGGGCTCTGAGGATCGTAGCTATCCCACATCCTGGAGGCGGTCTGATAAATCGGGACGAATGCAGAGAGCTGCGGGTCTTTATTGGACTGCTTCCCATTCCATGAACTTGCATGTACAAGACTCGGAAATTCTGTGGAGCCCTGCATGTCCAGTTCGATGTATCCAAAACGGCAGACTTCTGATTGCTTGACTAATATATGTGGAGTATTCGGTGGCAGCAGGAAGAGAGCCGGTGCGGCTGTCAGGTAGGTTTGGCCCATCCATTGAAACGCGACCACGCCATCTGAGATGAAGAGAATTTCATGATAGGGATGAATGCCCCCTCCGTTTTCCTTGCTCAGAACCCCTGATAAATCTACCTTATCGATTTTGCGCAAATACATGGCAGCTCTCCTTGAACATGAGCCCAGTTGATTCCCCATGGCTCATGATGTAATCTCCTTAAATTTTACCATATAAAAAGCGTCTTTGAATCACCTTGACAGGTGGAAAAGTCGATTTTGTGCAAACCCTAGCTGGGAAGACCGATCAGATAACGGAATAATTCATACTAATAGTCAGGAAGTCAAATACATTATGCAAAGACAATGACAGCGTTTCCCTATAAGCTGGTATCATATCCAAGCGATAAGAGAGGGAGATGCTACCAATGAGAACGAAAATGAAAATGCTGCAAATTGTCGGCCCCGTTGAGTATACAATCATTAATGCGGATGTGCCTCAAGTCAAGGATCATGAAATATTGGTGGAAATTGAAATCGTAGCTACGTGTCCACGTTGGGACTTGAGTATGTTGGGTGGAAAGCATATGTTTGATGCCTCCAAAGCTCTCGAGTATCCTCTTCCACCTGGATGGCCGGGACATGAAGCGGCAGGTATTGTAAAAGCGGTAGGCAGCGGTGTGGTAGGCTATCAAGTGGGTGACCGCGTCGCGTCGCTTGAGCATATAGCAGGAAATGGTGCTTATGCCGAATATTTATGTTACCGTGAACATGAGCTGATCAAGCTGCCGGATTCGATCTCGTTCAAACAGGCTGTATCGTTCGAACTGCTGAAATGCGTTATGATCGGGCTCTTGCAACTCGGCGATTTGCGCGGCAAATCGATAGTTGTCTCTGGTCTCGGGCCAGCCGGTATTCTTGCGTTGCAAATGGTGCGAATCTGGGGTGCCTCTGAAATCATTGGTGTCGATCTGAACGAACAGCGCATCCGGTATGTGAACGAACTTGGAATCGGTGAAGCTGTGCACCCCGACGAGCTTGGCAGTCGGCGTTTTGATCTTGGATACGACTGCGTGGGCGCGGCTCCGTCCGTGCAAAATCTGCTTCGTATCGTCGATCAACATGTCGTTGTTTTCGGCGTTTTGAAAGGTACGGTGCAGTACGAGGATCATTTGTGGTTCAAAGGCATGAAGCTAGAATCTTATCAATACCGTCGTTTCAATGAGCGTGATCGGGAATTGTTGATCGATGCTGTGGCCAGTAAAGGCCTGAACATGGAGTGTATTCAAACGCATCATGTTCCATTCACACAGTATCAGGAAGCGGTTGAATTGTTGAAATCACAAACCGCGATTAAAGTGCATTTTTATCCGGGTACTGACTTTGTCTCCGATGGACTTGGGGATGGCAACCAGAGAGGGGTAGACCAATGATAGGAAAAGCAGTTGTTTTTACGGATCGATTGAAGGTATCTGTTCAGGAGGTGGAAATTCCGGAACCGCGTCATGATGAGATTGTCATCGATGTGGAGCTTTCCTGGATCAGTAATGGGACCGAATCGTCCTATCTGCGCGGGGAACGCATCGCCGGGGATACACCTTACCATTCGAATGCAGCCTGGCCCTTCCCGATTGTTGCCGGATATCAGAAGGTAGGTGTAATCCGGCAAGTGGGTTCCGAGGTGTCGGGATTTCAGGTCGGTGACCGTGTATTTGCTACCATTAGTAGAGTGTCAGGCATGTTTAACCCATACGGTGGCCATATTAGCCCAGCAGTGACTGCTGCGGATCAGGTGTGGAAGCTGCCTGAAGGGGCGAGCTCCATCGATTATAGCGGTCTTGTTCTGACCCAGGTCGGGTATAACTGCGGTATGCGGGCACCTGTAAGGGATGGCGACTGTGCCATCGTTATCGGGGATGGCCTCGTAGGCCATTGGACAGCGCAAACGCTGCTGAATCGCGGAGCTCGGGTGTTGGTCTTGGGGCGTCACGATGATCGTCTGCGGTATTTGCCGGAAAAGACAGTTGGCGTTAATACGAGATCCCACTCACCCATGGATGCTGTAAGCGATTTTACTGGTACTGACCGAATCGCTGTACTGGTGGATACAGTAGGTGATTTGAATGCCGTCGAGGGATGTTTGCCGCACTTTAGACGTAACGCTCATTTTGTTTCGGCAGGTTTTTACGGATCTTCAGGAAAGATTGATATCCAGAAGCTCCGCGACAAAGAAATAACACTGCACGCACCTGCTGGATGGACTAAGGAGCGTATGGACGCAACTCGCGATGGGATTCGTGACCAATGGCTGCAGACGGGTTCCCTCGTAACACATCGCTTTCCCGTGAATCGTGCTGACGAAGCATGGCAGTTGATTGTTGACAAGAGCGAGCCGAGTCTGGGAGTTATCCTAGAATGGTAGAAGCTCGTAAAATAAGGTGCCTTAGGGACAAAATTAAGACGCAGGCTGCCGCTAATTGTAAAACAGGCAGCCTGTTTTAGGTTAATTTTGGATGTTTTTGCATGATAAAGGAGGTGTTGTTCCTATGGGCACATAAAACTTGTGTTATTGTGAAAAGTATATTATTATCATTATATAAAATGATAATGATTTATTGGAGGAAGTCAAAATGAATAAAATGAATTTGCTTCTTCACCCGATTCGTATGCGGATTGTACAGAAATTACTGCTCGGCAAACCTTTGACAATTGCACAGCTTGCTGAAGCACTGGGCGATATCCCTCAAGCCACTTTATATCGACATATGAGACTTTTACTTGAGGAGAATCATGTTGAGGTCGTCGATACCCAAAAAGTTTCAGGCACGGAGGAACGTATATTTTCCGTTAAGAAAGAAACCTTAGATATTCCAGAAAACGAAGTTGAAATGACGTCACAGGAAGACCATATGCATCACTTTTCGGTATATCATACGAATCTGCTTCAGCAAGTGACCTCTTATTTGCTGGAAACGCCGCCGGGTCAGTATAAGCAAGAAGGCTTTGCTTATTGGCAAACACCGTTGCATCTGACAGATGAAGAATTTCAGGAGTTGGTTCTGACTATTAATAGTTGTATGGAGAAAGTCTATCAGCATGAAAAGACGCCCGAACGCACCACCAGAATTTTTGCCGGCATGTTTGTTCCACAAAAGTAATCTTAGACAATCACAAATCTCAACATGATAAAGAGGAGAGAATATAAGATGAGTGTTCAAGTTATTTTAGAGAACCACGAGGTCGTATTGAAAATTACAGGCTGGACGGCGCTTGCCAGTTTAAGAAAAGAGATAAAGATTCCTTACGCTTCAATTAAAAACGTACAAACCGGAAATTTTGATTTTCCGTGGGGAGCTGTAAAAAGAGCCGGTATTTCTGTTCCATACGGTTACAAAGCGGGTAATTTCCTGCATAAGGGACAAAAATATTTTTTATCCTTTCACGATTCTACTCAAGTAGTCATGCTCGATTTGAAAGATAGTGAATTTGACAAAGTGGTCATACAGAGCCAAGCTCCCGAAGAACTGGTAGATCTTATTTCAAAAAATTGTAGTTATTTATAAACAGAAAGGATGGTTTCCTACGATGATCGTCTATGAAAAACAAAATGCTTTTGTCATGATTACCCAACATGATCATGCGCATGTTTCCGGGAAGCTTGCATCCGAATTCAAAAACGATTTTATTATTGATAAAGCACAACATGATGAGTTTATTTATGCGGCTTATCAACACGATAGAGGCTGGATTGATTTAGATTCTGCACCATTTTGGAATGATGCCGAACATAAACCGTATTCGTTTCGTGATTTTCCGCTTAAACCAAGGTTTGTATTTTACAAAAAGGGAATTGATGAAATTCAAGAAGTAAGCCAATATTCGGCTTTGTTATGCAGTCTCTTATATACGACTTTATTTGAAAGAATCAAACAAAAGGACGTTCAGGAATATTTAAACATGGAATATTTAAGACAAAAGACACTTAAGAAACTTCTGAATATTGATGACGAGCTATCGTTGCCATTACAAAAGCACTTAAGAGCGCTGCTTATTTGTGATGAACTATCCTTATTTTTGTGTATGCAGCAACCGGGAACACCAACAGATCAATACGAATGGTTTTCACAGGGCCTCAATTATACAATCGACCCTAATAATAAATCACAAGTCAGATGGAGAACGAAGGATACCATCGAATTAACCTATTTTCCTTTTCATTCGGACGTTGAAATATTGCTTCCTTATAAAGAAGTCGATAAAGAGGACATTGTCTTGTATGGCGTATTAGAAGCGTACCATAAAACATCTTGGCAAGAATTTAATGTATTTTACAAGAGCATGGCAGCCTCTCAAGAAGACAGCGGCAGCATTTAACATCGTGTTCCGTGTCGAATTTGTTAAAGTGACAAAGAACCCTCCGATGTGGAGAGTTCTTCTTTTAAAATGATTAGTTCTTATCCGGTAACTTCCCACTCTGGATTCCAGACGACTTCCCACAAATGACCATCCGGGTCTTGAAAGTAGCCGGAGTACCCTCCCCAAAAAGTGTCATGTGCAGGGACTGTTATTGTAGCACCAGCCTTTTTGATCTCCTCCATCACCGTATCCACTTCTTCTTTACTGCTTACATTGTGTCCGATAGTAAATTCAGTAGCGCTTGATCCAGTCTGAGTAATACTAGCGTCATGTGCGAGATCCTTGCGATTCCAAATTGCAAGCTTTAGCCCTGATTCCAAGTCAAAAAAAGCAACAGCCCCATGCTCAAACTCTGTGCCGATAATCCCTTTTGTCGGTAGCCCGAGACCATCGCGATAAAATTTTAACGATCTTTCCAGATCATCTACACCCAGTGTAAGCACCGTAATACGTGGTTTCAAAATAATGCCTCCTTTTTCGTTTATTCACAGCTCACTTTATTATTTTAACGTTCTTTAAGCACTAAGGATTGTAAAAATCGGACATGCTTCCAAACTCTCTGGCCGCAACAAGTGGTGATTCACCGTAAAATCGTTTGAAATCTCGTATCATATGCGCTTGATCGAAATGCCCGTGGTTTAAGGCAAGCGAAGCTCCATCTATCTTTCGCGGGCTCTGTATGGCATCAATAATTGCTTGAAACCGTACTACATCGCAAAATTTCTTTGGGCTGGTTCCGATCCATTGATAAAAGATGCGGTTCATTTGCCGTGCACTAATCACTTCTTTGTTGGCTAATTCCTGTACACTCGTTTTTCCTTTGGTTACAAATATGTGATGAAGCAAATTATGGATAAGGCTGTCGTTCATCGATTTATGGGTCTGCATGCAAGAGAGCAGGTATTGTTCCATGATCTGAACCCTTTTATAGAGAGATGGTTCTTCGAACATCCGGTATCCGATTTCATTATGCATCCCGGGCCAAACCAAGTCTATATCCACTAGAGAATTAGCAAATTCATGCAGTGGAACGCCTAACAATGCATGGGCCCCACCTGGAAAAAATCGTACGCCGAACTTTCGAACGGGATGCTGCTGATCATAGGTAATTGTAAAGGACCCCTCAAAGAATCCCGAATACCGAGTTCTAAATTGATTACGCTTAAGATCGTGCTCAAATATAATATCATTGCAGCCATCCGGCAAAACCCTGTCGATTGCTTCTTCATGCTGTAATTTGAATGGATGGTACCAATCCTGATCTTGCCTTAGCGGTTCGGACAACCAATAGCAGGACACATAAGGAGCTAGCAGCAGGGAAGGCGAGATTTCCATATATCGGTTGGTTGCCACTCTGCCGCTTGCTTGTTTTGGCCGAAAAAGAGTATGCAATTGAACTTGCACCCAACGTCCCCCCATCTGAGCAGTATGATCTAATGATATCATATTTCAGGATAAGAAGAGATTGGCTTAGCTTCTCCACAAACCTAATAACCATCCCCGCATCCGATTGTGGAGAAGGAAGGGAGGGCGACGGATGCACGGTCTCCTCCTATTTACAGCTCCAAGAATGTATGGTAAATTTAATTTAGTTTCACAATACGATATCATGTTTCATTAAATGAAACACATGCAATTCGGAATCTCTGAACTGTAAACTAGGAGGAAACTACGATGGAAGATTCGATTAAAGATCAAGTGCAGAAGCAATTTGCTAAAAACGCCAGTAAATATGTCACAAGTAATCGTCATGCCAAAGGCGAAGATTTGTCGTTGCTCGTCTCATTATCCAAAGCCGATACGAATATGGATGTGCTTGACATTGCGACGGGTGGTGGGCACGTAGCCAACGCTCTTGCCCCTTTGGTTCATCGTGTGACAGCCTATGATTTGACCGAAGAAATGTTAACGAATGCCGCCGAATTTATCCGTGGGAACGGTCATTCAAATGTCGAATTTGTTAAGGGAGATGCCGAGCAGCTTCCTTTTCTTGATGCTTCCTTCGAGCTCGTTACGTGCAGGATTGCGGCGCATCATTTTCCAAATATCCCTGCTTTCGCTGAAGAAGCGTTCCGAGTCGTCAAGCCGGGTGGCAAGCTGCTGCTAATTGACAATGTAGCTCCCCAACTAGATCAATACGATCAATTTTACAATGAGATAGAAAAGCAAAGAGACCCCAGCCATGTTCGGGTGTGGAAAAAGTCAGAATGGATCAATCTCCTGGAAACCATAGGTTTCCGCATAGAGATGCTCGTTTGTTTCCCCAAACCTTTCCAGTTTCAAGACTGGTGCGAACGATCCGGGCTTCCAAAAGAGGAAATAGCTTCGTTAGAGGCAAAGATGCTGCAAGTTCCGCAGGATTTCCAGGAGTTCTTTTCCATTCAAACCGATGAATCAGGCGGGCTATCGAGTTTTACAGGTGAAGCTGTTTATTTTCAAGCGATTCGTCCATTGTAAATATGAAAATATCTGTTGTTCCAGCTAAAGCCAGCATCGATTTGTGATCTCACAGGATCTCAACAGTCTGGGCCTCCAATGCGAGGCTCTTTTTTATGTAGGGAATATACCAAGGTACTTGCCATTTTGGTAAGATAAGGAAAGGTAATGGGCCGAACGCTCGGAAAGCAGCTGATTGACTTGTTGGGATATCCATCTGGAAGGGGCACTTGTGTGAAGCAACTGATGTATAAACAATCGTTTCGCAAGCGGATTTGGGTTTCGTTCGTGTGTCTGATTGTGCTGTCGATCATGGCTACAGGGATTGCAACCTACTATATCGCAGCTTCGGCCATGCAAAAAAACGCTTTTGAAAACAGCCAGACCACGATCAGTAAATCGTCGCAGGCCGTAGACGAGAAGCTCAAAAATATTTTGGTGGTCGTACTGGCGCTTATGTTCAATGATTCGTTCAAGAACACGGTCAAGGATGCCAACCTGGCACAGCAGGGGAACTATTACTTTGATCTGAATGCCTTGCAAAATGTGTTTGACCAAATGAAAATGAACGAGCCAATTATCGATTCTGTACTTTTTTCAACACCGATAGGGGATTTCTACCCTACAAATCAGCATCGTACGACAACTCCTTTTACGGATACGTCTCTGTACAAACGTCTGCAGGAGAAGGAAGGTGTGCTATTTGTAGAAAGCCACGAGGATCCGTTATTTATGGAAAATGAAAGGGTTATTTCGATGGTCATCAGGGCTTTACCGTATATCGATGTGACCGCCAGCAATATGTATATTGTGATCAATATTAAAGACAGCGTCATTATGGACTATCTGACCAAAGATATAAAGCGCTCTTTTACGCATTATGAATTGATTACGAACGAGGGGAAACCGATTGTCGGCAGTCAGTTGGAGCTTCCGTGGCAGACTGATCCTTTATTTTTGAATCAATTGAATGCAAGCAAATCGGGTTACTTTGATTATACGGCAAACGACAAGGATTATTTGGTCACCTACGCCAAATTGTCGGTCATGACGGATTGGATGGTGGTTGGAGTCCAGTCGAAGGACGATTTACTTTCTAACATCAACGCGATCAAGTGGGTCGTCCTGTTGATTATTGCGGGATGTGCCGTGATTGCGTTGGTTTTATCGAATGCGCTTACCGGATTTTTGTTGAAGCCTTTACGTATGCTGCAAGCAGTGATCAAGCAGGTGGGACAAAATAATTTATCTGTCCGTTTCCATAGTCCATATCAGGATGAAGTGTCCCATGTAGGTTACCAGTTCAATCGGATGCTCGATGAAATTGGCGGGCTTATTCATGAGGTGGAGGAAGTGGGCAATGAACGCCGCAAAGCAGAAGTGAAAGCGCTACAAGCGCAAATTGATCCGCATTTTTTATACAATACACTGAATACGATGTTTTGGAAGGCAGAGCTGAATAAGAATGACGATGTGAAGGAAATGATTTTGTCGTTATCAAGCTTGTTCAAGCTGGGTCTTAACAATGGCATGGAGATTACGACGCTGGAGAAGGAACTTAATCATGTGACCGAATATTTGCGGCTGCAAACCAAGTGCTACCCAGGGACCTTCGATTATTCAGTTGAATGCGAGGATAATGGATTACTGCGCCTTCCCGTTCTAAAGCTGCTGCTCCAGCCTTTGGTGGAAAATTCGATTCTCCATGGCTTTAAAAACAGACAGGGTGGGGGCACAATCGCAATCAGGGTTACTCAGCAGGATGATAAGCTGGTGATCATCGTGACTGATAATGGAGCTGGAATGGATGCAGAATTGGTGTACCGCGGGGTGACTGATCCTACACAGACCCGCACGAGCTACGCACTGCGCAATGTATACCACCGGCTGCTGCTTTATTACCACAATGAGGCTCAGCTGCAATTGACGAGCGTACCGAACCAGGCAACGAGGATTACGCTGACGATCCCGCTTGAAATTACCGAATCGATCCCGACGGGATTAAAAGGAGCATGGATACGATGACAGAAGCAAGGCTTACCTTATGTATCATTGACGATACGGACGATGTAGTAACCGGAATCGCTACAGCGATTCCTTGGGGTGATCACGGTATAGACGTCTGCGGAACAGCGACGGATGGCATGGCGGGCCTTGAGCTCATTCGCAGCTTACGTCCGGATATTGTGATTACCGATATTCGCATGCCGATGATGGACGGGCTGGAAATGAGCAGAGCTGTTCTGGAGCAAGCCGAGGCTTGCCAAATTATTTTCATAACCGGCTACACCGATTTTGAATATGCGCAGCAGGCACTCAAGCTGGGAGCTTTTGATCTCATTACGAAGCCTTTCTCAACGAGTACCGTGCTTCAAGTTGTGTTACAAGCCCAAAAAGAGCTGCTGGAGCAGCATCGTATCCAGGAGCATTATCGGGAGATGGAAAGCAAAATACGGCATAGCCTGCCTATTCTGCGACAGGAATATTTTCAGCTGCTGCTGCGTTACCCAACCAGCTCCGAACGTGCGAAGCAGCGGTGGGATTTCCTGCAGGTCGAGATGGAGGCTGCGCATTTTGCCGTGATGGTCATCGAGATTGACGATTTCACCGAGCGATGCAGCTCGCTGCCGATTCATGAGGTTGAATTAATCCGCTTTACGATACAAAACATTTTAGAGGAGTCGATAGCCCCTCTCACTAAGGGACTTGTGTTTCGTGACGGGATAGATCGGTTCGTCGCTGTTATTAATGCCAATGGAGAGGAAGAAGCAAGTGTACTTGCCGATTTGTGCAGGGACAACATTACGCAGTATTCCAAATATTCGGTGTCGGTTGGTTTGGGGCTGATGGCAGAACGAATAGAGCAGCTGCCGTCAGCTTATGAGCAGGCGCTTTCGGCGCTTTCCTTTCGCTTTTATTCGCAGGGAAACACGCTGCTGCGCTTTCGAGATTTTGAATCCACTCATGGGCAGACGCTCAAATACTCACTGGATAAGGAGAAGGAGCTGTTCCTGTCGATGTATTCGGGTAACGGAGATAAGGCTGTAGAAGCACTGGAATTGATTTTGCAGGAATTTGCTGATTCCGAGACGATGCTGGAACCCCAGTATATGAAAAGTGTACATTACGAGCTGGCGCTGATGATTTTGCGTGCTTTCATGGAGAAGGTGCCCTACGACAAGCTGTCTGTTTTGGACCGAAAGGTTAAGGATTCATTGATCGATGGCAAGGTTTCCTTGCAGGATATGCGCCTTTTGCTGAAGGAGCTGTGTCGTGAGGGATGCAAGCTGGTTACTCAGCTCCAGGCAACGAGCACACAATCGTTCATCGATCAAGCGATTGATTACATCAAAGCACACCTTCATGACAATATCACGGTTCAGGAGTGTGCCAAAACGGTTCACATCAGCGCAAGTTATTTTGCCGGATTATTCAAGAAAACAACGGGTATGACGTTCACCCAATTTCTTATTATGGAGCGGATGGAGAAGGCTAAAGCGATGATTGTCGCCGGTGCCCAGGTTCAAGAGGTATCTGCTGCTGTAGGGTACGAGGATCGACGGTATTTCAGCGAATTGTTTAAAAAGCATACAGGAGTTACGCCAACCGAATTTCGGTCCGCCTATATCAAATAGTGATTCTCTCCCCTTGTTCAGTCGTTTTCTCTCGCTCCCATTTGGAATGCAATCGGTTACAGTAAGGATAGAAATCCAAAACAATCCTCAGGGGGCAACAAGTATGTTGAAAAAATGGCCAATAATAGGAATCAGCATTGTAATGGCGGCATCTTTAAGCGCATGCGGGGAGACAACGGCAACGAAGCCTGCATCAGACAGCGTCACGAAAAGCAATGAGAAAAGCAGTGATAAAAGCACTGAAAAAAGCGGCGAAAAAACGAAGCTGTTATTCTGGACACCGGACCGTGGCGCTTCGGACCATATTAAAGCGGAGGTTAAGAAGTTCAACGAAACGAACAAAGATAATATCGAGGTTGAAGTGAATATTATGGCCGAAAATTATGAGCAGTCGCTCGAAATTGCCTATGCCAGCAACCAGGCCCCAGATATTATCCGGGTCAACAACTTTACCAGCTACACCAAAAAAGGATATCTGGAGCCGCTTAACACCTATTTAACGGAAGATTTGAAGAAACGGTTCAACGGCTTAACCTTTGAAGATGGAAATATGATTGACGGCAAAATTTATTCCTTGCCCAACTATGGCTTAACGCAAAGATTGATTTACAATGTTGAGCTGTTTGAGAAAGCGGGCATTAAATCGCCGCCGACAACGCTTAAAGAAATGGTTGAAGCTGCCAAGAAAATTACGGAGGTAGGCAAGGCCAGCGGTGCTTACGGTTTTGCCGAAAATTTCAAGGGCAACGGCTTCTCACGGGTTGCGCTTCCGATCGGTAATTTAAGCGGAACGAATCAGTTTGATTACAAAACAGGGAAATTTGACTTTACTGGACTGAAACCGATTATGGAAGCACTCAGACAAATGAAACAGGATGGAAGTATTATTCCTGGATCAGAAATGCTGGATATCGATCCACTGCGGGCTCAATTCGCTGAAGGGAAAATCGGGATGTATATCAACCACGCAGGTGAGCCGATCGTATTCAAATCGCAATTCCCCGCCAAAATTAAATGGGCGGCCGCTCAGGTGCCCACTATCGACGGAACGATCAATGGAGCTGTTGCTTTCGGTAATGCCTATACCTTCCTTGGTTTGGGCAGCAAATCGGCGCATAAGGACAAAGCCTGGAAATTCCTTGAATACATGTACAGCGATGAAATTCTTAAATCGTATCAGGAGGATGCAGTAGGTGTGTCCGCAGTTCCATCCGTATTAAAGCAATCGCCGAAAACCAACGTAACCAATTTTGAGCTGTTCCTGCCTACGAAATATGATGCTTTACTGCCTGCTGCGCCCGCTGTAGCTCCGGAAGGCATGAGTGTAGACAGCATATTCACCAAATATTTGCTTGAAGGCGGAGATGCGGACGCCATCATCAAAGATCTGAACACACGCTACAACACAGCACTCGATAAAGCCAAACAGTCGGGACTTACCAAAATTGCCGGTGATCCGAAGTTCGATTTCAAAAGCTACCAGGGGCAGCTTACGAAATAAAAAGCTGAGGTGACACAGATGGACAAAATCAAGCTTCGACTCGAGCCTTACACCATGACGCTTCCGAGCCTGCTGCTGACGCTCGTGCTGGGCGTTTATCCGATCCTGTGGGCCATTCGTTATATGTTTTACGAATACCATGGGTTTGGTCAGGAGCAATTCGTCGGGCTGGCTAACTTTGAGAGGCTCATCCATGACGAAATGTTCTGGTCCTCGGTAGGAAATACATTCGTATATGCCGCTGGTAAGCTGCTGCTGACGATCCCGCTTTCGCTTGTTCTGGCGGTTATGTTGAATGGGGCCCTTAGGGGCCGCCACATATTCAGGGCGATTTTCTTCCTGCCCACCATTATTAGTACGGCTGTGATGTCGGTTGTGTTTTATGTCGTTTTCAACTCATACAACGGAATTTTAAACCAGCTGCTCATAAAGTATGGCGTGGTGTCGGAAAGCGTGGAATGGCTTGGACCACGATATGCGATGTTGACGATGATTATGGTTGCGGCCTGGGGAGCGATCGGCAACTACATGCTGCTGTTTCTGGCCGGATTGCAAAATATACCGCGGGATATATATGAGAGTGCGATGATTGACGGGGCGAACCGATACCAGCAATTCACAAGAATTACGCTGCCGCTGCTCGGTCCGGTTATGCAGATGATCATTATGCTGGCGATTACCGTTTCGCTCAAGGGCTATGAAAGCATCCTGCTTATCACCGAAGGCGGTCCTTTCGGGAAAACCAACGTTATGTATTTGTATGTGTATCAATTCTTTTTCCCGATTTCGACGTCGGGCGGTGGTCAGATTATGCAGGATTTTGGATACGGCAGTGCAACTGGGTTTGCTGCTGCGTTGATTGTTGGGCTCATCACGGGTGTCTACTTTTATGCTTCGAGACGGATGAGTAAAATTTATTAAAGAGGGCGAAACGGAATGCAAATAGATAAAAGCTTGAATCCTGCCGTGACGCAGCAATCCTTGGGGATTCGCAGGAAGCTGGCAGACGTGTGCCAGTGGTTGTTCTTATTGATTACGGCAGCACTGCTGCTGTTTCCTGTGGCTATTACGTTACTCGATTCATTTAAGACGAATGCTGAAATTACCGGAGGAGGCACCCTGCTTCCGACTACATGGCATTTTGCGAACTATGTTGAAGCTTGGCAGAAAGGGAATTTTTCGACCTTCTCCGTGAACAGTTTATTTCTTGGATTAACGGTAACCATCGGTACCTTGATCATCGCTTCGACAGCGGCTTATGCGGTAGATCGCAGAGAGTTTCTTTTGAAAAAAGTGTATATAGCCATTCAAGCGTCAACGCTGTTTATTTCAATCGGTGCCGTTGTGCTGCGTCCTCAGTTCGATCTGATGGTGCAGTTTCATCTGCAAAAATCGCTTTGGGGCGTCATCATTATACTGATTAGTGCTCACGCCTCGATATTTTTTATTCTAATCGGTTTTTTCAAGGGAATTCCGCGGGAGCTCGACGAAGCGGCGTTAATAGACGGCTGCAATTTTTACTCTATTTATTGGCGGATTATACTGCCCCTGCTGCGGCCCGGACTTGGTGTAGCGGCACTGTTCACCTTTAAAGGGGCCTGGAACGAATATATTTTACCATTTGTATTCACCCTATCGAGTCCCAAGCTTCAGCCGTTGACAGTGGGACTGGCAAACCTGCGTTACGGTTCAGGAGGAGCAGCACAAAATCATTTGATTATGGCGGGCGCCTGCCTATCGATATTGCCGATTCTGATCGTGTATATATTTGCGAACAAGTCGTTCATGCAGGTCACAGCGGGGTCGGTTAAGGGATAATATGTTTGAGAGGATTTTAGCGATTGTAGGATTGCAGGCACGAAACGGAGAGGGATCAAGTTATGCGTTTGTTATTGACACGTGATGAGTGGCAGAAAACGGCTGACGTGTACCGGGAGGAGTTCCCGGAGCAGGAGGCCTTTACGCGGAAAGTGGCGAATGAGAGCAGCGAAGGAAGATTCAGGCTGGCCTCAACAATGGCTGCCGACCGCTGGGTTGAGCATGGGGTCACACCGGACTGGCTCCACAATCCGACTGAGGACTTGGAATACACCTGGCTTTTGAACCGTCATGGTCACTTTTACGAATTGGGCAAAGCATATACAGGAACCGGTGACAAGAAGTACCCGGAAACGTTCGTAAGGCATATCAGGTCTTGGCGAATGCAAAATCCCGTTCCGATTAACTTGTCTTATGAGCAATCCGTCTACTTCCAAAAACCGGGTCCGTGGCGACTGCTTGAAGTTGGATTGCGAGTACAGGCATGGATATGGGGCTGGCTGCTGCTGTACGATAGTCCAGTTCTGGATGCTGTGTTCGTCGCGGAGCTCAAGGAAGGGCTGGTCGAGCATGCCCGATATTTGTCCTCATACTTGGGTGATTGCTCGATCAATCACGCAACGATGCATATGCAGGGTCTGCATATGATCGGCACGATAATGGAAGAGAACCCGGAGGCGCCTTACTGGCTGCAGCTGGCTACTGAGCGGCTAGAGCTGTGCCTGCACAAGCAGATTCGTGAAGATGGGGTTCAGGAGGAATTAACCCCATCTTATCACAACGCCAGCATTCATATGTTCGGTACGCCATACGGATTGGCGAAGCAGATGGGACGACCCTTTTCCCGTACCTATACGGAGAAGCTGAGATCGATGGCTGCGTTCAGCTGTGCGACTGTCCGACCGGATGGGGGCACGAGTCCACTATCCGATTCTGATGTAAGCTATGACATCCCCGGTTGGATCGGCTTCCTGGGAGCTATTCTGGAGGACGAGTCGATTGTCGCATTGGGTCGTATTGATGACAAGACTCTCTGGCAGATAGGCGCAGAGAGATTCAAGCAATTGCGACAGAGCGAGGTTGAACGGAGGCGGATATCGCAGCAGCCGAATGGCTTGACGATAGCTGCCACCGAAACCTACCTGGCTCAGCAGCAGGTTGGGACGGATCCTCAAACGGTTGTGTTTCCACACAGCGGCTACTACCTGATGCGTGACAGAAACAACCATTTGTTCTTCGACGCTGCACCGATGGGAGGTGCGCATGGTCATGCTGATGTGCTGCATTTTGAATGGATGTTCAAGCAGTGCCTGCTATTCTCCGATCCTGGCAGATACACCTACGAAGAAGGCCAATGGCGGAGGTACTTTAAGGGCACTTCGGCGCATAACACGGTAACGATTGATCAATGCGATCAATCCACTTACGTGTCGACCCAGCAATGGGGAGAACGGGCAGCTGAGCCGACCGTACACCGCTGGTTGACGAATAGCGAGTACGATTTTATCGATGCTTCGCATAACGGATACATGCGGTTGGACCAGCCCGTCACCCACCGTCGATGGCTGCTGCTCTGCAAAAAACAGCCGATGCTGCTCATCGTGGATTGGCTTGAAGGGGAGGGATCACACCGGCTGGAGCAGAATTTTCAGCTTTCTCCATCAGCCAAACCTATTCTGGACAAGTCGAATCAGCAGGCTACCATCGGCTATGGAGATCAGGTAACACTCCAGATGTTATGGTCAATGGAAGGAATTTCCCACGCAGAGCTTTCTATGAAATCAGGCTGGATTTCGCCCAGATATGGCTTCAAGGAACCGATTCCTGTGCTCGGCTGCAGCGGGTCCTTTACAGAAATGGGGGCAATCGCCGTCATCTGCATACCGGAGTCATGTGCGCGGGAAAAGCAGCTTAGGCAGAAGGAGGCAGCAGTGTCAGCAGTGGTTATGCAACGAATGCGTCTGGATCTGGACCAACGATCGATGGAGGTGGAATGGAGCTGCGGGGGACTGCCCATGCAGCCGATTCGGATCGATACCCATAGTGTCAGCATCGATATTTAAACGACAGTACCGTACGACGGAGCTATATCCGTCGTCGGTCCCTCTAACAAATAGTGTCATTTTTCACCATTTGTAAGCGCTATCAACCGTCTGTGAGATGGAAATGAAAAGGAGGTGATGCACACCTGAATCGGAGATCCGTTGGACCCTTCTGTTGCATATGCAGGGTCCGCTAAAGCTTCATATTAATGAAATGGAGGTCATTGTTATGCTCAGCTTCAATTTCAAAAAGCAGGGAATGGCGGCGTTGCTGCTGCTTAGTCTGCTGCTCTCCTTATTGCCTGTGCCGACAGCCGTACTGGCCGTTGATTACAGCAGGGAGCAGGTTTCCTTGAACGGTGTATGGGATTTTTATCCCAACAATGGTACAACTGCGTCGAATATTACGGTTCCTTCCTATTGGGACGAGACGGATTTCGGGTATCCAGCTGCTTGGCAGACTCTCAACTTTGGCGTTTACAAAAGAAGCTTTACCGTTCCAAGCAGCATGAGCGGTAAAGAGATTTTTCTGAATCTGGACCGGATATCGGTGATCGGAAAGGTATTCGTAAATGGCGTTCAGGTGGGTGGTGAAACGACGGGTGGCTATGTGATGATGTCCCTGCCATATAAGCTGGATATTACCGCACTTGTGACTGCTGGCAGCAGCAACACACTCGAAATTCGGACTTGGGGGAAATATGCGCTCCCAGCTGATGCGGTAGACAGCGGAGGCAGATCGTTGTTTGTGTATGGCGTTGACGACCAGTCATGGGGACAGGGGCGGGGCATCTCCGGTGATGTATTCCTTACAGCCGCACCTAAGGTGTTTATTTCCGATACGTTTGTTACCCCGGATTTAAAAAAAAATACAGACCCTTCAGACGATACGATTACATTAAAAGTTACAGTAACCAACAGCACGAGCAGCAGCCAGACGGTTACTTTGAAAAATAACGCAACCTTAGTTGGCGGAAGTCTGGAAAAATCTTTTGCCGATCAGACGGTAACCATTGGTGCCAATTCGAGCCAGACGGTCAGCCTTACCGATGTGGCCTGGACAAACGCCAAATATTGGTGGACCGATGATCCGAAGCTGTACAATTTGAATTCTTCGCTTGTGCAGGGTGCCTTGACCATCGATTCGTACGTTACACGTTTTGGATTCAGACAGTTCAACGTAAATACGAATTATTTTCAGCTTAACGGAGTCAAAACGAATCTGAGAGGCGATGCGCTCCAGTTCGGCTGGCATGCATTCCATACGCACGGGCCGACTACCAGTGCTTCGCAGACGAATAAGGACGCTAATATTAAGCAGGTAAAGCTGTTGATGGATGAGTGGAAGAACACGAATATGAACGCTTTCCGTACTCATGTCGGCGGTGCCATCAAGGAGCTGTATGATTATGCCGATGAAATCGGCCTGCTGGTGATTGATGAGACTCCGTTATGGCAGCCGCATAACAGTATCACCACCCCGGCGAATACGTATTTGACGGAATGGGTGCAGCGCTGGATCAACAGCTATAAAAATCATCCGTCGGTCATTATGTGGAGCGGCAGCAATGAATGCTGGGATACGAATTGTGCCAGTGTCTACATGCCGACCATTAACAACGCGATCAGCTCTGTGGACAGCAGCAGACCAATCATGCACGATGGCAATAATGCCGCTGACGAGGATAACGTTCATTACACAGGCGGATATCCGGGTTCCTGGCTCAACAACGGCACGATGTACGGACTTTACACGAACGGTACGACCAAGCCGAAGGGCGAAGGAGAGTCCTATACACCGTCTCAGGGCTGGCCCTTGATGAATGCGGACGGTACATTGTCCAATACGACCGGAGGCAATAATTACGCGGATGCGAACATAGTCTCACAAGCTGTTCGCCATCGCGCGGTAGGGCGGATGACAAGAGCCATGAGGTATGCCGGTCTGGCGGATATTCGTTCCTATGCCAACTGGCGCTACTCCTATGAGGTACTTGAGGATACGCTGTATCCGATATGGGCTGACCCGACAGCTCCGGGTCTGAAGCCGACGATTATCGACCGTCCGATGTTCAATGTATTCGATACGAGCCGTCCATCCTTTATCAAATCGGATTCTTATGACTATTGGAAAAATACATTTGCGCCTGTCGCCGCCTTTGATAAGAACGGTGACAAGGATAACCGCATCGGAGTTAATTTGCCGCTGGTCAGCGCAGGCAGTGCCCAGTCGCGGACAATTGTTGTCTACAATGACGAGCAGCAGAATGGGACGGATGTGAACGTTGCCTGGGAGGCCGGGTATTTGAATCCTGCAGACAATTCGTACACGAGCTTTCAAACCGGCTCTTTCGTCAGCAGCGTGCCTTATGGCAGTAAGGCCGAGCAGGCGATTACTTTTACAGTGCCCACCGGTCTGACTGGCTCAAGGTGGCTGCAGTTGAAGCTGACGACCTCGAAGGGCAGCGTGACGAAGTTTCAGGAAACGAACACGATTGCCGCCATCAACAGCATCCCGGCACCGAAACTGTATACGGCTCCTGTTATCAATGCAGGTACGGTGAGTGAAGGCAATCAGGGTCAGCTGCGTAAAATCAAGCTGATCAACAAAGGCGGTGGCTTGAGCACGAACTGGACGGTCAGCGGTCAAGGTGGCTGGCTCAATCTGGTAACAGCCTCCGGCAATCTGCGCGGTGAGCAGGAAATCTTTTATACCATCGATACAACAGGACTGAACAGCAATACGAATTACAGCAAAACCTTGACCTTCACCGAGGCTGGAGGCACATCGGCCAGCGTGATCGTGTCCTTCAAGACCGGCAGCTTATTGAGTACACTTCCCACTCTAAGCGATAATTTCGAGTCCGGAACTGCTTCTGGATGGACACCGACAGCAGGTAACTGGAGCATCGTAACGGATGGAACCAAGGTATACCAGCAAAGCGACTCCACAGCAGTCGATACGCATGCACTGAACGGCAGCACGGTCTGGTCCAACTATGAAGTAAGCGCCAAAGTGAAAGCGGATGCTTTTGACAGTGGAGGCTATGCAGGTGTGGGCCTGGATGCGAGGTATCAGGATAGTAACAACTCGTACAGTTTTCAATATTATAAACAGACGGGACAAATTAAAATTCAAAAGAAGGTGGCGGGAACCATTACTTCCCTTGCAGCCAAAAGCTACACCTTCAATACGGGTACCTGGTATACGATGAAGGCCGTTATGAATGGCAGCAATCTGGAATTCTGGGTCAATGGCGTACTAGAGCTCACAGCGGTTGATAGCAGTCTGACAAGCGGGAAAATCGGCTTAAATGCCCATCGTGCAAATGTTAAATTCGATGATGTCAGCGTGCAAAGCCTGGTTCTGCTGAGCGAAAGCTTTGAATCGGGGACAGCGACAGGTTGGACAGCGACAACGGGAACGTGGGCTGTCGTAACGGATGGAACGAAGGTGTATCAGCAAAGCGATTCCACAGCCGCGGACACTCATTCATTAAATGGCAGCGCCACATGGACCAACTATGCCATAAGCGCCAAAGTCAAGGCAGACGTCTTTGATAGCGGGACCTTTGCCGGTATCGGCTTGGACGCAAGATATCAGGACAGCAACAATCTGTACAACTTCCAGTACTACAAGCAAAGCGGAGAAATCAAAATTCAGAAGAAGGTCGGAGGCACATGGACAACGCTGGTCTCCAAGAGCTATACCTTTAACACAGGTACCTGGTATACGATGAAGGCAGTCCTAAATGGAAGCACGCTGGAGTTCTGGGTTAACGGGACAAAGGAGCTTACAACCACTGATAGCAGCTTTTCGTCAGGGAAGGTAGGATTGAATGCCCATCGCGCCAATGCCAAATTTGATGATGTGACAGTTCAATAAGCATTTATCGTACGGCTTGATAAAATCTGCTTGAGCGCATGCTCAGGCGGATTTTTTTGTGATTTAATACGATAATCAGAACGTTACATGCCATACAAAATCTTAACCCATAATCTTAACAATTTCTTAACTTAAATATATAATCATATCATTATATAATCATATACAATTGAAAGGGAGTGTGAGAGAATGAATAGAAAAGTAACCCGTATTTACTTTCTTTGCTATCAAAACCGTTGTCGCAGCCAAATGGCTGAAGGCTTTTTAGAAAGGCTGGCGACGAAATTCGGCAAAAAGTGATTGACCTACTAAAGGGGATGAATATCCTCATCGCTTAAAAGGAGGATAAAGGCATGAATCAAATCGCAGAAATAGCGGATGTGCTCAAACTGCTTGGAGATAAGAACAGATTGACGATTGTCGCCCTACTTAATGAAAAAGAGTTATGTGTGTGCGAGATCGTGGATATTTTACAGACCAGTCAGCCGAATATCAGTCAGCACATGCGCAAATTGAAAGATGGTGGTCTTGTGAAAGAAACCAAAAGGGGTCAATGGGTTTATTATTCCCTAACGGTGCAAGACAAACCTTATATTGCTGAAATTCTTAAACAGCTTCCTTCACAAAAGGAGAAAATGGATTCGCTTGTTTGTGTAGAAAACGACTGCTGTACTTAACTCAGGAGGGTTTTATGGCTTACGCTGCTTTTCTTATTTTTGTAGTAACATTAGTTTTTGTGATCTGGCAGCCCAAGGGATTAAACATTGGTTGGTCTGCCATGGGTGGCGCGGTACTGGCCTTAATCTGCCAGGTAGTGAGCTTGGGAGATGTTCGGGATGTCACACTAATCGTCTGGAATGCAACGCTTGCTTTTGTAGCGATTATTCTGATTTCGCTGATTCTGGATGAGATCGGATTTTTCGAGTGGGCAGCACTTCACATGGCACTAATAGCGAAGGGCAACGGTACGATGATGTTTATCTATGTGATCCTGCTCGGGGCCGCGGTAGCTGCACTTTTCGCTAATGATGGTGCGGCGCTCATTTTAACTCCGATCGTGCTTGCCATGGTACGCGCGCTGAAGTTCGATGACCGGATGATCCTTCCCTTTATTATGGCGAGTGGATTTATTGCGGATACCACCTCCTTGCCTTTTGTTGTAAGTAATCTGGTCAATATCGTTTCTGCAGACTATTTCGGTATTGGATTCGTGGAGTATGCAAGCCGTATGATCGTTCCCAATTTCTTTTCTCTTGGGGCAAGTATTCTTGTTCTCTATCTATTCTTCCGAAAAAGCATTCCAAAGAATTATGATATTCAGCAGCTCAAACCACCCAGTGAAGCTATTAAAGACCTCCGATTATTTCGGTTATCCTGGGTGATCCTGGCGGTTCTTCTTGTGGCTTACCTGTTAAGCGAGTTTATAAAGGTCCCTGTTTCAATTATCGCGGGTATCGCGGCCCTATTCTTTATTCTGGCTGCACGCAGAAGCCACGCTATTGAAACGAAACGGATCATCAAGGAAGCTCCTTGGGCGGTAGTTGTATTTTCCATCGGTATGTATGTGGTAGTTTATGGTCTTCGCAATGTCGGACTGACAGATCAATTGGGTGCAATCATTCAGACTGTCGCGGATCAGGGTTTGTTCACGGCAACGATAGGTATGGGGTTCATCGCGGCGATATTATCTTCGATTATGAACAACATGCCCACGGTCATGATAGATGCTCTGGCTATTCAAGGAACGCATACAGAGTGGGTTATTCGCGAAGCTTTAATATATGCCAATGTGATCGGGTCTGATCTGGGTCCGAAAATCACGCCGATCGGATCACTGGCTACCCTATTATGGCTCCATGTCTTATCTCGAAAAGGTGTAGTTATTACATGGGGAGCTTATTTCAAAATCGGTATAGTGCTTACGATACCTACACTATTGATTACATTGACTGGCCTCTACTTGTGGCTGAAGTTGATATCATAAAAAATGAGGATGGGGATAGGACACATGGAAAAGAAACTTGTTTATTTTTTGTGCACAGGAAATTCTTGTCGAAGCCAGATTGCCGATGGATTTTTAAATGAATTAGGTAGTGAGCAATATGAAGTCAAAAGTGCGGGCTTAGAGGCTCATGGTCTTAATCCGCGTGCTGTTCAGGTCATGAATGAAGCTGGTGTGGACATTAGTAAAAACATATCCAAGGTCATTGAATCTGACTTATTAAACCGTGCTGATTATGTGATAACCTTGTGTGGACATGCAGATGAGCATTGTCCGGTGATTCCCAATAAAAACGTAGTGAAATGGCATTGGGGCTTTGATGATCCTGCCAAAGCGACAGGTACAGAAGAAGAAATCATGGATAAATTCCGTGAAGTTCGGGATGCGATCAAGTCGCGGATCGAGACGTTCGTAGCCGAAGGAAAGTAAGAATATTAGAAAGTAGGTTTAGACGGAAAAAGCTAGAACCCTCTATCATCATGGAGGGTTCTTTTTTGTTTAGGATATGAGGTTTAATAAGTGGGCACCTGTGAGCGGAATGCATGCTCCAGTTTTCTCCAGAATAGATGTTGAGCAGGACCAATCAGCTTTTTCTTATGCTTCACAGCGTAAATATATCGTTTGGGCAACCAGTATGGGATCGGTTTTACGACTAGACTACCTTCCTGTTCTTCTGCTTTAACAGATGTTTCTGAAACCATTCCATAACCGATTCCATGACGTACTGCCGCTTTTAATGCCTCTGAGCTGGACACCTCCATGACAATATCCAATACGATGTCTTGCTGCTGCACCCAATCATTCACGAGCTTCCTGCTAATCGATCCTTCCTCGTGAGATACGAAGGGATAACCAGTAAGTTGATCCGGTGTAATTTCCTCTACAAGTGCAAGAGGGTGATCAGCAGCGAGGATAATGACCAGATCGTCCTTGACTAAAGGCTCGCTGATCAGATCGGGATCCTCCATATGTATGTGTGAAATGATACCAATATCGATTTCAAAGTTTTTCAGCTGCTCCAGAATGTAAGGTGCCGGCCTGACATCAAGATACAAGCTGAGATCGGGATAAGTCTGTCGCCATTCACGCAGCAGCGGGGGAATCATATAAGTAGCAGGCGTATGTGTGCTGCCGATGGATAACCGCCCGGCCTTCATTCCTTTATGTTCATCCATCAGACTATGTATTTCCACAGAGAGGGCGTTTACCTGTAAAGCATAATGATATAGATCTTTACCTGCTTCCGTCAGCTTGATGACATGGTAAGATTTGGTTTTGAACAAAGATACCCCCAGATCGTCCTGTAGTTTATTTAAATGAAAAGTAACAGTAGGCTGTGTAATTTGCAACTTCTCGGCCACCAGGTACAGTTTTTGCAAATCAACAGCGAGCACGAATACTTTTAATTGCTGCAAATTCATTAATTAACCTCTTTTCTTATATAAGCTATCATTCATATTATCTATTTTATCAAAAATATCATTAATATTATTTAATTTTGTGTTAACACGCAGCTAACCCTCTGATGAATATGGTCGCTTACACTTAAGTAACAGGGTCCAGGACGGATACCTGAAACAAGGGAGGTACATATGAACAGGAATTGGATGCGAATGGCTCTGGGAATGAGTGTAGCTGTGGGAATGCTGCTGACAGGCTGTGGAACGGAAGTTTCGTCGTCTTTGGCAGGCAAAGGAGCGGAAGTTTCGTCTCAGAGCGAGCCCAAGCCGGCTGAAGACACTGGCAAAACGATTTACTTGTACGGCAATGATTTTGTCGACCTGGTAGCGCCTAAATTTACGAGTGAAACAGGATTCAAAATGGAAGCCGTTCATTATGGCGGTGGAGAAGCTTTGGCAAAAATTGAGGCAGAGCAAGGTAATCCGCAGTGGGACGTACTGATGATGGATGGGCATGGATCGGTGCGCAGTCTGGCTGACCGTGACTTTCTGATGAAGGGCTGGAAGCCTGCCAATCTCTCTAAGCTAAGCGAGTATGGCACTTCACTCGTGCCGAAGGACTACGCCTATTATCCGGTAGGTATTCATGCTGCTGCGGTCATTGCTTACAATACGAAGCTGGTACCAGCCGATAAAGCCCCCAAAACCTGGGAGCAATTTTTTGCTTATTCAGGTCCTGTTGGACATGCTGATCCTGCGGTGGCAGCACCTGCCTACCCCTTAGTTTCTGCCTTCTTCCAGAAGTGGGGAGTGGAGGAAACGAAAAAGAAATACAAGCAGCGGTTTGAAGCTGGTATGCGGGTTTATCCCAAAAATGGACCGGTCGGGAAAGCTTTGGTGAGTGGTGAGATTCATGTGGCTGCGCTGCAGGAGCACAATGCTTATGAATTAAAGCTGGCGGGCGAGCCTGTAGAAGTGATCTGGCCGGATGAAGGTGCACCCGGAAGTCTCCGCGTTATCGCCATAAGTAAAAAAACAAAAAATTCGGCTGCGGCCCAAGCCTTCGTCGAATATATGATGAAGCCGGAAATGCAAGCGATGTTAACGTCCCTGCCTTCTACAGAAAGCTTGTTCACTCCATTGGCTCAAGGTGTGCAGATGCGTAAGGAACGTAGACAGGACGGCAGCTTTCTGCTGCCACCAGCGGAATGGGCAGCTCAACAGGAAGCACCGATAAAAACTTGGTTTGCTGATCAGAATGTTAAATAAGGGGAAATGGAAATGAATTCATCGGAGGCTCGCTGGGGAGGAGGGGTTACCCTTCTTCTGTTCATTCTGATCTTTTTACCGCTGGTTGCCGTCTTGGCGAATGTCGTTATCCCTGGGATTTTCTTCGGACGAGTGGAGTTCCAGGGCTTGAATCTGCTGGGTGATATCTTCGTACGTCCGTTATGGCGCCAATCGCTATGGAACTCTGTATCGCTGGCTTTTGGAGTGGCAACGCTTGGTACTGTTCTTGGTGGCGCTCTTGCGATGATACGGGCGCAGTGGGACTTTACAGTCGGTCGATTGCTGGATGTAACGGCCTGGGCGTTGTTGATTGTTCCTTCCTTCATGCTGGCTCAAGGCTGGGTACTGTTTGCCAGCCGGGACGGCCTGATGAATCAATGGCTGGGGTGGGAGTGGCTGACAACCGCCGTTTTCCAGCCATCAGGTCTGGTTGTGGTAATGGCGCTTAGCAAATTTCCATTGGCCTATTTGGCGATTGTGGCAGCGATGGAATGGAACGTCAAACAATTCGGACAGGCAGCGCAGCTGTGTGGGGCAGGACCGTTCACCGTCTGGAGGACGGTACAGCTGCCGCTGCTGGCGCCATCCTTCATAGCAGGCTGGACGCTTGTATTTATGGACACCGTCGGCGATTTCGGTCTGCCTGCTGCTTTATCTACGGTATACAAATTTCCGACGCTGACGTATTCGATATATTCGGCAATCTATCAATCACCTGTGCGTTTTGATATGGCTGGAGTACTAGCCTTTTACCTGGTGTTGATCCTGACCGTGGCCATGGCCCTGCTGATGCTGGCGATGCGGCGCTCGCGGTTTGACTTCTTGAATGCCCGGGCAATCAAGACCATAAAGCGCAAGCCCCGTCATGCCTGGGTGCTCAATACGATAGTAGGCGTTTTTCTGCTCATTTGTCTGGGGATTCCGATCGGGACCAGTACCTTATTCTCTTTCATGAGGCATGCTGGTGAAGGATTGTCCATTGGGAATTTGACATTGGAGCACTACTTTTCACTATTCGGGCAAAATGGAGGAGACCATCGATTATTGGGCTACAAAGAGGGATTGCTGCATTCTCTCCTCATAGCGGCGATTGCGGCGGTGCTCAGCATGATCATCGGTTTTGTTGTTGCTTATGTGCTCGCATTCACAGAATCTCGCTTTAAGTCGGCCATACAGCTGTTTTCCATTGTATCGCTGGCTGTACCGGGTGTCGTCCTTGGTATTGGGTATATTTTCATCTGGAATCAAAAGTGGCTGGAGCCCATAGGCTTGCATTTGTACGGCTCACCTTCATTATTGGTACTATCAGCTGTTGCCGGCTCGATTCCTTATGCAGTAAGGATGCAGCTGGGAGCGTTCGCATCCGTGTCCGGTTCCATGCTCAAAGCTGCGTCTATTCAGGGAGCGGGGGTGTTCGACCGCATGACACAGATCGTAATGCCGCTCGTTCGCCAATCGCTGCTGATCGCGACTCTGACAGCTTTTGGAACAAGTATTTTCGATCTGGCGCTCGCGTCTATGCTGCAGCCGCCCAATTATGTTCTAATGCCCCTAGTCATTGATCGGGCCTTTGAATTCGGCCGCTATGGCTATGCAACGGCTGCAACAGTCGTTAGTGGAGGGATGGTTGTGCTGCTGATTGTGGTACTGCAGGCAGCTGGCAACTGGATATTTCGCCGAATGGACGGCGACCGTCGGTAATGGGTAGTTGAATTAAAATCGAAATTATACAGGGAGGTTGTCATTTTGAGTTTTGTCTTGCAGTTGAGGGGCGTTGCCAAAGCTTTTGGAGCACAGCAAGTACTTCATCCTATTTCCTTTCAGCTGAAGCAAGGAGAGCGGGTATGTATTCTCGGGCCATCGGGCTGCGGCAAGTCCACGCTTCTTCAAATTGTGGCTGGTTTGCTGCGTGCCGACAGCGGTGAGGTAGAAATGGATGGAAGAATGGTAGAAAATGGAGCCCAGTACGTACCGCCAGAGAAACGACCTCTTAATATGGTTTTTCAGGACTATGCATTATGGCCGCACATGTCGGTGCGGGAAAATATTGAATACGGCATGAAACGCAGGAAGGTAGATCTCGGGGCCCGCAAGGAACGGCTTACCCAATTGCAAGCACTTCTTCAGCTCGAAGGGCTTCTGGAACGGCTGCCTGCTCAGTTGTCTGGGGGACAGCAGCAGCGTGTTGGCATCGCCAGAGCGCTGGCAACAGAGCCAAAGGTATTGCTGATGGACGAGCCTTTGTCTAATCTTGATGTTAAGCTTCGAACCGATATGCGCAATGAATTGGCTAATTTACTGGGTAATCTATCAATTGCGACTCTGTATGTGACACATGATATGATGGAAGCCTTCACCTTGGCGGATCGCATTCTTGTGCTTCGTGAAGGTCGAATCGATCAATTGGCTGCGCCTCAGGAACTGTTTGAACGTCCCGCAACCCCGTGGGTAGCCCGCCTGATGGGTTACCATAACAGGCTGCAGGTCCGTTTTACGAAGGAGCAAGCAGGGTCGGTCATGCTGCAGGATAAGCCGATCAACGGTCAATTGATGACACCTGGATCAGACGGGAAAGCAGCCGTCATTATGCTGCAGGCCGAATCTCTGGTCATTCGCAATCGTACGGATTATGAAGAAACTAACCATATTGAGGTTACGGTTCGTCAGTCGATTTATGAGGGTGCCCGTTGGAGGCTGATCACGGAAACGGCTGATAACCAGGCTTTGCATGTATTTAATGAAGGGAGGATCGAGCCGGGGAGCGTATTGAACGTGTTTCTCCCTCCTGAACGAACGATGATTTACGCCGATAGCCCCAGCGATGCTGATGATTAGGGTGCTGGCAGTCTCGGATATTCATGGTTACGGACATTTGCTGGAAAGATTGCTGGAGCATGCTGGCTATGATGCTTGTAAAGACCGTTTATTTTTGTTGGGAGATTATGTAAATAAAGGCCCCGACTCGCTAGGTACGTTAAGTCTCGTCCGTAAGCTGACCCAAGCCGGAGCACTTGCGATTCAAGGCAACAATGAACGCAAATGGCTTCGTTCTGCTTCTTTGTCTGCTCACGATGGTTCGGACGGGATTGGGGGATATGCTGAGTTTTTGAGCAATTTGCCGCTTTGGGCGGAATATGAACCATTTCTTTTTGTACATGCGGGACTACGTCCTGGAGTTCCGATGATTGATCAGACCGCTGAGGATTTAACGGAAATCAGGGAGCTGTTCCATGCAAGCTCGCCTGAGGCTGGCAGGATTGTCGTATTTGGTCATACCTCGACCTTCCGGTTTGGCCTCAGTCCTGAGCGGGTCTGGTTGGGGAACGGCAAGATCGGTATCGACACCGGAGCTGGACATGGTTATTTTGTTAGCTTGGTTGACCTGACCAATGGCATTCAGTGGTACATATCCGTGAAGCAGCCCCAAATCATTGAAGTTGCCTTGCTGAGCCAATGAACGGAAGTGCCTTCCCTTAAATCCAATACGATTGTCTGATCTTATGAATAAAAGGCGCTTTATAATGCGCTGCATATATGCATAACCATCACAACCGGAAATGCACCCTTACGATTAACATTGAACCTACCCATTTGGGAAGCCAATGAGTTTCGAGGGGTGCATTTTCAACTTTACTCCACGATATATCCAATAATATACAGTAGATATGGATTACTTTTTAATATATGTTACTTGGGATATAGCTTCGAAAATAAAGTACATAAACTTGTTAATGATTTACTCCGTTTTACGTATTAACCTGTGTAACATTTAACAAACAAATTGCGCAATTTGTTTAACACTTTATTTTTATAAAAAAAACGAAGGGAGGAAGTGCAGTTGGAGATGGCCCCAGCGAACACAGCAGTCTACCAAAACCAAAAAAGTCATATCCAGGTAGGCCTCATGCCTACCGAACAATTCACTCAAATCTATGATCTGTATTATAGACGAGTTTATAAATATATTTGCTATCGAATTAATAACCACTATGCGGCAGAGGACATATGCAGTCATGTGTTTGAGGTTGTCATTTCAAAATACGACAGCTTCTCATCGGAAAAATCCAAATTTGAGGTATGGTTGTTTGCAATTGCGAGAAACGCCGTGACGGATTACTTCCGCTCACAGAAAAAAAGAGCTTTTTTTTCACTCGATTCGATTTTGGATAGGGTTGTATCCAAGTCGTCTCCAGAAGAGATCGTCATTCGGGATGACAATAATCGAGCATTATTTACGGCACTTGCTAAGCTGAGTGACAAGGAACGTCATATTATTGCCATGAAGTACGCGGCGGGTCTAAAAAACTCGGAAATTGCAGACTTATTAGGTGTAAGTGATTCCAATATTGGCGTTGTGCTCTATAGAAGCTTAAAAAAACTTCATAAAGTATTACATATAGGAGGTTTCACCTATGACTAAAAAACAGGATATAGAGGAATTTAGCAATTTGACCAACCTGCTTGCTGATACACAAATAGAGGTTAACCCCTATAAAGACCGTATTTTCAATCGTTTAAAATATAAGCTGGAAACAGGAACAATTCAACACAATGATATAACAAAGGATGGTATTTATATGAAGCAGAGCAAGTGGAAATCTATCGTTGTCATTGCAGGTGCTATGATTTGTTTATGTGGTGTATTTTCGACGACATCCTATGCGCAGGAAATGCTTCAATCGATATTGGCACGTTTTCAAGTTGGAAATATGGAAATCACACAATATGACAAAGAGCTGCCCAAACCGGAATTAAACCGTACAGCCGACAAAGCACAAGCGAACGAATCAAGACCAATCCAGAGAGAAATGCCCAAGCACATGACGTTGGAAGAAGTTCGTGCAGCTACGGGAATCAACTTTCCAGCTCCCAAATGGTTGTCAGATCATTATGAATTCAAAAACAGTGTAGTCCATGGCACCCAGATGGTTGAGCTGCAATATGAAAAAACGGGAGAGTTTATTTCCTTGTTGATATCAAGTAATACCAAGAACGGTATCAGCACCCAAGATGAGGTTAAAACCGAAACCATTGGCGGAAAAACAGTCTATTTTGCCAATGGCATCGTGCTATGGGAGCATGAAGGCTTCACCTGCGAATTGTATCAAATGGCAGACAACAATTTTGATGTGGATACCATCGGTAAAATCATTAATTCATTGGGAAAATGATTTCCACTTCGTTCGATACTTGTTCGCCAAATAATAAAGGAGCTGCCTGAGCAGCTCCTTTGCTTCATTTATGTGACTAAAACCCTTAAACCCCGCGCTTATTTCCCCAAATCCAGGCATGCAGCTGTGGTAAAACCCTCACTTTTTTAAAATCAGTTGAAGCCATCACAGTTTGTATCAGCCAAACATATCGTTCCATTAGTTGCTGCTGCAGCACATCCTGGTTGATCTCGCTAACATCGTGATTTCCTACTTGTAAATATAAATCAACATGCGGATAACGGCGATGGACAGTCCGTGCGTAGTCCAAATCAACATCGTCGAAGATAACGACCTTCAAACTGAATTTTTTTTGTCC
Source organism: Paenibacillus sp. FSL H7-0331 (assembly GCF_001956045.1). The sequence goes on along the minus strand of NZ_MRTH01000018.1, from coordinate 84,686 downwards.
TATGGTTAATTTCTCCACAATAGGATCCAATTGAGTCCAGTCCGTGATCATTGTGGAGCTTGGAGGCTTAGGTGACAGCGTTAATTCGTCAACATCCATAAACCAATCCTGCCAACGACTTCCTTGTGTCTCCAGGGCAATCTCGATTCCCCGCGCATGAAGAACCTCGATTAATTCGCCCAGCTGTTTGATCAGGGCCGGATTACCGCCAGATATGGTGACGTGACTACAGGTAGCTGTACCTAATTCATCGAGCTCTTGTTCAATCTCTCGTGCTGACATCCATCGAATGTCCTGTTTAGCAGAGCCATCCCAAGTAAAGGAAGAATCACACCATGAACAAGAATAGTCGCAGCCCGCTGTACGAACAAACATCGTCTTTTGCCCAATGACCATTCCCTCACCTTGTATGGTAGGACCAAATATTTCAAGAACGGGTATGCCTTTAGCATTCATAGGATACGCCTGCCTTCGGACGGAATATGACATAGCTTGTAGGTGTCTCCCGCAAAAACACTTGAATACAGGCAGGGCGGTTCGCGGTTGTATCCAAATATTCTTGTACAAGATTACATATGGTTCTCGCTATGATTTCACTTGTTGGAAATCTCGAGGCATCATGCTGATCAAATTGACTGTCGTTGTTGAGCAGCGTATGATCGAAACGGTCGTGTATGAGCTTCTTAATTAATGAAAAATTGACAAGGAAACCTGTTTCGTCCAGTTCATTACCAGCTATCGTAATATTGGCAAAATAAGTGTGCCCATGCATTTGTGAGCATTGTCCAGCAGCTTCCGCGGGTATATAATGGGCCGCTGCAAAGTGGAAGTCTTTATTAAGTTCAAATTGGAAGGGATGGGTGACTGAGGGATATATTTGTTGTATCATCACAATACCCGATCATTTCTTAATGACAGGTAATCATCAAGTCCACGTTGGCGAAGGCGGCATGCTGGACATTCCCCACAGCCCTCCGCGATAATTCCATTGTAACAAGTAAGTGTTTGGCTGCGGACATAATCAAAAGCACCCAGTTCGTCTGATAACGCCCACGTTTCTGCTTTATTTAACCACATTAATGGTGTTTCAATAACAAAAGGGTAATCCATAGACAAATTCAAGGTGACATTGAGCGATTTAATAAATATATCTCGGCAATCGGGGTAACCGCTGAAATCCGTCTCACAGACACCGGTAATAATATGCCGCGCGCCCACCTGCTTGGCTAAAACCGCCGCAAAGGAGAGGAATAAATGGTTCCTGCCGTCTACAAACGTATTGGGGAGCTTCCCGTCTTCTTCTTGGATATCGATATCGTCCCGTGTCAAAGCACTCGGAGCCAGCTGATTCAATAATGACATATCCAGAATATGATGCTTGATACCCAGATCCTGAGCGATATTAGCCGCACATTCCAACTCCAGCTTGTGGCGCTGTCCGTAATTAAACGTAACCGCTTCTACCTCGCTGTATCGGGCTTTAGCCCAAAATAAGCAGGTGGTACTATCTTGTCCGCCGCTAAAGACTACTATGGCTTTTTCTTTTTTCATTAGTCGTATTCCTCTCTTTTCTACAAAATTGAGATAAAAAGAGAGATTCAAAAATAACTATACAAACAAAGATCATAACTAATATCAGCATTGGATATCAGTTCTTTAGTTTTTTATAGAGGGAGTTTTCGAACCTCTCTTGCCTCTGTCAGACAAGCAAACGCACGTGCAGAATAACGAATGGACATCCGTTTTCATTCATTACTATACCACAGGTATTGATTTGTATCGAGTCGAGAGTTAATCTAGCATAAGCAGATTGTTTATTTGGTAACCTACAATTAATGGAGGAATTCTAACTATGAGTACACAACAAGATGGCATACAACCGGAATTTGGAAGAAAAGAAAGCGAGCTGAAAGGTGTAAGCTTGTTAGGTAATCAAAATGTTGAATACCCGAATAGCTACAACCCCGGCATCCTCGAAACCTTTGTGAACAAACACCAGGAAAATGATTACTTCGTGAAATTCAACTGTCCCGAATTTACAAGCCTTTGTCCGATGACAGGCCAGCCTGACTTTGCCACCATCTACATCCAATATATGCCTGATGTTGATATGGTCGAAAGCAAATCGCTCAAGCTGTATTTGTTCAGCTTCAGAAACCACGGCGACTTTCATGAAGACTGCGTTAATATCATCATGAAAGATCTGATCCGATTAATGAACCCCAAATATATTCAGGTGTGGGCAAAATTTACACCACGAGGTGGCATTAGCATCGATCCTTTCGCCAACTATGGCCGTCCAGGAACCGAATATGCCAAAATGGCCAAAGATCGCTTGTTCGCTCATGACATGTACCCTGAAAATATCAACAATCGCGGCTAATTCGAGTGCAAGCTTAACTCGTGATTGACCTTGATATCAAAAGGAGAAAGACGATGCATGATATTACAATTATTGGGGCAGGGGTAAGCGGAATTTTTGCTGCCCATACCTTATTGCAGGGGAACTTGCGTGTTTTGATGATTGACAAAGGGAAGCGGCTGGAGGAACGAGATTGTCCTTTGGAACGCGGAGAAGAAAGCTGTCATTGTGTTTCCTGTGCAAAATACATCGGCTTTGGCGGATTAGGTAAATCCGAAGGGAAATATAACTATACGAACGATTTTGGTGGCGAGCTGGAGTCCAAGGTAGGATATGACTATGCATTGAAGCTCATGGAGGAGGTAGATCATGTGCTGTGCCGATTTGGTGGACACCAGGTGGGGATGTATAGCACAGAAAATCCCTCCCTTGTTCAAAAGGCCAAAAAAGCTGGTTTTGAGGTTCTATCCACGAAAGTCCGTCATTTGGGAACGCGTCTGTCGGAATCCGTGCTGCAACAAATGTTCGTTGCGCTGAACAGCCGAATGGATTTTAAATTTGATACCGAAGTAGCGTTGATTCGTAAAGGAACAGACGGCTTTGAGTTGGATATATCAGGGGAACCCCCCATTTATTCAAAAAAAGTCATTATCGCCACGGGTCGCAGTGGTAACGACTGGTTGTCTGATCAATGTGTTTCCTTAGGTATCCCTCAGAACCATACGAGAGTGGATCTTGGCATTCGTGTAGAGATGCCGGCCAACCAGCTCGATCCTATACTCCAGGGATCATTTGAAACCAAGCTGCAATATCGGGGGGTTGGCTTTCATGCCACCACGTATTGTATGAATCCGAAGGGAAGAATCATTCGTAAATTTCAGGACGGACTTGTCATGGCAGACGGGCAGAATTACCGGGAACAAGATGAGGGCTCCTCTAATCTGAATTTTACTTTGTTTGTTCCACGGTACTTTTCAACCCTGCAGGAAGCCAACCAATATGCTCATTCGATTATTGGGGCTATTAATCACAATAGGGACCGCATATTGGTGCAGCGCTTGGGAGATTTGAAGAATGATAGGGCAACCTTTGCTTCTACGATGTCTCGCAATACAGTCAAGCCGACGTTATCTGTAGACTATGGCAGCTTGAAGCAGGAGGTTCCGGAGCTTTATATTCAAGCTGTGGTTTTATTCCTTGAGTCTTTGGAAAGGCTATTAGAAAAACCAATTGATGAGGATACGCTTCTGTATGCGATAGATGGGAAGTTCTATTCGCCGAGAATAGAGACGGATACCCATTTTGAGACGGAGGTTCGTGATTTATACGTGATAGGTGATTGCTCCGGAATAACACATTCATTATCTCAAGCAGCTGCAAGCGGAATCTATGTCGGCAGAAAGCTTATTCAATATCAGGAGTAACTGACAGTAAATGAATAAGGCTACTTCTTATTACTTGCTATAATTCCCCCGACTCCGACCCAATGGCAACACCTATTCCAATACCAAGTGCAAGGTTGTGAATGACAGATTTATTAGTTGTATTTAACCTAAAAACTAGCGAGGCAGGCACAGCTGGAACTTGAGTAGAAGTCTCGCACAAAGATTACATAATATTTATTATGTAATCTTTTTTCATCCATTGTCCTCATTATAGACATAATGTCTCCGTACCGTTTATACTTTAGCTACTTAAAATTCGAGGAAGGTGCTTATGAGGGGGAGACGGTTCAACCGCATTACAACCCAGTTCAATGATTTTTTCCATAGTCTACCATTTAAACAAAGAATCCTGATTTCCTTCGTCATCTTGATCACATTGGCTATTAGCGCGGCAGGAACGATTTCATATTTGATCGCATCCAAGGAAATTCAGAACAATGCGTTTGAATCGAGCCAGGAAACCGTCAATAAGACCGCGCAAATCATGGATACCCGATTGAAAAATATTTCTACATCGATTCAATCGCTGATGTTCAGCGATGCTTTCGAACAAATGCTGCGAGATGTTCAGAATAACGATTTTCTCAATTATTATAAGCATTTATCCGCATTGCAGTTTGTATTTTCCCAAATCAGCTATAACGAGCCTTTGATTCAAAATGTATTGATAGCGACGCCAATCGGTGATTTTTATTCAACATCCGAGAATCGGAACCCAGCACAATCATTTTACGATTCCGACTTGTATGATAAGATCAAAAATAGCCCTAAAGGCGTTTGGTATAAAGGACATGCCGATCTCTTTTTTTCAGGAAACCAGCGTGTGCTCTCTTTTGTTACTAAAGGGATGCATGAACGTGTGTCCAGTGACCCGCTGAATGTATTCGTTGTCGTGAATATTAAGGAAAGAGAGTTTGTTCGCTTAATTAACCAAAAATCGCCAAGTAAGGACCGTAATTATGTATTAGTTGATGCCAAAGGCGAGGACGTGATTCAAGACGATATCCCGAACACTTACCAATTCAACCAGGATGCCTTGTTTTTACAGCAAATGAGGTCTGGGCTGCAGGGTTCTTTTTTTCATGAATTCCATAATGCCGATTATTTGGTTAACTATACGAAGCTGGAAATTGCCGATGATTGGGTTCTCATAGGTACACAGTCCAAGGATCTGCTGCTGCAGCAGGTGAACGGTATTAAGCGGACGACCTTATATATCATTGTGGGCTTCGTGCTGACATCCTGGCTGTTGTCTAATTACTTGACGGCTTTGCTCTTGAGACCTTTGTTTAAGCTGCAGGGGTTGATGAGAAAGGTCGAGGACAACCAGCTCTCGGTTCGTTTTGAAAGCCGCTATACAGATGAAGTGGCTCAGGTCGGATTTCAATTCAACCGGATGCTGGATGAGATCAATCAATTGATTGGTAACGTCAAATTCAGCGAGCAGGAGAAACGAAAGGCAGAGATCAAAGCTTTAACAGCTCAGATGGAGCCTCATTTTTTGTACAATACGTTAAATGCGATTTATTGCAAGTCGGTTTTGGGAGAAAACAACGACGTGAATGAGCTGATTCTGGCCTTATCTCAAATGTTTCAGTTGGGCTTGAGCGGCGGCAAGGATATGATGACTCTGGAGGATGAATTATCGCATGTCAAGCAATATTGTGCCATTCAGCAGAAATGCTATGAAGGTTTGTTTGAGTACGAGTTGATTGTTGAGGATGATCAGTTGCTCGCCTATTATGTACCCAAAATTGTGCTTCAACCACTGGTTGAGAACAGTATTTTACATGGGTTTAAGGACAAAGCTTCCGAAGGCAGGATCCGCATACAGATCTCAGAGGACGATCAGATGCTGCATCTCCTGGTTGAAGACAACGGCACAGGTATTGATATGGATAAGGTCAAGCAAGGAATGGCAGCTGGTGGCAATACCAAAAAAGGCTATGCGTTACGAAATATTAGGAATCGGCTGCAGCTGTACTATGGGAATGAGAGTCGCATGAAGCTGACGAATAATGACAAGAACGGAACTACAGTAGCTTTGTGGATTCCGATGAATAAAGGAGACCATGAATAAGATGGAATCGCATACCCTTATTAAATTATGTGTCATTGACGATATGAAGATGGTTGTCGATATGATTTCACAAAAAATAGCTTGGCTCGATCACCAGATAGAGATCGTCGGTACAGCATTGGACGGAGAAGCTGGACTGCGTCTGGCACAGCAGATGAAGCCCGACATTATTTTAACCGATATTCGCATGCCTCGTATGGATGGACTTGAGATGACTCAGGCAATATTGGAAGCATCACCACGAACCAAAATTATTATTTTGAGTGCGTACTCCGATTTTTCTTATGCTCAACAGGCCATTCGACTAGGAGCCTTTGATTTTGTGAAAAAGCCGTTTGCTATCGATGAAATTGTCAGTGTTGTATTGAAAGCCAAGCTGGCTTGTGAAATGGAGCACAAAGAGCAGATCAGACTTAAGGAAATGGAGCAGAAAATCAAGGAAAGCTTGCCGATCCTGAGGCAAGAATATTTGACGCTGCTGCTGCATCACCAGACGAGTGAGGCTAGTGCCAGACAGCGCTGGGAGTTTCTCGGGGTCGATTTGGAGCCGAAGGACTTCGTCATTTTCATTGTTGAAATCGATCAATTTATGGACAAGTATCAGGCGCTGCCTGTTCAGGAAATTGAATTGATCCGGTTCAGTCTGCAAAATATTATGGAAGAAACGATAACCTCGATGACGACTGGTATTATTTTTCGTGAAGCTATCAACCGTTATGTGGTTGTCATGAACTGTAAGGATGATCAGATAGCATCTGAAATTGCCGAAGCCTGCTGTTTGAACATTGCCCGTTATACGCGATTTACGGTTTCTATCGGAGTAGGGCTCGGTGTACACGGCATTCATGAACTGCCTCATTCATACCGACAGGCTTTGAATGCATTATCTTATCATTTTTATACCGAAGGCAACGGTGTATTCAGCTGTGTGAATATGGCTATCGGGCAGAGAGGCATACCGAGCTATTCAATTTCGAAGGAGCAGGACTTCCTATTCGCCCTACGCTCGGGTAACAGCGACAAAAGCCAACATTTGCTTGAAGAAATATTCAACGATCTGGTTGATATTGTTCCGCTTCCTGAGCCACAATACGTGGAAAATGTATGCTATGAGCTGTCCTCCAAAATTTTCAGGCTGATGCTGGAAAAGTTCCCCTATGAGACGGTCCATCAGATGGAAACGAAAATGAATGAGTTTAAAAGTAAAAGCCAGCCGTCGCTTCAGGAGTTTCGAGCCTTATTGAAAGAGCTCTGTCTGGAAGGCTGCGCATGGATCGAGAAAGAACGTTCGCATGAATCGATCAAGATCATTCATCAGGTCAAGGATTACATCCGGGCCAATCTGCACATGGATTTGTCGTTGGAGCATTGTTCCAGGCAAATTAATCTCAGCCAAGGCTATTTTTCTAACCTGTTCAAAAAGGTACTCGGTGTTTCGTTCCAGCAATTTGTGATTCAGGAAAAGATGGAAAAAGCCAAAAACATGCTGATTGATGATTTTCAGGTTCAGGAAATCGCGCAAGAGCTTGGTTATGAGCATCGGCGTTATTTTAGTGATATTTTCAAAAAACATACGGGCATGACACCCTCTGAATTTAAAATATCATCCCAGGGAAGAATTCAATCATGAATTTCTTCCCTTTTTGTATGAAAACCTGCCCTTAATGTTGGGTTAACCGCCTTATGTAACAGGCATGAAACACTTATAATCAATTTGTAAGCTAAAACAACGAAATAGATAAGGGGAGATCAATATGAATACAAAGCTGAATCAAAAACTGGCACTGTCTGCATTTTGTTTGTTTCTGGTAACAGGATTGACGGCATGCAGCACCACTCCGGCAGCCGATAAACCGGGAGCTGCACCTGCAGACAACAAGGATACCGCGACCAAGCCGGCAGCCAAAACCAAGCTGACCTACTGGACCGGAGATCGCCATGATGCGGACTATATTAAAGAAGTGATTGAAAAGTTCAATACAACGAATAAAGATAACATTGAGGTCGAACTCGTTGTTAAAACGGAAGACTTCAACCAGGCGATCGACTTGTCGTTTTCATCAGCGGAGACACCGGATATTATTCGTGTCAAAGAAAATACGATTCAAACCTTTTACAAGAAGCAATACCTGGCGCCAATCGATAGCTATTTAACAGCTGAGCAGAAGAAAAATTTCCCGGCAATGATTGATTTGAACAGCTTTGATGGTAAAATGTACAGCTTGCCGAACTATGGAACGACGATGCGCTTAATATACAATGTCGATTTGTTTGAAAAGGCCGGGATCAAAAATCCGCCGACAACGCTGAAGGAAATGGTTGATACCGCTAAAAAGCTTACAGAAGCCGGTAAAGCAACGGGCTCATACGGATTTGCACAAAACTTCAAAAGCCCGGAGAGTGCGTTGGGCCGTTCCGCTCGCGTTATCGCTGAGGTCAGCGGATATGGAGGCTTTGGCTATGATTTCAAAACGGCCAAATTTGATTTCAGTGGCTTTAAGCCCATCATCGAAGCCTTCAAGCAAATGAAGGATGATGGCAGTACGCTACCGGGAATGGAATCTCTCGACATCGACCCGCTTCGTGCACAGTTTGCTGAAGGCAAGATTGGCATGTACATGTCCTTCTCTTCGGAGCCGGGTGTTTACAAAAGCCAGTTCCCTGCGAAGATCAAATGGGCAGCAGCCCCAGTACCAAGCATAGATGGCAGTATCAAAGGCGCTTCAGGTTTTCTGGGTGGACAATGGCTATCGATCAGCTCCAAATCGACCAAGAAGGACCAAGCGTGGAAATTCATCAACTTCATGTATCAAGAGGAAGTATTACAAACGTATCATGAAAAGGGTTTTGGCATCTCAATGGTTCCATCCGTTATTGCAAAAGCCAAAAAACCTGATATTGGAGGAATTGAAGGCTTCCTGCCTAACAAAGTGGATGGCGTATGGCCAATCCAGCCAATCGTCAATGTCAAAGGAATCAAATACAGCGACGCCTTTTTCAAATACATGCTCAGCGGTGGCGATTTAAATGAAGTGATCACAGATTTGAACAAGCGCTATAATGAAGCACTGGCTGCCGGTGTTCAAGCGGGTGAATTTAAAGTAAGCCCTATGGCTGACTTTGATCCAGCGAAGCTTGGGGGACAATTCGCCAAATAATTTCATGCAGGGACCAATTTGGATGGGGTTCTCACCCCATCCTTCTCTATCCGAATTTATGCTATAGGAGTTGATATTTTCATGAATAAAGCAGGGAAGTACGGGTTTGCCTATAGTTTTTTGATGCCAAGCTTTATTCTGACTGTGGTATTGGGATTGTATCCGATTGGCTGGGCAATGAGATATATGTTCTACGATTATAAAGGCTATGGCAATGAAAGATTTATCGGTTTCGATAACTTTTCACAAATTATGGGAGATACGCAGTTTTGGGATTCAGTTGTCACCACATTTATTTTTGCAGGTGGGAAGGTGCTGCTGTCGCTTCCTCTGGCTCTGATTCTGGCAGTTGTACTTAACAGGGGATTACGGGGCAGGCATTTCCTGCGAGCGATTTATTTTATGCCTACGATTATTAGCTCTGCTGTTATGGCAGTCGTATTTTTTGCGATCTTTAATTCCTATAATGGTATTCTGAATCAATTTCTCATGAAGTACCAGATCATTGCGAAAAATATCGAATGGCTCGGTCCCGACTATGCACTGCTGACGATTATTCTTGTTGCTGTGTGGGGAGCTATCGGCAATTATATGCTGCTATTTCTGGCCGGTCTGCAAAATATTCCCCATGATATTTACGAAAGCTCGGCACTGGACGGCGCCAATAAAATTCAACAGTTCTGGTATATCACCATCCCGATGCTTGGACCTGTTCTGCAAATTATTATTATGTTGGCGATAATTAATGCCCTTAAAGGTTATGAAAGTATCATGGTCTTAACCGGCGGGGGACCGATAGGGAAAACGGAAGTTATGTATTTGTATGTGTATAAGCTGTTCTTCCCTGTTGTGGGTGAGGCTCAGGCCATACAGGACATCGGCTATGGCAGTGCCGTCGGTTTCGTGACAGCTCTGATCGTCGGCGTGATTACGCTCGCTTACTTTTATACGTCCAAACGTGTTAATAAAAATTTCTGATACGAAAACAAAGCATATGCTTACGAAGTTAGTTTTCTTGCGAAAACAAAGATAATGCTTACGAAGTCAGTTTTCTAACGAAAACTTTTAGGAGGTCCAATCATGAACATGCAGGCAGCTGTCAGGCCGAATACGACCGTTAACCCATCCACATTGTCCCGCATGCTTGGGCAAATCGTTTTATGGATTTTTTTGCTGGCTATTGCATTCCTAACGATATTTCCTGTATTAATCGCGATCCTCGGTTCCTTCAAAACCAATCTGGAATTGACTACAGGGGCCACTATATTCCCTTCGAATTGGATGTTCGAAAATTATGTGCAAGCCTGGAAGCAGGCCAATTTCTCTACCTTCACCTGGAACAGCATGTTTGTCAGTATTAGCACAACCGTCGGAACTCTCATTGTCGCTTCGATGGCTGCGTATGTCATTGATCGTTTGGGGTTTCCGGGTAAAAAGCTGTACATTGCCATACAAGGATGCACCTTATTTGTTTCCGTGGGTGCAGTTGTATTGAGACCGCAATTTGAATTGATGATTAGCTTGAATTTACACACATCGCTTTGGGCAGTTGTACTTATTTTGATTAGTGCGCATGCGTACATCTTTTTTATTCTGCTCAGCTTTATGAATGGTATACCGCGAGAATTGGATGAAGCTGCCACAATCGACGGTTGTTCCCTGGGTGGAACCTATTGGAGGGTAATTTTGCCTTTGTTAAGACCGGGTCTTGCTGTATGTGCTCTATTTACTTTCCGAGCCGCTTGGAATGAATATTTATTGCCCTTGGTCTTTACGATGAGCAAACCCAACCTGCAAACATTAACCGTAGGTTTGGCGAATTTAAAATACGGAGTAGCCGCAGCCTCACAAACCCACTTTATGATGGCTGGCGCTTGTCTGTCGATTCTTCCTATCCTGGTTGTCTATATCTTTGCTAACAAGTCCTTTATGCAAATGACATCGGGCTCGCTTAAAGGTTAATGTTCATCACAATAATTCCCATATGGAGGCACAACTTATGTCCAATACTCAATCCAGCATTTTAACGTCCAGCAAGCTCATTCAACGTCACCCGGCTAATCCGATTCTCGATGCTGCACGTGTTCCGTATCCAACCGCACTTGTGTTTAATGCCGGAGTGACGAAGTTCAATGGCAAATACGTGATGATTTTCCGCAATGATTATGGCTCTATAAGTGAGCAAACGATTGAACCTGCTTCTACTACAGATCTTGGGATAGCTTATAGTGATGACGGGATTCATTGGGAGGTCGGACCGAAGCCTTGCTTTAAACTGCGTGATCAAGAAATCATTCGTGCCTATGATCCGCGCCTTACAGTTATTGATGGCCGCTGCTACATGTGCTTTGCAGTGGATACCGAGCATGGAATTCGAGGCGGTATCGCTGTAACCGATGATTTTGTAAACTTTGAAATCTTAAGCTTATCAACTCCCGATCTGCGTAATATGGTGCTGTTTCCCGAGAAAATCAATAATAAATATGTTCGTTTGGAAAGGCCATTTACCGTATACAGCAGGGGTGGGGTCGACCGCTTTGACACCTGGATTTCGGAGTCTCCGGATTTAAAATATTGGGGAAATTCCGATTTGCTGCTGGCTGTAGAGGATGTAGCTTTCGCTAATGATAAGACAGGTCCTGCTGCACCTCCGATCAAAACTGATAAAGGATGGCTGACTACGTTCCATTCGGTCGATCTTGACACGACAAGAGGGAAAAATGGCTGGGAGCCGACCTGGAAAAAAAGATATTGTGCTGGTATCATGCTGCTGGATCTCAACAATCCCCGGAAAATCCTCGGTATGTACAAGGAGCCGCTGCTTGCACCGGAAGCCAGCTATGAGGTCGAAGGTGGCTTCCGCAATAATGTCATTTTCCCCGGTGGTATGATTCTTGAAGATACCGGTGAGGTAAAGATTTATTATGGTGCGGCCGATACTGTGGTCTGTCTGGCTACCGCGCATGTCGATGATCTACTTCAATTATGTCTGTCGCCACGCTAGAGTTACAAGGGAAAAGCTATAGAAGAGGAGAAGGAGAATGCTTATCATTCGCCTTTCTCCTATTTTTCGATTAAGGTGTTTAGAATCTGGATGATAAGGGTAATAAGTCAAGATGCATATCTAATTAATGGATATTGTCTAATTTATTGTAAAATACGAATTTGAGGCGGCAAAAAAGTGAAATATGTAAATTTGGGACGGACGGGTTTAAAAGTAAGTAGACTTTGCTTGGGTACAATGAATTTCGGTCAAAACACGGAAGAGAAAGAAGCGTTTCGTATTATGGATGCTGCACTGGACGCGGGAGTCAACTTTTTTGATACGGCGAATGGATACGGCGGCGAGAAACGCGGATTCACAGAAGAAATCATTGGCCGATGGTTCGCCCAGGGTGGCAGTAGGCGTGAACGCGTTGTTCTGGCCACCAAAGTGTACGGCAATATGGAAGACCCGAACGATGGACCCAATACAGAGAGCGGATTGTCTGCCTATAAAATTCGTCGGCATCTGGCAGGCTCTTTAAAAAGGCTGCAGACCGATCATATTGAGCTGTATCAAATGCATCATATAGAACGCAATGCTACATGGGATGAGCTGTGGGAAGTGTTTCAATCGTTGGTTCAACAAGGAACCGTCGATTATATCGGCTCTAGTAACTTTGCAGGTTGGCATCTTGCATTGGCGCAAGCCGAAGCTAAGGCACAGCACATTCTCGGTCTGGTTTCTGAGCAGCATAAATACAGCTTATTATGTAGAGAACCGGAGCTTGAGGTATTACCTTCGGCACAGCATCACGGTATCGGGGTTGTGGCATGGAGCCCGCTTGCAGGAGGCCTGCTTGGCGGAAATGCGCTTAATCCGCAGAAGGGCTCCAGATCATCCCACGAAAGCAATGCGATAGAGGCTAAACGGACGCAATTGGAGCGTTATGCAGCACTTTGTGCGGAGCTGGGAGAAAGCGAATCGAATGTGGGCTTGGCATGGATTCTGGCGAATCCAGCATTAACTGCGCCGATCATTGGTCCAAGAACTCAGGAGCAGCTTGAAAATGCCCTTAGAGCTGTGGACATCGTATTGACTGAGGACACGATGGTCGAGCTCAATCAAATTTTTCCCGGCCCCGGCAAGCCTGCGCCTGAAGCTTACGCATGGTGAATTCATGTTAACCAATTACCGTTAATGGTTCGTTATCCAGCAATATGGTATTCATCCAAGGAGTCTTACACGACATACTGTGTAGACTCTGTTTTTGATTATCAAGGGACACCTAATCGATTATTTAATAAAAATTTGCTGAGAGTAACCTCATAAGGTACGATGGCAGTAGGGGACATCATCTCCTTATCAAGCAAGAAGGGAAATCGTATCTATGGATTTGAAAAAACTGCGTTATTTTATAGCAGTGGCGGAAGAACTGCATTTCAACCGTGCTGCGCAAAAGCTGAACATAACCCAACCACCCTTGAGTCAACAAATTCAAGGTCTTGAAGAAGATCTCGGAGTGAAGCTCTTTGAGCGAACCAAGAGACAGGTTCAACTTACGTCAGCAGGGGCGATATTTTTGGAGGAATCCAGAAATATTGTTGCTCAATTGGAGCGATCTATTAAAATGACACAGCTTGCGAGTCAGGGAAAAGTGGGACAGTTGTCTATAGCATTTGTAGATTCGGCAGCTGGCGGTATGATGGTCAACGTTGTCAAGAAATTCCGGGAACATTATCCTGATGTGCAGCTTACTCTAACTGAAATGACATCTGCCCAACAACTGAAAGCATTACATAATGGGAAAATTCATGTAGGTTTCCTTCGTTGGGCAGATCCGTCTCCAAGTATTACCTCTCGACTCTGCACTAACGAATCACTCGTTGCCGTATTACCTGAAATGCATCCATTAGCGATACATCCAACTCTTTCCTTATCTTCTTTAGCGAATGAACCTTTTATTCTGTCTCCGCATCATATGGGGGCTTCTTTTCATGATCTCATCCTGGAGGTATGCGAGCAGCATGGATTTCAGCCTAATATCGTACAGGAAGCTGTTCAAATGTATACCATTGTAAATCTGGTCGCTGCCGGTATCGGCATTTCAATTGTACCCTCATCGGTTTGTGTCTTCCAACGTAGTGGTGTCGTATTCCGATCATTTAACGAAGATACACCGCCGGTCCCTCTCTATGCAGCCTGGAAAACAGCTAACCTTGAAACCGTTCTGGTTCATTTTTTGCAAGTGGTGGAAGAAATGGCTGATAGTCACACAAGTAAACTGGTAAGCACCGTATGATCTTATCCGGTTTTGCTGGGATCAAGCTCAACAACGTTATTTAAAATGTGATTTATTTGCCTCATGACCTCAGGATCAAGAGAGACACCAGCAGCTTTTACATTTTCCTTGACCTGCTCGGGCTTGGAGGCGCCAATAATAGCGGAGGATACTTGCGGGTTTTGTAGCACCCAAGCAATCGCAAGCTGTGGCAGCGTTAACCCACATTCTTCGGCAATCGGTCGGATTCGCTCAACAGTCTGCAGAACTTCTTTACGCAGCCATTGTCCGGCCAAACGTTCGAAGAATGGTGAACCCGCTGTGGTAGAAGCGCGGGAGCCCTCCGGTAGTGGCTTGTCTGGTGCATATTTACCGGAAAGAATACCTTGTGCCAGAGGGGACCAGACCACCTGACCGATGCCTTCACGCTCACATGCGGGAATCACTTCGGCTTCAATAACACGCCATAGCATGGAATATTGAGGTTGACTTGCAATGAAGGGAACCTTGAGTTCCTTGGCCAAAGCCGCTCCAAGCTTGATCTGTTCTGCAGACCATTCACTGACCCCGACATACAGAACCTTTCCCTGCCGCACCAAATCGGATAAGGCCAAAAAAGTTTCTTCAAGTGGTGTGGTCGCATCAAACCGGTGTGCATAATAAACATCGATGTAATCCGTTTGCAATCGTTGAAGCGAAGCATGGCAAGCCTCGATAATATGTTTACGAGATAATCCTTTATTGTTATGTCCGCTGCCTGTTGGATGAAACACCTTCGTGCACAGCTCGATCCCTTCACGACGTATCCCCTTTAATGACACTCCTAATACCGATTCTGCTCTCGTTTCCGAATATACATCAGCCGTATCAAAAGTCGTAATCCCGCATTCCAAAGCAGCGTGTACACATGCTTGCGCCGTGGTATCATCTACTTGTGCGCCATGAGTTATCCAGTTTCCCAATGCGATCTCGCTTACCCATAAGCCGCTTTTGCCAAGCTTCCGATAATTCATTCTTAATTCCTCCCTTCAACATAAATCACATTATAACAAGTGCCTTTCAATATTAAAAATATATAAATGTCGCGTTATTAATTCGATATATGAATTACTATTAAATGAATTACTATTAAATGAATCAAAAGGTATACAAGTTTAAAGCTGTGCTACAAACATGTGTTGACACAAAAGTAATTAGGTGCCATACTATGTGTATGAACAACGATATTAAAGTAACAAATGACATTAACGCTATTCCCTCGCTTGTACAATCCAAGCGTCAGATTGATCGCTATAATCTAGACATAGACGCACAGGCTGTGCTCGTCGCGTCTAGGTTGATGGCAGCGGGTGCCAAGCTTGGACATGCTTCGGAGATTCATTTCGCCAGATTCGGTTTATCAACAGGGCGGTATCGTTTACTAGCTGATCTTGAAGATAACGAAGGAGAAGTGTTACCCTCGCAATTGGCAGAGCATCTAGGTGTTACACGTGCTACAGTGACCGGTCTTATCGACACACTGGAGCGAGATGGCCTCGTTTCCCGGCGATCAAGTTCAGTCGATGGCCGTCAGAAAGCGGTCAAATTGACAGAGCAAGGAGCGAAGAAGCTCCGCGAAATGGCTAGCGAGCATTTTGCACGGCTGGAAGCTATGGTGAGCTTGCTCAGTATAGCGGAACGCAGTGTATTTCTGGACCTGCTTGGCCGAGTTACACAAGGCATTTCAGCGCTTACAGACGAACCAAGCGTGCCAAAAGAAAACATCAGTAAGGAGTAGAACGGGCTAGTTAAGCTAGCCCATTTTCACTCTTATATAGTTAGCTTCCTAATTACATGGAGCTAACAGCAATTGCTGATCAATTTAAAAGAAGAAAGGATGGATGTAACTGAATGAACAAGACAGAATACCCGAGTAAGACAGAAGGTCTTTACGACATCAAGACAGCTGATTCTGGCGCAAAGACTTTTGTACTATGGCGTGAGATTGTAATGGCTTATGCATCTCCTGCCATTATGGCGGGCATCGGGGGATTGGTCACTGCCGACAAGGGGCTCCAAATAGGGGCCTTGACCACAATCGGCGGAATGTCAGCCTTCATAGCCTTGATGCTTGGCCTTTGGTTACGCAGCCGGGGAGGCCATGTACGGTGGATCATCTGCACACCTCACTTGGTTGTGGTTGGGATGTTTGCGTTGATGGGGGCAGCATTTGGCCTATTCGCCGCTTGGACGACAACTAATTTACTGGGGATTATTATTCCGATGGATAACTTGACCTGGGTCGATCGTGTCTGGATTGATTTCCCGTTATCCGGAGTGATTGCCAGCACGATAGTAACATGGCGATGGCGTCTTGCCGTAACAACAAATTGTTCATCCAAAGGAGAAGATAAAAAATGATAGTTATTATTGGAGCAACAGGTACGATAGGTAGTGCACTTTTGAAACGTTTGATAGATCTTGGTGTGCCCGCCAGAGCGCTGAGCAGAGAGCCTGAGAAGTTGCGTGATCTGATCGGGGATAAAGGCCGATCGACAATCGAGGTCGCATCGGCCGATGCTTCCGACCCCGAATCGCTGCGCCAGGCGTTTGCAGGAGCTAGCCAGCTCTTCCTTGCCATGTCAAACAGTCCAAGACAAATCGAATTGGAGACTTCGATCATCCAGATTGCTTCCGAATCAGGAATCGAACACATCGTCAAAATATCCAGTCCTGCCTTTGAGAAGACCTCTCCAGTGGCAGTGGCGGGCTGGCATTACGAAATCGAGAAAACCTTGTGTGAATCGGGCCTAACCCACACTGTGCTGCGCCCCTATGCGTTCATGCAAAACTTACTGCGCTTTGCACCAACGATCACAACCCAAAATGTTTTCTTCGGATCCATGGGAGATTCTCTCTGTAACTTCATTGACTGTCGCGATATCGCAGATGTAGCTGCAGAAGTTCTAACCAATCGCGAAGTATCAGGCCAAATATATACGCTTACGGGTTCAGAGATTTTTAGCTATTCCCAGATCGCCGGTCAACTATCTACCCTGCTTAATCGGCCGATAAGCTACATCAACTTGGACCCACAAGTACTACTCAGCAATCTGATCGAACACGGACATATGCCTCCTTGGCTAGCGAACCACGTTGTGGAAATTCAAACCATGTCTACGGTGATACCGGAAAAGCCTACGGACACTGTAAAGCGCTTGCTCGGTAGAGATGCCCGCAGACTAGACGCTTTTCTGTATGAGTATGTAGAAAATTTCCGGTAGGGGTTCCGCCTCACAGCCATCAAATCATGAATTTACAATACCCCCAAATTATCTAATCTTCTTCCTTTTGGGGGTAACTACAGTCTGCGATTAGCTCCAAGACTTGTTTTTACAACTGGTGCACATTAGAAGGAATCTATATCATCAGCTGACTTTTTTGCTGTTTAGCTTCGTGTATCGTTTCTTCTTTTTTAGGATGATTTTCTTCTTGAGCTTCATTACTTTAACTTTATTCAGCACGCGAATGCCACGTTTCTTTCTTCGGTTTACCATCTTCTTTTTTGTTTTACGTTTACGTATGGGTTGAGGTATAGGTTGAGGTATAGATTGAGGTATAACTTCAGCTAAAGTTTGCTCAAACGGTTCTGAACACTCGGGCTTTTCTGGTTCTGGGATGAAACCGAAGTTTACCAATTGAATATCCAGCTCTGACAGCTTCTCGACAATTCGTTGATTCGTAAAAACATGCAGCTCCTTAGCTCTCCCATCCGTCCATACTGAATAAGCTCTGACATCATCGTCCACATAGCCAGGGTGACACATCAGCTCAGTGATACCATCAGGAAGATGATCCAGATAGCGGATTAAACGGTCAACACCGTCATTTGTATCGTAAGTATCGAGAATCAAGTAATCCGAGCTGCGAAAGATTTGTCTGTCTTCTATGATCAATGGATGGAGACGCATCGGAATTTGCAGACGAATTGAAAGGTCTTTCAGAGCGCGATACACGAGCTCCGAATCGATATGGATATGATGATGGGAGTCCAGATGGGTAGGATATAAACCACTGGCAATGAATCGTTTAAATTGAGCTTCCAATTCGGTAATGATATGCGCTTCAGTCCATTTACTTCTATCCTTCGAAAAAACACCTTTAGGATTAACTAGAGAAGAAACCTTTTGTTGATTAGCAAGCGGTTTACCATAGGTCAGATTAAAATGTAAACCAACTCCCAATGAGGTTGTTTTCTTCGCAAGGGTAACGGCATCTTGGAACCCAGGCATGTTGCACATTAAGGTTGTACTGGATACAGTACCCGCATGATAGGCTTCGATAATACCTTGATTGATACTTTGGGAAAGTCCAAAGTCATCTGCATTGATAATGAGATATTTAGTCACAACGAATCCTCCCTCCATATAATTAATAGTATTAATGATTTATCTGATTAATTGATTATTTTGCAATTCCTGAAGCAGGCATTCGGAGCCTACAAGCTCGGTTTCGTATTTATTATGCTATGTATTACGCTACTATCAGGGAAGGGTATCAACCTACTTGACTGTCCATTTTGCACCGTAGGTTTGGTTGGTTTCCAGACGGATTCGTATTTTTGTCGACAGTCGTACACAGCGAGCAAAATTGTACTTTAAAACGGACTGTGCTACCATATTCTTGATTGCGACGAATTTGACGAATAGGAGATAGAGGATGCAGATTGCAGCTATTATACTTGGAGTAAGTATCTTATCATTGTTATTGTTTTTACGTTATTATCCTGCTTTCGGAGCAAAGTGGTCTGGGGATAAGGTTGTCAATGAGGTGGATATTGGATCTAACACGATACCGGGAACAACCCTGTCCATCCTGAAGGATTTTATCAGAGGAAATCCGAATAGTAAGCCAAGCCAGCCTATCTCGATATTTCCTGCTGATCTTGGACGAAGTCAGGAATCGGGGACACGAGTTGTCTGGTTTGGACATTCGGCTTTTCTCATTGAAATCGATGGCAAGACATTGCTGCTGGACCCTATGTTCGGTAAAGCACCTACGCCATTTCCCTGGTTTGGTAATCAGAGGTACAGCAAGCAGCTTCCGATCGATATTGACCAGCTTCCACCGATTGATGCTGTCCTACTGTCACATGATCATTATGACCATCTGGATTACGGCTCCATCCAAAAACTGAAGCATAAGGTTGGCAGCTTTTATACGCCGCGTGGAGTAGGAAGACATTTGGCAAGATGGGGTGTGGATCGGAGTAAAATCCATGAATTCAACTGGTGGGAAGAAACGGAGGTCGCGGGCTTAAAGTTCGTATGTACCCCTGCGATTCATTTTTCTGGAAGATACTTATTGGACAATAACTCGACCTTATGGTGTTCGTGGGTTATTGCCAGTTCTGAGCATAAGCTGTTTTTCAGTGGAGACAGTGGTTACGGACCCCATTTCAAAAAGATAGGGGACACCTATGGACCTTTTCACTTGACAATGATGGAATGTGGTCAGTATGATGAGAGATGGCCAGCCATACATATGCTGCCAGAGCAAACCGTTCAGGCGCAGCTCGATGTGCAAGGTAAAGTGATGATTCCGATCCATTGGGGAGCTTTCAAGCTGGCCTTCCATGATTGGACGGATCCGATTGAACGTGTGATCCAGGCGGCCAAAGAACGAGGAGTAGCCATAGCCACACCAAGAATCGGTGAAGTCGTTGACGTAAATACTTCTCAATATCCAGCTGCTATTTGGTGGAAATCATACATATAACATCCATATACTCGACATTCGTATACAAAATTTGAGCTTTACCTGCTGCAAAACGTAGATTTTGCAGTGTTTTTTTCACCAATAAAATTACGCTAAATTGATATTTAGCGTAATTACTCTTTAAACGAACGGAGATAATTAGTATGGACCGTATATACCCCGATGAAGAGCTCCTGGAGCTGTTTGATATTTGGATGAAGGACCAAGGATTTACCGCTCAAACGCAAAAAGCCTATTTGGGTGACGTGCGATTATTTTTGGCTGCTGTAGCTCCTAAATCACTGGGTAAGCTGGAAGCTTTGGATGTGATGCGGTTTCTCACGCAGATGCGTCAGGGAGGAGCAGGGGATTCGACACGTAATCGTTATCTATCCTCGATTCGAACTTTTTTCAATGCATTAATTGAGCATAAATATGCGGACAACAATCCGGCGCTGCATTTAAAAAAATCAAAGGTCGAGAGAAACTCGCTGCCTTCATATTTGGATGAGCACGTGCTGTCCGCATTTTTGGAATCGATCGAAGGAAAATACCAGATTCGGAATGTCGCGATGTTTTTGCTGATGAGTTATGCGGGTTTACGAGTAAGTGAACTGCATCGATTGAATATAGCAGATTTTAACCGTTCCTCGCACATGCTGCAGGTATATGGAAAAGGGCGCAAATGGAGATCCGTTCCGCTGCCGGAATCCTTGGTTCAAATTTTGATCATGGCCTTGACCGAACGAATTGATCCGAGAAAAACGGTCGAGCAGGCGTTTTTCGTATCCCAATTTGGCCGCCGCATTTCCACCCGTATGATCCAAAAAATCGCGGAAGCGAATTTTGCCCAATTGAAGACCGAATTTAGTGAGCTGCAAGGAAAGTCATTCTCCAGCCACAAGCTCAGGCATACCTTTGCTACTATGCAGGTGATCGCAGGAACAGATATACGAACTCTGCAAGAGCTGCTCGGGCATGCCAGTATACAAACCACACAAATTTATACGCATGTGGGAGACAAACAAAAGCAGGAAGCGATGAATCGGGTTGTGCCTAAGCTGCCGAAATCTGTGCTGAGAGGGACTGGCGGTTGAGCATGATCATGCTTTGGGAGCTCCGATGACTCGATTACGACTGGCGGCAATTCCGAAAATAAGCAGCAAGAAGGTGATGACCAGCAGCAAGATAAGAGGTACATACCATCCGTTGGTCACATCATGCAGATAACCGAATAGAGTAGGGCCGAGCGCAGCTAACAAATAACCGACTGATTGAGCCATACCAGATAACTCGGCTGCGTCATGCGCATTGGCTGTTCGTAGTCCGAAAAAGGTCATCGCCAAGCTGAAAGAACAACCCGCTCCGATCCCGATCAAGATCGACCACAGCAGAACCAGATGATTCCCTGAAAGCAGTCCTCCAATACCGATGAAGAAACACAATGCTGTCGCAACGGTAAGCGCGATTTGATTTTTCATGCGTCCAGCCAGGATGGGCACGATAAAGGTAAGCGGAAGTATTGCGAGCTGCATCAAGGAAAGCACCCAGCCTGCGGAATCCGAGCTCAACCCTTGGCTTTTCAAAATATCTGGCAGCCAGGAAATGACGACATAAAAAAGCATCGACTGTAGTCCCATATAGATCGTCACGTGCCAAGCGAGTGATGACTTCCATACATTCGTGCGTTTTTCGCTCGACTTCGTAATAAGTGCTTTATGCTGCTGACGCCCTAGCTGGGGTATCCAGATAAGAATGGCTATAACAGCTAACACACCCCACAGACCCAATGCCCCCTTCCAGCCTAATCCTGTATGAGTAGCTATCGGAACACTGATTCCCGAAGCAATTGCACCGCTAAGATTCATCGCAACGGCATAAACGCCGATCATGACTCCAATTTGTAAAGGGTACTTTTCTTTAATCAGACTTGGCATCAGTACATTGCAAATGGATATGGCAAGGCCCAATAGAACCGTTCCGAGCAGTAGTAAACCGATATTCGATGATGAACGGACAACAATACCAATAACCAACAAAATTAATGATCCCAACAATACAGGGGACATGCCAAACCGGCGAGCCAACCTCGGCGCCAGCGGTGACAACAAGGCAAAAGCAATTAACGGTAGTGTCGTGATCATGCCTGCTAATGTATTCGATAAGCCCAAATCATGTCGAATTGTCCCAATCAACGGTCCTACCGAAGTGATCGGGGCGCGTAAATTGGCCGCGATTAATATAATTCCAAGTAAAAGCAGCCATCCAGTAGAGGCTGAAGCCGCTTGAGCATGGAGTGTATGTGGTTGAGCTTTCATTTATAGGTCCTCCTGCTCGATGAAGTGTCTAACTTCTTTAATAAACTGCTGCACCTGCTTGGCCGCCGCATCGGGATCTTGCGCGAATATGGCTTCTACCAGCTGATCGTGTTTATCCAGCGGTAGGTTATCCGAGACTTGCTTCTTTAAAATAACGGTAATTGAATCCTGAATTGCTTCCGTAATATGCTCATACAGGTCAATCAGCATACGATTACCGGTTGATTCAACAATGGTCTGATGCAGCTTCATATCCGCGTCCACATATCGTTCCAAATCGTGTTGGTTGTACAATGTCTGGCATTCCTGTTGATAGAAGCGGATTTTCGCTAAATCCTCATCAGTACGCCTTTCAGCTGATAGCTTGGCAGCTTCTTGCTCCAGAGCATTTCGAACCTCCAGCGTATCCAATAAGCCGGATTTTTGGACACGTCGTTGAATAGCCGCACCAAGCGTGCTGCTAGAAGATACATAGGTACCATCACCCTGCTTCGTCACTAGCACGCCGGCATGACACAATGCTTTTATACCTTCACGTAATGTATTGCGGCTGACATTCAGATCAAGAACCAGATCCGGTTCCGGCGGAATTTTGGTCCCAAGCGGCCAGACTCCGGATTCAATCATGGCTTCAATTTGAATAATGACTTGATCAACAAGGGTAAGTCGTGTCGTTTTTTGCAGCAAATTTAAAACCTCCAAACGTAGGATGATTTGATGAATTGTATCTTAACATATTATATTTGTTTTGAAAACCCATAGACAGTAAATTACCGCGATGACTAATTACAAAATCAATTGAACAATGTTCACGAATGGGGTAAAATACTACAATTAGTAGCGTAATTATTAGGAACTTATTCATATGTCAATCATAGAAATTGAGGTATCAGAAACGATGAAAATGAGGGTATCCGCTGTACAATATCATCTGCACACCATTAATAGTTTTGAAGAGTTTGCCAAACAAGTAGAACATTATGTCCACATAGCTGAGGAGTACGAGTCGGAATTTGTGTTGTTTCCTGAGCTGTTCACGACCCAATTAATGTCCATAGGTGACGAGAACGGACAACCGCTGCCAATTGAAGCACTGCCTGGTTATACTGAGTCTTATGTGGACTTGTTCAAGGGGCTGGCTATGAAAACGGGCATGCATTTGATAGGGGGAACACATGTTACCTCCGAGCAGGGAAAGCTGTTTAACACGGCCTATTTATTTTATCCGGATGGACGTATCGCCACACAGAACAAGCTGCACATTACACCTGCGGAAATCAAGGAATGGAATATGGGTGCAGGAGATTTGCTTCAGGTATTTGATACGGATAAGGGACGTATTGCTATTCTGGTATGCTATGATGTGGAATTTCCGGAGATTGTTCGGATGGCCCGAGCTCGCGGCGCTGATGTATTATTCTGTCCGTCTTGCACGTATGACCGTCACGGCTATCATCGGGTACGGTATACATGTCACGCACGTACGATCGAAAATCAGATTTATGTTGTTACCACGGGAACTGTAGGTGCACTACCTACGGTTGACTTTATGCGCAGCAATTTTGGTCAGGCTGCGGTATTGACGCCTAATGATGTTCCGTTTCCTCCGGGGGGTATTATGGCTCAAGGCGAGTTAAATGATGATATGGTGATCACCGCTGATCTGGATTTGCAGCTGCTTGCAGAAGTGAGAGAACGGGGTTCGGTGACGACATGGCGGGATCGCAGAACCGACCTGTATACGGATTGGTCGTAGACCGTAGACAAGGAGGCCATTTGAATTGAGCGAGGGTAAGGAAACAGCTGAATTAATGGATAATCACAAGGATCGTTATTTCAAAGAGTTATTTGTTTATCATGGTGACAAGCCGCTACGAGCGCTGATCCGAAACTATTCACATGAAGATTTTGATGCGTTGATTCATATTCAACAGGAAAGCTTTCCTCCGCCTTTTCCATCAGAGCTCTGGTGGAACAAGGAGCAGTTGAACGAACATGTGAGCAGATTTCCCGAGGGTGCCTTGTGTATGGAGGTAGAAGGGGAGATTGTCGGGTCGATGACGAGTCTTCGAATAGATACGCATACGGAGCAGACGGGTCACAGTTGGGCAGAAGTTACAGATAACGGGTATATACGAACGCATGTTCCTGGTGGCGGCACACTGTATGTTGTTGATGTTTGTATTCATCCAAATAGCCGCAAGCTTGGTTTGGGCAAATGGTTGATGCAATCGATGTATGAGGTTACGGTACAGCTGGGTTTAGACCGACTGCTGGGTGGGGGTCGTATGCCGGGATATCATAAGGTTGCCAGTGAGCTTACGGTACAGCAATATGTGCAAGCGATATTGGATGGACGATGCAAGGACCCGGTTATCAGTTTTTTGATGCGCTGCGGCCGTACTCCGGTGGATATCGTTGCGAACTATTTGGAGGATGAGGAATCCTGCAACTACGGGCTGCTGATGGAGTGGCGGAATCCTTTTAAACGCAAGTGATAGACATGAATGTGGGAAATGAATTACATCAATAGCAGGGAGTGTTGAGGATGGATTTTGTACGAATTACAAGTATCGAGGACCCGAATTTTTTATTAATGCATGAGCTGATGAAAAAGGTATTTCCGCCTGAGGAAGTTTATGAATATTCGCTATGGAAGGAACCGCTCGAGGATCCGGGTATTCGTGTATTTGTAGCCATTCATGAAGGGGTAGTGGTTGGCGCGACTGAATACCGTTACTATGATGATTTGCAGGTTGCGATGACGGATTTCACGATTATTGGTCAGGCAGGTCTTGGTATCGGACGGTTCATGGCAGCTAAACGGATGGCAGATTTGCAGCAGCAGGCTGCGTTATCCGGTCGTTCGATGCTTGGCATGTTTGCTGAAATTTACGATCCTTACCGTATTGAAGGCCATGAATTTGGCGGTATTAAGCCGATGGATCCGTATGTGCGCCGCGAGGTTCTGTCTCATTTGGGCTACCAACGCCTGGAATTGGATTATGTACATCCTTCCTGGGAGAACAATGGCGAAGCGGTTGAAGTGCTGGATTTATGCTTCATGCCGATCGACGATAGCTGCACGGAGGTATCTGCCTCGTTGATTGTGCAGTTTCTGACACGCTATTATTCGGTTCTGCCCGATAAGCCGTCACAATGGCAGAAAATGATTGAAGGCTTGAAGCAGCGGGATACGGTAGCTTTATTTCCTCTATAAAACGGTAGTAGAGGCGCCAAGAGCATGTATTTGTAAGGTGCTGCATTAGGACTTTCATTGAATTAAAAAAAAATGCCCGCCGCCTGAATTATCGATTCTGGGCGGCGGGCTTGGTGTGTTTGGAAACGAAAATTCGAGTTATTTGTGTTACAATGAGGTCACCACTTGATCGATAATACCATATTCCTGTGCCTCTTCCGAGGACATGAAGTAATCGCGATCCATATCTTTTTCCACCTTTTCAAGCGGCTGACCGGTTCTTTCGGAAGTAATCCGGTTTAATCGTTCTCGAATACCGATAATCCGCTTGGCACTGATAGCAATATCACTGGCTTGACCTTGCGTTCCACCATGCGGTTGATGAATCATGATCTCGCTGTTCGGGAGTGCAAATCGTTTGCCTTTGGCTCCTGCGAGCAGCAGAATGGCTGCGAATGAAGCTGCAAAGCCTGTGCATATGGTGTGTACCGGAGGCTTCACGAACTGCATGGTATCATAGATGGCAAATCCTGCTGAGGTAGAACCGCCAGGGCTGTTAATATAGAGACTAATTTCTTTCTCAGGATCCTCCGCAGCCAGAAATAGCAATTGAGCTGTAATACTATTGGCCATCTGGTCATCAATTGCGGCGCCAAGAAATACGATTCGGTCCTTGAGCAGCCTTGAATAAATATCGTAAGAACGTTCGCCGCGACCGGTTTGCTCCACCACATAAGGCACATAATTGTTGTTCATTTGCTTACCTCCATTATGAATATTGGTTTGGTTATCTGCTTTCCATCAGCAAACGAATTCAATAAGGAAAAGGATACGGTGTTAATTTTTTTAGAAGCTGCGTATCCTTATTCAGGGTTCATTCGTTATCATATTGAAGCTATGTATTGTCATTAACCAGGCAAAGGAGAGAGCTGTATGATCTTAGCTGGTACCATAGAAAGCAAGGAACCAACAATAGAAGAGGCTAACGGTACGAATTGGGCAAAACTGCAAATGACCGTTAAAAGGTACTGTTTGTCGATTACGGGGTCCAGTTGGGATGCAGAGGATTTGGCTCAGGATACGTGGCTGAAAGCTACACGCGTACTTCAAGTGACGGGACATGCGAATCCAGAGGCTTACATGTTGAGGATAGCAAAGAACACGTGGATCGATCGATTGCGAAGAAACAGCAGCCTGTCCTTAATCCTCCAACAGGAGCAGCGGCAGACGATTATGCCGGATCATGGTGTTGCTATGGAATTGGAGACTGCTTTTCTGGCGCTCATCAAGCATATGTCTGCTTTGCAAAGAACGGTTTTTTTATTGCGGGATGTACTTGGCTATTCGATCATAGAGGCGGCACAGTTGCTGCAAACGACAGAAGGTGCGATCAAAGCGGCGCTTCACCGAGCTCGTCAATCATTGAAAGCCGTCAGATCGGATCTGGAGCAAGATGTGCTTGTTTTACCTGATGAAGAGAGCTCCAAGGCATTGCTGCAGATGCTGGTAGCGGCTTATCAAATGGGGGATATTGCGGTGCTGGTAGAACTTGTTCAGCGGGATCAGCTTGAACCTGCTGTGGCAATTGGAATTGCTCGCAATCATCTTCAGTCCAGACAAACATCTGCCTCCAAGCGTTATGCCAAGCTGCCTTCGCACACTTCACATTGTGTCAAGATGGCCGCATAATCAGTTTATGCAAGCAAATAGAAGGCTCTGGAAGCCTCTGTGCATGTGTACAGCACAAAGAGGCTGATTCCCCGAAAGCATGGTGGGGAACAGCCTCTTTTTAATGATCAACCGCTTCAGCTGCGGCTATTTGGTCCTGGTCCTGCGTAAGCTCCTGCACTTTTTTCCATTGCTCCAGGTGTTTTTCCAGATTGTCGACAAGCAGCTTCACGCTGGCATGAAAGCTTTCTTTATCGTTGTCATATATATCCTCATAGGAACGGAGCACCTCATCAGATAGCGGGCTGTAGGAGGGAAGAGTGGCAAGTAATCGCTGCAGTGTACTATCGATAAGAACCTCTGTCACTGCATTCGACGTTGCTTCCTTTACGGGTTCGTTTACTAATCGTGAAGCAGATTGATGCTCGGATTCATTACCCGATTTATGCTCGGGATCGGAATTGAGTCCTTTTGCGGGTTCCGTCAAGCTTGCCGCTGCGGCTGGATTGGCCTCGGTTGGAGGTTGTTCGGGAGTCCGTTTATCCGATTTATCGGCCTTCGTCGCGGCTTTGGCCTCAGCTTGCTTCGATCTTTCCGCTCTATTTTGTTCAAATACGGACCATGTTTCTATAAGCTCATAGCCGGATTTATAGAGCAGCTTCGCTTTCGTATTGTCGGAAATATCTTTATCCTTGAACAGCTTGGCGATTTTCTTGACATCACTTACTGACAGCTCATCCCTGGCGACCATCAGTGCCAACGAGTCCCGGTATTCAATCGGCAAATCCTTGAGAGGCAGCACCTGTAGCTCGGTGAGCTTGTCCTTCCTGATTTCAGTTCCGCTTACTATCAGCTTTTTGACAGCATTGCTGAATTTAAGCAGGTCACATTTGTTCTTGATATAGCTTTCTGGCTTACCCAGCTTACTGGAAAGATATTTGGTTGAACTGCTGAACTTCGGGTCCTTGAGCAGCTTATTAAAGGCATCCGCCTCTTCAATTGGTGAAAAGCCTTCCCGCGTCAAATTCTCGGCGATCTGCTCCAGATAAATTTCCAGCTCATCGGTCACTTCCGAAACAATGCAGGGGATGGTGGGCTTACCCAAGGTACTGCATGCTTTATAACGGCGGTTCCCATAAATAATTTTATATCGGCCATCCTTAGTCGTTCTTACCTTGATTGGAGATAAAAGGCCAAGCTCTGCGATGCTGTTCATCAACTCCTGCAAGGAATCCTCGTCAAATTGATAGCGGGGCTGATCCGTATCTTCATCAATTAAATATGTAGGTATTTGCACAATGTCCATTCGATTACTCCTATTCGTTCAGTTAATTCGCCGGATCGTGAGTCCGGTGGGGTTAGCGTTATACCTACCATTATATAACATGGTTCGAGCTGTGAAAATGGGTTGCCTGCCAAGGCTCGAACGAGGTCGGAAAAATAAGCTCTCCCAGCAGCAAAAAAGGAACGAAGCGGAGGCTCCATTCCTTTCCTATACATCTATGGATAAGTACGAGACCTGATAGGTTCTCATTCTTGCTTTAAGGGAAAATAGGTATCGAATACTTGTCACCTTGTGCGGAATACAGCAGTGCTTGGGAGCGGAACAGGTCGATACGCACTAAAGACTCCTTCAGGTTAGATATCGTTAATCGATTCTTCTGCAGCGCAGACAGTAAAGAAGGAATTATGTGTGAATCCGCCCCGAATAAAAATACCGGTACCGAATTTTCCTGGAATGAAATGTTAGTAGTTACCACCGATAACAGCCTCCTTAATTTGACATGTTATTTATTACACATGTTGGAGGGAAGTGAAACAGTAGATAGAGGCATTTTTGAGGGAAATCTGGACTGAACCAAGTGGAAGGTAGGGACAATTATGTAGTCTTCCTCAAAAACTGCCATTAGCGGCGCATCTCGTATAAGCCGCATTTGGGGCTATTTCTGTTATCCCATCGAAAGTCCACCCGCAACAGGTGTATACGTCCCTGTCATAAAACGAGCATCGTCACTTGCCAGAAAAGCGATAACTCCTGCAATATCTTCAGGTTCGGCTACACGGCCAAGTGGCGTGAAATTACTAATCATCATTTTTTCTTGTTCTGACAAATAGGCTGTTGCATCTGTTTGCACCAATCCAGGTGCGACCACATTGGCATGAATGCCCTGTGGACCGAATTCCTGTGCGATGTATGTAGAGAACGTATCAAGTGCACCCTTTGCCGTACCATGAGCGATCATATGATGGGAAGGATCCTTACCCAGCGTGCTTGAAATATAAATAATACGTCCAAACTGCTTCTCGATCATGAATGGGATAACTGCTTTTGTCATCTGAAAAGCGGCTTTTAATTCATCATTTAGTTTTTGCGAGAATGCCTCCCACGACATCTCGGCAAACGGCTTTGCTTGGAAAGACATATTTGCATTGCTTACCAATATATCGATGCGTCCCAAAGACTTCTTTGCCGCCGCGACAAGCTTTAACACCTGGTCCGGTTCACGAACATCGGCTTGCAGTGCAATAGCCTCACCGTTATTTGCTCGAATATGGGATACTACTTCTTCAGCAGCATCCATATTCGATAAATAATTCACAACCACTTTTGCGCCCCGTGAGGATAATAGAATCGAGACTGCACGTCCGATACCTCTAGCACCGCCAGTAACGATTGCCACTTTTCCTTGAAGATTCATTGTTATTACCACCTTTGTCAGATTATTTATTTACCATTCAGACCATTATCCATTCTTATTGAGAACAGCGTGTCCGGAATCGAGATACAAAGCGGATATGTCCAAAGCCATTTTTCTGACCTCAGCAGCAATATGGGCAGGCTCCAGAATAATCAAATCGGTTTTATAATGAAGCAAAAAGCCAATGATCCATTTCCCATCAGGAAATGTGGTCCGCACAAGAAGTGAACCATCCGGCATCCTTTCGATCTCATTTTCATCAAACCGATCCGCAGCGGACACTTTAGCCTCACCTGTGAATCGAAGGACAAGATCGACCGTCTGTTGATGTTGGGGCGTTCCCCATCGTTCATTCAGTTTAGTAAGTGTCATAGCCCGGCGATTGAAGGATTCATCCAGGACCTGCATATCCCGAAGACGTGAAAGCTTGAAAATCCGGTAATCCGTGCGGTTCAAACAGTAACCGTGCAAATACCAGGAATATTTTTTGAGCACAAGTCCCATCGGCTCGACACAACGTTCTGATTCTTCACCTTGGCCGTCTGTATAGGTAAAACGGATTAACTTTTTGTCATTTACGGATTTTTGCAGAGACTCATATTTGCTTCGTTCGGTCTCACTGTTTCTCCATGGGGTAAAATCGATTAGAACCTGATCGCGTTCAGCTAAACGTCCTTGTTCTGCTTGTGAGACCAGTGCCCCTACTTTATCAAGCAGCCGGTCTACATGGGTATGATTCAACGCTTGTGTCGACTGGAGACCGCGCAGCGCTGTAAAGAGGGCAAGTAGGTCATCAAAAGATAACATCTGTCGGTCCATACGAAAGCTGTCCATAATTTCATAGCCGCCTTCTGTACCTGTATACGATACAATCGGGATTCCAGCCAGGCTCAATGACTCCAAATCGCGGTAAATCGTCCGTAAAGATACTTCAAGCCGATCAGCCAGCTCTTGCGCTTGCACACGTCTGCGGTTTAATAAAAGAATCGTGATGGCCATTAGCCGTTCGAGTTTCATTGATGCACCTCCAATTTCGGGCAATATTACATTAATCATATACCATAATTCCCGACAACTGTGAGTCCAGATCCAATTTACAAATGTTAATGTGAAGCGGAGTAACCATCCGTATCTGTCGCTTGAGCCAATTTCTCTCGACTCATAATGAAGGCAGCGCTTAGTGCCAATACTGCCGGGATGAGGCTCCATGCAAAGGTGCCGACGATGGAAGACGATAGCCCCTCCGTAATCGTATTCAGTGTGTTTCCGTCCATCGATTGGCGGATTGCGGGATTCATCAGAACATAGGGGTCGCTAAAGTTGATATTCTTCGGTATATTCGTTCCGCTACTACCAAATGCCTGCGTCAGCTTATCTGTTAGTGAGTGACTCTGAATGATGCCGAATATCGTAATACCAAGTGTCATGCCGAGCGAACGATTGAAGTTCTGTGTAGAAGTAGCCGCTCCTCGCTGTGCAGCAGGGAACGAATGAATGGCAGCGCTGCTGAGTACCGAGAAGGAAGCACCGATGCCCAGACCTACGAGGATCATATACACTGTGATTAGTAAACGCGAAGATTCCGTTGACAGTGTGGTTAGAAGTGCCATTCCGGCGATCAGGATGATAAGTGTAGGAATCAGGATGGTCCGATAGGGCAGCTTAGACATTAAGAATCCACCCACAGTTGCAGTTACGACTGACCCGACCATCATCGGAAGCAGTATAAGTCCGGCGTTCGTCGCAGTGCCGCCTAGTACGCCTTGAATGTAGATGGGTATGAACATGGATGCGGTTATGAACGTCGCTCCGCCGAGCATCGCAACCAGATTGCTTGTCGCATAGAGCCGATTACGGAACATGCGGAATGAAATGATGGGCTCAGCTGCCTTTTTTTCTACAAAGACAAGCAAAATAGTAAGAATCGCGAAGCCTGCAAACAAGCCCAAAATTTGCGGTGATCCCCATGCATACGCTTTGCCGCCGAGCTCAACACCGAACATGAGGCAGATGATCGCTCCAACCAACAGGAAGCCGCCAAGAAAATCGATTTTCTGCTTGGAATGCTCTGTCGATTCTTTGTAGAAAAACACAATCAAGACGAACGCAATCAAACCGAGCGGTAAATTGATGTAAAATATCCAAACCCAATTCAAATAGTCGGTTATATAACCGCCGAGCAGCGGAGCGGCAACACTCGACATGCCGAACAAAGCACCGAACATGCCTGTCATTTTTCCTCTATTCTCAGGTGGAACGACATCGAACATGATCGTGAACGCTATCGATACCATCGCGCCCGCACCGATACCTTGTATCGCTCTATAAGCACTAAGCTGAACGATCGATTCCGCCAATCCGCATAAAGCAGATCCAATCATAAATACGACGATACCGAATACAAAAAAACGTTTGCGTCCATACATATCGGACAGTTTGCCAAATATCGGCATGCCCGCCATCTCCGCCACCATATAGGCCGAAGTGGCCCAGACAAATTTATCGAGACCGCCAATCTCACCAACAATTGTTCCCATCGCCGTCGCCACAATCGTGTTATCCATCGAGGCCATCAGGATAGCGAGCATTAGTCCTGTAATGATAACCCCCATTTTGTTCTGCACTTGTTTCATTTGAATCCCGTTCCTTTCTGTTATCAAGTTGAATGGTGAAGCCGTACTTGAAGCAATCATAAACCATCCTTGTTGACAACAGTATGTCAGGAACGAGTTATCAAGTGAAAATAAGTGATGCATTTTTCGAACTTTCACAAGCAGGGGGGAGGAATTTGATTACATAACTATTATTATGTAAACTAAATATCGTTATTTGATTAGAGTAGTCGAGAGGTTGCTTTTTTGTAGGCCCAAATCGGATGTAATCTTACATGAAATGCAGCAAATCTGGTAAAATGATGATTATATCTTTTAATCAAGGGATGAGAATATCAATTAATGATACATAATATTAATAATGTTAACTAAATGGCTGTTAGGTCGTTAACATTGGGAGGAACGAACTATGAATATTGGAATTGATGCCGGAGGAACACTGATCAAAATCGCCTATATGGAGCACAATTCGCTTATTTTAAACAAATTTCCGGTTTCCGAGCTGGATCATGTAGCAGATTGGATTAATGGGAGGGACAATGCCCGAATTTGTATGACCGGTGGAAAGGCTTCTACGCTGCAGTCTCTCATCCACCTTAAAGCTGCGGAACTGGTTGAATTTGATGCTACCTGTAGAGGGGTGGAATATTTTTTGGAAAAGCTCGGTGTAACGGAGAGCCAGTATGTGGTCACCAATGTTGGCACGGGCACTTCGATCCACTTGATAGACAGCGGCCAACACCGGCGGCTTGGCGGTACAGGAGTTGGAGGCGGGACCTTGATAGGCTTATCTCAATTGTTAACAGGGTTAACAAATTACGAAGAAATTATACTAGCGGCAGCCAAAGGATCACGTGATCGAATCGATCTAAAGGTCAGTCATATTTATGAGGGAGTTGAGCCGCCAATCCCTGGTGACCTGACAGCAAGCAATTTTGGACGTATTTTGCAAGGGGCTTCCCATCCTCCTTTTTCCAGAGAAGAGCTGTTAGCGTCTGTAGTCGGTTTAGTAGGAGAAACGGTTGCTACGGTTAGCGTACTTGCTGCCGGGCAGTCGGGGGCGACCACCGTTATTTTTATTGGTTCCTCGTTTATTGGGAATAATCTGCTTAAAGATGTGGTGCAGCGTTATACGAAGCTAAGAGGGGCAGCGCCTTTGTTTATTGAAAATGGTGAGTATGCGGGAGCTATAGGCGCTTGGCTGCATGAGGATTAAGGATGGATCCACACGTAGAAAGGTACAGGATTGCTTTTTTATTAGTTTAGATATATACTGATAATGAGTTTAGTGCTAAACCAATATATGATTACCGTTATACAAGAGGGATGATGCTATTGTGGCAGACAATGAAATGCACGCTTTAAGCAAACAGGAAAAGCGGTTAGGCATATTGCTGTGGTTTCGGCTATCCCGCTTCTATAACCAAAGCATTCGTGAAACCAATTCGCATTTGAAAAAATGGGACATAACCGCAGCGCAGTTTGATGTGTTGGCCCAAGTGGGCGCGGCGGGACGTATCAGTCAGCAGGATTTGGCCGACAAGCTCGTCGTAACCAAAGGCAATATTGCCCAGATCATTCAAAAGGTTGAAGAGCTTGGGTGGATTACGCGTGAACAGGATTGGAAAACCAAGTATGTATCATTAACAGCAGAGGGTAAGGCCTTATTCGATGATGTTGTTCCTATGCAGGAGCAATTCCAGGCGGCTCAATTTAACAATCTGAATCCTTCGGAACAGAAGCAACTGCTGGATTTGTTAAAAAAACTAAAATCGTAAAGGATGGATCAACATGAACGTTAAAGGAATTCATCATTTATCGGCTATGACTGGGGATGCACCCGGCAATTTCAAGTTCTATACCGAAGTTCTAGGTATGCGATTGATCAAAAAAACCGTCAACCAGGATGATACATCCGCTTATCATCTATTCTATGGGGACGAACGGGGCAATCCAGGAACCGAGCTAACGTTCTTTGACTTTCCCGGTATCGGGCCGACTCGTGCGGGAGCAAGCAGCATTTCGGGTACTTCCTTGCGGGTACCGAGTGACACGGCGCTGAAATATTGGCTGGACCGTTTTGCAGAGCATGGCGTCAAGCATACAGCCATTACAGAATTTGCAGGCCGTAACGTTATTTTCTTCGAGGATCCGGAAGGTCAGCAGCTCTTACTTGTTTCTGATGAGACAAATTCAGGCGTGAAGGGTGGTATTCCATGGGATCAAAGTCCGGTACCTGCCGAATTCGGTATTATTGGACTCGGACCAGTAAAGCTTACAGTTCGCAAGCCCGATTCTACACTGGCCGCTCTCAAGTTGATCGGCTTTACGGAGAAGAATCGAATCCCTGCATTGGTTAAAGGGCAAGAAGATATAATCGTTATGCAGGTAGGGGCAGGGGGATCAGGTTCAGAAGTGCAGGTTGAGCCACGTAGTGATCTGTCAGTCGCCGCGCTTGGCAAGGGTGGTGTGCATCATGTGGCTTTTCGCGTGGATGACAAGGAAGAATTGCTTAGCTGGATTGAGGTGCTGAATAAAGCGGGATTACGTAATTCCGGATTCGTGGAAAGATATTATTTCCGTTCCTTGTACTTCCGTGAACCTAACGGTATTTTATTTGAGCTCGCAACAGACGGTCCCGGATTTGATACAGATGAGCCTTTTGAAACCTTGGGTGAATCTCTAGCTTTACCGCCGTTCCTGGAGGATCAACGCCAATCGATTGAAGCTAACCTGAGGCCACTTTCTACCAAGCGCACAGTTTAAGCACAATAGGCTGAAGATGCAGACCCCTGAATATAAGCTTCAGGGGTTTTTATTTACCCTTAATGCGATTGAACTTACGAGTGATGCTTTATTATTAACGGGAACGGTTCGTATGATTCAAAGTAAACAAATAATTGTATAGACTTGCATGCTTCAATTCATCTAAGATGATCCCAAATACGGTGTCTCGATAAATACCAGCTGGCAGACCAAACCATATTTTTCGATATTTCTCGACTGCAGACAATTCACCTCGAAGAGCCCTCTGTAATCCTTCGATATAGGATTCTACCCGCTCATATTTTTCATTGCTGATGCCTGTTATTTCATGACCGGTTATCTCTTTATACATACCCCGGAACATACGATTATGACCGCGTTCATCATCACGTATTGAAGCAATTATCGATGATTGCTCTGAGTTTGGGGCCATTTTGATAAGTTCATCATAAAATAACTCATCATTTCGCTCACCTTGGACGGCTTCTCTTATTAAATTTAGTGCTTGCGAGGTAGATACGGACCAGACTGGCTTAAACGTGGATCTACTCCAATAAGGATTGATCACATACATACAATAAACCTCCAGTTGTTCATTTTATGATTGATAACAGATTATGTGTAAATGCCTAATTGGGTTACAGGTCTCTCGCTATGCGATTCCATTGTCAGCGATTAAGGATCATGCCAGTCAATCAGTATCGACAAGCACAGGTTTTAAATTTATAATGTAATTCGTGCATAAATTAGAAGAGGGGGGTCGCTAATGGGTATCGAAATCGAAAAAAAATTTTTATTACCAGCGTTCCCGCAGGCTGAGCTGGATCAGGCGAATGTTACGTTGATTTCAAAGCAAACGATTTATCAAACTTACCTGGCTTTTTCCAAGGATGAGGAAATCAGGGTACGCCAGCTGATAGATGTTGACGGAACCTGCCACTATACGCATACATTTAAGTCAGGACATGGCATGGTTAGAGAAGAAATCGAATATACCATTTCAGAGGCTATTTATCAGCAATTATTGTCTCGTTCAGGGTTGGTTCCTTTGGAAAAAGTGCGTACTTCGGTGGATCATCAAGGTACTTTATATGAAATAGACGAATACAAGCAAATAGCGCTTGTGGTTGTAGAGGTCGAGTTTCCGGATCTCCATGCAGCGCAAAGGTTCGAAGCACCGGATTGGTTTGGTAAGGAGCTTGGACAAGAGGAAGAATTCCGCAACAAAACGCTGTGGATCCAGCTTCAGACATCCATCTAAGGATCGAGCTGATTATCGAGAAGTTGACTTTTCTACGAAAAGTCCTGAGGAGGAATAACGATGTCTTTAATCAAAACCTTAAATTCCCAAGATGAATTCGTTGGGTTTTATCTCATCAAGGAGCTGGAAATCAAACAAACCAATTCCACGCCCGCAAAGGATTATCTGGATATTGTTCTGTGTGATGCGACCGGACAGCTTCCGGCAAAATACTGGGATGCCAGTACGACCGATAAGGAGACTTTTTTTCCTATGGGACTGGTTCGTGTACAGGGATTGGTGCAAACCTATAGAGAAAAGCTGCAGATCAAAATCATCAAAATACGCAAAGCTACCGATGATGACGGTGTATTCTTGACTGATTTTATCCGTTCGGCACCGATCCGTCCCGTTGATCTGATTTATACGATCAAGCAGGCCATGGACAGTATTCAAGACAAAGAAATGCATACTATAGTTTCATTTTGTGTGAAAAAGGTTGAAGAGAGGCTGATGCATTACCCAGCTGCCAAAACCCATCACCATGCCTATTTTGCGGGCTTGGCCTATCATATGGTTCGCATGCTCGAACTGGGTGATTTTATTTGCAAGCAGCGGCCATTTTTGAACCCGGATCTGCTTACTGCTGGAATAATCCTTCATGACATTGCCAAGCCGGAGGAAATGACCGCTCAACTCGGGATCGTATCCGAATACAGCGTCCATGGCAAGCTGTTAGGTCATATTTCAATGGCTTCAAACTGGATTACAGAAGCAGCTATTCTTTCTAACATAGATTTAAATTCGGATCGTGTTCTGGCGCTTCAGCATATGGTCTTGTCACATCATAACTCTGGTGAGTGGGGCAGTCCTGTGCAGCCTCAAATTCCAGAAGCGATTGCTCTTCATCATATTGACACCATAGATGCCAAGCTTCAGATGGTTGAGGATGCACTGGATACAACCCCGGAAGCCGAGAATTGGACTCAATCGATCCGTGGATTAGAAAATAAAGCCATCTACAGGATGAAATTATAAAAAGATGAATTTAGACTATTCAGAATATTTCTTTCATCAATAAGATTACATAACAAATATTATGTAAACTAACAAAACGAACCTTTATAAAATCGATGAGATGGTTATAATAAAATCGAAGTAAAAGAACTGTCCTCCATGATATGCAAATAGCAATAGCAGCCCAGATAGGCTGCTATTTGTTGTGTTAATTGATTTCGATCAAGTGGAATAAAATGTAAGGTCTATCAGGTTGTTGCGAACGGAATTAATTCTCCCGAGGTTTGATGGGCCTGAAGTATGGCAGCAAGCAGCCCTGGAAAACGGGCTTCGAGATCTTCGGTGCGAATCGAAAGGAAGCGCTGTGTTCCTTGCATACGGACATGAACAATCCCGGCTTCACGCAGTGTACGGGCATGATGGGAAACCGTTGACTTCACGACGGGAACATCAATATCCCCACAGGTCCGTTCGCCGGATTTATATATCGTATCGACAAGATAAAGACGGATTGGATCACTTAGGGCATAAAGGACGGAAGACAGATGGATATCGGCTCGGTCTGGATGAAATAAAATTTTCATTTGAGATCCTCCTTTATTCTACAAAAACTGATGATTGCATTTTATCATATCTCATGCTATATTTCAATTGTTCGATTGTAATAGAACTATCAAATACGAAAGAGGGTTCCCGATGTCAACAACATCTATTCCGTCATCAGCCACAGAAGCTGCTAAGCCCTTCCTGAAGGAAGGCAAGGTGACATTACTGCTTGGATTTTCGATTGTTCTTGTCATCATGAACACGATGATGTTTAACTTGGCGCTGCCGGATGTATCGCGCGCATTCGGGATCTCGACGGCTTCAACCTCATGGATCGTAACCGGCTACTCGATCATATTTGCGATTTCAACGATTACGTTCAGCCGACTGTCTGATTTCATTCCGATTCGCCGTTTATTTATTATCGGACTTGTCTTGCTTGGAGTCGCCGCGGTCGGTGGATTTTTCAGCAGTAGCTTTATACCGCTACTGATCGTTCGCATTGTGCAGGCATCTGGAGCAGGCTCTATTCCAGCTCTCTCGCTTGTTCTGGTAACGCGTTATATTCCTTTGGAGCGGCGCGGCAAAGCCATGGCAACCGTGATGTCTGCTGCCGCACTGGGTCTGGGTCTTGGTCCCGTAGTTGGTGGGGGAATCGTGGAGTACTTAGGCTGGCACTATTTATTTGTAGTTACTGCAGTTGTGCTCGTTTTGATTCCATTTTACTGGATGCTTCTTCCGAAAGAGCAGCCAGCTAAAGGCTCCTTTGACGCGTTAGGCGCGTTTTTCGTGGCGGTAGGGACTACAGGACTGCTGTTATTTCTAACGAATCAATCCTGGACAGCACTGGCAGCAGGATTAGCCGCGCTTGCTCTGTTTATTATCCGGATCAATCGGGCAGCAGATCCTTTTGTGCAGCCGATATTGTTCCGTAATCGTGCGTACTTGACGTTAGGCGCAGTCGGAGTCGTGACGTATCTGTGCAGCTTTGCAACACTGTTTCTGATGCCGCAAATTCTGGTTCACCGGTTCGAGCTTAGTGCGAGCGTCTCCGGACTTATCATTTTCCCTGGTTCCTTGCTCGCTATGATTTTATCCCGTCGAGTGGGTCGAATTATCGATAGCTACGGCAATGGTGCTATTATACGTTATGTACCCCTGTTAGTACTCGTTTCTGTTGTACTGTTCGCTTTATTTGCCAGCACCTCATATATCGCTGTCATGTTTATTTATATGCTGCTCAGCGTTGGTTTTACTTTCCTGTCAAGTGCCATTTCCAATGAAATGTCGCGAATATTACCGAAATCACAGTTGGGTTCGGGTCTTGGGCTGTTCCAATTGCTTCAGTTCTTCAGCGGGGCATTCGGGGTGGCTATAACGGCTAGTGCTTTAGTATGGCAGAAACAATTACCGCTATCCATCGCTTACGGCAATATTTATTGGGGATTGACGATCATTGTGCTTGCTTCAATCGGTTGTTCTTACCTGTATCGTCGTTATAGCTTGCACTCAGTGCAGGAATCTGGATAAATGTGGATGTTACACAAAACTGCTTATAAAGTTCGCTAACCAATAAACGTAAACAAAAAAAGATTACATAATATATATTATGTAATCTTTTTTTGTTGTTCTATTTTTGTTCGTATTCAGGAATACGTAGATAAATAAGACAGAAGTAATCCATTTTATAATTTACGACTATTTCAAGTTGGATAAACGGTAGTTAAATACCTCATAAATTGAGGGAATTATACCTTTTTTCAGCGGCAGCGAGAATTTCAGACTTTCTGCATCTGATTATGGATTGAACTTCCCATCTACAATACTTTCACTCAAGGGCCTACGGCCATTCGGTTGTTCTTTATCCTGAAAGCTCTCATGAAGGGCTTCCTTCGTTCCAGGATAGCCGAGTGCAATTACCGCATGCAGTTCGATTTCATCCGGCACATCCAAAACAATACGGGCCTTGTCTTTATCATAGCCACCCACCGCACGCGTCGTAAGACCCAGTATTCGTGCCTGCAAAGCAATAGATGCCCAAGCTGCCCCGGTATCAAAAGCATGCGAACGATTCGGCTCTCCATCAGCTCGAAGCTTATCGGAGGCCAACAATAGAAGCACCGGGGTAAAGTCAGTCCAAAGTCTGTTGTTCGGTCTGATAAACTCCTCAAATCGTTTCCGCTGCTCTGGAGTCCTGGCGACAATAAAACGCCATGGCTGCAAATTACTCGACGATGGAGCCCAACGGGCAGCCTCCAGAATTGTATACAGCACATCGTCCGGCACACTTCGAGTTTCATAAGAACGCGAGGACCAGCGATTTAAAAACAATGGATAAACCGGGTAATCAGCCTTACGGGTAGCGTCAACTTCAGGTAAAATACTTTCTACAAATACAGATGTAGTCATACTTGATCCCAGCCCTTTCTCTCATTCCATGTAATTTAAAAAGAGACCTCCTGTATAAGGAAGTCTCCGAAAATACGGTCGACTATTGCGCTTAAATCATAGTAAACACATGCGATTAGTGTTTTAATGGTATCAATCGGAATTGAAAATGTCAATGGAATTTTTAATTGACAGTTCATTAATGGATTGCTATATTCTTATTATTCATATCGGAATAATTATTTATCATCCTATTTGAAAAATTTTTTGGTATTTCATAACATGTTTGGACACCGTTAAAACGGAGACATAGATATCCTTTTTATTATTTTTATTTCAAATTCTTTTAAAAGAAGGAGTGAGCTGTATGGGAAATGCCGTTGTTGTGAAGAAGGATTTTCGGATTGATCTGGAAAACGAATTATTTATTCGAGGAGAGGTTACGCTTGTTGAGGAACAGATCAAAAAACCGGTTTTGGTGATCAGCCACGGGTTTAGAGGATATAAAGATTGGGGATTCTGGCCTTATGTTGCAACTTGGTTTGCAGAACGCGGATTCTACGTAGTACATTTTGACTTTTCACGTGTGGGTGCCCTGAACAGCGGAGCCGATGAGGCTTCCGTTCAAAAACTGAGTACAGTGTCCAGAGAATTATCTGATTTGGATGCTGTATTGGCTCATCTAAGAGAGCACAAGCTGCCTCTGGCTGAGCAAGCCGAAACAGAACGTATCACCCTGCTGGGGCACAGTAGGGCAGGTGGAAGCAACATCATCTTCGCCGCCGAGCATTCATATATTGGCTCAGTTATCGCCTGGAACGGCGGACCTTCTCCTAAGGCAGCTGCCGGAAACCCGAACCCCTTTATTAATGATGATGTGGAGCATAACAAGCAGAGATTCGACACAGCTCGTCTTCTTGCTTCTCTTACGGTTCCAGTGCTTATTATCCAAGGAGGCAAGGATCGGGAAGCTTTGCTTGAGGGTCAGCGACTATTGAAGGAAGCGGCTCCAAATCAAACCTATGTCAGCATACCCGATGCGGATCATTCTTTTGGAGGAGAGCATCCATTTCATCACACAACCCCGTATCTGGAGGAAGCATTAGAAGTTACACATAGCTTTATAACAAAACATTACTAAAATGTTGAATTAGTTGGTATTTATAAAATAGCTGACTGGAACACCAGAAGCATGGGCTTTAAGTCCATGCTAATTTTATGTTATAACGAGAGGAAGGATTAAATGATGAAAGCAGATATTACATTTGATGATGCCTTGGTGAATGTTAATTTGATGGGAACCGACCAGAAGCAAATACCTTTTTTACTTAATGCGCTTAAGAAGAACACATTAACTGTATCCAATATAGAAAAACCTCTTGTGAAAATTGATTTATTTGACTCAGAAGCTTTTCTTTATTCTCTCGATGGAAACAAGTATCGTATTCCTATATTTTGAAAGCCGGCTTTTGATAGATGAGCTTCCAGGCCACTGTTCATGTGGAATCAGGAAATATTGTTATAAAGCTTGCTAAGCAATAAGAACAAAACAAAAAAAGATTACATAATATTTATTATGTAATCTTTTTTTGTTCTATTTTAGTTCGTATGAAGGAATCTATGGACATCTATGGTATGGTAGTAGTAGCGCTTGTAATAAACGGACCAGGCAGTTGAAATCCGTATAGGCTAGCTGTATATTTTAAACAGCATGAATCTCAAACAGCTTGAGGTTCCCTCACAATAATCAGAGATTGGAGCCGTTTCATGAGTTATAGCAATTTGGAAGATTGCATCATCGATTTAGAAAAGAACGGACATTTGATCCGTATTCAAGAGGAAGTCGATCCTTATCTGGAAATGGCTGCGATTCATATGAAAGTATATGAGGCGGGCGGCCCTGCATTGTTGTTTGAAAATGTGAAGGGCTCGAAATTCCGGGCGGTATCCAACCTTTTTGGTACCCTAGAGCGCAGCAAGTTTATTTTCCGGGATACGTGGGAAGCTGTACAGAACGTAATGACTCTACGTAATGATCCTATAAAAGCATTAAAAAACCCACTTGCCCACTTTAATACCGGGCTGGCAGCCTGGAAAGCTCTTCCTATGAAAAAATCCGAAAGTTTACCAACTGGCTTTCAAGAAATCAATATATCTGACCTGCCGCTCATACAACACTGGCCGATGGATGGCGGTGCTTTTATCACCTTGCCTCAAGTGTATACGGAGGACCCGGAAAAGTCAGGTATTATGAATTCCAATCTGGGTATGTACCGTGTGCAGCTGAGCGGCAATGAATATGAGATGAACAAGGAAGTTGGTTTGCATTATCAGATTCATCGCGGTATTGGCATCCATCAGGACAAGGCGAACAAACAAGGAGTCCCTTTAAAAGTAAGCATCTTTATTGGTGGACCTCCGGCACATACCTTGTCGGCTGTCATGCCCTTGCCGGAAGGGTTAAGTGAGATGACCTTCGCCGGATTGCTTGGAGGGCGCCGGTTTCGCTACAGCTATGCCGAAGGACATTGTATCAGTCTTGATGCTGATTTTGTCATAACCGGAGAAATTCATCCGGATGAAACGAAGCCAGAGGGTCCTTTTGGCGATCATTTGGGTTATTACAGTCTGACCCATCCATTTCCGCTAATGAGAGTACATAAAGTGTATGCGAAGACCAATGCGATCTGGCCGTTCACTGTCGTTGGTCGTCCGCCGCAGGAGGATACGGCATTCGGGGAGCTGATCCATCAGTTAACTGGTGATGCAATCAAGCAGGAAATCCCTGGTGTGAAAGAAGTTCATGCTGTTGATGCCGCCGGCGTTCATCCCTTGCTTTTTGCAATAGGCAGTGAGAGGTATACGCCATATCAATCGGTGAAGCAGCCTACCGAGATATTGACTATCGCCAATCGTATTCTGGGAACCGGACAGCTGAGCCTGGCCAAGTATTTATTCATTACAGCTGAAGAGCAGCAGCCTGTGGATACGCATCATGAAGTGGATTTTTTAACGTATATCCTGGAACGAATTGATCTACAGCGAGAC
Source organism: Paenibacillus sp. FSL H7-0331 (assembly GCF_001956045.1). The sequence goes on along the minus strand of NZ_MRTH01000018.1, from coordinate 41,140 downwards.
ATTCATTTTCACACGAATACAACTATCGATACTCTTGATTATTCAGGCACCGGGTTAAATAGCGGCAGTAAGGTCGTTATCGCAGCATATGGAGATGTAAAAAGGGAATTATGCACAGAGGTCCCCGAAGCTCTAAAGCAATTAAATGGGGGAGGGCAGGCACACTTGGTGATGCCAGGTATCGTAGCGCTTCAAGGTTCTGCATTTATCGATTATGCTAATGAGCAGTTGTACATGCAACAATTGTGTGAGGCTATTCAGGCAAAGGGAGCTGTTCCGTCTTGCCCCATGATTATTTTGTGTGACGATAGTCCGTTTATGAGCGCGACCATCAACAATTTTCTATGGGCTACCTTCACACGCAGCAATCCTGCCAAGGACATTTATGGTGTGAACAGCTATTATGAGAATAAGCATTGGGCTTGTGACAATATGATTATTGATGCCCGAATCAAGCCACATCATGCACCGCCGCTCATAGCCGATCCAACGATTGAGAAAAACATCGAGCGTTTTTTTGCCCAAGGTGCCAGTTTGGCTCAATTCAAATAACGCTAAGCTCATATACTTGACCATTCTCGGCTTTTGAGAAACGTTCAGATGGTTTATACTGATATAGAAATGAGAAAGCTTGTACGCGTTATCAACCCCATTCAAGTAGATGACTACGAAGCTCGATTTACTTGGCAAATCAAAAGGAGGATTGCATTTATGGAAAATCGTAAATTTGGACAAACCGGACAACAATTTCCCATTCTTAGCTTTGGGGCCCAACGTATTGTCGATGAGCACAATTGTACCGAAGAGGAAGCGATCCAGATTGTAAACAGAGCCATCGATGAAGGCATTACCTACTTTGATACCGCTCCGATTTATTCTAAAGGACAATCCGAGGAGAGACTTGGGTTAGCTCTGGGAAGCCGTAGATCCAAGGTTTGGATTGCAACGAAGACGATCGACAGAACCCGCGACGGTTCCTTGCGCTCCATCGAAGCCAGTTTGAAACGGCTGCAAACGGATCATGTCGAGGAATGGCGTCTGCATGATGTAAGAACGATGGAGCAGCTTGAGCAGTGTTTTGCCAAGGACGGTGCCTTGCAGGCTTTAATTGAGGCGAAGGATCAAGGAATCATCAAGCATATTAGCATAAGTGGACATACGAATCCGAATGTACAGCTCGAAGCGATTGAACGATTCCCGTTTGATAGCGCACTGGTTGCTTTGTCTGCCGCGGATCATTTTATCTACAGCTTTGCTGAGGAATTTTTACCAAAAGCGAACAAAAAAGGCATGGCCATTATCGGGATGAAAGTTATCGGTCTCGGAAGACTTGCTCAGTGGTACGAAAAAGCATTGCGTTACACATGGTCGCTGCCTATCTCGACAGCTATCATCGGTATGGAATCGATGGAGCAGTTGGAAAACAACTTAAAAGTCGCCAAGAGCTTTGTGCCGATGACCGACTTGGAGCGGCTTGAATTTTTTAAAGAAATCATCCATATGGCCAACCCGGATGTGCTGCGTTGGAAGGCCAAGGATTGGAGCAATAAGGAAGAGTGGGCTGAACGTCTCTAATCCACTTCAGATAAACGTTCGCATCTTAGCATAAAACACGAAGTCCCGTTTATTCTCTGTCGGGACTTTTTGCTGTGTTCTGCAGCCATCATAGTCAGAATTTGATCTGGCCGCCGGTAACCTTTAAACTATAAAAGGTTGTACATAAAGAAAAGGAGCTGAACTAAACTGGAAAGTACCTGGATTGCTATTATTCTTGGAATTGTTGAAGGGCTTACTGAATTTTTACCTGTATCTTCTACAGGGCACATGATTTTAACAGCAGATCTCCTGAATTTCGTCGGAGAAAAAGCAAAAACCTTTGAGATTGTCGTACAATTAGGAGCTGTGCTGGCAGTCGTGGTCTTGTATTGGCGCAAATTAATAGACATCCTGCGTGTGGGCTTTGGACGACGGGGGTCACAGTCCCGATTGAACCTCATCCACATTGGCTTGGCTATGCTCCCAGCCGTTGTTATTGGCTTGGCGTTGCACAGTACGATCAAAAAATATTTGTTCGGACCCTCAACTGTGCTCATTAGTCTCATTGTCGGAGGACTTCTGTTAATCGTTGCTGAAAAAGTAAAGCGTGCCATTACCGCAGATACGGTTGATCAGATTACCTACAAGCAGGCATTAGGGATAGGTTTTTTTCAATGCTTGGCTCTCTGGCCGGGCTTCTCCCGTTCAGGCTCTACCATATCTGGAGGAATGCTGCTTGGTACGAGCAAAAAGGCGGCAGCTGAATTCACTTTTCTCGTTTCCGTCCCGATGATGTTCGCTGCGACAGGACTTGATTTATATAAAAGCAGAGAGTTTTTGTCGATGGATGACTTCGGAATGTTTGCAATCGGGTTAGTAACCGCATTTATTGTGGCATTGGGTGCAATCGTAACCTTTCTAAATTTGATCAAAAGACTTCAATTGACCTGGTTTGCTTACTATCGTTTTGCGTTGGCCATTTTGTTTTATTGGTTCGTTATTAGGTAGTTCATCAGGCAATGGAGGGACCGTCCTTTTTCGAGGGCGGTTTTTCCTATTTTCGGTTATTTTAGGACTCCCCACCGGATTCAAAATCAGCTATAGTAGAACATAGCTATATTGGTTTTCTTTGTTTTGACCATTTGGAGAAAAGAGGCAAGCTAATGAATCATAACGACCCTAGCCATTATGAATATCCCAGTGCAATTCAAAAGCGTGTGGATGAGTTGCTGCAGCTCAATCCGCCACTAACCGCACGAGATGACCTGCAAAGCTTTTGGCAAACAACCTTAGACACGTTTAAAGCGAAACCATTGAAGGGGCAGCGTGAACAACGGCCAAGCCCCCAGCCTTATATTGACACCTATCGGGTTACTTATGAGGGCTTTGATGACACATCGATTCATGGCTGGTACCTGATACCGAAGTTTGCACGACAGGATCATCAGGCAAAGCTTCCTTGTGTCGTTATCTATCAGGGCTACTCCGGAGGAAGCGGTTATCCGGAGGCTTACAGTCAATGGTTGCTGATGGGAATCGCCGTATTTGCTGTCGATGTCCGTGGGCAAGGGGGGGAAACGGGCAACCAGCTTCCACAATCGTTCGGGATGACCAAGGGCTGGATCACACAAGGCATTTTGGACAAGGACACGAGTTATTACAAAGCGATTACGATTGATAGTCTGAAGGCTGTAGATTGGGTGAGTGAGCAGCCGGAAATTGACTCCACCAGAATTGCCATCACCGGAGGCAGCCAAGGAGGCGGATTGGTACTCATTACAGCGGCTTTAAGTGATAAGCCAGCGGCGGCAATTGCCAATATTCCAAACATGTGCCATATGGATCATGGCTTGCTGCATTCAACAGGCTCCCTCACTGAAGCCGCCGCATTCATCGCCCAATTCCCGGACAAATTAAATCAGGTGCTGGAAACACTCAGCTATTTTGATATGTTAAATATGGCGCACCAGATCAAGATCCCGATTATGATCTCGGTTGGACTCAAGGACACCGTTTGTTTGCCGGAAACGATATTCCCTGTATACAACCGGATACGCAGTGAAAAGCATCTCCATACGTATCCATTCACCGGACATAACGTAGTAGCAGGGCATAATCGTCTCATGCTCAATTTTATAGAAGAAAAATTACTTAACGATACTAATCATTAATGACATGAAAGCTCCAGACCTTTGGCGAGAACAAAGGGTTTGGAGCTTTTTTTGAATGGTAACTGGGGTACCGCCAATAGCAGATTGTTGACTAAAAAAGTCATTGCAAATTGAAATTGAATCATTTATTATAGATATCGTAGATCCATATTAACAAGGGTCTTAGAAGGGAGGAGGGGACCATGCAGTACTCTAAAAGTACAGATTACGCTCTACACGCCTTAATTCATTTGGGTCACTCGGATCGTCGTAACCATGTTGGAATCAAAGAATTATCTGTGACACTTGGCGTTTCTGAAAGCTATTTATCCAAAATCATGTCCAAGTTGAGGCAGGATGGAATCGTGCGTGCGGTACCGGGGGTGAACGGCGGTTACGAGCTGGCACGACCGGCCGATCAGATTACTTTTTTTGATGTGATTCAAGTAATTGAAGGAAGACAACAATTGTTTGAATGCTCGAATTCGAATTCGCAGCAGCATCGGTTGTTAGCGGAAGCTGGGGATGTACCACGGGAGCATGAATGCCCTAAAAAGAGCGGATGTTTGGTTGAGAAGGTGATGGATGGCGCGGAACAGCATCTGCACCAATACTTGAGGGAGCACTCTATCCAGTCGGTAATGGATGAAGCTTTCAAGCGCTGCAAACATGAGGTGAACAAGAAGTGATGCGCTTCTTGCACTCTAATTATGGATATCATAGATCTATAAAGGATGGTAATGATGATGAAAAACCAACATCTCGATGTAGTGATTATTGGCGGAGGCCCCGCAGGGTTGAACGCCGCTCTCGTGCTGGGTAGGGCGAGGAAAAATGTAGCGGTGATCGATGAAGGCCGTCCTCGCAACGCGGTAACTCGCGAGACCCACGGATTTCTCACCCGCGACGGAATAAGCCCCAATGAATTCCGGCAAATTGCGAAGGAAGAGATTAGCGCCTATCCCTCCGTGTTTTTCGTGGCGGATACAGCCGTGGCGATTGCGGGAACGGACGGACATTTTCAAATTGCGACTGCGCTTGGAAATACTTATGCATGCAAAAAGCTGTTATTTGCCGTCGGAATGAGAGATCGGCCACTGGACATTCCTGGACTGGCGGAGGTTTATGGGAAAAGCGCATTTGTTTGCCCGTATTGCGATGGCTGGGAATTAAGAGACGAGCCGCTTGTCGTCATTAACAAAGGAGAAGAGCTCATGCACTTCGCTCCATTGATATCCGGTTGGACGAACCGCTTTACCATCTGTACGAACGGTCCTGATGAGCTGACGGATGCTCAGCGCGAGGAGCTACAGCTTAATCAAGTACCTATGTTCGACTCGCCGATTCAGTATATCGACGCAAGCGATGGGATCGTGCGGCAAGTAGTTCTTGAAGACGGCACGACCATTCCATGTAGGGGGATCTTTTTCAAGCCAGATCTGGTTATAGGATCTGACTTACCGAGAGCCATCGGATGCGACATCGCGGAAATGGGAAAGGTTTTTATCGATATCTTGGGGAAGACGAACATTAAGGGTGTCTATAGCGCCGGGGATGCAGCGTCGCGAATGCATCAGGCTATTGCAGCCGCCTCTATGGGCGCATTGGCCGCCGCAGCCATAAACAATGAACTGAATGTAGAGGCTTGGAGGATAACGGATGAACATTTTTGAGGCAGGAGTTACAAGCTGTAGTTGCCATATATTCACCAAATTATGGGTCGGTTTTCCAAATTGCGAGCTGCAGCAATCCCGGATTACTATTACAAAATGTCAGGAGTTGATGAAACGATGAATACATCAGATACAAACACGACGTCAACATCGATCGATTTGAAAAACCTCAAGCGCGGTCCGATCATGTTTGCCCTTATACTCGGAATGTTCGTTGCCGCTTTAAACGAGACGCTAATGGGAAATGCCCTCCCCGAACTGATGAAATCTTTCGGAGTGTCTGCGGCGACAGCTCAGTGGCTGGCTACCGGCTACATGCTCGTCGTCGGTGTGCTTGTTCCGGTGACGGCGGTATTGCAGCAATGGTTCACAACCCGGCAAATGTTTCTTTCGGCGATGAGCTTGTTCTTGGTCGGTACGGTCACCTCGGCGCTTGCGCCGGAATTCGGCGTATTGCTCGTCGGACGGATTATTCAGGCGATAGGCACTGGCATGCTGATGCCGCTTACGATGAACACTATCATGGTTATGTATCCTCCTGAAAAGCGGGGAGGCGCGATGGGGATGTTCGGACTCGTCATCATGTTCGCTCCGGCGATTGGCCCGACTATTTCGGGTTTGATCGTTGACGGGCTATCGTGGCGCTGGCTGTTCTATCTTGTTTTGCCATTGGCACTGATCTCAATTATCGTCGGAGCCGCCGTCCTGAAGAATGTGTCGGACATCACGAAACCGCGAGTGGATCTGTTATCCATCGGGCTTTCGACGATCGGCTTCGGTGGAATCGTATATGGGTTCAGCAAGGCTGGGGAACACGGTTGGTCAGAGCCGGAGGTGATCTGGACGGTTGTGGCGAGCGGTGCCGCTTTGATACTGTTCGTCTGGCGACAGCTGTTGTTAAAGGTGCCCGTGATGGATTTACGGGCATTCCGGTATCCGTTATTTTCGCTTGTCGCAGTACTGCTCGTCATGCTTATGATGACGTTTTTCTCGACGGCGATCATGCTTCCGTTGTTTATGCAGGGAGTGCTGCTGTTGACGGCGTTCAAATCTGGTTTGATCCTGCTTCCCGGAGGGATAGTGAACGGGATCATGGCTCCGGTCGCTGGAAAGCTGTTCGATAAATTCGGACTGCGCGTTCTTGTCATTCCCGGACTTGTCATTGTGGTCGTCTCTTTGTGGCTGTTAACCCAGTTCGACGAAGCGTCTAGCACCGGTTTTCTAGTCGCCGTGTACATCGCGATGATGATCGGTGTCTCGCTGGTGATGATGCCCGCACAGACGGCTGGGCTCAACCAGTTGCCGCGCCAACTGTATCCTCATGGGACGGCGATCTTAAACACGCTGTTGCAGGTAGCCGGTGCGATCGGCACTGCCCTGTACATCAGTATCATGTCAAATGGACAAAAAAATTACTTGAGTGGTTCGAGCGACTCGCAATCTCCAGGGGAAATAGTCAAAGCGCTGGCAAAAGGCATAAATAACGCGTTCTGGGTCGGCGTTGTCATCGCGCTCGGTGCGCTCATTCTCGGTTTGTTCCTCCGCAAAGCGAAATCTCCGGAAACAAAAAATGAACGGTCGGCATGATGATGAAGATAGACGTTGGTCCAGTCCAGGGCAGAGAGTCATAATCCATAATGAAAAGTGAGGAACGATCATGAACGATTTCTTTAATGAAGACATATGGGAAAAAGCATGGAAAGACCATGGCGATACCATCATGAACAAGATGAACAAGTCCGGAATTACACCGGCCAAAGCTTTTGATCATAAAGCCAAGTCTTTTAATGAGCAATCATTTAATGAAGAGGGGAGGAAACGAACCACACGAATCATTAAGTGGCTTGAAGGTCAAGGGGTTCGATTCGAAAACGTCTCTGTGTTAGATATTGGTGCCGCATCAGGAGTATTTTCAGTGCCATTTGCGAAGCGGGGGGCCCGTGTAACCGCCGTAGAGTCCTCTCTTCCGCTGGTCGATCTGCTGGGTGAAAACACTGCAAAATTTACCGATAACAAGGTGGAAATTGTACCGGAACCTTTTGAGGATATTGACGTGCAGGCCAAAGGCTGGGGTCATGCTTTTGATCTAGTCTTTGTCTCGATGTGTCCGGTCATTTATAATTGGGGTAATGTGGAAAAAATTATCAGTTGCTCGCGTAATTTTTGTTATATCAGTATGCCGGCGGATTCCATAGAGTATAGTCTGTTTAATGAAATCTGGCCTCTCATCACCAGTTCGACCTTTAAAAAGAAACCTATGGAAATGGGTTATTTGCTCCATTTGCTTTATCTCAAAGGCTACTCCTATGAGTCGCTGATAACGCGAGAAACGAAAACGATGGAACTCTCCAGAGAAGCGGCGTTGCAAGAAATAATGAACTGGCTCCGCAGTCAAGGTCAGCCTGCAGATGATCGTAATTTGAAAACGGTATCTGACTATTTGGAGCGAACGTATCCGTCCGGCAAAGTGGTTGTCCGGCAGAGCGGCCGTTTTGGCAAGGTATTGATTCGATTGAAGGATCAGAACATGCACACCAGCGAAGATCTGTAAAATAGCGAAGGGGACCAGAAAGGGACGTGCTGCGTTTTGCCGTAATGATGGGTGGAGCTTGTCAATGGTAAATTTCATATTTTTCCAATTAAGCTGTATCATGTGTTGTCCGAATCGGTCTATAGCCTACTTTTCATTTTTAGATACCGCTGTGCGCATGTATGTATGTAGACGAGTTTTTCCGTGTGGAAGACGATCTACCAAATGATGAATATCCTCTTACCTTACTAACATATGGATCCCTCCTTATTTTGTGCCGACCGCTAAGTAACATTAGCGGTCATTAGGTGTTTCCATAAAGCAGTTTCGGCGCATCACGCAGATGCGATTAGCGTTTGGAATACCGTCTATCTTCAACAAGCAACAGAACACCGCAAGAACAAAGTAAGCTCCAAGAAGAACTTTTAAATCATATTTCGCCTCTGGGATGGGAACATATCAATTATTTGGGTGAATACAAATTCAAATTCAAGCAAAATACGTCTCTAAATTCATTGCAAACGCTTAAACACATGAAGTTGAATAACCGTTCGTCCGGGTCACACCGCCCGGACTATTTGGCTTAGAGTAAGAAAAAACACCAACCTGGTCACGTTCGAACGCTTAGTGTATATTTTCGTTAAAATGTTGGCGCTACCCCTAACTGCAAATAATAGTTGCAATTGATATATGTATGCGATATATTGCATATAACAAAAGTCAGAGGATGATATCTATGCCGGTACCTCAAAATTTTTCTTCACCTATTCGCATGTCAGCCAAAGAACGCGCGTTATCCCAAATTCAAAGATGGATTATCGAAGGGACACTTCTCCCTGGTGAAAAGCTGCTGGACGCTGAGTTGGCAGAATCTCTTGCCGTCAGCAGAACGCCGATTCGGGAAGCCTTTCAGCTGCTGGAAGTGCAGGGGCTTGTTGAGATGCATCCCGGAAAGGAAACGAAAGTAACGATCATTGAAAAGGACGATATTTTGAAAATGTATCCAACGCTGGCAGCGCTTCACGCTCTAGCCGCGGAATTTACATCGGCACTCATATTACCGCAGCATATTGAGCAACTTAAACAATTGAATCAACAATTTGCTCAGGCGATCGAGCAGGGGCAGCCGTATCAGGCGATGGAGCTGGATGAACAGTTTCATAATCTGATTGTGGAATTATCGGACAATGTCTACATTTCTTCCTTTAGCGCATCGCTTCAAATTCATATTAGAAGGTTTAAGTATGTATTCCTGAAGCAGCCCATCACGGCAACCATGGCTTCCGTCAAGGAGCATGCAGCTATAATCGAAGCGTTGGAAAAGCGCGATTCAGCAGCCGCCTCCGCGATGATGAAGCAAAATTTGATAAGACCTATGCAGGAACTGTACGCAATCATTTAATTTGGAAAGGGTGAAAGGTTATGTCTGACAAAAAAGATTTGAGAATTCGCAGTAAGGTGATCAGTGAGGGCGTTAATCGGGCACCAAACCGCGCCATGCTGCGTGCTGTTGGCTTTACGGATGAGGATTTCAAGAAGCCGATGATCGGCGTAGCCAGTACGTGGAGCGAGGTAACTCCCTGTAACATGCACATCGATCAATTAGCTGTTCAAGCCAAAAAGGGAGTGCAGGCGCATGGCGGAGCGCCTTTGATTTTTAATACGATCACGGTATCGGACGGTATTTCGATGGGACATGAGGGTATGCTGTTCTCACTGCCGAGTCGTGAGGTCATCGCCGATTCTATTGAAATTGTTACGAACGCCGAGCGTTTTGACGGACTTATTGCGGTGGGAGGATGCGATAAAAACACCCCTGCCTGCCTAATGGCTATTGGCCGCATTAATGTACCCGCCGTCTATGTATACGGAGGAACGATTCAGCCTGGGAAGCTGGATGGCAAAGACATTGATATTGTCAGCGCATTTGAAGCGGTTGGGCAATATCACGAGGGCAAGATCAATGATGAACAGCTGCATGCCGTGGAGTGTAACGCTTGTCCAGGTCCCGGAGCTTGTGGAGGCATGTATACAGCGAATACGATGGCTGCCGCCGCCGAAGCTTTAGGAATGAGCTTACCCGGATCATCCTCTACACCGGCTATTTCTCCAGATAAAGCGCTGGAGTGTGCGAAGGCCGGGAAAACCGTGATCGAGCTGCTGGAAAAGGGAATTACCCCGCGAGATATTATGACCAAGCCAGCATTCGAAAATGCGATAACGGTTGTAATGGCGCTGGGCGGCTCTACCAATGCAATTCTGCATCTATTGGCGATTGCCCATTCCGTACAGGTCGATTTAACGTTGGACGATTTTGAGCGAATCCGGTTACGGGTGCCGCATCTTGCTGACCTGAAGCCGAGTGGTACGTTTGTCATGCAGGATCTGAACGATATCGGCGGTGTTGCCGGAGTCATGAAGCTGCTGCTGGAGCAAGGTCTTCTCCATGGGGATTGTATAACCGTTACAGGCAAAACCTTGGCCGAAAATTTGGCTGAAGCCGCACATTTGAATGTCGATCAGACGATTATTCGTCCTTTCGATAATCCATTGAAGCCGAATGGTCCGTTGGTCGTGCTCCGTGGCAACCTGGCACCGGATGGTGCAGTAGCCAAAATGTCAGGCCTTAAAAAGCTGCGGTTTTCCGGGCCTGCGCGTGTCTACAATGGTGAGGAAGAGGCTACAGAGGCTATCGTGAACGATGAAATACGCAAAGGGGATGTACTCGTCATTCGATACGCGGGACCCAAGGGTGGACCGGGGATGCCTGAGATGCTTTCTGTCACAGCGTTGATCGTAGGCAAGGGCCTCGGCGGGGAAGTGGCGTTGTTAACGGATGGCAGGTTCTCGGGAGGCTCTCATGGCTTTGTGGTTGGCCATATTACCCCTGAAGCGCAGGTAGGCGGACCTATTGCTCTGCTGGAAGAAGGGGATATTGTGACGATCGATAGCGAAACACAGGAGATGACCTTCGATATCAGTCCAGAGGAGCTGGAGAAACGTCGACAAGCGTGGATTCAACCACCACTTAAAGTCTCTTCCGGAGTTCTTGTGAAATATGCGCGGCTCGTTTCTTCGGCTTCACTTGGTGCGGTCACGGATTTGTTAGATTAAATGTAAGCAGGACCTAAGTCAAATTTACATGACTTAGGCCTTTTTTTTATAGACTAAATACTCAAATACTCGCCAAACATGAGAAGCATCATGTATACTGGATGGATATCCAAAATATGAACCGAACCGTATAAAGGTCTCGATGTTAGGAGCCAGTCTGCCAATGAACCAGCAAGATGCAAAATTAAGAATATTATTGACGGCCAAGGAGTTGTTTGCCAAGCAAGGTTTTGATGGAACCAGTGTGAGACAAATCTGTAAGGAGGCGGGTACCAATCTCGGCATGATTTCCTATTATTTTGGTGGTAAGGATCAAATCTTCGAAGCTTTGTTCGAGACCTTTATGCCTATGGACCGCGTTGACAAGATGGTAGATGCCGAGAAGGACGATCCAGCGGTAGAGCTGCGCAGCATTTTGAGAGAAGTGCTTGCTTTCCGACTAAGGGACCCGGAGATCATCAGTATATTACGGCATGAGACTCATTTGATTACAGCCCGTTTCCTGATTGTTCAGAAGCATATTTTGCCAATGTACGAGAAAATTCGTGATATCCTGAAAAGAGGCCATGATCAAGGGCTGTTTAGCTTTCATTCATTGGATACGACTCTGCTTTTTGTTATGGGTTCGATATTTGCACATTCAAGCCGTAGGAACATTGCCACTGTTGCAACGGAGGATGAGCTATCTTATGAGGATTTACTGGCTGAACTTACCTGTTATGTGTTGAGAGGTCTGGGCGTGAATACCGATATGAAATAAATGATTTGATCCTGTATTTTCACAATATAACATACGTTTTTTTTATTTATACAAACGTATGTATAATTTTGTTGACAGCTATTGGAGATGGCTGTATTCTATTAATTATTAATCATAGCGGAATAGTATGATATTAATGGATAAGAAGGGCAGGCACTGTATGGGCAAACGAATTGGATTGAATTTAATCGAGCATAGTTCCCCGACTGGGGCAACTTATTTGTGGACACATCCGGATGATCATACGGAACGATATAAGGATTTATCGTATTGGGTTGAGCTGGCTCAATTACTCGAACGTGCCAAATTCGATACGGTGTTTTTTCCGGATGCACTCGGCGTCCTGACCACCTATCAGAACAGCAAGGACGTAGCTGTGCGTGAGGCAATGAGTGTACCGAAAAACGATCCGACCTATTTCATTCCGGCGATGGCTTCTGTTACAAGTCATTTGGGTTTTACCGTAACTTGTTCCATTACTTACGATCATCCTTATTCACTCGCTCGTAAGATGACGACGCTTGATCATCTGACAGATGGTCGTATCGCCTGGAACGTGGTTACTTCGAATTTGAAGAGCGCTGCTTTAAACTTTGGCCTGGTGGACCAACTGGACCATGATGTAAGGTATGACCGGGGTGACGAGTTTCTTGAGGTCTGCTACAAGCTATGGGAACGCAGTTGGGAGGACGACGCGGTAATTCGTGACCGCCAAGCTCGCGTTTATACCGATCCATCGAAGGTGCACGATATTCAGCATGAGGGTAAATTTTTCCGTGTTCCGGGCATTCATCTATGTGAGCCTTCTGCGCAGCGGACTCCGGTATTGTTTCAAGCTGGCTCGTCGGAACGAGGCAGGGAATTTGCTGCCAAGCATGCAGAATGTATTTTTCTGAATGCCATTACCTCCGAGGAAACGAAGTTCCTGACCGCTGATATTCGCAGGCGTGTCGAGCAGTTGGGACGCGATCCGATAGGTATCAAGTTCTATCCCAGGCTGCTTCCCGTTATTGGTGCAACCGAAGAGGAGGCTAAGGCGAGACTTGCCGATTATTTATCCCATGTTAGCACCGAGGGCACACTGGCTCTGGTTTCTTCATGGACCGGTATCGATTTGTCTGCCTATAAGGAAGAGGAACTGCTGCAGTTTTTGGAAAAAAGAGGGACCGGAACCCAGCATACAGCGGATTCCTTGTACCGGTATGACAAGGACAAAAAATGGACACTATCGGAACTCGCCAAACTGTTTGCTTTCGGAGGCTTGGGAGGTGTAACGGCAGGGACACCAGAGCAAATTGCCGATTACATGGAACGTTTTATCGATGAAACGGATGTGGACGGCTTTAACATCTCTTACATGGTCAGACCATCAGGTATTGTTGAATTTGCCGAGCAAGTTGTTCCGATTTTGCAAAATCGCGGTCGTGTTCAAACCGAGTACCAGACAGGTACTCTGCGCCATAAGCTGTTCGGTTCAGGCAGTCAATTGCCGGCTGATCATCCCGGTAAACAAGTGCAGTTATTTCCATAAATTAACTTATACATACGTTTGTATAATTTTAATTGACAGAATTTTATGCATCCCTTATATTGATATTAATTAAATCGCATCGAAATACTTGGAATAAAAAATAATTAGAGAGGAGATCGATGAAAGCTGATCATAATCAGCGGACATGGTGGTGATTAGAATGGCAAAGCGTATGCGATTAAATGCGGTAGAAATGGCCAATCCCGTGCAGGATAATGCTGGACTATGGCTGTACCCCGGTAATCGGGTAGAACGTTACAAGGATTTGGATTATTGGATTGAGCTCGCTCAAACTCTGGAAAGAGGAAAGTTCGACGCTTTGTTTTTTGCAGATATACTTGGGGTGTACGATGTCTATCAAGGCAGCAGAGATACAGCGGTACGGGAAGGAATGTATTTTCCTATAAATGATCCATCCTATGCGATCCCGGCTATGGCTGCTGCCACTGAACATCTGGGGTTCGTGCTGACGGCTTCGTTATCATACGAGCATCCCTACGCTTTGGCACGTAAAATGTCGACGCTTGACCATCTCACTGACGGTCGATTGGGCTGGAATATGGTGATGTCCAATCTGGATAGCACAGCTCGTAATTACGGTTTGGAGCAGCTGGACCATGATGAGCGGTACAATCGGGGAGACGAATACCTGGAAGTATGCCATAAGCTATGGGAGGAAAGCTGGGAGGACGGCGCTGTTGTGCGTGATCGAATCAACCGCATTTACGCCGATCCCGCTAAAGTACATGAAATCGGCCACGAAGGTAAATATTTTAAAGTACCGGGGATCCATTTATGCGAGCCTTCTCCACAGCGTACACCGGTGCTGTTCCAGGCAGGCTCCTCCGATAGAGGGCGAGAGTTCGCTGCCAAACATGCCGAGTGCATTTTCCTGAATGCAATGACAGAGAATGAAACGAAATTTCTTGTCCAGGATATTCGTCAGAGGGCTGAGCGATACGGACGTAATCCCGAGGAGGTACTCTTTTTCCCGAAAATCAACCCGGTGATCGGCGCAACGGAGGTAGAGGCTCAGCAAGAACTACATAACTTGTTGGCATATTCCAGTCCGGAAGGTGCGTTATCCCTATTATCGGTGTGGACTGGCGTAGATTTCTCCACGGTCAGTTCCGATGAACTGTTGGCTTTTATTCGTAAGGGCGAGCAGCGTAGTGGAACCAATTATTTGTTTGAGTTTTTCAAGCGAAATGGTGGGGACGAGGAATGGGGGATTGAACAGCTGTCTAAATATTTTGCCTTTGGCGGTGTAGGGTCATTACGTGTCGGTACGCCTGAGCAAATTGCCGATCAGCTGGAACAGTTTATGGATCATACGGGAGTAGATGGCTATAACATCGCTTATGCGACCCGATCGGAAACGTTCGAACAATTCGTAAGCAAGGTCGTTCCGGTGTTACAACACAGGGGACGTGTTCAAAACGAGTATGCTACAGGTGTGTTTCGCCACAAGCTCTTGGGCTAGGTTAAGAAATGAATGTCATCACAAGTTAACCATTATGAGGAGGATGAACGAATATGACAGAGGAAAGAAAATTACAATTGGGCACCTTGGCTATCCATGCGGGGCAGGAAGTAGATCCGGCAACGAATTCACGAGCGGTTCCGATCTATCAGACGACATCCTATACGTTCCGCGATACGGAGCACGCAGCCAATCTGTTCGGTCTCAAGGAGTTTGGCAATATTTATACACGCCTGATGAACCCAACAACCGATGTATTTGAGAAACGAATTGCGGCACTGGAAGGTGGCGTTGGCGCATTGGCAACTGCATCCGGTCAGGCAGCTATTTCGTTTTCCATTCTAAACATTGCCGGAGCCGGGGATGAGATAGTGTCGGCAACAAGCTTATACGGCGGCACCTACAATTTGTTTTCCCAGACATTGCCTAAGCTTGGTATCACCGTACGTTTCGTTGATCCGTCTGACCCAGAAAATTTTAAAAAGGCTATTAACGAGAAGACGAAAGCAATATTTGCCGAAACAGTCGGTAATCCCAAAGGTGATATTCTCGACATTGAAGCAGTAGCTCAAATTGCACATGAGCATGGTATCCCGCTAATTGTAGACAATACATTTCCGAGTCCTTACTTGCTTCGTCCCATCGAATTCGGAGCCGATATTGTAGTTCATTCCGCGACAAAATTCATCGGTGGTCATGGAACCTCTATAGGTGGAATTATTGTGGATAGCGGCAAGTTCGATTGGACGGCTAATAATAAGTTTCCTGGCTTGACACAGCCGGATCCAAGCTACCACGGTCTTGTCTACACAGATGCACTGGGCCCGCTCGCATATATTATTAAAGCCCGTGTGCAGCTGCTTCGTGATTTAGGAGCTTCGATCTCACCATTCAACTCATTTTTGCTGCTGCAGGGTTTGGAGACGCTGCATCTTCGGCTGGAACGTCACAGCGAGAACGCGCTGAAGGTTGCCCGTTATTTGGAACAGCATGAAGCTGTTGAGTGGGTTAATTATCCAGGACTAGAGAGTCATCCTTCTCATGGACTTGTCGCCAAATATTTGCCTAACGGTCAAGGTGCTATCCTTACGTTCGAAATCAAGGGCGGAATTGAAGCAGGCAAAAAGCTGATAAATGCTGTGACCTTATTCTCACATCTGGCGAATGTCGGGGACTCTAAATCGTTAATTATACATCCTGCAAGTACGACGCATCAGCAGCTGCAAGAAGCCGAACAGCTATCGACTGGCGTTTCACCGGGACTGGTTCGACTATCGGTTGGTACAGAAGGGATCGAGGATATTCTTTATGATTTACAACAAGCTATTGAGGTCAGCCAGCGCGCGTAATACGAAGGCTTCAATTAGTAATGGATTGCATTGCATTAAATCCGACTATAACAATAAGTTAAGTTATTTAAGAGGGGGGAAACGGCATGCATAATAACAGGGATGTGAATGTAACCATCGAGGATCCTGAGCATAGTTTGGCTCAACCCCTTGTCCAACTGGAACGAGTGGAGAAGAAATATGCTAATCATACCATTGCCGTACAAGACGCGAATCTTCTGGTGCGAGAAGGTGAGTTTATTTCCTTTGTCGGTCCGTCCGGCTGCGGCAAATCAACGATTTTGCGGATGATTGCGGGCTTGAGCGAACCGAGCGGAGGCAATCTGCAGGTGATGGGTGGCACAGCGGATTCAGCGCGAAAGAGCGGACGCCTTGCTTACGTGTTTCAGGATGCAACGCTTATGCCTTGGTGCAATGTACTGGATAATGTTGCACTGCCGCTTGAGCTTAAGGGGATATCACGCAAACAGCGGACCGAGGAATCGCTGCGTGTGCTGGAGTTGGTCGGGTTGAAGGACTATTCCAAATCATTACCCCGGGAGCTGTCTGGCGGTATGAAGATGAGAGTGTCTATCGCCCGCTCGCTCGTTGCTCAACCGGACCTGTTATTGATGGATGAACCGTTTGGTGCGTTGGACGAACTTACCCGACAGACGCTGCAGCAGGAATTACTCGGCATCAGGTCAGCCAATCCGCGAATGACGGTATTGTTCGTAACACATAACGTATTCGAAGCTGTGTATCTTTCAACGCGAATTGCCGTGATGACACCCCGACCAGGCCGAATCGTCGGTCAAATTGATGTACACACCTCGGCTTCACGACAGGAGGATTTTCGTACCAGCCCTCAATTCAATGAATTAGCTTCCCGGGTCAACGCAGTTCTTCGTCATTAACTTACAGAGAGGGGGGAGTGTCATTTGTCAGGGCGATTGCGTTCCGGATTGTTACCGCCTTTACTAGCCTTTATCCTATTCATTGCCTGCTGGCAATTCATTCTACAGCTGCTGGGTACACCTGTTTTTTTACTACCCAAACCGACTGATGTGTTTGCAGCCGTATTGGATAATGGAGCTGACTTGTGGCATGCGGCATTAACTACCGCTTTAGAATCGGTGCTTGGGTTTGTCCTTAGTCTGGTCATTGGAGTTGCCGGTGCTATTCTGTTAGCCAGCTCAAGAATCATCGAACGCAGCGTGTATCCTTATGCAATCGTATTGCAAACGATCCCTATCGTTGCGATTGTACCGATTATTGTCATCTGGTTGGGTCCGGGGTTCAATGCGATTGTTACTATTGCGTTCCTTATTGGATTTTTTCCGATGCTGTCCAATACGCTGATCGGGCTTCACTCCACCGAGCAAAATTTGAAAAACCTGTTCTACCTCTACAATGCCAATGGCTGGCAGAGGATGTGGAAGCTGCGTATTCCTGCTGCCTTGCCATATATCGTTGGTGGGATGAAAATATCATGCACATTATCCGTTATTGGAGCTATTGTAGGTGAGTACATTGCCGGTATCGGTGGCAGCAATGGCGGGCTTGGCTTTTCGATTACTTTTGCAGCCATGCGGCTGCAGACACCTTATTTATTTGCTTGCGGCCTCACCGCTTCACTGCTTGGCATCTCGTTTTTTCTTTTCGTCAATGCACTTGCAAAAAGGTTATTAAGCTCTTGGCATGAATCAGAAATGAAGACAGAAAATTAATCATTTACACCTACGGAGGAATAACCATGTTGAAAAAAAATGTAAGCTTGCTCATTGTCTCCTTATTATCAGTCCAAATATTGGCCGCTTGCGGAAGCACGCCCAAACCTGCTGCCGCCCCTACGGCTCCGTCAGAGCCAACCAAAGCACCTACAGCCGCAACAGCACCACCGACAGGCAGCACAGCTCCAGCTTCGGACTCCATTTTAAAAGAAAAAACGAAGGTTACCCAGGTTCTCGACTGGTTCGCCCAATCCACACACGCCGGTCTGTATGCTGCTTCAGCCAAAGGCTTTTATAAGGATAGCAACCTGGATGTGACTATTAAACCAGGTGGTGCGCAGGTATCGGCTGTACAGATCGTTGCTGCCGGGCAGGCAGAGTTCGGACTTGCCAGTGCGGATTCTATCCTTATTGCGAGGGAGCAGGGTATTCCTATCGTGGGTGTAGCAGCCTTTTTGCAGAAAAGCCCATCAGCGATTTTCTTCCACAAGGGCGACAATATTAAAAGCTTTTCTGATTTGAACGGTCGTACGGTGTATGCTGCTTTGACCGCCGCATATTGGACTTATTTAAAGAAATCCTACAAGCTGGACAGTGTTAAAGAGGTACAGTTTACTGGCCAATACACGAATTTTGTTAACGATCCAAAGGCGCTCACACAAGGCTATACGACCAATACTCCCTATAGCCTGAAGCAACAAAATATTGATGTTGATGCCCTGCTCGTTGCTGATTCCGGGTACCGTCCTTATTACAGCATTATCATTACTTCCGAGAAATATTTGAAAGAGCATCCGGACGTCGTTAAAGCTTATGTACAAGCTTCAGTCAAAGGCTGGGATTACTACAAGGATAATATAGAAGAGGTTGCTAAAGTGTTAAATGAAGCCAATAAGGAAAATTCCGTCGATTACCTCGTGAATGAAGGAAAGCTGCAAAAAGATTTCATCTACGGTGGAGATGCGGCGACCAAAGGTGTAGGCTATATGTCGCTGGAACGGTGGCAGGAACTGAGCAAACAATTGCAGGATATCGGTCAACTGAAGAAAAATGAAGATGTTCAACAAGCATTCAATACGAGTTTCTTGCCGAAAAAATAAAAAAAGGCGGATTTCCTACTATGAATAAAAGAATCTATTTGAACGCTGTCACGATTTCAGGTCCAACCGCATCACCAGGCTTATGGGCTCACCCGGAAGACCGGAGCTATGAATATACCAGTCTGAAGTACTGGGTTGAGCTGGCCCAAACCTTGGAACGAGGCAAGTTCGATGCAATCTTTTTTGCTGATATGCTCGGTGTGTATGATGTTTATCAGGGCAATATGGACACTGCGATCCGTCAAGCGATCCAGGTTCCTTTAAATGACCCCAGTTATTTGATCCCGGCGATGGCCGCAGCGACCAAGCATCTTGGCTTTGCGGCTACCTTCTCCACAACGTATGAGCATCCCTATGCATTGGCACGCAAGCTGTCCACGCTGGATCATTTGACTAAAGGCAGGGTTGGCTGGAATATTGTCACCTCGAATCTGGACAGTGCTGCCAAAAACTACGGTTTGGAAGAGCAGCTTGGTCTGATAGAGCGCTATGATCGCGGGGATGAATATATGGATGTCGTCTACAAGCTGTGGGAAGCAAGCTGGGAGAAAGACGCGGTCGTGCAGGACAAGGAGCGACGCATCTATACCGATCCCTCCAAAGTGCACGATATCAATCATCAAGGAACGTTTTTTCAGGTTCAAGGCATTCATCTCAGCGAGCCGTCGCCTCAACGGACTCCGATGTTGTTTCAGGCTGGTAATTCAGCAAGGGGCAGAGAATTTGCCGCCAAGCATGCGGAATGCATTTTTCTGAATACGCCTACGATCGAGGCTACCCGCTTCATCGTGCAGGATATACGTGAACGGGCTGAGAAGCAGGGACGCGATCCTGCTAAGGTATTGTTTTTTCCAAAGCTCACGCCGATTGTAGGACGTACCGAAACTGAAGCGCAAAGTCGTTATGAGAGCTTTCTTCAATATTCCAGCACTGAGGGCATATTTGCACTGTTAGGGGCATGGTCAGGAATCGATTTCTTCAAGCTTGGCGATGACAAGCTGCTTGAATTTGTCGAGAAGCGCGACAATCGCGGTATTATTGAGACGTGGAAACGGTCCGATCCGGACAAGAAGTGGTCCGCAGAGGAACTGGCCAATTTCTTCGCCTTCGGTACGAGTTCATTAACTATCGGGAGCCCGGAGCAAATCGCCGATACGATTGAGGATTTTATCGCACAGACCGGTGTCGACGGGTTTAATATCGGTCACATTATCCAACCGGGAACGATTAATGCATTTGTCGATTTGGTCGTACCCGAGCTTCAGCGCAGAGGACTTGTGCAGAGGGAGTATGGGGATGGGACGTATCGGGAGAAAATTTTCGGCGAAGGACCTTACCTGCGAGACGATCATCCAGGTCGGCAACTTGCTGAAGCTGTAGGTACAAAAAAGTAAGCTGAGCATGGGCTTGTTTTGAATATTAGGTTTGGAGGAGATAGGATGGCGTATTATGCTGTATGGATGAAGCCGGCTAATCAGGAATTGGCACCGGTTTATCTGGAAGCGCATATTGAGTATTTAAGTCAGCTGCGTCTGGAAGGCAAGGTAAGTGGCAACGGACGTTTGTTAAACGGCCCGGCTGGGGGTGGACTCGTTATTTATCGAGGTAATTCCTCAGACGAAGTGCAAGCGCTGATCGAGAAGGATCCATTTGTCGTACATGGTGTTAGAGCATATGAATTTTATCATTGGGACGTCAGATGGGCTCCTCATACGGGGCTTGGAGGTATTCGTGAGATTACTGCCGCTCACCTGCAGGAACGCATAGAGAACGGCGAGAAGCTGACGATCTTCGATGTCCGTGAGGACCATGAGGTTGCTGAAGGTACAATACCAGGTGCCATACACATCCGTCTTGGCGATCTGGAGCATAGACATACGGAAATTCAACCGGCTGGCGAGTTATTCTTCGTATGCAGAGGCGGCCGTAGAAGCCTGAAAGCATGCGAATGGCTGCTGTCCAACGACTACACGGGATTGGTGAACGTAGCTGGCGGGATGACCGCTTGGAAAGAGCTGCGTTAGTTCCAATCCTTTTTATACCAATGAAGATTGTTATTCCTCATGGAAAGTAGGATATCAGCATGAGTAAACGAATCGGTCTCAATTTTATTGAAAAAAATTGTCCGACGGTCGATAATATCGGATTGTGGACGCATCCCGACAGCAGAGCCTCCGATTACAAGGAGCTGTCCTATTGGACTGAGCTTGCACAGCTGCTGGAGAGGGGCAGGTTTGATGCCATATTTTTCGCTGATGCACTGGGGACATTCAGTACTTATAAGAACAGCAGAGATACGGCGGTCAGCGAAGGAATGAGCTTGCCCATCAACGATCCTTCCTATCTGATCCCGGCGATGGCTGCGGTGACCGAGCATTTGGGTTTTGTCGTCACCTCTTCAATTACCTACGATCATCCTTATGCATTAGCGCGTAAGATGTCCACGCTTGACCATCTAACGAACGGTCGTATTGGCTGGAACATCGTGACTTCGAATTTAAATAGTGCAGCATTGAATTTCAGCTTAACTGAGCAGATGGAGCACGATACGCGTTACGATCGTGGGGACGAATTCCTGAATGTATGCTACAAGCTGTGGCAATGCAGCTGGGAGTCTGATGCGGTTGTACGCGATAGGATAAACCGGGTGTACACCGATCCAGCCAAAATACACGAGATTCGGCATAAAGGCACTTTCTTCAAGGAACCAGGCATTCATTTGTGCGAGCCTTCGCCGCAGCGAACGCCTGTACTGTTCCAAGCGGGTTCTTCGACCCGTGGTCGTCAGTTTGCGGCGCAGCATGCGGAATGCATCTTCCTGAATGCGATGACGGTGGAGGAAACACGCTTTCTCGTGCAAGATATTCGAAATAAAGCAGAAGCAGCAGGACGTGACCCACAGCAGCTTCGTTTCTTCCCGCGGTTTGTACCTGTTGTGGCGCCTACTGAAGCGGAAGCGAAAACGAAGTTTGCTGAATATGTACGTTATGTCAGTACAGAAGGCACGCTTGCTCTATTGTCCTCATGGTCCGGCATTGATTTATCTGCCTATACCCCGGATGAGCTGCTTGCTTATATCAGAAAGAAAAGCAATGGCAGCCAGTACATAGCGGATTATTTGCGGCGTTTAGATGAAGGCAAACGCTGGACAACAGAAGAGCTGGCGGAGTTGTATGCGTTTGGCGGAGCGGGTAATGTAACCGTCGGCTCACCCCAGCAGATTGCCGATTATATGGAAGCATTCGTTGAAAGCACCGGTGTCGATGGATTTAACTTGGCCTATGCGGTTCGCGGAAAAAGCATCTGTGAATTTATTGATGAGGTCGTTCCTGAGCTGCAGCGCCGGGGAAGTATACAAACCTCCTATAAACCGGGAACCTTACGCGATAATCTATTCAATCACGGTCCGCATACACCATCGGATCATCCTGCGTCACAGGTGAGGATTGATTGATGCAGCGGATGCAGGAACGGCTGAAATAAATTGAGGAGGATACGGGAAGATATGCGTTATTTTATCGTATTTGCCAAATTGCTCAAACCGGAAATTGCGCCTACCGTGGCACCAGCACATATGGCCTACATGATTGCTTTAAGAGAAGCAGGAACGGTGATCGCGAACGGTCGATTACTGGACGGTTGGGGCGGCGTAGCGGTATATCGAGCTGAATCTATCGATGAGGTACAGGAACTGGTAAACAAAGATCCCTTTATTATAGAAGGCATCAGAAGCGCTGAAGTTCATGAATGGGATCTAAAGCTGGCTCCTGGTGTGACGATTGCTTAAATCAAAATCAACTACAGCTGATTTCATGAACAACTGAGAGGATGTGTACGTTATGGCTAAAAAACGAATCTATTTAAATGCAATAGAGAAAAGCTGCCCAACGGATACGCCAGGGCTATGGGCTCATCCCGAGGACGAAGGGCATCGCTATAAGGACCTTAGTTATTGGACGGAGCTTGCTCAGCTATTGGAAAGCGGAGGCTTTGATACAGTATTTTTCCCTGATGTGCTGGGACAATATGATGTGTACAAGAAAAGCCGTGATACATGTCTGGAGCAGGCAATCCAGGCCCCGATCAATGATCCGACGTATGTAATTCCGGCGATGGCCGCTGTGACGAAGCATCTCGGCTTTGCCGTCACCTGCTCTACGACCTATGAGCATCCTTATGCATTAGCTCGCAAAATGTCCACACTCGATCATTTGACCAAGGGACGTATAGGCTGGAATGTGGTTACCTCCTTTCTGAAAAGCGCAGCCCGTAATTATGGCTTGGAGGATCAGCTCACTGCGGAAGAACGCTATGAGATTGGCGAGGAATACCTTGACGTCTGCTATAAGCTGTGGGAATCGAGTTGGGAGGCGGATGCGGTAGTTCAGGACCGTGAGGCTCGCATCTATACGGACCCATCGAAGGTCCATGATATCGGACACGAAGGAGCCCGGTTCAAGGTTCCTGGCATTCATCTATGCGAACCCTCACCGCAGCGTACACCGGTCATTTATCAGGCAGGAGCATCGACGCGGGGGAGGGCATTTGCAGCAGCACATGCCGAAGGTGTGTTTCTGAATACGCCTACACCCGAGGCGACGAAGGCCATCATCGACGATATTCGCAGCAAGGCACAAGCTGCAGGACGCCTACCGGAGGACCTGCTGTTTTTCCCGAAATTGACTGTCATTGTCGGGCGTACAGAGGAAGAAGCGCAGCGCAAGTATCTGGATTATTTGAAGTATTCCAGCACCGAGGGGTTGCTTGCACTGCTTGGTGGCTGGTCGGGTATCGATTTTGCCGATTATGGACCTGAGAGGCTTCTGCAGTTTGCCAAAAATAGCAACAACCGTTCGATCATCGAGTATTTGAATGATCATCCCGATAAGCATTGGACTGTAGATGAATTGGCGAATATTTATGCTTTCGGAACAACTTCGCTGACAATCGGCTCTCCTGAACAGATTGCCGATGCCATGGAGCGTTATATAGAGCAAACCGGTGCTGACGGATTCAATATTTCGTATATTACACGCCCCGGCACTATTCGCGATTTCGTCGAGCTTGTTGTTCCCGAGCTGAGGCGGAGGGGGCTTGTACAGGAGCATTACAGCGATGGCGTGCTGCGTGACAAGCTATTCGGTAAGGGACCAAATCTGCCTGACCAGCATCCCGGACGTACACGGTCAGTACTGGGTGTCAGAGCATGAGTCTGGGCAGCTTGCATCTAATTAATGCACGATTGCCTTTGGCTGAAGGATCTCCAGCGCAGCTATATGAATTAAGGGCTGCCAAAGGGTTCTGGCAGTCAGTGACTCCGCAGCAGCAGCAAGGGATAATTCAGGATCATGGCAGTATCCCTCTAGAGGATATACAGCTGGCTTGCAGCACCTCAGCTTCACGTACCATAGATCTTGGCGGGAAAATGCTGCTGCCCGGACTTGTTGAGGCTCACGCGCATCTTGACAAGGCGTTTACATCAGGAATTGTCAGAAATGACTCAGGTACACTCGGTGAAGCAATTCGTAACTATAGTGCTGCAATTCCACAATTTACGCGTGAGGTGCTTGTAGCCCGAATCCATAAAGCCGCTTTGCGTGCTGCTGCGGGTGGTGCGACAGCCATTCGCTCGCATGTTCATTTCCCGTTCGAGCATGGTCGGGAAGCCGCTTTTCGCCTGGTTCATGCGGCTCTGGAGGCGAGGGAGCTTTTGAGCGGAATCGTCGATATCCAGTATGTTCTGTTCGTTCCAAGCCGGGGACACACACCCGCCATGTGGGAAGCTGTCGACGAAGCCATGCAGGCGGGGATGGATGCAGTTGGAGGTGCGCCGCACATTGCTGATGAACCGGAGGCATATCTAGAGCGGCTTTTTGCTATTGCCAGGAAATATAACAAAGACGTCGATCTGCATGCAGATGAGACGGATGACCCTCAGGTACAGACCGTATCAGCGATTGCGGCTGCTACCATACGTAATGATTATCGGGGCAGAGTGGTGGTCGGTCATTTGTGCTCATTGAGCGCCATAGAGGAGAGTCGTGCAGCAGCGATTATCGATAATATGGCTTTGGCTCAGCTGAAGGTCATTACGCTGCCTGCCACCAATTTATACCTGCAGGGCAGGGGGGATAAAGGTTTAGTACGTCGCGGTGTAACGCGAGTTAAGGAGCTGATGGCCGCAGGTATTCCTGTTGCGACCGCATCGGATAATGTGCAGGATCCGTTTCATCCCTACGGAAGCGGTGACTTGCTGCAGATTGGGCTGCTAACCGGCTACGCCGTTCAAATGGGAAGCGCTGATGATGCGCATACGCTCCTTCGTATGCTGTCTACGATCCCAGCGTCATTAATCGGTCTGAAGCAGTACGGGATAAAGCCCGGTTTACCAGCTCGTTTCATCGTATTTGATGCACAATCACCATTCGAGCTTTTCGCTGAGCTGCCCACGAACCGATGGATATATCGCGATACGCGTTGGTTATATCACAGCCGTCAATTGTCGGAATGGATTCAACATACTGAGGAGGTTGGTTTTTAAATCAACCCCTCTTTTTCATTTCCAAAATATTGAAAAATGTTTATAATTTACTGTAATGATAGGAGGAGTGGTTCAATGAGTATAAATTACAGAGAAGCCGTTCTCCAGGACGAAGAGGAACTATTCGGCTTAGCAGCAAGTCTTGCGACAAGCTATAAACCTAATATGAAAGATTACTCTACAATATTCAAAGATCTCTTAAGTGATAAAAATGCAGATATCATCATTGCAGAAACGGATGCCAGATTGATTGGATATGTTTTAGTATTTCATCACTCAACTTTTTATGCAAATGGAGTCATAAGCTGGGTAGAGGAATTATTTGTTATAGAAGAGTTCAGGGGAAAGAAGATCGGTAAGAAGTTAATGGAACTTGTTGAAGAGAAGGCTTACCAGCGCAATTCAAAACTGGTTGCCCTAGCTACCAGAAGAGCCGGCAGCTTTTACAAGGCCATAGGTTATGATGATTCCGCGGTATATTTCAAGAAGACCTTATCTCAAGAGTGAGAGGTTTTGAACATATGTGATAATTTCGATTGCACAATAACCTTTGAATCAAATCGATTTTTGACTTTGGTTGCACCATTAATGCCGATTTCCAAAGCTTGCTGAAAGTTTTCCTTAATCCAGAACAAAGTATCTGTTATTGATTTTATGTCCGCTTCCACCTCAAGATAGTCCACATTTTTTTCGAGTACAAAGTGGTCATTACGAGGATTGGTGGAAACCAAGATACAACCAGTTGCCATCGCATCAACAGCTGCTGTTGTAGGAAACCCATCAAGAGCAAACTGATCATAAGTACCACTGTAAATGAATACATGAGATTGCTCATAAATCATCTTAATCGTTTCAGGATTTAGAAGGCCCCAAAAAGTATAGTTTGTATTGGTTAGTAGATGGAGATCATGTTCCCAATCGCCTATGATATTTAGATGATATTGGTCATCAAGCTGATTAAAAACTTGTACCAATAATGGAAACCCTTTACGCTCGGCACGATGAGCGGAAAAAGTTATTTGTATGGGTTTTACTGTGGATTTAGGAGTATAAGTGTAAAAGTCTGTATTGATCACTACCGGAGAATAAATGCTATTGGGAATGACATTTAATACTTCAGCAATGTTCGTAAATATGGTTGAGCAATGATGGGAAGCTATACGGAGAAATTCATCAGAAGTGGAGGGACCCAAGCCACCTCCCGGGTATAGTGTCGTGTGGAGGTTAATACCATGCTCTTGTAGAAGTGGCATGATGTTCAAACCAGGATTAGATCCAGGCATATAGGTACCATCAGGGAGATAACACCGCCCTTGCAGACTCAAAACCAAATTTAGAAACACACAATAGATATCCGTAATTCCCTCTTTTTGTGCGAGTGCTGCAAATGATTCGAATGGATAAACTTGTGCCGGAAATTCATCTGTATACATGTTTGTAGCAAAAAAAAGCGTATCAGGCTTTTGATTATAAAATTCCATATTTTCCCAATAACGAAAACCACTTTGTTTCCATGGAAATGTAGTATCGATTATCGCAAGGCGACGTGTCTTGCCAGCCAAAGGCTCATTTATCATAGCTCATATAAACTCCTCCCATTCTTACTTCGGGACCGCATAAAGAATCGTTTCCTGAGCATATATGGTGTAGTGGCCTAAATAAAATGTGTAGTCCAAGTTTAATTGTGCTATGAAATTTACGACAGCAGTAAAATCCTCGATTTGATGATAGATAGCAATGGCCAGTATCGGACGAAAGGTTTGAATGGCTTGAATAGCGCCTCTCAACGCATTCATTTCTGCTCCTTCTATATCCATTTTAATGAAATCGATTTGGGTTATGTTCCTTTCGTTGACCAAATCATCAATAGTAATCGTTAAGACTTGATCATTGGATTCGTTCGTTTTGGAGAAAGAAACCGAGCTCGCAGCTCCTCGATCCGTGTAATACAGTAATTCATTGGATACATGCCAAAGAGGGCGTTCAACAATCGTAATATGCTGTTTAAGTTGTTCATTCAGGTCCAGATTTTTCCTCATAATCTCCAAATTACTCGGTATGAATTCGAATGTGTATACGTGCCCAGTCTCGCCAACCTCATGAGCAAAGTATAGTGCAGTGTCTCCGAAACACCCACCTGCATCGATAACAACGTCGGATTCTCTAGCTTTAATAATGGGTGCAAGCTTATCGTACTCATACTGGCGGTCCATAAAAGTAGCGCTGACTCCAATGGAAATACAGAACAGCCGGAGATCGTATCCAATTTCTTTTAAATCAAAAAGGGGAAGGCTCCATCCATGATATTTAGTCTTAATGGTCTCAGTGGCACGAATAAGATTGTGTAGGGATTGCCTCTGATTCCAATATTCATTCGTATTTAAAGGAAGCTTTATTTTCTTATTGCTCAATAATCGAAAAGCCAACACAGTTATCAACAAATCCCGAGAAGGCTGATCTTCCAGATGATCATACATTTCAATAATTCCTTGTAAATGTTTAAGAATTTCCTTTTTCTCGCTTTCGGTATTAACTACAATTGGATCCAGAGGAATCGGTACAGACATGAGCTCAAAAAGTTCCATATCAATATTGTAGTAATAATCATTCGCTGAATGAGCGAGCAGCTTTTGGATAAGTAAATCTAAAAACTCAGTAGTTTGAGCCTGATTTGGATAGGTTTGAACAAGTCGTTCGGATTGGAATAAAAGAGCCCTCGCTTTTTCTTTTACAGAGATGTCTTTGGAAATGCCGAGAATTGCTGAAAAACAGAGTTTTGCTAAGGTTTGCCGACCACTCGAATGGTAGATCTCACCCAGCTTCAGCAGGACATCCACATCATGTATATTGTAAATCAAGCTTTCTTTTAATGTTCTTTCCAGTAAGATTAACTCATCAGACATACTTCAACTACCACCTTTCCAGCTAGGCAGAGAATTTGGAAAATATTAGAGCTACGTAACAATCCTTATGCTGCAAAACAAATTTGTATTCCTTGATGTGATAGATGTCATTTTCAAATCGAACTCGAACAGCTTTCTCGGATTTAAGGACCTGGTACCAAGGTATATGTATTGATCTCATTCACATTGGCGACATTAAAATAAGTTAAATTATTGGTTGGAAACTTAACTGCATATGTAATTCCGCCCCCTTTGTCACTTATACCTTTTATGGTAACAACACTAGGTACCGGGACACTGAATTCAGCAGGTGTATGGGTCAATACAACAGAATTATGAATAGGCTTGCCATCCACAAAAATCTGCACTTCATCGTAATCCTGTACGTTAAAATCCCATATGACCAATTTGGCAGGCCCGCCTTGCTTCAATTCATTAACTTTGAAGTCTTTAGCTTGAAGTCCCGGATTTTCTTCTTTATTGAACAATACGGTACCCGCCGCGACCTGGCTGCTGATTTGCTCTTTATTAATCACGTTACTTCCTAAGGTGGGGGTACTCTCATTAAAAGCATAGTTGATAGTAAGAAAAAGCAAACCTACTCCAAGCAGGATCAGGATTGAATTCAGCCATTTATTAGGTTTTTTTGGGGGTTCAGAAGGGGCAGGATTTGGAATAGGGCTACTCGGAACCAGGGTTTCCTCACTATTTAACTCTTCCTCAAGAGGAACTAATGGAGCTTGAGAAGCGATACCTGCTCTCTGAGGTACGGATTGAGGGGCCTCTTTATTTCTTACATTCTTTCTTGGGTCCATTGCAATATCCTCCTATTCAAATTTAACTCGTTTGGTAAGCGTAATTTATAGTTTAGGCAATAAGGTATATGTATTCACACCATTCACAGCGACGATGTTAAAACAAGTGAATCTGGTTTGCGGAAACTTGACTGCATACGCGAGTCCGCCTCCTTGATCTTGAATGCCCTTAATGGTAATTACACCAGGGACCGGAACAGTGAAAGCTACAGGCGTATTGGTCAGTACAATTGAATCTTGAATAATTTTTCCATCCACCAGAATTTGCACAATATCGTGATCCTCTGAGTTAAAGTCCCATATTAACATTCTTGTTGAGACACCCCGTGTTAAGCCAGAAATATTGAAATCTCTAGCTTGAATACCATTGTGCTCTTCTTTGTTGAATAATTTAGTGCCAGCTGCTGGTTCTCGGCTGAATTGCTCTTTCATAAGTTTATTACTGTCTAATGGTGTGGGGATATTTGTACAAGAAGCAATAAAAAGAAAAAAAAGAAAGATCAGAGCAAACAGGACAAGGTTCTTATGCATCCTTCCATTGGGCAGCATTAATGTATTGGCAGAGCTGGCAACTGCGGAAACTGTCTGATTATTTAGCTTGTCTTCACGAGTGATCATGGAGCTGATTGGGAATTTATAGTACCAGTAGGACATTAAGAGACGTATCAATACATACGTAATAATCGCAGATAAAACAGCTCCTGCTTTTGAGAGCATCTGATTATCTGCCCACGAGTTCAGGAATTCGAGTCCGAAGACAGAAGCTATAAGCATTAAAAAACACATTTGAAAAAAAGGGATCAGGACAGGTAGCCCATCATAAATGGTCCGGATCTTCGGAATGACCATAGAAGCGTAAAATAGTATTCCTATCAAAAAGAGTATGTTAAATGTAAAA
Source organism: Paenibacillus sp. FSL H7-0331 (assembly GCF_001956045.1). The sequence continues at coordinate 11,045 of NZ_MRTH01000018.1, read as the reverse complement.
TTCGCGAGTGGAACCTCCAAGACAAACACCTTAATTGATACAAAAATAAAATATAGGGGTCCAAAAATAACCTTTTCCGGGTAATTATTAAGAATATACTTGATTATCAAAGATAGACTTAAAAGAATAAAGATTAAGATAGGCACCAAGAAGAGGCCGAAGCCTGCATCAGAATTTTGATTGGAATTTTTCATCTGCTGCCCCCCAACATCTTCAAAAGGGAAGAGCCTTTTATGTTGTTACCTAAGGTGTAGGCATCAATGTGTACGTATTCACACCATTCACAGCGACGATATTGAAGAAAGTATATTTGGTTTGCGGAAATTTGACTGCGTATGTGAGCCCACCTCCCTGGTCTTGAATGCCTTTAATAGTAATTACGCTTGGAACAGGAACAGTGAAAGCTACAGGCGTATTGGTCAACACTATTGAATCATGTATAGGCTTTCCATCCACTAAAATTTGCACTTTATCGTTGTCCTCTAAGTTATAGTCCCATATTAACATTCTTGTAGAGACGCTCCTGGTGAGACCTGGAACTTCAAAGTTTTTAGCTTGAATACCATTTTTTTCTTCTCCATAGAACAATATAGCGCCAGCCGCTGCTTCTCTGCTTATTTGCTCTTTCATCAACTTATTTGTGTCTAAAGTTGGAGGGATGTTAGCAAGAAAAAACATCGTAAGGAAAAAAACAAATATCAGAGCAAACAGGACAAGGTTCTTATGCATCGATCCATGGGGAAGCGATGATTGACTGACAGAGCCGCCATTTACCTGTATGGCCTGAATATCTTGCTCTTCCTCACGGGTAATCAAGGTGCTAATTGGAAAGCTGTAGTACCAATAAGACATGAACAGACGCATCAGCACAAATGTGGTAACGGTTAATAAAACAGCTTCTGCTTTTGCGTACGTTTGGTTATCTGCCCAAGCGTTTAGGATATAAAAACCGATAATCGAAGCAATAAGCATAAGAAAGCACATTTGAAGAAAAGGAATCAGGACAGGCAGTTCATCATAAAGGCTCCGGATCTTTGGAATCATCATAGAACCGTAAAGTATGACTCCTAAGAACAATAGGACGCCATATGGAAAATTAGAGGCTGGTACCTCCAGTACCAACACTTTAATCGAAGCATAAATAATGTACAAGGGTCCAAAAAAAATCTCTTTCTTGTATGTATCAATCATATAAATGAAGAACAATATCGGACTTAAAACAATAATTAAAGGCACCAGTAAGCACCCTAAGCCTGCAGCTGAGTTTGAATTGGAATTTTTCATTTATAACCTTCCAATATCTTCATAAATGATAGTAGATAATTCTTCGACCGTTGCCATAGGATTACCGCTTAGCCTAACAGCGTGATTGCGAATAGCCTTTTCACATATATTTCTAACCAATCGTCCATTTCCGGCTGTAGGATCGCCAATATATTGCAGGAAGAGACCTAATAATGCCGTATCCGCACCCGCGGCAGCTTGATAGCCTTTGGATTTGAAGATTAAACGGCTAATCTGCAGCATTTCCTCAGGAGAATAATCGGGAAACGAGATGATGTTCGGAAAACGAGATTTCAAGCCTGCATTACTGGCAATGAAATCGTCCATATCCTGCTCATAGCCAGCCAGAATGACGACCAGTCGGTCTCTGTAATCATCCATTGCTTTAACAAGTGTATCAATGGCTTCTTTACCAAAGTCATCCTGGCCGCTAGCCAAAGCATAGGCCTCATCAATGAACAATACTCCGCCTAAAGCCTGGTCGATAACATCCTTTGTTTTTAGTGCAGTTTGTCCCAAATATCCGGCTACAAGGCCTGAACGATCCGTTTCAATAACGGAATCGGATTTAACCGCGCCCAGCTCCTTGAGCCGTTTGGCGATTATACGTGCGATTTTGGTTTTACCTGTTCCTGGATTGCCTTTGAAAATCATATGTAGCGTTTGCGTTCCTTCCACAGGCAAGCCCATTGCTTTGCGGCGATTACCCATTTCGATTTGCGCAGAGATACCTTTTACAAAATCCTTAACCTCAATTAATCCAATCACTTCCTCAAGCTCGTGCAGCGCATTATGATTCTCACGTTTGTCGGAAGCGGGGATAATATTGAAATCCGCTTTATTGAGAAGGTTAAGCTGGTGCACAGGCAGGTCTGGTTGATCAGCGATACGAATCGATTGGTTGCGGATTGCTTCCTCCAGCGTATTCCGAGCTAATCGGCCGTTGCCGCTGTCGTTTTTGCCGGGAATCTGTTTTTTCTCATAATAAGCCATAAGCCCCTCGCGAATATCCGTTTCTATGGTGAAGCCACGAGACTCTGCCATTTTCAAAGTGATCTGTTCCAACTGCTCGGCGCTATAGTCAGGAAACTCGATCATCAATGGAAAGCGGGAGGATAAGCCGGGATTTATTTTCAGGAAGCTCCTCATTTCTCCCGTATAGCCTGCCAAAATGACGATCAAATTGTCCTTGTGCAGCTCAATCAATCTGACTAAAGTATCTACGGCTTCCTTGCCAAATCCACCACCCTGGATACCTTCCTCAGCGAGGGCATACGCCTCGTCAATGAATAGAACACCGCCCAAAGCTGACTCTACCAGCTCCTTGGTCTTGGTTGCGGTTTGGCCCATATATTCAGCGACCAAATGGGAGCGGTCGACCTCAACGAGATGCCCCATCTTCAATATCCCCATCGATTTCATCATCTGTGCAATCAGGCGGGCAATGGTCGTTTTGCCGGTTCCCGGATTTCCTGAAAAGACCATATTCAGACTTTGGTTGGTGTCAACGATAATCCCGGCTTCCTGTCGACGATGGTTAACGATGATTTGCTTCTCCAAGGTTCGGATGAACGTCTTCACATTGTCCAGTCCGATAATGCCAACCAGTGCTGTTTCAATATTAAAGGCTTCTTTTTGACCCAAGCCAAAATCCTCAAGAACAAGGAGCTTCCAATCCACAGCTGTAGCAAGCTCTTGTTTGCTTAGTCGTACCGATTGCTTGCGGATCGCTTCCTCCAGCAGGTTTCTCACCAAACGTCCATTGCCGCTGTCGTTTCTACCGGGAATTTGCTTGGTCTTGAATAGCTCAAGCATACGAGGGCCGGCGCTGGGATCAATCTGATAATCGCGGCTTAAAGCGGTCCGTTCCATAATTTCCAACATATCATCGGGTGTGTAGTCTGGAAATTCTACGATAAAAGGAAAGCGTGAACGCAGCCCGGGGTTTGATTTCAGAAAGGTTTCCATCTCGTTCGTATAGCCTGCAAGCACGACAACCATGTTCTCGCGATTGTCCTCCATGCCTTTGACGAGAGTGTCGATCGCTTCAAGTCCAAAGATATCATTGCGGCTCCGAGCTAATGTGTAAGCCTCATCGATAAACAAGACGCCGCCCATAGCCGCTTCAATCTGCGCAGAGGTTTTGGGTGCGGTTGATCCGACATATTCGCCAACCAGGTCCTGCCTTGTTACCTCAATGAGCTGCCCTTGACCTAATAATCCCAATGCTTTCAAAATACGCGAAACAAGTCTGGCTACAGTTGTTTTACCCGTGCCCGGATTACCGGAGAAAACCATATGAAGCGACATCGCCGTGTTTTTTTGTCCCGATTGCTCGCGTTTTTTCTGTGCGTTAACCGTCTCCAGCAGCTCGTGGATAAAGGCTTTGACCTGATTCAAGCCTGTTAGCCTATCCAGCTCCAGCATAATATCCTCAAGCGTTTCTTCCTTAATAATCGACATGCGTTTAAGGACAAAGCTTTGAGTAGACGTAACCACTACGATCTCCTGATCAACACAACGTATGGTTACTTGCTCTTTGGCCTGGAGCTCGCCCTTGGAGCGCAGATCGAGAATACGATCCACAAATTCCTTTTGACTCCACTCATCGATAGCCTGTCCATAACGCTTACTTTCCACAAAGATTTCCGCAAGCCGATGAAACACATTTGCTTCATAGAAGATATTCAGCTGGGTTTGATAGGCTAGTGTTGTAGCAGCCTTAGTGAATTTCTGCTGGACGAGCCGCTCAACCGTTTCCACATTTAATGGTGCAGATATGGCGTAGGATCGTATACTCTTGAGAATAACTGGCGGAATTTGTGAGGCTATAACGGCTGGCAGTGCATTATATACATGCTTTTCCTTGACCCATTGATCCATTTCAAAAATGATAAAATAATCGCCAGCATTTACTTGGGTGCCTTCAGGTGTTCGGAAGCTGCCTGTGCTGATCAACTGGGAGATGTAGTTCAGAACCTCAGAATGCGCGTTCTTCATTCCGGTAAAGCAGACCGTTCCCAAGCCATCTTGGAAGGTAGCTGAGCAGTCGACAATAAAGTTGCTTTTGACATCTACCTCGCTATAGCGGCTTAAATCGAATTCATAGTAACGCTTATAGGGAATTAGATTTTTTTTATTTAGTAATTGGATAAGCAAGCCGAGAGATGTCTTTTTGCCTGTCCCAGCAGGGCCGGAGATGAGGATAACATTTTTGACCTTCCCTTTTTCATTGGCAAAAAAAGCTTTCTTAAAGGCAGCTGTAAGCTGCTCGATATAGCTGTGCTGCGCCCATATCCTCTCATTGAGTTCTCTGATGATGTCGGCAAATTTGTCATCCAACTCCAGGGGAGACTGATCAATCCCAAGCTGCTTCACTCCACGCTTTACATCGGCCAATACCTCACGGACCGGAGAAGCAGAATTGGGACCGAGTGGAGCTGTACCGGGTAGCGATGTTGAAGTATGAGTTACAGTGGAGGGAGGACTATCGTCTTGTCCACGGTTCGTACTGGATAAATTTGCAGAGCTTCTCATACGAGCGGCTGCTTTGTGTTCTTTCAAAAAGTCAAACAATTGGATTTCAGGAAAAACGATCCTTATCCATTTTTTAAAACTCATTCAGCTGCCCTCCAAGCCAACTCGAAACGTATCGAATTATGTATTATCAATAGTAAAGATATTCCACATTACACAAATGTTTTCCTGCTGTTAAGAGATTTTTGAGTTTATTCACTTAGTACCATAGATTCTGTGCAGATGCTGCGGCCTGCATACGCATCTCACCAAAAGGCTCTGCTGCGGGCGGCCGTTTCTAACGATTCGAATCCGAAGGACCTGTTCAAGAGCCTTGTTCTTATGTTCTAAGCGTGGTAACAAGAAAAGCATCCCAGCCGGTTTCAACCGATTTGCGGATGCTTTTGTTGATTACTTATATGATTCCCTTTGGTGCTATTTCACGAGCTCAATAAACTTGCTTGCTGCGTTGGAAAGTGGCATGTTGCGCATAATCATGAATCCCACCTGGGAAGGTGGCATCTTGATATCTAATTGAATTTCAAAGAGAGAGCCGTCTTCCAGTTCCTTGGAAATGAATTCTTTGGTTATATAAGAGATGCCAAGTCCCTTCCGTGCGAACTCGATTAGAAGATCCACGCTTCCTACCTCAATTTCAGGTTTGATCTCATAACCGTAGCTTTCAAATAGTTCTGTGATGGCCATCCGTACCCGGCTATTACGCGAGAACAGGATGATGGGATACTGTAGCAGCAGCTCGAGTGAGAGTACTCTGTCCTTAAGCTCGGCATAATGAGCTCCCGCTACAAAGCAATCCTGCAGTTGAATACCCTTCATCACTTCAAGCTGGGAATCGACAATGGGCATACGAACGACACCCAAATCGATTTTTCCCTCTTTCAAAAAAGCGATGGTTTCCGGTGTCGTTCCATGATTCAGATGCAATTTGATGCCGGGATGCTTCTGATGATAGGTTTCCAGATAAGGAAGCATATAGTGCTTGAACAACGAATCGCTGCCGCCGATCCGCAGCTCGCCGCTGTCCAGATTTTTAAGCGCCGCCATCTTTTCCTCTGCCAAGGCGATTAGGATCTGAGACTTCTCGATATAGGAATAAAGGGTGACGCCCTCTTGCGTTAAGGCAACGCCTTTGGAATTTCGGTAAAACAAGGTGATGCCGAAGCTGTCCTCGAGCTGCTTGATAGCGTGGCTGACGCTTGGCTGGGTGATGAACAATGATTTGGCTGCCTTGGATAAGCTACCTGTCTTCGCGGCCCAATAAAAAACCTTGTATAGTTCGTAATTGATCATAGACGTGGTCTATAGCTCCTGTAAAATATATTAATTACCTGTATAGGTGATATTCGTATTATAGTGGATTTAGGAAATAGAATCCAGAGCTAACGAAGAAGGCCCTGCTGGAAGGAGAGAGAGAAATGGAAGCTACCACGTTCGTCTTATTCGGAGCGACTGGGGATTTAGCCAAAAGAAAAATTTATCCTGCGTTGTATAACTTGTTCGTCGATCAGAAACTACCTGAGTCCTTCTCTGTGATCGGTTTGGGTAGACGAGAACTATCCGATCAAGCCTTTCAAGCAAATGTCGAGCAATCACTCCATATGTTTTCCAGGCGCGAGGCGAATGATCCCGATGTTATGAAAAAGTTCCTGCGGGCATTCCGCTATAGCGTTCTCGATGTTGGCCGCAAGGAAGATTATCAGAAGCTGCTGAAGCTGATTGAACAGCAGGAAGAAGAGCAACGCATGGAGCCAAATCGGATGTTTTATTTGTCCGTAGGGCCTGAATTTTTTGAACCGATCACAGCTAACATCCATGAAAGCGGACTTGGTTCAGCGAATGGCTGGAAGCGTTTGGTGATCGAAAAGCCTTTCGGTCATGATTTGCAATCCGCTCGGGATTTGAATCATAATCTGAGCAAAGTTTTTAAAGAAGATGAGATCTTTCGAGTTGATCATTATCTTGGCAAGCCAATGGTACAGAAGCTTGAGGTTTTGCAGCAGAGCAATCCTGTTCTTCAGGCACTATGGAACAACCGTTACATTGCTAACGTTCAAATAACGGCAAACGAAATCGTCGGTGTTGAAGAACGAGCTGGCTATTACGATCATGTTGGTGCTGTAAGAGACATGTTCCAAAACCATATGCTGCAATTGCTCATGATGCTGACGATCCATCTCCCAAACAACAGTACTTCTGAGAATATCCGTTACAAAAAGAAGCTGGTGATGGATTCCCTGGAGAAGCTGCAAAAAGAGGATGTAAGCTCTCATGTTGTCCGCGGACAATACGGAGCAGGAACAATCCAAGGAAAATCCGTCGTCGGTTATACATCCGAACCCAATATTGCCTCAACCTCAAGTAATGATACATTCATCGCGGCTAAGCTGCAAATCGACGATTATTTTTGGCGCGGCGTTCCATTTTACATTCGCACAGGTAAAAGAATGAAGGATAAATCAACACGACTCGTGATCGAGTTCAAAGAACCGTTAAAGCAATCTGGCACAAATGATGACAACAAAACGCCTAATCTGCTCGTAATTGAAATCAGTCCCCACGAAGGCATTTCGCTTCAATTAAATACAAGAGATCCTTTGAATAAAGGGAAGTTCAAGCCCATGCATATCGACTTTCATGAGAATCGGGATCATGTGCCCGAGGCTTACGAGAATTTGATTCGCGACGCTTTGCACGGAGATTCTACGTTCTTCGCCCATTGGGACGAGGTCGAATTGTCATGGCAATGGGTTCAACCTATCTTAGATGCATACAAAGAGAACCTGGTGCCGCTTCGTCTTTATGCAGCTGGCACCTACGGTCCTGCCGAGTCCGATGAGCTGTTGGAGCAGGACGGCTATCACTGGTGGTTCGATGACAAGTCGGAAACAGAAATCGAATCCATAAAAGGAGAACAATATGCCTATCACACAAACAATTGATCAACTAGCTATCGATACGATCCGTACGTTATCGATAGATGCCACAAACGCGGCTAATTCCGGACATCCAGGACTGCCGATGGGTGCAGCGCCTATGGCGTATGCGCTTTGGGGCAAACACCTCAATCACAATCCGGCCCATGCAAAATGGTTTAACCGCGATCGTTTCGTATTATCTGCAGGGCACGGCTCTGCTTTGCTGTACAGCCTTTTGCATTTGTCTGGTTATAATCTTTCTATAGAAGATGTGAAGCAGTTCCGCAAGCTGAACAGCAAAACACCTGGACATCCTGAATTTGGCCACACAGATGGCGTAGATGCTACAACCGGTCCTCTGGGACAAGGTATTGCTATGGCTGTAGGTATGGCGATGGCTGAAGCGCATCTGGCTTCGAAATTCAACCAAAGCGGGTTCCCGGTCGTCGATCATTATACGTATGCGCTAGTCGGAGATGGCTGCTTGATGGAAGGGATCTCGTACGAGGCCATGTCCATGGCCGGACATATGAAACTGAACAAATTGGTTGTATTGTACGATTCCAACGACATTTCCTTGGATGGGGACCTCAATCTTTCCTTCGGAGAGAACATTCAAAAAAGAGCAGAATCCGCTCATTGGCAGTATTTAAGAGTTGAAGACGGCAACGATATCGAGCAAATTGCTAAAGCGATCGAAACCGCCAAGTTAAATGATTCCCAACCGACGATTATCGAAATCCGGACCATTATTGGATACGGAAGTATAGTTGCGGGAACGAATAAGGCGCATGGCAATCCGCTTGGCAAAGAAGAAGCAAAGGCAACCAAGGAAGCATATGGTTGGAAGTACGAGGAAGAATTCACGGTTCCGGCAGAAGTCAAAGACCATTTTGCACAGCTTAAACAAAATGGGGAGGCCAAAGAAGCAGCGTGGAACCAATTGGTCTCATCATATAAAAATCAGCATCCAGCGCTGGGTACGGAGTTTGAACAAGTCATCGATGGTTCGGTCGTGATCGATGCCGCTGACATCCTGACCTTCGATTCTTCAAAGACAATTTCAACTCGTGTAGCAAGCGGTCAAGCGATCAATCATTTCGTTAAATCAGTTCCTTCGATTTTTGGCGGCAGCGCGGACTTGTCCCATTCAACGATGACGGATATTAGCGGAGAGCAAGTATTTGCCGTTGAATCCTATGCTGGACGCAACATCTACTTCGGCGTCCGCGAGCATGCAATGGGCGCGGCTGGCAACGGTATGGCGCTGCACGGAGGTGTTAAACCATTCGTAAGCACGTTCTTCGTATTCAGCGATTACCTGCGTCCGTCGATTCGACTGGCTGCACTGCAGAAGCTGCCTGTTATTTACGTATTCACGCATGATTCAGTGGCTGTCGGCGAAGATGGACCTACGCATGAGCCCGTTGAGCACTTGGCAGCGCTGCGTACTATTCCGGGACTTACGGTCATTCGTCCTACGGATGCCAACGAAACAGCAAGTGCATGGGCTTATGCTTTGCAGCAAAATGAAGGTCCGGTCGCTCTAGTTCTGAGCAGACAGAACCTGCCTATCTACGATGCAACCAAAGGCAATGTGGAAGGGGTAGTCAAAGGAGCGTACGTTCTGACGGAAACCAACACTCAGCCGGATGTCATCCTGATCGCTACCGGTTCCGAAGTTTCCTTGGCCGTGAACGCCAAAGCTGAGCTTGAGAAGGATAATATCTCTGTTCGCGTTGTGGCCATGCCGAGCCGTGAGCTGTTCAACCGCCAATCCGAAGCTTATAAGCAGTCGGTATTACCTGCGGCTGTCACGAAGCGTTTAGCTATTGAAGCCGGTATTTCACTCGGCTGGGAGCGTTACACCGGACCAAGTGGCAATATATTATCAATCGATACCTTCGGTGCTTCAGGACCAGGAGCTGAGGTCTTGCAATTCTTTGGATTCTCTGTGGATAACGTGGTTCGTTTGACGAAAGAGTTGTTATAGTAATATAGTAGGAATAGAACAGCAGTCCGTGCATAGTTGGAATATTTTTGGAGATTATGCCGGATTGTGCAAGTCATTTAAAATATAACCATATAACCGGAGGTAATAACAATGAAATTCTTTATCGACACTGCAAACCTGGTAGATATCAAAAAGGCTTACAAAGTAGGCATCTTGTCCGGTGTTACGACTAACCCATCCCTAGTTGCCAAAGAAGGCGTTAAATTCGAAGATCGTATCGCTGAAATTTTGCGCGAAGTACCTGAGGTTGAATCCGTTTCGGCGGAAGTAACACCAGAAGCAGAAACAGCTGAGGACATGATCGCCCAAGCGAATGAACTTATCAAAATAAACAACAACGACAAAAACATCACCATTAAGCTTCCGATGACATTGGCAGGTTTAGAAGCATGCCGTTACCTGACGAAAAAAGGCGTAAAAACAAACGTAACACTGATCTTCACTGTGAACCAAGCACTATTGGCTGCCCGCGCTGGCGCGACTTATGTATCTCCGTTCCTGGGCCGCTTGGATGATATTTCGGAAGATGGCGTTCTACTCGTTACAAAAATCGCTGAATTGTTCCGCACGCATAAGCTGGATGCACAAATCATCGCGGCATCTGTCCGTAACCCGGATCACGTAACACGTGTAGCTATGGCTGGCGCGCACATCGCAACCGTTCCTTTCTCAGTCATTGAACAATTGACCAAACATCCTCTAACGGATCAAGGCATGGAGAAATTCGCTGCCGATTGGAAAAAATCAGTGTAATAGGTTGCACTCAGCTTATCGAGAAACCCGGTCCTTATTATGGACATGGGTTTCTCTTTTTGTTTTGCACACGTAAAATCTTGGTAATGATTTTCTTTCTTAACTTTGAACTTGACCGCGGTACACCTAAAGTGACTCGGAAATAATTATCTATAGTCAAGAAAATAATACCGTGCCCACGCCGAGAGGCTGCGCCAAGCGATAGAAGAGATACATTTGTCAGATCAAGTCGGCCTTGACGTCTATGCCATCGGCGAGCATCATTGTCGGAAGTCAACAACATTATTACATTCCCGATAGATTTACATAATAATTATTATGCAAACTTTTGTTGTCTGTACTCGTTAAGCTATCTGGGCAGAAGAGTGTGGTGGAACGGCTATTTATTATCGCTCACTATTTTGCCAGAGTAACACATCCGCTTCACCTACAATATGATGTGTATAGGAATCTAAAGAGGTGAGCCAATGGCAGTCGTAAAAGCCAGGAAACAGGATATTGATATGTTGGCAAGGTTGCTTCGAGCTGAAGCTGAGACCGAA
>NZ_MRTH01000017.1 GCF_001956045.1 Paenibacillus sp. FSL H7-0331 | reverse complement strand
ACAAGCAGAAGTTGGGGGAAACGCTTAGTATGGCATTTCCTTTGGCAGCCGCTGTCTTGGGTAGTGGAATGAATTTCAGTAGTTTTTATACAGGGGATTCAAGTAAAGTGGCGGGAGGAGCGGTTGATAAGCCGCCTGTTAAAGTAGAAACTCGTACTCTTGGTTCTGGTAATAATAGTGGAAGTTATGACACGTCAGGTACTCAAAATAAAGAAACTGGTCCGAAATATAACCATGCAAAAGATTTTCTCGATCAAATCAATTATATTAATGATTCAAGGTTTGGCAATGAATTAACAGAGTTTGTGAAAAACTATGAATTGAACAAAGAAATTTACGAAAGAATATCCCAAAAGGTAGACATTCCTCCTCAATTAATTGCGGCAATACATTATCGGGAATCTGTAGGTAATTTTAATACTTATTTACACAATGGCCAACAGCTTGGACAGATAACTACTGAAGTACCGAGAGGAAAGTTATTCTATGATTTTGAAGAAGCTGCAGTTGACGCATTGTTAGAAAAAGATCCAAATAGAAAATTTCATAATTTAAGTGGGAATTCCAATGATTTAGTCGCGATGCTAGCTTATGCAGAAGCTTATAATGGGTGGGGTTATTTAGATAATGATCGTGTTAGTCCATATGTGTACAACGGAACAAATGTATATGAAATAGGGAAATATACGGAAGATCGTATATACGATCCAAACGTTATAGACGAGCAACCAGGTGTATACATATTATTAAAAGCACTAGAATCGACGCTTGGGAGTTCTAATGTGTTTACTCCTGTAGTTGAAAGTTCAGATAATTCAATTACGTGGACGAATCCTAATGATGAACATATGATCAACGGAGTAATTCCTGTAAATCAAATACCGTTTTCTTCAACTGGATGCGCAATTGCATCGTTTACAATGCTGGCTAATTTTTACGGAGCAGGTATTGATTTTAATATAGTTAGTAGAAAATATGCACCGGGAAATGAAATGAACTTTCCTAAAGCTTCAGAAGCGATTAATTTATCATATAATAGGAACAATGTGGGGGCAGGTTTTACAAAAGAAAATGTCTACGAATGTATAAAATCGAACATTGATCAAAAATTACCTTGTATAATTTCAACTGATGGATATAACAGTCAAGGTCATTATTCTAATCATTTTGCGGTAGTTATTGGGTATACCAATGATGGAAATAATGACAAAGATATTATTATTATGGATCCATGGGGAGGAACTCAAACAACGCTTGATAATATGCAGATTTACAAAAATAGCGGAAAAATTCTAAGTGTAAGAGAATTCATATCTAAGGAGTGAAGGCTATGAAAAAATATATAATTGGCTCTATAGCGGGGTTCATGATAGCTACATCATTTAGCGCTCATGCCGAGATATCAAGTTTGATTGGTAAAATAGTTGATGGAGAATTTACAATAAACATTAATGGAAAAGAGCTAAATCAAAAAGCAATAGTAATTAAGGGGACATCTTACTTACCGGTCAGGTCCATTAGTGAATCAATTGGATATAATGTTAAATTTGATGAGGGTACCGGAATTGAATTATTCCCCAAGGACGATCAAACAACACTTCCTATTAAATATGTTCCTTGGGTGCACATAGGGAATGCGGATAAATACAATGGGGATTTTTATTATTTTGAAAAAGATGGTAATCAATATGTTTCCGTTAATTGTTTAATAGACCCCTATAGTATTTATTGGCTCGGAGAATCAAAAGGTGGAATTTTTCACCTGAAGGAGGACGGACAGAAGGCTTCTGTTCAAACCTCAACAAGCTATACAAAAACAACCAATGATGTCATGGTCAATTATACAAAAGATTACGAAAAAAATACTGACTCCTTTAAGTATAAATATACAGAATCAATATTTGTGCAATTATCGACTCTTGGATTAAAAGCAGAATTTAAATTTAACCCAGACGCTGAAATTAATGATTACCAATTATTTATTTTTAAAGATACCAATGTTCCTAAATAAAGTGATTCTTAGATCACACGAGTGTTCTTCAAGGATAAGGTATTAATCAATAGTGTCTTTGAAACAGCTTGGAAAGTTAGAGTATAGCAAAATAGAATTTATTTCTAATTGGAGAGGATATTATTGAAGAATCATGTTAAATGGGTAACTATCATGATTATCCTATCCATTATTGTTGCATGTGAAGGGTATTCAAAGAAGCAACCCTTTCTAAAAACTGAAGTTACTTTGGCAGACGATGCAGAAAAAGATATCGCAGAAAATAACGTTACAGTAATAAATAGTGCGACTAACAAAGAGGATTCACCAAATAATGATCGTAGTACCATCTCAGCAGAACTATCGTGTCAACAATCCTTAGAAAAGTTGGGTCAATTTTCAGTAAATGATGGAAACGTCGATTATAAATCAGGATCTCGTATATTCCCTTTGCTCCACTTTATTATGACCAAAAAGTCAATTAAAGACAATCAAACGAAGCAATCTGTTTTTATGAAAGACAACCCTATCTTTATTACAAGCAATGAACATTATAAAAATTCATTGTTATTTGCTTTAATCCATACGAAAAGAACAGGGATATTAAATGGAGTTGTTGGTTTTCCTAATAATGAAGTAACAACTTACTATAAGCCAATGTTATTTAGCACTGATATCTCAAGTCCGCAAATACCTGCAACCGAGACCTCCACTGGAAACAAATATGTTGCAGTCAATCGAAAAACTTGGAACAAAGAATTATCTGAAGATACCAAATCGTGTAATGACGCATTAGCACTTCCTCCTACAATAACAAAATCTGCATTTTTTGAATACAACGGAGCAATACGCCCCTTCTCGAAAGAAATTGATTTTATTGCGGGAGCTGAAGGGGTGGGATACGGTCTGAAAGAGTGGGGAAACAGATATTATCATGATGAAAAAAAATCAATACAAATACCTATTCTACTTTATTGCCCTAATTGCAGAATAGAGAATATTGTTATGATTCAAAACGATTTGGAGTTACAATTTTCAGAAGATAAGTTAAATAGTTCTTGGCAAAGATGGCTGGGTTATGAGTGGCATGCTTTTACGTCAGAGAAAATAGATTATGATGAAAAAGCGTTTGTAAAGGCTGACTTTTCTAATATCCATTCTAATCTTCCTCCGTTCTTCAGTGATAGTCCATCAACCATTCAAGTAACGATTAACGGGGAAAAGGTGAAGTATGTGAACCAATAGCCTCATTGTTGTTAAAAAGACAGAAGATGTTTCCAGGTATATATAAATGAGAACAACGCAATTAAATATCCAGAAAATCAGAATTTTGAAATGAAAGAATTCAATTGGATATACACTGTAGCGGTGAGAAGGCAGGGTTAAGTAATATAGAAAAGAGGGATAAACGGATCTACAAGATTAGGAAGTAATTTTATTTTGACGAATGGGAAGTGATTGGACAGGCTATAGAAATTATTTCTAATACTCCGACTGGTGAGAAGTAGTAATGGGCTATAACAAACAAAGAAGGTTGTACTGTTAACCATGGCTCGGTCTCTAATCCAACCAATTGTCAATATTTTGACAAAATAACTTGGAGCAATGGAAAACATTGTCCACAATAAACCTTTAGACCTATTTGAAAATAATACTAACTCCGATTGTGGCTTCAGATTCAAGACGTAGTGAAATTACAGCGCAATGGATATTCTGAACTGGATAATTAGAAGAGTACTCGCCCGTTTATTTATAACTCAGCGTGAGAACGGAGTCCTTTTCTAAGGTGCAGGTAAACAGAACTGAGTTGAATCCGGAGGAGTGGTAAGAAAATCCAAGCTAACGGTGGATCTTAAGACATTAATTCAACAAGCTCTAGATACGAAAGGAAACATAGAGCATCTCTACAATCAGGGCAGAATTTATTTATCAATAGCCCGTTCCGAATCCAATCTTGCCGAAACCCATTAAAGGGGACTCCAAGACACAACTGAACACGATTGTGAACGCCTTACAGACGACGTATAACGCTCTGATGGAGCTACAAGCCGCAGAACCACCCCGAAGTCCATGCGTTGGAAATGGGTTGCAGAAATGGAGTTCGAAGATGGTGGACTATAGTGATCCGACAATCTGGGGTTGCAGTTGGAGCATGGAATTGGCTAATGGCGCCTTCGGTGGATCAATTGTTAGCACAAATGAAGAAAAACTCGAAGCTTGCGAATCAGGTGAGTACGCAGCAGTTTGCGGAAGCCAATATATCGAGTATTCGATAGCGGGAACAATTGAAAGACAGCGAGCCCGTATCGTGGGCTGTTGAATAAGAAATTACCTGAGTAGGACAAAGGAATGTAAGGGCTACACATTATAAGGAGGTTACTAAAAATGAATAAAATTAAATTAAAGTCATTGATTATTGCATCGGCATTGGTATTGTTGAATTCTGGAATTTCTTATGGCGCCTCAGAAAAAAATGAAATAAAGTTCATTGATATGAAAGACCACTGGGCAAATGTTCCTGTAAAAGACGGAGTTGCGAAAGGTTATGTTGATGGATATGAGGATGGCACTTTCAAGCCAGATAAGGAAGTAACAAGAGCTGAGTTTATTAAGTTGGTTTCTGCAGCGTTGGGGCAAAAAGTCGATCCTGAGCAAGGTTCGTTGTGGTACTTGGCTTATGTTAGGGCAATGAAGGAAGAAGGCATTCTGTCGCAGCATTTCTATGAGGACGACATGGGTTACTCTATGAAAAGAGCTGAAATGGCTATGGTTGCATCGAAAGCTATTGATAAAGAGTCTGATGGTACATTGGAGTTTGCTGTGAAAACAGGGCTTTTGAATGGCGTTGGGGGTGGGGAGCTTGATGAGATGGGTGTTACCACTCGAGCACAAGCTATTACTGTTATTGAGCGTATCCTAGCCAAAAGAGCTGGCAAAACTTTAATCGCTGACGAAGCTTCCTTGGATATGCTGGATATTAAATCTATCGGCACTAATATCGAACGGCACTGGAACATCAAGCCTGTTGTACTGCCTGTTATTGGAAAATGGGGTAAAGGTGTTACCATTAAAGTTAATAAAGTAGTTTATTTGGATTATGCGAAAGGTTACGACCAACCTTATGGTTACCTGTTTGATGGTGCTTACCGAAATCCATCAATGAACCTTTCCGAGTATGACGTATTAGCATTCGAAATTGAAATGGTTGTAGAAGGCACTGATTCGGGCGTTTATGATTATAGAGACCTGTTTAAACCAAATACCGCAGTGCAGCATGGGAATGTTGATTTCAACGACTCTATTAACCCAACAGGGAAAGTTGCTGGGTTTGATGCAGGTAAGAAAGCAACTTATAGTGGTTGGGTAGGTTATGGTGTCAAAAAATCAATAAAACAAGCTCAGTTTAATGATAGAGGTAAATCCCGACCATTGGAAATGAGAATAGGTAATGACATCATTATGATTGCAGAATGATAGTCACAAAATTATTCTTAACTAGGGGTGGGACATGAGAAAACGTAAGCTTTATGGGTTAACGGGTCTTGCTTTGCTTGCCACACAATTAATATTACCGTTTATACCAGAGGGTTCTGATGTGGCAAAAGCCGCTGATCCGCCCACTCGAATTTATATTAATTTCGAGACTTCTAGCCCCAGTTATAGTGCAATAGAATTATCGTCATCTGCTTCCACCAGCCCGACTAAGAGCATAAATTTTGATGTTACCGGGTATGGGTCAGGGAATCCTGTTTCTGCAACACTAAACATAAATGGATTATCCAAACCAGCTTCGATAGTTTCAGGAAAGTTGGTAGCTGCTGCTTTTGACGGAGCTAAAACTGATGTGTTTGGTAGGGCAGAAACCGATCCTGGGCATAGAATGTATAGGCTGCCAACAGGGAAAGGCTGGGAACACAAGGCCCTAACAACATCCACTGCGGTGAGGTTTTATCCTAGTGAAACCGATTTCGTGGATGGGGTATCACAATATCCAGGATTAATACCAACAAGCGGTGAACGGGTTGATAACGGCAAGATCTTTGCCTATCGTGATGATAAGGGCGGAACAGACCTGAGATATAAGTACAACAACCCTGCGGGCGAGAAGGTAATGGATTACAGTAAAGAGGGTTGGGCTGTAACTTACTCAGATAGTTCCCCCAAACCGTCGTATTACTGGAAGTCTGACTCAGACGCTGTAAATGAAACAGGGGCGTATTATGATTCAGATAGGGTAGTGTCTGACAGTACTAAAATTTATGGGACAGAAGCTGACGAGACGAAATCTCCCGATGCTTTAGGCTTTTACTGGGATGCAGGCAGTACTGGTGTTAACACGGTAAGAGTTATGCGCCTACTTAATGGGGATCTAACTAATAACTCACATTACAAGATTCTAGTTGATTCAGAAGGCACTAACTACGGACAAGATCGTAACTATTTTATGTCGGTTAAAACAAAGTGGATAGCATATACCTATTTGTACAAAGGTTATGCCGACATCACCTATGAAACCCCTCTTAAGCCCGATCTCGCTGTCGTTGACCTTAAGGTCGATGTGGATTGTATCGAAGCAGGAACGACGCAAGCCATTAAATATTCCTTTAAAAACAATGGGGTCAGCACCTCAGCTTCATTTGAAATCCAGCTCAAGTTGGATGGAGTGGTGAAAGAAACCAAGACCGTAGAGGGAGCCAATACCGGAATCCTGCTCGGAGGCAGCTACAACTACACCTTCGCAGACACGGGACCCAAGGACTTTACGTTCAATGTGAACTCCAACAATGCCATTGATGAAGGGGGATTAACCTCTAACAATACAGTAAGCAAAACCTTTCAGGCCCAGGCTTCGTGTAAGGTCAAAAGTGACCTCGAAGGAAAGCTGACAGTCGATCAAGCCTATATTCCATGGAAATCGAATAATATGTTTGAGATTGTGATCGATAATAATGATACCGCGACTTGCCAGGCATCCAAACTCAAATTTATATTAACCGATTCGGCAGGCACCGTGTACGAAACAGCCTATTACGATCCGATAGATGTTCGCGGCAAGCCTGGCACTTTCGAGATATTTGCTTGGCAGGGTACCAAGTATCCTGGAAACATTACTGCCGGTCCCGTTTCTGTTCAGGGTGTTGTGAGGGATTCCTGCGATGGCTTTTTGCAGTTGGGACCCAAGCCTTTTATTATAGGAGACCCTCCGCCCAATCAACCCCCTGAATTACAGATTGGTTGGTTTAATAGCAGTATGTCGGCTCAGATCAGTGAAGCTATTGTTGGGGATACAGTCGGCGTTAAGGTCATTTCCGTACACGACCCTGATGGAGATCCAGTAACGACGACCTGGAAATTCACCGGATACACAGGCAGCTCAGCCTGGGTAGGAGCTTTACCTGCTGCACGCGGACTAGCTTCACCTTATACAAGCAGCAGCTATGGGGGATTTAGCGCGACGACCAAAGGCTCGCATAAGATATGCGCCACGGCTACGGACAATCGCGGCGGTTCGACAACGGCTTGTGAGTATCTGGATGTCATCGGTCCGGAACCTATACCTGTCATCTATGGATCGACCGTAGTTCGTGAAGGTCGAGTTTTGGATCCACCTTTGGATGCGGATAGCAGCTATTCACCGGTACCGGGAAGAACGATTAATCACGCCAAGGATGAATGGGTGAATAAACAATCGGTCTACTACACACCCGGAAACGTGGTCGTCACCCTGAAGGTATTTGATAATACCGATTTGAAATCCGATGAAACGGCTAAACATACGATCATCGTCAATCCCGATCTGCCGCCGGTAATCGATTTTGACTATCGGTCATCGATGACCCGATCTGAGGCTAATTTCAGGAATCGATCCTATAGCCCCGATGGAGATACGATTGTTGGATACAGTGTCACCTGGGGGTATGATGCTGGAAATAACGGATCCTGTAACCCTTATGAGAACTTCATATCAAACAGTTCTAGTTATTTTACCTTTACCCCTCCTAGAGTTGGTAACTATTGCTTTAACGTATATGCCATAGAGGATTATGGAAAATCAGCTAGCAAGGTGTTTACTATGAATGTCATTAACGACAACCCTGATGCCGAGTTTACAGCTACAGGGATCGCTACTGAGCCTGCACCTATAAATGTAGCCGGCTATTCTCCATCAGTTCTTAAGACTTGGGCTAATACCAGCTTGGACAGTGCAAGCGTAGCCAATGGATGGGGCGCTAATTCTGAGGGAAGTTTGATTTCTCCTAGAAGAAAAATAACAGATACTACTGCATCTTTCCCAAGTTCAAACAACTCAGTATTACTGAGTAAGATTCAACAAGGAAATATGCCTAGTTGTAGTGATCGTGGATTTCCAGCTGGCCCTTGTGTGGCCTGGAATACAGTTGATAGTTTGCGTTACTCTTATATAGGTAACAATAAATTTATAGGAGATGGAAGAAAAGATGCAGGGAATGTTGGGTATGACCACTATTTCTACCTAATGGGTACCGATATGGTAGGTAAACAGTTCCCTTTATTTCCTGATTTCCAGGTGCCTTTTGGCGGTGGCTTCTCCTATTTCAGTAATATGTCTTGGGCGAAGAACGAATTTACCGATGAATTTATGGTATACAGTATAATTCCCACGTCAAATAGTTATAGCGGGGGAAGCGGAGGGGACTACTATTCTACTAATACCGAGAGGTACCAGGTATATAGGCTAAGTGATCTTAGGAATGGAAATATTACGTATTTGCGTGGAGGGACCTTTTTTGAACAGTTCCATGAACGATTGTCCTCTGCGGATATCCAAAGAACCGGAACTAAGTCTAATTGGTCTGACGGTAGTTATGTGAAATCCGGAGATTACTTGCCTTTTGACAAAGATTTCAAAAAAATTAATTTAACTGCAAGAACAGTGTCTTCTTACAGAAATAAGGAGGCCACTCCTTATAAAGTAGAAAGTTACACAAATATGCCTTCTGTGGCCAGGTATTCAAGGCTGATGTATTGTAACTCCACAAAATTCCCTGATTTCTGTAGCTCAGACGGAAATGACAGTTATTTATCCGCAGTGCCCAACAATAATGGGGATTATTTCCTCTTTGGTCTGGATAAGAAGATGTACAAATTTGATAGAGAAACAGGAATGCCATCATTACTTTGGGACTCATCAGGGTTTCCATCAGAAGATAAATACTCAAAAACTGTTACACCGGACGGAAACTATATATCATTATATTTTCCTGGGTATCACTATTATGTTGATGGAGATGACGGCAGTGGGTATTGGGTAGATGAGCCTTCAGATCAAAAGTATGTCATCTTAGCTTCTGGAGTTATTACTACTTGGATTCCCCCAAGCGCATTTGATACATTTGCTACCTTAGGGCCAAAAAACACTTGGGACGCTAACTCTTTTACGGTTGGTCAAAGTGGTTGGGGTATTATGACTTCACCAACTATTGGTTTAGGAGATGTTAATGCAGGCCACATGACAGGAGCTGGTACATTACCTGGAATCATATACAATGAGGACACTATTGTTGATTCCAGTACTGGCAGCATATACTCTTATACTCCAGAGACTGCGCAAACTCCAATAACTAATGAGTACTACACGTATGGGCAGCTAATTAACCCTTATTCTCAGCAGGTAGTTAATGGAACTGTTTCTTGGAATATGAGAACATCAAAGCTGAATTATCTTAATATGTCTGCAGGTGTTGGATTCAGAATTCAGGATCATAAAAATATGTACAGGCTGGAGTCTTACAGGGATTCTCTTCGATTGGTTCGTATTGTTAACGGCAGGAAAACAATTCTTTCATCCGTAAACAGATCGTCCATTAATAGTAACTGGGTGTCGTATAAAATCAGGCTTACTGGAACACGCATAAAAGTCTATGAAGGCAATGGTCTAGCTATAGATGTAACGGACGGTACTTTCTCATCAGGAACTATGGGACCTTACTCCACTACTGATAATGCGGAGTTCAAAGGACTTAATTTTCAGTGGTCAGATGCTGATCTAAGTTATGATACCGCAGGCACTTCTATTGTGGATACCGCTGTAACCTATGAAGTCACTTACAAAGATCCTGAAAACGATCCACGGTTAGATCCGGCTACGCAATGGCATTATGAACAGATCAGTACGCAAAGAGCTATAGATCTTTATTTACCTTATTCTATCATCTCGGCTACTAAGCTACTGGACGCGAATGATGGCAAATCTGGAGACTCAGCATTGAATAACAGCACGGTTACGAATCCAGTCTTAACCTTCGATAAGGTTGGGGTTTACAAAATCGATTATCGCGTAAAGGATGATCCTCACCCTGATCACCGGCAGCTGTATGGAGATGGATTATTTGCGGACTATGCGAAGTATTCGGATTGGTATCCACAAAGCCTGATTGTGCATCGTCGCCCTTTATCGATATACGCCGTCGCATTGAACGAATATGGCAGGGTAGACTGGAACGACTCATCCTATGACCCTGATCGATGCTATAATACTGGAAATTGTCAGGCAGAGTATGCATATAATCATGGAATTTATAATGAAAAGTACTATTACATCACGCCTTCCGGTGTATTGGTTAATGGGCAGCTGATCCGTCCGCAGGAATCGGGAACCTATACGATTGCCAAAGCAGTGGGCGATGAATATCGAGCATGGAGCGATTGGAACGAGCAAACCATCGATGTACCTCCAGATGTGCTGCCTCCTCCCAACAACCCGCCTACGGTTGAATTAACATTTCCGAACGGCACGTATGCGGCACCGAGTCCAGTAACCTTATTACCGACGATTACGTGGAATCAATTTGATATGGATGTACCTACAACATTCACTACTTTTGATATCGCAATAAAAGATATTTGGGGAAGTTGTATAGAATGTATGAATAACAGAATTATGAACACATCCAGTAACAGCTGGTCTTGGACGATGGATACCCCTCTTCAAATAGGAGGTCAATACTCGGTTCAAGTACGTACATCGGATGGTGAAAGCAAATCGGATTGGTCGAATATAGGATGGATGATTACGAACAGGCCACCTTCAGCCGTGATGGCGGTACCTGACGGTTCCCAATGGGCACCTACATTTTTTGATACGGTGAGGCCTAAATTTGAGTGGGATCAATCTGATCCGGATCCAGGCACGAATTATACGTATGCGGAGTTTGATATTTTGTATGAGGATGGAACGCCTGTGCTGCCCACTATACAGCATTGGCAGGGCACAACGGCCAACCATAATTCGTTTACGATAGGATCCGATTTACCTTCAAATCGTTTGCTTCAAATACGTGTGAGAGTTACGGATGGGTATGCCTGGTCTGCATGGTCTCCATACACATGGTTTATTATTAACAGAGCTCCGAGTGCTTCAGTAACTTTCCCTTCTGGAACGGAGTCAAACCCAACCATAGTTTTGAATAATTTCAGACCTGTAATAGGCTGGAATCAAAGCGACCCTGATACAGGCTACAGTTTTAGTTATTATCAGATTCAGGTTGCAGAATCGTCGGGGGGAGTAGTCTATGATAGCGGAATGATGCTTCAAAATACGACGAGCGGGACCAACACGCATACACCATTTATAGATTTACCAGCAGGTAAAAAACTCATGGTAAGGGTTAAAGTCTGGGATCAATATGGGGCCGACTCAGGCTGGTCACCCTACAAGTGGATGTATATCAACCGCCCCCCAATAGCAGCATTTACCTGGAAGGTGAATCCACCAGTTGCTGTATTTGAGGGACCGGCTTGGGAAGGAGATCATATTCAGTTGATTAATCAGTCGACGGATCCTGATATCCACACGATAACATCCAACTGGTCGATTCGAAATCCGTCAGGGCAGACATCAAGTTACACAGAGGATCCCTTTCTCACTTTTGTCCAGCCGGGCAATTATGAGGTTACCTTGACAGTGACGGACATATACGGGGTGAGCAACAGTTTAACTCGAATCATTGGAGTAAGTGAAATGGTGATTCTCGGATATGTGAACCATACTGACGATTGGAACGCAAATCGAAAGAGATATAACCAATCCAAGACAAGGACCGATGAAAGTCCGCGCGGCTATGAAGTATTTTTCCCGGGTGAGCGTTTCTTGTTAAAGGCTGCGACCTTGGGGAATGTGATTCGAACTACATCACAAATATTGGGAACCTCATTCGATACAGAAATGAACAAGGCTAGCGGAGGAACGTTCGATGGGATATGGACGGGAGAGCTGTGGGATGAAACGATGCTAAGATGGGATAACCAGAATGTTACATTCCGATTCACAGTTCACACGCCAACAGGTTATACCAAAATAGCTGATGTGCAGGTAACCATCGATGATGACGGGTATTGGAGGCAGCACCGATCCAGATAGTAACTTCAGGAATATAAAGGGTTTATGCAGAAGCAGGTGAATGAAACCAACTTTCGGGAGCAGCAGGTAATAGCTGCTCTCCCGGATGCTGGCATTCAACCGGCCATCAAGAACTACAGGAACTGTCAATTAAGAAAGGATTGTATGGGATGAAAAGGATATTAGGTTTACTTACTTTAATTTCTCTCTTTTTTTCATTTCTTCCAAATGCCTTTGCTAGTGAAACAAATCAGCCTGCTATTCGAGTAAATTATCAGGGTAAAGCCTTAGCTTTTGAAGTACCTCCTGTCTTGGAAGTAGGAAGTGTTTTAGTGCCATTTCGGGGAGTTTTTGAAGAGTTTGGACTCACTGTAAGCTGGGAATCTTCAAATAAGCGTGTGACTGGAACCAATGATGCTGTGAAAATTGATATGAGCATAGGAAAGAAAACTGTCTTAGTAAATAATGAACAGAAATTACTTGAAGTCGAGCCTAAGATCATTGACGGCAATACGATGGTTCCATTGCGTTTTGTGTCCGAGTCCATGGGCAAGGTCGTCACGTGGGATCCGGCAACCAATAGTGTAGACATTGTAGATAAGTTCAGTGTGAAACCTACGGTACCTAACTACGGTGGAGAAAGCTACTATCCAACTAACTTTTCTAACCAGTTAGGAAGGACAAACCCTTACATGTACGAAAGAGATGGCTATTTATTTTTGTTCTGGTCTGAAGAATTGAAGAGTGGCCCTTTTGTAGACTTTTATTGCTCGATAGCAGACTTGAACAATAGAAAATGGGTCTATCAAAATAATCATTTTAAATATGTCAAGAAGGAAACCTCAGCATTTCAATACTTTTTTTATGAAAACTCACTGTACTGGCGCACACAGGATGGAGTATTGAAATCCTCTATCGATGGAACCGGTTCTGTCACGCAAGATGTGTACGTTGCTAGGAAGTTTAATCAAAGAGAAAAAGAAATCATGTCAGCCGTTCGTTATGATGATGGTAAAGTAGGTGTAATTCTAGGTGCCAAAAATAGTGTATCTCTTTATACGGAGGAAGCTACTAATGGTCTTTTGGATATTAAAGATCTCAATAACATATTATTTGAAAATTCAAATTCGAATACACAGTATATAATCAATCGCTCTTCTAAAAAAATACATATTATTTCCAATAATACAGCCAAACAATTGGACTATGAGACCGGACAGATCAATTTCGACGAAAAGGGAAAAGACAAGATTGAGAAGCTGAAGGGAACCTCATTCACACAACCGTTTTATTATAGAGATAAGCTCTATTATTTGTATCAGGAGGGGCAAGACCGTCGGGCGAAGATTGGCATGATTGACGATAGTTTGCGAAATGAAGAGATGGCCGTGATTAACTTTGTAGCTCCTTACAATTTATCGGATTACAAAGTGACCATCAACGAGAAAGAGTTTCATTTATGGAGGAACACAGAATTTAGTCGTCTTCCAGCTATCGATTTTACTAATATTGTTAGGTGAATTAGCTTAATAAAGTTCGTCCCGTCAGTTATTGGCTCTTTTTTATCATTTGTTGGTATTGTCATTGTGGCTATATCCTTATTTGTTTGTTTCTTGGAAGCCAAGAGCAGCGTGAGGATGGAAGGTGTAGATAAACAAGGCTCAGTTGAATACGGAGGAGAAACCAGATGACGAAGCTGACAGTAGATCTGGACCATCTCAAGCCTTTACTGGATCAAGCCAAAGAAACTCAAAGGAATATAGAGCAGATGTACAAGGAAAGCCAGGGGTATCTCCGGATAGCGAATACGCAATCAGGTTCAGGTACCATCCAGCTAGAGGCTGCCTATAAACGTTCGAACGATCAATTGGGAGCTATCGTGAGTGTGTTGCAGACTACGTATAATGCGATTCGTGAGCTGCAGTCGGATGAACCGTCCAGAAGTCCCAGCACGTGGAACCTATGGAGTCGCTGGTTTACGGGACAGTCAGGATATGGAGAACCGATCATCAAATATATGAGTTCGACACGACAGGTGGTAGAAGGTATCATGAGTTGGACTCGCGTACCGCCGCCGGCAAACCTAATGATGGAACAAATGAAAAGCAACGCGCTGCTTGCTAGTGGGGGAAAGAGCATTCAGGAGCTCGCGGATGCGAATGCGTCCGGGATTCGATTGAGAGGTCAATGGGAGGCATATCATCAGGAATTGCTGGGTTGGATGCAGGAGCTGGCCAAAGCCTACAGCCAAGGTGGGCAAAGCGAGGTTAATGTGCGTACAGCACAAATGAAGGAGACGGATAAGCAAGCCTACGAGCAGATTGCCCCTTATGCAGAATATGTGAGATACTTCGATGAAGGGATAGCGTATATGCAAAGCGTGGGCGACAGTACGGTTGAATTAGTCGGACAGGCGGGTCAATTCGTTCAGCATTTCCAACAAGGTGAGCTGAAAGTGGTTGAGGATATAGCCAAAGGATACTTGAAGTTCTGGAGTGATCCGATAAATCAAAGCAAGGAAGCGGCCACGGAAACGGCGGAAGCGATGAAAGTCTTGGGGGGAATGGTGTACAACTATGCGACAACGGGTGATCCGGCCTATCTGACGCCGATCACGGATGCATTGGGAGAAGAAGTAACCAAGGAACTGGAGCGCTGGAAGGAAGGGGGTCTGGAGCAGAGGGCGGAACAAATGGGTGAGTATACAGCCAAGGTAGCGATAGCGGTAGCAGGTACCAAAGGGATGGGAGCCCTTGCCAAAGCGTTAGGAACGATCGAACGGGTACCGAAGCTTAAGCCGCTGAACGTCACTGAGGCCGTAGAGGAGGCGAAGAATACCGGTAATAGCCCCTTGGTGAAGGAACTGAAAGATGCTGAGGGGATGGGTAAAAAGGGGATTGACTCACCACCTTATGATAGAGAGAAAATACTGAGAAACATTGAAGAAAGTAAAAAAGCTCGTGAAGCCTCCAATTTCGATAAGTATTTACAGAGAGAAAAGGAGCTTCTTGAGAAGTTGAACAAGGGGACGGGTAATCTCTACCCCACTAGAACCATTGATGCTATAAAAGAAGCTCATATTATCAGTAGGGTAAAGGAATTAAGATCACTATTAACAAGTGACTATAAAAAATCAGGCAATTTTGCATTTGCTGAGGTTGATATAGTAAATATTAAAGAAAAGGAGTTTTTTGCACATAGCAGTATTGATGAATTCAGTCCATCTTTAAGTGAAAGAGTTCCGAATATATCAATACAACCACAAAATCCAGTTTTTAAGGCTACTGATGCTCCTAATAAGGAAGGTGTATGGTATCCAAGAGATTCAGATACAGAGTATAAAATACTTAATCAAATTGCATCTGAGTTGAAGGGGAAAACAGATACTGTTGGTACAATTAAATTGTTTACAGAACTTGACACTTGTTTAAGTTGTAACAGAGTTATAGCTGAATTCACTTCTAAATACAAAAATATAACAGTAGAAGTTATTCATAACAATGGAAATAGAATTAAATAAAAGTCTCTTGAGAGGAGTAACACTTTATGGATGATTGGGGATATGAAGAGCTATTTGAAGCTGTGAATAGAAACTATAACAATTATCTTGAAAAAAAACTGAGTAACCAACATGCACTTGCAAGAACGTCATATGATTTTGAGACGGTGCGGAATGAAGGGATAATCGAGAATATTATAGTTTCTACAGCTATGGGAGAAATAATTTTGTCGCATCAAAAGGTTTTAATCGGTAATCTGAAATCTATTGAGGAATCGTTAATTAAATTTAACCCTGACGAGTTACTTGGACAGATATCAGACGAAGACCTTGCGGACTTGACTACTAGAATAAATAATGTCTTAGTTTCACTTAATGAAATGCCCATTGATTATAATTCTAGGATTGAAAAATAATAAGATTCTTACTAATGGTGGGCTACCCAGTGCCGAAAGAACTCTTTATTCAACCAGCACCCATCATTTGAAGGAGAATAAGGAGACAACCTTATGTCAAATGAAAAAAATATTTCTGAACAAAAACTGATAGACCTTTATTATTTTGCTATCGGAGATGGGAACTTTATCAAAGCGTTGGAAAAGCATTGTAATGGGCAAGGGTTTGGTAACGAGCATATTTGGTGTTTATTTGCAGGTGAACTAGAAGAGTGGGAAGAAGGGTACTTCGGAGAAAATGGAGTTTGTTATTTTTTTGATCATCCTGCAGTTGATGAAGATGAAACCATCGTACTGGATTACTCTACTTATTATGCTTACCTCAAAGAAGCAAGTGAAGCATACTTGTCATGACATTCTGATGATATGGATGTAGTTGAATCTCGATTACATGATATTAAACGAAGGTTTAAAATTGTATAAGTAGTAGGGACTACCCAGTGCCGAATGAACCCAACACTCAATCAATAACACATCTAGCCCATGTAATACCTGTATAAAGTTTTCGGAGAGAACTTTCACTTGATGAATATCTAAAGCACCAATGTCGCAGTTGCAGATGTAAGCATTACTGGTATTAAAAAGGAATTTCAAGCGCATAGTCAATTCATTCCTCTGATAGTTTGGGTAATAACTTAGGGGATTTTACTCATTCAAAAGAAACAAAGTCCTTTGAAACCTATGTTGAAGATAGATTTCCTCGTCTCAATGATACGGAGGCTAAAATTCTTGAAGATATTTCTTCTCAGATAAAAGACCCTAATGTTTCTGGTAAAATAGATTTATATACAGAATTAGACGCCTGTCAAAGTTGCACAAATTTAATTATGGAATTTAGACGTAAGTTCCCCAATATAAAGCTTAATGTTTATTCTTAAAATATGAAATAAGGACTGATAATATGAGCATGATAAGCTATGAAAGAATTAAAAATTCTGTAATGTTGGACTTTGAGGAATATATTGAAGAATAGGGTTTAAATGTGGCGCAGGTTTCAGCGAAAATTTTAGAAGAAGATTGGAGAAGAGTAAACGTTAGTTTGTTTACTAAAACATTATATTTTGTTTCTATTGCAATAGAGAGTTTGAAATATAAAGAAATTGCTGATTTTATATATTCTAAACTGGATAGTTATCTGAAAGACACTAAATTTGAAGAGCATATAGATAAAAACGACATTGAAGAACTGTTGCAAGACATTCAAATTTGTAAAAAGTTAATTGATAATAAAGATGAATATAAAATCAGGGAAACAAGCGATTCTACTAAAGCAGGAGTAGATTACATCTTAGGCTTGAAAGCTGATTAAATTTAAGTTGTATAGGTGATTGCTACAAACATAATCATGTGGGGGCGGCTAGGCTACCTAGTGTCGAATGAACCCATCATTCAACCAATAACACAGTTAACCCATGTAATACCCGTATAAAGATTTCTCCATTTTGGTTGTACGCACATAAATGCTTCAAAATGTATAACCTAAATAGCATAATGCAGTTACATTGAACAGGTTGATTATGGTCAGTTACCACTATGATTGACCTGTTTTTGTTATCTTCGTTTTCTCACGGTTTTATCAAAATAATCGCAACAATGTAAAACGTCAAAACGATAGATACGGTGTAAGGGTCTTGATGAATATAATGAGTTCGCAGCTTTCTATAGGGATGCGTTGACCATTATAGTATCAGGACTTATCAGAATATTTTCATCACGGGAAATAGGGACTGCCCAGTGCCGAATGAACCCAACATTCAATCAATAACACATCTAACCCATGTAATACCTGTATAAAGATTTCGGAGAGAACTTTCAGTTGATGAATATCTAAAGCACCTTGATACGGCTGATGCAATGTATGAATCCTTTAGAAAATCGAAAGTTGATGTTCAGAGTATTGCTAAAAATACAGGATTTTCCGAGGATAGAATCTAGAGGACAAAAGACGATCTGTTTTTTAAAGAGCATATTAAAGAACATGGTGTTGGACGTTTTGAAGCAGATTATGAAATTGCACAAGCATGGGACAAGTTTCAAAAAGGGACTTTCAACAACAAGACATTGATTTATTAAATCATGAACTTTTTTAATCTAAATTTGAAGGTATATTTAAAAAGATTATAGGACTGCACACGATAGACAGTTGATTCTGGTCGTCCGTTGTATCCACCTGAGGAGGAGTGAATTTGGCTTCGTATGTATTACTGCTAAAAGAACATGAAGATGATGAAACCGTTGTTTACCGATTTGGTCCAAATGAAATTGTCATGGGGAAAATTGAATTGAATAAGGTAACGAAGAAATTTGCAGAGTTAGAGACTTTACCTGACTCTTATATTCCTTCCAAATTTTATTTTGACAGAGCCGCTCAAAGGCTTGTGGTTTGTTTGATTAGGGAAGGCGGCAAGTTTCCAGAAAGAACTGCATTTGAATCATAATTTATAGAAAATCTTGATTGGTCTCTTACTATTCAAGTTTTTTTGGTGAGGGCTATCAAGTGCCGATTGAACCCTTTACTCAACCAATAACAGACTTAACCCATGTAATACCCGTATAAGGTTTTTATTACAAATTGAATAAAGAGAAATAATGAAAATTCACACTAAAGGAGCGAACATAATGAAGAAAATCATGATAGCCGTAGCAACGGCAGCAGCTTTGCTTGTCGTGGCCGAGAATGAAAGCCTTGCCGCAAGAGATTTTACAGACACGGTGAATCACTGGAGTCAACCGAGTATCCGTGAGGCTGTGGACAAGGGGTATGTGGACGGCTATCCTGATGGGACGTTTAAACCGGATGGGGCTGTGACCCGTGCGGAATTTATTAAAATGGTTGCCACTGCAATTGGGAAGAAGGTGACTCCTGAACAATCGAATCTGTGGTACCTGCCCTATGTAAAAGCGCTCCAGGATGATGGAATTTTATCGGAAACCTTTTACTCGGATGATATGGCTTACCCGATGGTACGAAGCGAGATGGCTATGGTAGCGACAAAGGCTGCGGATACGAAATCGGCTGCAGCTGTGGAAGATGCCGTTAAGCTCGGATTGATCGGTGGCGTGGGTGGCGGAGAGTTGGACGAGAAGGGGAATACGACTCGTGCTCAGGCGGTCACGATCATTGAACGGATTCTATCCAAACGAGCAGGTAAGGAGCTACCTGTGGATGAAGCGGCGCTGGATATGGCGACGATTAATAAGGTAGGCACTAATATTGAAAGAGTTTGGAAGATTAAGCCTGTTGCATTACCTGTTGAAGGTAAATGGGGTAATGGAGTGACGATAAAAGTTAATAAGGTTGTTATGTTGGATTATAACAAAGGTGCGGATCAGCCTTATGGGCATTTGTTTGATGGGTACTACCAAAACAGACGAATGGATTTAACAAAATTCGATGTAATTGCCTTTCAGGTAGACATTACAGTTGAGGGGACTGAGTCGGGGGTTTATGCATACCGAGACTTTTTCAAGCCTGACACAGTTGTGTCTCACGGAAATGTTAATTTTAATGAGAAATACAACCCAACTGGAAGAGTAGAAGGTTTAGATACAGGGAAAAAGGCATCTTATTCAGGGTGGACAGGCTATGCAGTAACTAAAACAACAAAACAAGCTCAATTTGAGGATAGGGGTAAATCACAGCCTTTAGTAATGACTATCGGGAACAATAGTGTGACTATTGCCGAATGATTATTAACCATGTTAATCTCCAATTGTGAGTTTGCTATAATCCGCTCTTACTGGAACCACATTCAATAGTCCTCGTCCCGTCATAAGGCGTGGACTTTTTTTGCGTTTACGGTCATTCCAATTAGCAATTCAAGTATAGAAAAAGACTTCCATCACTCTACACAATATCCGTCATTAGCTAGACAATAATTGTTATTCGCCTTATAACTCTGGCCTTAATGCCAGCACTATCCCCATTCTACTAGCGTTTGCATAGTAAAAGTGGCTTAGACAAATATTGTCCTGAACGGATTCATATGAATTGTCAGTTTTATGCTGTAACGAGATGACCCTATAATCAAATCAGCCCAGCAGCATCGGTTAACCACAGATGAGAGGGTTGAGCCTGAGGGGCAGCATCATAAACCAAATTATGGAGGCTAACGATTCATGGACAAATCATGCTTGCAGTACGGACTGACGGAGGAAGAGCGTAAGACTTTTGATGAGACAGGTTATTTGATTTTGGAGAACGTCCTTTCAGAAGAACACGTTGCCAAGTTGACGGAGATCGTCGATGGAATATATGAAGAAGGCGTAAGTAACGGTCACGATCCAACGAAAGCGTTGTTCCACCCGAACTTTATTCCGGATCATCCTGAGTTTTTGAAGCTGGTCGATTATGAAAAGGTTCTTCCTAAGGTATGGGGTATACTGGGCTGGAACATCTACTTATATCATTGCCATCTGATTGTAACGCCGCCGACAGGGCAACCCAAAAATTATGATAAACCATTCCCATGGCACCAAGACAGCGGCCGCGTGAACCAGGAGATCGAATCTCACCCGCGTCCACGTCTTTCTTTAAAAGTAGCCTACTTCCTGTCGGATATCTCCGAGCCGGATCGTGGTAACTTCTACATCGTACCGAACAGCCACTTGACGGATGATATCGATATTCCAACAGTCGGTCAAATCCCAGGTGCGATTCCGGTATGCGTGAAGCCGGGAACGGCTGTATTCTTCGACCGCAGACTATGGCATGCCGCCAGCACCAACTGGTCGGATATTACACGTAAAGTGTTGTTCTATGGCTACGGCTACCGCTGGATCAAAACCAAGGATGATATGACGGTACAAAGTTTATGGGATCAATGCACGCCGATCCAACGCCAGCTTCTGGGTGATTGCGTGAACGCAAACGGTTATTACACACCAACGGATGCCGATGTGCCGCTGCGCGTTTGGTTAAGAGAGCATGCTCCTGAGCAGTCCAAGGGCACTGCAACAATTGATTCCTAGAAGTCCCGCGAACAAATAAGTGTGCTGTATAGCCGGGAATTTTGGTGATTTGCAGTCACTGTGGAAGGCATGGGCTTGTAATCCTTACAGTTAATCTCGGACAAACGTGCATCCGTCTTTTTGAAGCTCCTGACGAAAAGACGGTGCAGCGGTTTGTCAGCCACTCAAAGATTGGGATGTGTTCAAATTGGAAGATTGTACAGCATTATTGGAACAGCTTTTACAGGAAGAGCAGGAATTGCAATTTAAGACATTTACGAATCAAATGGCTTTTGAAATCGGCTGTAGAATCGTAGCTAAGGCTGCATCCGAGCATAAATCGATTCTGGTCGATATTACCAAGAATGGACAGTCGATCTTTCACTGTGCGATGGAAGGCAAGACCTTGAATAATGCGCAATGGGTGAAACGTAAAAGCAATGTGGTCAACCAGTTTGGCCGCAGCTCTTACTACATGAGTGTTTTACTCAAATCGAAGCAAATTACGATGCGGGAATGGGGCTTTGTTGATCCCAATGAATACGCAGCGGTTGGTGGGTCGTTTCCCATCATAATTGAAGGTGTTGGCGTTGTAGGCTCCGTTACCGTGTCGGGTCTTCCACAGGAGCAAGATCATCAATTAGTCACTTCGGTACTGAAGGAATTTGTGAATACAGCAAAATAGAGGTGGACTTATGACGCAATCCAATGTATTATCCAAGCCGAGCAAAAGTGTAGCTGCGCGTTCCCGGTTATGGAACAGTATCTTACAGTACAAATACATGTACCTGCTCGCGCTGCCCGGCATTTTATATTTCCTATTATTTAAATTCGTTCCGATGTGGGGCTTGCTCCTGGCATTCTTTGAATATAACCCCTATACGGGCTTTGCTGGCGCCGAATGGGTCGGTATCAAGCATTTCAAGGAATTGTTCGCCGACGAAAATTTTTACCTCATGTTAAGAAACACGTTTGCCATCAATATATTCGGTCTGATTCTGATGTTCCCATTACCCATCTTTCTATCCCTCATGCTCAATGAAGTGAGAAGTGAAGTATTCAAAAAAATTAACCAATCGATCGTGTATTTACCCCATTTTTTATCCTGGGTGGTCGTGGTCAGTATGACGTTCTTTATTTTCTCCTCAGAAATCGGTATTATCAACAAACTTCTAAGTGATGCAGGTTATGAGCGTATTTTGTTTTTATCCAATCCTAACTATTTTTGGGGGCTTATCACGTTTCAAAATATGTGGAAAGAAGCGGGATGGGGGACGATTATTTTCCTGGCAGCGATGGCAGGCGTTGATCCTCAGCGTTATGAAGCTGCTGTTGTTGACGGAGCCAGCCGGTTTCGGCAAATCTGGCATATTACGCTTCCGGCTATTCGTCCGACGATTATTATTTTGTTGATTCTGCGTTTGGGTCATATGGCAGATGTAGGCTTTGAACAAGTGCTGCTGATGTTAAATCCATTGGTGATGTCGGTTGCTGAGGTTTTTGATACGTATGCCTACACACATGGTATTCTTAAAGGCCAGATCAGTGTAGGGGTTACGGTTGGGATGTTCAAGGGCTTGGTTGGTTTGGTGTTGGTGTTGGCATCCAATTATACCGTTAAGAAGATGGGCCAAGACGGTATATATTAGAAAGGAGACGTCTCATGAGCTTTGTTGCAAGCAAGAAAATGACCACCTTTGATTGGGTGAATTATACGCTTCTGGCGATCACTTCATTCGTCTGTGTGTTCCCTTTCATTTACGTATTCAGTGTTTCCTTCACCGATCCTGATGTGTATGTGCCGCTTAAATTTTATTTGTTCCCGGACCAATGGTCGCTGGCCGCTTACAAATATTTGTTGTCGACCAACAGCTTTCTGAACTCTCTGAGCAACACGATATTTATTACCGTTATCGGTACAGCGCTGAGTATTGTTTGTTCGTTCACTCTCGCGTATACGCTTACAAAAAAAGCAATGCCTGGTCGGAATTTTATGCTGAGCGCGGTTGTCTTCACACTCGTATTCAATGCGGGGATTGTACCCGGCTATATCCTGGTCAAGGAATTAGGATTAATTAACTCACTTTGGAGTTTAATATGGCCGAGCTTAACAAGCGCGTGGAGCTTGATTGTTATCAAAAGCTTCTTTGAATCTTTGCCTGCGGAATTGGAAGACTCCGCACGGATCGATGGATGCACCGATATTGGCGTATTTCTGAGAATCGTTATTCCTTTATCCATGCCGGCGATTGCAGCCTTCACGCTATTTTTCGCTGTATCTTATTGGAACACTTATTTTAATGCGCTGATTTACTTGTCTGATTCCAAGAAGTGGACACTGCAGGTCCTTATTAAAACATTGGTAATCGATTCTGATTCCAATGGTGTAGGGCAGGCAGGTGCGGGAGGCGATTCCCGTGCGGTACCTCAGGAAACGATTCGGATGGCTTCCATTATGCTTGCGATGGCTCCAATCCTGCTCGTATACCCGTTTTTACAGAAGCATTTTGCCAAGGGAGTTATGTTAGGATCAGTTAAAGGTTAACACAAATGATGAGGGGGATTTAACAAATGAAACCACTACACGTGAAAAGATTGTCCATGAGCTTGTCCTGCTTATTAGCTATTTCGATGCTGGCGGCTTGTTCGGACGGTGGCAGCGGCTCGAAGACTGCTGCACCTGCAGCAGACCCGAAGGCAGCACCCAAAGCTGCTGAGGCAGAGAAGCCATTAACTGTCAAAATCTTCGCAGGCTTGTATAACGATGCACCTGATATGAACAATGCTTACTGGACTGAGTGGCAAAAACGCACAAATTCCAAGCTGGAGATGGAATGGGTGCCATCCGGTGATATCGATACGAAAATGGATTTGGTGCTGGCCTCCGGCGATCTTCCGGAAATCCTGTCTTCCCCAAATGCGAACAGACCGTCACTGATCAATGCAGCCAAGAACGGCGCGTTCTGGGATTTGGGTCCTTTCCTGGGGGATTTCAAAGAATTCCCGAACCTGAAAAACAATCTGGCTAAGGATGCACTCAAATATTTGTCCGTTGACGGAAAAGTGTATGCGCTGCCACGCTCCCGTTCCCGTGTCGATCTGGGCCTGAAAATCCGTAAGGACTGGCTGGATAAGCTGAACATTCCGGTTCCAACCACATTGGATGAGTATGCAGCGGCATTGAAGAAAATTACCGATGCCGATCTGGACGGCAATGGCAAAAAGGATACGCTTGGCATCATCGGCCAAGGCGTCGTTGTAGATGACGGCACTACCTTGTTTGCAGCCGGATTCGGTGCATTGAATCCTACGTACAATGAAGAGGGCGGCATGATCGAAACGAGACTGACGCCGCAATGGGATGATATGATTGCTTATTTCCGTCAAATGTATACAGACGGCGGATTGCCTAAGGAATTTTCGGTTATGAAGAGAACCCAGAACGAGGAATTGTTCAGAACGGGTAAAGCGGCTTCCTATACGAACAGCATCTGGTGGGATGACGAGTGGGAGAAGGAAAACAGAAAGACGCAGCCGGATGCCAAAATTTTGAATCTGCTGCTAAAAGGACCTAAAGGCGATTATGCACTGGATCTGCAAACAGGTGTATCCGGCGGCTACTACATTTCCAAGAAAGTACCAGAAGCCCGAGTGAAGCAATTGCTTAAATATTTGGAGCAAACCGCGTCCCAAGAGATGACCGATTTTGCATACTATGGTATTGAAGGCGTCCACTACAAAGTGGTAGATGGACAAAAAACGCTGACAGAGCAGGGCGTGAAGGAAGTCAACGTAACCAGTAAAGGCGCAGGCGTGTTGGCTTACTCCAAGTGGGGCAAGGTCATCAGTGCTTCCGGTTCAAAAGCATTTAACGATGCGAAGATAAAAGAAGTCGAAAAATTCGATGAGGTTGGCTTGGTAGACCCTTTCAAAGGTATCATTTCCCCGACCTGGTTGAATACTTGGCCGAAATATGAAAGCGAATGGAAAACGATGGAGGCTAAAGCGATTGTTGGCCAAATTTCCATGGATGAGTTTAAAGCTTATACAGCCAAGCTGAGAGCTTTACCTGAAATGAAAAAGGCATTCAAAGAATTCAGCGATGCCTACAAAACATTTACTGGTAAATAATACAATTATATGTGATCGAGCCCGTTGTGGCCACCGGAACGAAGGATTTCTGGTGGCCGCAATATTGCTGTTTTATGGTGATATTCAGCTAATTTTGTTATAATTCAGTTACATGGAATACCATCCATCGGTCAGGGGAGTGCACCAATGAGAAGATGCCTGGATTTCATACAAAGAACTTTTTTCTCGCTGTTGCCGCGAACGAATTATTTAAAGCGGTTGATTTGGTTTGGCTGTCTGACCGTATCTATTCCCATTATTATTGCTGGTAGCGCTTACTATCATTTTTCGATTGTTAAAGTGAGTGATCAATTTAAAGAAGACAACAAGGCTGCATTGGTGCTGATGAAGGATCGTATGGAGAATCTGATGACGAATGTCGAGCATGATTCTCTGAAAATATCGATCAGTTCTGTTGTGAAGGATAATATCGGCAAGCCGGGCTTTAAAACCGATTGGTTTCAGCAAAGCGGGGTTCAGGATCTGTTCCTGATACACAAAAATTCCAATAATCTGATCGATGATATTGTTTTTTATGAAGCTTTATCCGGGATTGTGCTCGCCCAGAATTATGGTTATGTGACGTACGATAATTACAAAAGCCGCAGCGATCTGGATGCCGCTCTGAATATGAATATTCCGGCAGGCTGGGTTTATCTTCCCGAAGCGGCTGTAAACGGATACATCACTTATTTCCGCAGACTGCCGATTCTTCCCTCAGGCCAGCCTCAGGGCGCACTGCTCGTTCATGTGAAGGAAGAGGTGCTCAAGAATAATCTGACGGGTTATTCCACCTTTTCCAAAAACCAATCGCTGCTTATACTGGACTCCAATAACAAAATTATTTTACATTCCACCAATGATTTGACTTGGGGCAAGCTGGCTGGCGATACGGTGGGACTGACGGATATTTTGAAAGACGAAACGAGCTCCGGGCAATATCTGATTAAAGCTCAAAATGGCGATTCGTATATAGCCGTTTTTCAGAAATCGCTGCTGGGCAGAACCTATATTTCCCTGCTTCCCGAGAACGAATTGCTGCAGCAGGTCAGCTGGATTCGGTGGCTGATTGTATTTACGGTAGCGGTTTTTCTCATTGTTGGTCTGCTGCTGACGTTCTTTGCTTCCAGAAGGATTTATAATCCGATCGAGAATTTGATCAAATATGGAGAGAACCTGCAGGGCGGACGGTCGATTAAGCAGCAGGGCAATGAAATTGAGTTCTTGAAATCGTGTCTGGGTCATTTGAACGAGCAAGCGTTGGCGCTCGAAACGTATATGCAAAAAACACAGCCCAACCTTAGAGATCAGCTGTTAAGAAAGTTTCTGAAGGGCTTCACGGGAAGCGGTGAATCGCTGCTGCGGGACTGTGCTGATTTTCAAATCCCGACAAAGGGCTCGTTTGTTGTACTGATCACGATTGTTGAAAATCTATTTAAAGAAAAGCGCTTTTTGCCCAATGAAGGAGCTATTGTTCTGTTTGCGGTCATGAATGTAATCAAGGAACTGCTGACCAAATCCCAGCTAAATGGCTATGTTGTCGAGAACAATGAGCGGGAGAGCATCACTATTCTGCACTTTGATGATAGCGTACCAAGAGAGCAGATTCTGCAGCTGACACGGACGTTTGCCGAGGAGATCAAGGAAGCTCTTAACAAATACTTATCCTTCTCGGTATCCAATGGCGTTGGTGGTATTTATATGGACATCACGCGATTATCGGATGGCTATCATGAGGCTAAGGCAGCTTTGCAAAATCGGATTTTCAGTGATTCGCAGGCCATTTTATTTTTTGACGAGCTGGAGCCTTCAGCGAAGCAATCCTTATTTTTCTATCCTCGTGAACAGGAAAAGGTCATTGTCGAAGCTTTGTCCAGAGGCGAGCTTGTGTATGCGGAGAAGGGCTTGAACGAATTTGCCAAAACCCTGCGCGACTCCGGCTCCTATAATACGATCTATCAGTGCTATCATGTGCTGCTTTCTTCGATTATTCAATCATTGGAGGAGCAGGGGCCGGGCGTGATCGATTCGTTGGAGGGCAACTGGTTTGATCAGCTCAAGGCAAGGCAAACTGCACGTGAAATCTATGAATGGTACATTGAGATTATTTTTCCATTGTATCAACAGCTTACTGAAGAATTTCGTAAAAAAAGTGTCAAAATCGCCATCCAGAAAGTATGCAAGCATATCCGCGAAAATCCCGGTGCCAATCATTCCCTGATCGAAAGTGCCGAGATGATCGGGATGAGTCCTTCTTATTTGAGCCGTATGTTCAAAAAGGAGGTTGGCGTTGCGTTTATTGAATATTTGACTGAATATAAGGTGGAGAAGGCGAAGCAATCGCTGCAGGATACCGATCTGAGTGTGATGGAAATTGCAGAGGTGGTCGGGTATTCGGAACGGAATTTGAACCGGGCCTTTCAGCGATATGTAGGCATGTCGCCGAAGCAGTATCGAGTTTCGAATCGTTAGCTTAGTCATGTACTTAAAGTCGTTCATTTATGAACGGCTTTTTTTGCTGTAGTCTATCCTGTGAAATTTGATTACTGGAAGGATGCAGTAGTATTACTGAGGGATATTTGGACACGCAGCGGGACTTATTCACCGGACTTCTAAGCTGCTGAAGATTGGACAAAAAATGTCCTGTACGTAGGATACCCGTAAAAAGCGCAGCCTCAACCCTTTACGATCCGCTTATTGCATCTCGATTCAATTGACAAATCTTGTTCAGTCCCGATTCATATGAATTGTCAGTTTAATGCTGTATGGAAGTGACCCTATAATGAGTACGTGAATGAGGAAAGCTAGCAATCCGGCTTTTCTGCAAGAAATCAATGGGAGGCTAACATTCAACCATGAAAAAGCTAATCAATGCACCTAACTCGGTTGTTGATGAAATGATGGAAGGATATGCAGCAGCCTATCCTCAGTATGTGAGAATTCTGCCGCAAAACAAGCGGTCGATCGTGAGCGTCAATACGGCACGTCCCGGCAAAGTGGGTATCGTG
The DNA here is from genome assembly GCF_001956045.1 of Paenibacillus sp. FSL H7-0331. The sequence goes on along the minus strand of NZ_MRTH01000017.1, from coordinate 137,028 downwards.
ATCGGTGGAGGCTCAGGTCATGAACCCGCTTCTTTGGGACTGATCGGCAAAGGACTGGCTGATGGTGTTGCCGTCGGCAACGTGTTCGCATCCCCACCACCTGCCCCTATTTTGGAGGTTACCAAGGAAATACACGGGGGCGCAGGTGTCGTTTATTTGTATGGAAACTATGCAGGAGACTGTATGAACTTTGACATGGCGGTTGAGTTGGCAGGCTTTGAGGACATTCGTGTGGAGACGGTCCGGGTAACGGATGATGTAGCTTCAGCATCCAGCTCGGAGCAGCGCCGTGGGATTGCAGGCTGTTTTCTTGTTTATAAAGCGGCCGGGGCAGCAGCTAACAAAGGCTTGTCACTGGACGAGGTTGTCAGACTAGCTACCCATGCAAATGATAGTGTTCGAACCATGGGGGTTGGATTATCGCCTTGTTACTTGCCACAAACCGGAGAGCCGAGCTTTACGCTAGGTGATGATGAAATGGAAATCGGTTTGGGCATCCACGGTGAACCTGGAGTTATGCGGGGACCGCTCCAAACCGCTGATGAGGTTGCCCGGATCTTGTTTGACCGCATTATGGAGGATATGCCGATGGGTACAGGTGAACGTGCTGCTGTGCTTGTCAATGGATTGGGCTCTACTCCACAAATGCAGTTATTCATAATATATAGAAGCATTGCAAAGCTGCTGGAGGAAAGGGGCGTTCAGATCCACCGTTCCTACGTTGGTGAGTATGTGACATCGTTGGAAATGGGTGGCTGCTCCGTATCCATCATGAAGCTGGATGATGAGCTTGCTGAATTGATCGATGAGCCAGCCGATTGCGCCATGTTTGTTCAGGTGTAAATCATGCTTACGAAGCCAGTTTTGCTACGCAAAACTCTTAGGAGGGAAATCCATGAACATATCGATTCAACAATTCAAAAACATGCTGTTAGCTACTCAAGTTCGTATCGAAGAAGAAAAAGAATATTTGTCCGAGCTGGATCGAGCATTAGGCGATGGCGACCACGGTGTAACGATGTCACTAGGATGGCAGGCGATAGCTGATACGGTAAATGCTTTTGAAAAGGAAGATTGCGGATTGTTGTGCAAGGACATGGCAATGAGCTTTCTTAATGCGGTGGGCTCCTCGGTAGGTCCATTGTATGCTACGGGTTTTATCCGGGGGGGAGCTGTGCTGCAAGGCGAATCGGTTATCAGTCAGGCCGATATGATCGCATTCTGGACAGCGGTGGTACAAGGGATTCAAGAGCGGGGGAAAGCCGAGCGAGGAAGCAAAACAATGCTCGATACGTGGATACCGGCTATCGAGAGCTTGCAGCAAGCGTATCGTGAGGACAAGGATCTGGCAGCTTGCTTCCATGAAGCCGTTCAGGCAGGCAAATTCGGGATGGAATTGACGAAAAACATGCTGTCCAAAACAGGACGATCCAACAAATTGGGCGACCGTGCTTTGGGACATCAGGACCCTGGGGCTACCTCAGCTTACATGATTTTGTCTACATTTTATGAACAAATCAAAGAACTGCAGCGCATCAATGTGCAGAAATCACTATTTAAATAAAAGGATCTATCCAAATAAGAATCCGTGGAGGAAACACAATGAATTATCGTACGCTGGGTAAGACAGGAATACAGGTATCCAATATTTGCTTTGGAGCAATGTCATTTGGCGGAATTGCTGATGAAGCGACATCCCTGGCTATGTTTAATCGTTGCCGCGAGGTGGGCATCAATTTTTTTGATTGCGCAGATGTGTATGCAGGTGGACGTTCAGAGGAAATTTTGGGCAAATGTATCGCCGACTGTCGGGACGAGGTTGTCATTACATCGAAGTTTTGTCTGCCGATGGGTAACGGGATCAATTCGAAGGGTATGTCCCGCAGACATATGATGCTTTCGGTTGAGAAAAGCTTGAAGCGTCTGAATACAGATCGCCTGGATGTATATTTTGTCCATCACTTTGACGCCACGACAGATATGGAAGAAACGCTGCGCGGCCTGGACGATCTGCAAAAGCAGGGCAAAATTTTGTATCCGGCGGTCAGCAATTGGGCGGCTTGGCAAATTGCCAAAGCATTGGGGATTTCAAACCATAGAGCTTTGGCCCGCTTTGAATGTATCCAGCCGATGTACAATCTGGTGAAGCGTCAAGCCGAAGTCGAAATATTGCCTCTGGCAGCATCCGAGCAAATTGGCGTTATTTCTTACAGTCCGCTTGCGGCAGGCCTGTTATCCGGCAAGTATAACCAAGGCGTTAAGCCTCAGGAAGGACGATTTATCGACCATAAGGGCACACAGGATCGTTACGCCGATCAGATGAACTATGAGGTGGCCGATCGTTTTATCAAATTCGCAGGTGAGTTCGGAGCACATCCCGCTTCACTGGCTATTGCCTGGGTTATGGGCAATCCGGCAGTTACCGCTCCGATCATTGGTGCCCGCAATATGGAGCAGCTGCAGCCTTTATTGGGCGCGCTCGACATTGAGATGACATCGGATTTGCGTAAGCAAATATCGGCGATGTCTGTAACACCTCCACCAGCAACGGACCGTGCAGAAGAAGTGTAATCACCCGATAGCAGCATGAAAATAAATGAACCTCCAATGCCACGTAAGCTGTGGACGGGAGGTTCATTTGCTTATCAGTCTTTACAGAGCAGCCATCAAGCCAAAGCAGACAACGGAAAGACCTGTATAGATCCAGACCCATCTTCGACTGTAGGTTTTGTTTTTCCACAACCGAATCAAGTACCACAGAGTGAATACAGCCGACACAATCGTTATCAGACTCAGCGTATTCGTAAACCAGGGTGTCATAGTGAACGGTACCATTGTGCCAGTCATACCCTGATGCTGCGTATGACTGTGGCCGCTGTTCAAGCTTGCACTGCCAGCCATAAGTACCGGCAGCAACAGATGGATACTGTGCAGCACAATCGGCAGCAGCAAGCCGCCTAACGGAAGTAATGAATATTTGCCAATGACTTTATCGGACAACGGTTTTAGCCCTCCCATCGCTCCATTTCTAAAGTTCTTTCTTCATATGTATGGGATGGAGGGATCAATTAGACCCGAGCGTTCTGCTTGCGGAACTGCTTGGGGGTTAATCCAGTTTCCCGCTTAAACATACTGCAAAACTGGGCATCATTAAAAAATCCGGCCTCAAAAGCAATCTCAGCCACACTATGGTTGAAATGGATCAGCATGTGACGGGCGTATGCCAGCCTTTTGCGAAATATATACTGCAGCGGAGCAGCTCCATACCTTTCTTTAAAAAGATGGCGAAACCTGTCGTAGCTGTATCCTGCCATGTCAGCCAAGGCTTCGATTTGAATTTTTTGCCGGTAATGCTCATCCATATAATTGCGCGTGTAGACGAGGTGATCGTAGTGCAGCACAGGCTGACTTTTTTGTCCCCATAAGCGCTGCAGATGAATGATGAGTTCTCCGGTCAGGAGATTGAGCATTTTATCGTAGTCCTGCTTTTGCAGAGTAAATTCGCTTTTTAAGCGTAACAGCAGTTCAAGCAGACTGTGCTGCGTATCATCATGGTAGATGGCATTTTTATCGATCGATATCGCTGTATCTGTAGTAAACCCGATGAACAGAACCTCTGTCGTTTCCAGATGCCTTTCATCATGAACCATCCCGGGTGTAATAAAAGAATAGGAGTGGGAAACGTATGTCGAGGTTTGGGTGCCTATACAGGTTTGTCCGCTTCCTTGTACATAGTAAACCAGCTCACAGCAGGCATGCTGATGGGGCTGAACGTAGCTTGCTTGCGGGTGAGTCAGATGGGAAAGAAATTCAAAACGGCACAAGTGTCAGCCTCGCCTCACTTTCATTAAATAGCCAGATCATATAAAAAATTGACCGAAACATGATAAGGCTTTCAACGTTCTTCTGTTACCATAATAGCACCGGGATTTACATATCGTAAATAGTGAGGAGATTGAATTATGGCACTGACCACTGAACAATTAATAAATCGATTAAAGGTACCAACGAGCCGAATACGGGCGGTTCTGGACACGGACACATTTAATGAGATCGATGACCAATTTGCCGTTGTTTACAGCCTGCTGTCCAAAGAAAAGCTGCAGATGGAGGCGTTCTACGCAGCACCCTTTTATAATGAATTATCAAATGGACCCAAGGATGGTATGGAAAAAAGCTTTGATGAGCTGCAGCGTATTTTAGAGATTATGGGGGTGCGGGAATCCATTCCATCCTATCGGGGATCGGAAGCTTATTTGCCTGATCCTTCAACTCCTGTCGAGAGCGAAGGGGCGCGCAACCTGGTGGAGAGGGCGATGGCATCGACGGCAGATGACCCACTATATGTAATTTCGATTGGGGCTATAACGAATGTAGCCTCGGCCCTATTAATGGAGCCTAAAATTATTGATAAAATCGTGGTCGTCTGGCTGGGTGGTCATGCGCTCCATTGGAAGGATACGAAGGAATTTAACTTAAAGCAGGATCTGCACGCTTCCCGTATCCTATTTGACAGCGGGGTGCCGCTGGTACTGATTCCTTGCAAGGGTGTTGCTTCGCATCTGAGCACGAGTCTCTCGGAAATACGGGACTACGTCAAGGACAGTGGGCCTATCGGCGAATATTTGTATGAGACTTATAAAAATTGCAGAGAGGACCACTATGCATACTCTCGTGTGATCTGGGATATATCGGCCATTGCCTATCTCGTACAATCGGACTGGCTGCCGAGCACGCTGGTACACAGTCCACTGATTTCAGAGGATTTTCGCTGGAGCTTTGATTCTAATCGGCACTTCATTCGTTATGTTCATGATCTTAAGCGAGATGATATATTTAAGGATTTGTTTACCAAAATGCGGCTTGCTGCCAGCAAATAACACATTCAAATTGAAAATGCTGCAATCGGTGAAGGCGAACCGGTTGCAGTTTTTTGTGCATATAGGCTTTTCGGTTGTTTTAGGCCAGAGAGTCCACTATCTGCCGTAGTGTCGCAAAGCGCTACAGCTTAAGGTATGGCTATATTCAACAAGGTTGAAACGTTATATAATAAATTCATCATCATTGCGCCGAAGGATGGGGTTTACATCATAAAAGATTTGATTCTCAATGCAGGTATCATGATCTCCTACTTCTTTCTGGTCAGTATTATTGTCAAGGAGCCCTTCAGGCCTGATTTAAGCAGGAGTGAGCAAATAAAGGCGGCTTTCAGTGCTGCTTTTCTGGGTATCCTTTTGATGTATTTTTCCGTTGAAGTTACGAATAATATCCGACTTGATCTGCGGAACATACCGATTATCATTATTGCGGCATTTAGTGGTCCGGTTCCGGCGATGCTGGCAGGTGGCTTGATTGCATTGGCGCGTTATTTGCTCTTTGGCTTCAATGAGGCTTCATTGATTGCAGCATTGTCCATTATTGTGACCACTTTAGGGGTGGCTGCTGTGACAAGGATGGGCCGCTTATGGCGGGTATGGTCCCTGGCTACTGCATGGAGTCTCATCTGCACATTGGGCTTATTGGCTCTGGGGCTATGGGGCACCGATAAATTATGGAGCAGTGCGGCCGCTTTTTCATTAATAAGCGTTGTCGGTGGAGCGGGTGTTACCTATCTGGTCGAGCTGTTGAAGAGCTCTGCCGTGATGGCCAGACAGAACCGCAAATATTTGCAGCAATCACTGCTGCAGAATGAGCAATTGGAAGCACAGAACGAGGAAATCGTAACCCAACAGGACGAATTGGAAACGATGCTGAAAAAAAATGAATCTCAATACGGGATGATTGAGCGTATTCTGCAAGCCAGCTCGGATGGAGTGATCTTATGTGATGCTTCGGGTCATATCCGTTATTCCAACGAGCAAATGAAGCAGCTTGGCTTGGGCTGTGCACACTGGGATAATATTATGGTTTGGCTGCATTCCTGGCAGCGCCTCGTACAGCCAGCGAATTTGAAGCTTCGTGAGCATGCGGAAGATGTACTCGCAGGACGCGAAGCCTCCTATCGAGTGCGTTTCTCGATGCCGCTGGATAAGGTCAGGTATTACATAGAAATGCGTGTCGAGCCCGTCTCTACGGATCAAGAAGAAGCCGAATTCCTGTTCTTATTCCGTGACAGGAGTGAGGAAGAAAAGGCCGACGAAATTAAAAATGAATTTATTTCCGTCGTCTCCCATGAGCTGCGAACGCCGCTTTCTTCGGTACAAGGCTTTCTCGAAATTTTGCTGCATCGCGATCTGACCGAAGAGAAGCAGAAGCGGTATCTGCAAACGGTTTATAATGAGTCCTTGCGTTTGAGTCATCTGATTAATGATTTTTTGGATATTCAGCGTCTGGAAGCGGGCAGGGAGGAGTACCATTTTGAGTTGATGGAGCTTTGTTCCTTTAGCGAAGAAATGATTGGAGAATGGCAGCAGAGCAAGCAAAAGCATCAGCTGTTTTTGCAGGTGGCGAATGAGAAGCTGTCTGTACTGGCTGATCGGGATAAGCTGAAACAGGTATATTTGAATTTGCTCAGCAACGCTGTTAAATATTCCCCCGAAGCCGAACGTGTCGATGTGCGGATATTACGCATCGGGTCGGATGTACAGATCGATTTTGTCGATTATGGGCTGGGTATCCCTGATGATGCGAAGTCGAATATATTTGAGCAGTTTTATCGTGTGGACAACTCGGATCGACGTAAGATTGGCGGCTCCGGGCTGGGCTTGACTATTGTCAAAAAAATTGTAGAGGCTCATGGAGGCTCTGTCACCTTTGAATCGGTATTTGGGGAAGGTACAACGTTCAGCGTGAGACTGCCGATTAGTAATCGCATCGAATTTGAACAGCCGTGAATGCATGAAAACGGGGGTGTAGTGATGAATCACAATAAAGCACTGCAGCGAATATTGCAGCAATCAGGCAATGAGGATTTATTAGAGATATGGAGCAAGGAGGCTTCTCTATCGGATATTAATTCGTTCTTGCTGGAGCTATTCAGAAACAAGACGCATTCAGCATCCCCTGGCGATTTATTGAACAAATATGCAGCGAACAGCTTCGTTCAGCCCGCCGCGGTGAATCCAATTGCACTTAAGCAATTGGAAATCACGCTGCTGCAAATTGCGGAGGCAGCCTCATTTCCATCTATTCAGCTCTCGCCTGTCGCACCCTTGGGTTCATGCTCGGTAGTGGCAACGGCTGATCAAAATAAGATCATATCGGCTCTCCGAGGAACCGAGGTCGTGGCGGATGCGACTAATCTGCTTGCGCTTCATATGTGCACATTGCTCAAAGCCCGTAAGGCTAGCAACGAGGAGCAGCCGTTACAATTCAGCACCACACACCGGCATGTACGGGCACAGCCGTTTAATTTCCCTGGGGCTTTGACACATTTCAGCTTGTTCTGCATGGTGACCTCGGGACGGGACGCAGGCTCCTATTCATTTGAAAAAAAAGCTCTGCTGGATCATATTAACGTGTACCAACAAATTTTCAAAACTGTGTTCGATGTCAATATTGAAGTTCAATTCAATCAACGTGATGGATATACCGATGGAGCTGGTCTTATTGGGAGATTAAGCGATTACCTACGTGAGATGATGCCGGACATCGTTGTTAGCGAGAACACCACCAAGACGGATAATCGATATTATAAGGGTGTACAGTTCACTATTATTGCCATGATTCGTGGTCAGGAAGTACGAATTGGCGATGGTGGTTTGGTCGATTGGTCGCAGCAATTGTTGGGCAATCGTAAGGAAAGAATGATGATTAGTGCAATAGGGCTGGACCGAATGCTGTGAGCTGCAGCTTAAGGCTGTCCACGCTCTAGTGTCGTATACAGCCAATCGGTTACGGCCTGAACCGTGATGTCCAGATTGGTCCTGCCTTCTTTGTTCAAGTAGGAGCTGCTCGCTCGAAAATAATCTGGATGACCGCCAATCAGCGGCAAGCGGAGCTGTGTCGTGTGGGCTGCTGGAGCTGATTGACGCCATACCGGCAAGCCGTGTGTATTTCGCTGCCACATGCCCCGGCTTCCAAGCCAAGTTACAGGATCAGAAGAACGTGCGTTGTCACGGACAGCTTCTGCATACATCCAGGAGTCCTGCAGCCATGGGGGTACAGGACATTTGGGTGAGCCGATTTGTACAACACGAATGGGCCAGCCCGCGTCATAGACCTGCTCTTCAGCAAGAATGCTGGCAGCCTGGACTGCTGCTACACCACCACCACTATGACCGATCAACAGAGGCCAGCCTTCCTCACCACAAGCCTTAATCGACTTAGCGGCTCTGCCTCCGCCAATAGATCGCAATGGACGGGAGCGTGCGGTCCACATATCGTGGCGGAGCTCGTGCAGCTGATGCAGCAGCCTGCGGCTCCAGTCGCCATAAGGATAGAGCAGTCTGGAGGCTGATACGGAATAGCCTGCTTGCGTTAAGCTTGCGATCATGGCCAGCCGAAAGTCTTCCATGAAGAGTGGAGCTGTCGCCACCCCTGCCAGCATAAACAGATTCACATGTGTAACCGGCAAGCCCATCCGCCAAACCTCCACCTAATTTTTTATAATCCTCTCATTATAACAGAATCGAGAAGAGCGGCTCAATCCTTCCTTTTTCGATAAAAAAATACATAGATACACAAAATAACAGCAACGAATATCGGTTTTTCACGTATAGGTAGACACAGGGCTTTTTTTAGTGCCTCTGCACGTAGAGATTGCTTCCCCCGTCAATCGCAGCATGGTCCTTGGGAGCATGTTGAAGCTCTGCGATTTAGCCGTACGTGCACGATGGCTGCCATATAGGTCTGAAGTCAGCGATAGGTACATTCATTTAAGCACCAAAGATATTAAGATTATGAATATTTTATGTGAAAATACACCGGAAAATCCCATTAAGCACATTGAGTTAGTGTCGTAAACATGGTAGACTTTTTATAGTAATAAAGTCACGGTTATTTTCATGAAAAGTTTGAGGAGTGTGTTTCGGGTAATGGATTTTCTTAAAAAACTTTTTGCAAATGTAACCGTAAAAAGATTCTCAATTCTTATCTTGATTTCGTTGCTATTAATTAGTCTGGGGGGCATGCTGAATCTCGTTTTGCTAACATTTTTACTGGCTTATATCATCAACAGTCTCCAGGGTTTTATTTCATCCAAAATAAATCGATACGTCCGTATCAATGATAAAATTGTTGTGATCACCATCTACATCGTGCTGATTGTTTTGCTGGTTTCAGGTATTTCCAATGTCCTGCCCAAAATCATCTCACAATATAAAGCGATATCGGACGGTTTGATTCACCGCTATAACACACCGGCTAATGATTGGCTGTCGGAATATATTATGAATACGATCATCGGTCTTGACTTTCAATCCTATACAAAACAAGGCCTTGGTTATGTATTCAAAGTAGGCGATTGGGGCAAAACCTTCTTCTTATCCGTGCTGCTAAGCTTGTTCTTCCTGCTTGAAAAAAACCGGATCAAAAATTTCACAGCGAAGTTTAAGACGAGTAAAATTGCGTGGTTCTACAACGAGATGGAGTATTTTAGCCGTAAATTCATCGTTTCCTTCGGTAAGGTAATCGAAGCGCAAATCCTGATTGCGATTTTTAATACGATCTTTACTACAATTGGTCTTTGGATTCTTGGCTTTCATTACTTGGTTGCCTTATCGATTGTCGTTTTCGTGCTAAGTTTGATTCCTGTTGCCGGTGTGATCATCTCCTTGATACCGCTTAGCATTATTGGACTTCAGCTTGGCGGCGTCATGATGGTCGTCTATCTAATCGTGATGATCATGGTCATTCATGCTTTTGAGAGTTATTTCCTTAATCCGAGATTGATGTCGTCCAAGACAAAGCTTCCGATGTTTTACACGTTTGTTATTCTCATATTTTCAGAGCATTTCTTTGGTATATGGGGTTTAATTATTGGTGTTCCGGTGTTCGTCTTCCTATTGGATATACTGGATGTAAATTATCGAGAAGAGACGGCGGGCAAAATAAAATCAGCGCAAGAACCTATAAAATAAAGCAATCAGGGGGCGTAGAGCGACGGTATGTACCGTTAGACAACGCCCCCTGTTCAATCTAATCATCACAATTCCATAACAGATTATGACTTCATGGAGTGCCCTTATTTGCACAGGAGGAGAGAAAAGTGAACAAAGATATGGATTATCAAGCTTACGATATGGGTGATGTGGAGACACATAAATTAAAAACAAAATTGAAATTGGCAAGTGGCGATATTTTCAAAGCAAAAGGTCAGGCTGAAGGTCAGAGAGAGATTTATTGGCAAGTGGTCAAGCAAGTAGAAAAGAATACTTATATGTGTAAAGTCGTCGGCATCAATGAATATACCCCTTGAATATTAGCATGCACGGTAGATAAATGTTCATTAACAGCATCTGTTCATGGTACCAATTGTATGAAAACTAACATATATTTTTTACCAAAGCTATGATAAATTAAGAGAATATAGTATATTCGGGGTATTTGTCATTTAAAGGAGAAATAAATGTGATAAACAAGAAAAAAGTGAGAAAGGGTCCCAAGACCAGCAGGCTGGTCAAGGTATTAACGGCATCACTCGTTTTGAATCCTGCTTTGTATATGCTCCCGTTTGAAAAAGCTTTTGTAGAGGCCGTTTCCACGGCTAGTTATAAAGCTCCCTATGTGAGTAAAGCGCTTCCGAACTTCCACACCGGAGTAGGAACTCCACTAACGCTTAATTTGAACGAATATTTTGACGGGATCAACAGCTATTCTGTATCTGCCAGCAATCTGACGGGCTTTACGGCTACAATTAGCGGAAGCTCGCTGATCCTGACCAACACGCGTACAGGAACGGCAACGGTCAATGTCACGGGAACGGCTGCTAATGGGGGAACCGTATCCGATACCTTTGATGTCGCAGTTGTACCGGAGAGCTTGGATAAGGACGGCAACGGTCAGGTAGATATTGGTGAAATTGTGGCTTATGCCGGCAGTCGCCCGATGACCCGAGAAATTTTGCATGAAACGCTGAACTTCATCGTTCCTCAAAAGCTCACTTCCCCTAATACCGCTCCGAAGGCTCAAGATACATCAATTACGGTATATAAGAACAGTCCGACTACATTGAGCCCCACTGACTTATTCTCGGATGAGGATGCGCTTACTATTGACAACAACTCCATTAGTTTGAGTCCAACCGGATATGCGACAGGAAATGTAACCAATAACCAGCTTACCGTTACTGCGCTTCAGCATGGCTCCACGGTTCTGGATATAGCTGTAATGGATGGACGCGGGGGGAAAGCAAGCAATCGTTACAATGTAACGGTAGGCAATCGAGCTCCCGTTTTCACAGGCTCGGATGTAACGGTAACAACAAATACGTATTCGCCAACCATCGATCTACATACTTTATTCAACGATCCGGATGGAGATCCTTTACAATTTGGCACTGTGCAGGTTTCATCATCGTCGCCCAACACGCCTGTACAGCTTGTAAGAACCAACGATACCTTTAGACTATATGGTACTGCGACAGGATCTGCCACCGTAACGGCAAATGCATCGGACGCATATGGTGGAATGACGACAGGCTCCTTTAATGTAACAGTAACGAATGCAACTTATGTAAACCACCCGCCACAATATAATTCAGCGTCGAATAAGCTGGTCAATAGGACAATCGATCCATCCATTGAATCGAATGCGTACAATCCGTTTACGATTGATTTGACGAATGCTTTTACCGATCCGGATAATGATAATCTAACGTATTCAGTCGCGAGCAGTACCGCTTCCATAGCTGCGGCTTCTTTATCGGGTAATTTATTAACGGTTACTCCGCAGGCGGCAGCTCATGGTAAAACGATAGTGACGGTGACAGCGAACGATAATCGTGGCGGGATTGTCAGTTATGGCTTTGATTTGTTGTTTACCGGTGTTGCTACTGAAAACCATCCGCCGCAATATAATTCAGCATCGAATAAGCTGGTCAATAGGATAATCGATCCATCCATTGAATCGAATGCATACAATCCGTTTACGATTGATTTGACGAATGCTTTTACCGATCCGGATAATGATAATCTAACGTATTCGGTCGCGAGCAGTACTGCTTCCATAGCTGCGGCTTCCATATCAGGTAATCTGTTAACGGTGACTCCGCAGACGGCAGCTCATGGTAAAACGATAGTGACGGTGACAGCGAACGATAATCGTGGCGAGATTATCAGTTATGGCTTTGATTTGTTGTTTAATTCACCTCCGACATTTACGGGTTCACTGGTGAGTCTCCCATACAGTATTCAGCATATGGAGCCTGCAATCGTAAGTATAGCCGGGTTTGATGATGCTGACGATGCCAAGAACTTACTAAACTATTCGGCGATGTCTGATTTGGATGGCTCGTTAAGTGTTACGACTGCAATATCGAGCTCCAGTGCAAAAGCTTATATTAATGGTCTGTCCAGAGGAACGCACACCGTAACTCTGACTGCTACAGATCCATTTGGCGGCAATCGAACAGCCAGCTTCACAGTAGAAGTCAAAAACAATGCTCCTATGGTCAAGAGGCCGATTTCGGTTATGAAAGATGAATCCGTAGCCATTGTGGCAAGTGATATTTTTGACGATATCGATGGCGATAGTATGTCCCTTACCGCTTTCCAAGGTATAAGCACAAGCGGGCTGGTCACAACCTCTTTTGCCAGTGGAACGTTGCATGTAACGGGAACGGGTGTAGGCTCAGGTTCGGTTGCAGTTACGGTTAACGACTTCCATGGTGGTGAGGTAACTACAGAATATGGTTATATCCCTATTCCAGAAGGGCTTGAACTTCTGGTTGAGGTGTATAATCCGCTCCCTAACATACAATCCGGGACTAACATGATGCGTGAATTCAATCCAACCAATTATTTTAGTGGTTTTACATCTTTCACGGTTGTATCCAGTGATTCGAATGTAGCCCAGGTATCGGGTCCAGATGGTCCGAGTTATTATTTTCAATCGGGTGGTTCTGTGGGATCCACAACGATAACAGTTAAGGCATACGACAGCTACGGAGAAGCTTTGACAGCTACGTTTCAATTTATGGTAATGCCTCCACTCTAAAAATGAACGCCACCAAAATGCTTTTACTTGAAACAGGTGAATCCCTTGCAAACAAACGTACTTGAATTTGAACCTATCATCGAAGCTTTAAAAACGAAGCGGTATAAGGAAGCAGAGACGCTGTCTGTCGAAATTTTGAAGCATAATCGTCTGGTTGCACAGGCTTGGGTATATCTCGGTGAGGCTTTGATGCATCAGGGATATGGCAAGGCAGCGCGGATGGTGTTTGATCGAGCATGGCTGCTTGACCCGCAGTCAGGGTGGGTTCGTGCCGTATTTGAAGCGGTTAGCGGTGTGCCGGATGGACCAGAGAGAGCGTCCATTCAGGAGCTGCTTGCCGTAAAAAAGGTTACTGTCGCCGCCGCTATTCTCACCTACAACAGTGATCGCTCCTTGGAACGCTGTTTGAGAGCATTGACTGAGACGAATGCCGTCGATGAGATTGTCGTGATCGATTCTTACTCGACCGACCGAACGGTTGATATTGTTCGCCAATTTCCGCAGGTCAAGCTTGTCAATGTCGATTGGCATGAGGACTTTGCTGACAAGCGTAACCAGGGGCTTAAGCATGTGGAAAGCGATTGGGTGCTGTGTGTGGATGCTGATGAATATCTGTTTCCTGAGGATCAGCATGCTATCCGCCAGGTGGCCGGAATATTTGATGAGGTAGCGATTCCACCTGTGCTGATGATCTGGCAGGTCAATGAGATGCAGGGAACGGTCTCAGAAGAATTTACCCAGCATCGGATGTTTCCGACGAAGCGCGGTTTGAGCTATAAAGGACGTGTTCATGAGCAGATTGTGCTGGATGGACAGGGAATTTTTGAAGGGGATACGTATCGTCAATCGGTACGTATTCGTCTTCTTCATGATGGATATGAGCCGACCGTTGTTCAGCAGGAGAAGAAGCTTGAACGCAATCTGAAGCTGCTTAAGCAGATGGTTGAGGATGAGCCGGACAACCCGGGATGGCTGCTGTACTACGGCAGGGAGAACATGGTAGCTGGCAACCTGGACAAGGCCGTTGAGGTATTGACTTTGGCGGAGGAGAAGGCAGCGGGGCTTACAAATTTTGGGCGAACTCTGGATATTCTTATGTACCTGGTGAAGATCCACTTGTCACGCAAGGAGCTTGAGCAGGCGGATCAGGCGTGCAAGCGCGCCATTCAGATCGCTCCGAATTTCCCGGATGCTATCTATTATATGGCTCAAATTCAGATGCGTCAGGCGATAGGTCTGCTTCAGACCGCAGAGGTCTCGCTGCGTAGTGTGAAAGGGCATTATCAGGAATACCGCGGATCGACACCCGCTGACACACAGATCCCGCAGTGGAGAACCGATGTTGCGCTTGCTGATCTGGCACTCATTTCCGGTAAAAAAGCGGAGGCCATCTCGATTTTTAGACGCATCTTGGAGCAGTATCCCGATCTCGATGTTATTCGCAAAAGGCTTGCACAATTAGGAGGACATGGGAAGTAACCGCCGAGGTTACTTTTTTTGTTTCCATATTCGGTAAATCAGGAACGTTATCAGCAAGAATAACACGTACACACCAATTGACAGCAGCAGGCTGCGGGTATCAGATGTCAAGCTGCTACCGATAAAAGCAAACAACAGCATGGCTGGAATTTTCCCGATAGCAGAAGCCGTAGCAAAAGGCAGCAGGCGTATAGAGAGAACGGCAGGATAAATATTGACGACAGCTTGAGGAATAAACGGCATTAGCCGAGCGAACAGGATTGTCATAAACGGGTTGCGTTCTATCCGTTCATGCAGCTTTTCCAGTCGGTTGAATTTGGATAAAAAAGCTCTGGCGTGATTGTGAAAGATTGTACGTGCCATTAAAAATATAAGCACCGAAGCAACTGATGCTGCAGACCAGCTGATCAGAGCGCCTATCCATGGACCATACACAAAACCAAGCAGTCCGATGATCACTTTATAAGGAACGACAGGGATGACTATAAAACCCATTGCGATGAGAAATATAACGTAGAGCGGAGCATTTCCATTTTGCATCCAAAATAGAATTTCATCCTTGTACAGGAAGAAGATCAGCAGCATGGCCGCATAGGTAAGGCCGGTATACCATTTTTTCATGAGCTCTCCTTATGATCCACACGGAAGCATACAATTCGCATTCAATGCAGGTGGGAAAGGGCGACCATCCTTCAAAAGAATTTGTCGGAGAGGCCGCCTTTTATGATTGTACGAACTAAGTCCTAGGTCCAACCCCAAAAAAAGCCATCCCGATCCCAGGCTACACGGCCCTTGTGTAGTTTCTTGAAAATCTTTTTGACTTCCTTGGCTATGGACGGATTGCCATTGTCATTCACATAAATAAAGGATTCACCAAAGTTTTCACTAATATAGGTAACGGCTTGTGCTTGATATAAAATTCCGGCAAATCGTACTTCCTTCAACATCCATTCAGCTACTTCTTCTGCTGTAATTTCCAAACGAATCGCTCCCTAGCTGTGATATGATTAACTATTAATATATCATACTAATTGACAGATGTTTAACAAAGGAGAAATTGTACGTGCGAAGTTATTTGATTTTGGGAATGTGTGGGTTGTTTCTGATTCAATATTTTGCCCGCCTGCATTGGCTCGAGCCTGTAATTATTGTGATGACACTGATCGCTTTTGCGGGAAGTGCGACGAAGGCGAACCCTACAGCGCGTTGGTATGGTATCGTCATGCTCATTGTAGGCGTCACTCTGGAATGGGGGAAAGGCACCGGATTTCAAGGGATCAGTGATGGCATCTCGATGAATCTTCCGCTGTTAACGTTAGTCATTTTGGTGCCGCTGTTGTCCTTGCCCTTAAAGCTGGGTGGATATTTTAGCGCGATTCATCTGTTCCTGCAGGGCTTAAGGCATCATCCGCGCAGTCTGTTTTCAGGAATTACGAGCGTCTTGTTTATATTAGGCCCGATTCTGAATCTGGGATCGGTTCGTATGGTGGACGAGCTGCTTAAGGATCTGAAGCTCCCTCCGCCCTTGTTAGCCAAAAGCTATCTGGTTGGCTTCTCGACGACGATGCTGTGGTCACCTTATTATGCGGCAGTCGGATTGGTGCTCTATTATTTACAAATTCCAGTCACAGGTTATATGGCTTACGGGATTGGGTTGGCGCTGCTGTTTCTACTTATAGGCAATATTCTGTTTGCGATTTCACAAAGCCGACACCCTCTGAATATGGAATCTGAAGACACGGAATTCACAGAGGACATCGTAAAAGGGTACCGCACCAAGCTGCTGCAATTGGGAATCATTATTGTTGTTTTGATGACGACCACATTTGTATTGGAATCGTTGACGCATTGGTCGATGCTGGTGATCGTCAGCTTGCTTGCGATTGCTTTTCCGCTCGGGTGGGGGCTGATCACAAAGGGCTGGAGCCGGTTAATCCCGCATTGGATCGATTTCAGGGATCAATCCGTACCCCTCATGAATAATGAAATTGTGCTGTATACAAGTGCAGGCCTTTTGGGACGAGCGATGCAGGGCACCGACTTTGGCAGCGGTATCGGTTGGGCTCTCACTACGCTTGCAAATCAATCGTTTATGCTATTTGCTGTTTGTGTAGTCGTGACCATAGTTGCCGTCACTTTTATCGGCATCCATCCGATGGTGATTGTCACTGCGTTAGTTACACAAATGAACGCTGAACAGTTGGGTACCACAAATCCCATATTGGCTATGCTGCTGATGCTTGCTTGGTCGATTTCGTCAGTGTTAAGCCCTGTGAATCCGTTGAATTTGATGGTTAGCCGCCTTACGGGACTTTCCGGGCTTCAGGTCGGACTTCGTTATAATGGCTGGCATCTGCTGATTGTAGCTGTGCTGGGGATCGGGATTATTACGATTATTCACTAGAGAGGTCTAAGGAATGTCAGATAAGAATGGATTTGCTCGCGGATATTACTTATACTACAGGTATGATGAAGATCGATAAATAATGGAGTGGTGAGATGAGCAAGGGAAGAGTATGGAATAAGGGGAAACGCAACGGGGGAGGCGGACCACCGGAAGGAAAGAGCAGCAAGGCTATCGCGGCAGCTAATAAAAGCAGTATCGCCCCGCCTCAAGAAGAGTCTGGTATGTCTGAACAAGCCGTTGTCAAAGAGGTAACCCGGGTTGATCAGATTAAACCGATGAATCGCGCCAATTGGGTATCAAGGCCAGCGAGAATCACACCGGAGAAGAAGGGCACAAACAACACCGATACGCAGCAGTAACGCTGATTTATACCCAACGAACCTCCTTTTCAGGGGTTCGTTTTTTTGTTAAACGGGTAAAAATAAAGGAAACTTAAGGAAAATGTAGAAATCATTCAGTGTTGTATCAAAAAACTATCGTCATATTCTTGTACATGAAAGGAAATACGATGATCTCAATAACCGAAGCTTATGTGGATTCATTAGCGATTAACGCCAGCGCTATGAAAAATGGCCGCGATCTGGTCAAGAAGAAAAGCTTTCCGATTCTGGGTAAGTCAGTTGACGAATCACTTATATTTGGCGAATGTAAGGGGAGCGGCAAGGAGCCGTATCGCTGCTCGGTAGATCTGGTGAAGCCGGATGAACCTGTGTTTCGCTGCTCCTGCCCAAGCCGGCAATTTCCTTGCAAGCATATACTTGGACTGATGTACGCATATGTACAGGGTGATTCTTTTGTGACCGCTGATATTCCCGCTGATATTGTCGAAAAACGAGAGAAGGCGGAGAAACGCGAAGAGAAGCGGGAGGAAAAAAAGAACGAGCCTCAAGGCGAAGCTTCTCCCAAGAAGAAAAAGACCAACCAAGCGGCTTTACTTAAAAAAATAGCTGCGCAGCTCGAAGGCATCTCGTTATTGGAAAAACTGATTCATCAGCTGGCGCAGGCGGGACTTGGGAGTCTGGATAAAAAAACATTGAAAACTTTAGAGGATCAATCGAAGCAATTGGGCAATTATTACATACCGGGATTGCAGATTGCTTTTCGCGAGCTACTGCTTGAGATAGGCTCTGCGAATGACTTGAAGGATAAAGAATCGATGTATTCCGCCATCGTTGAACACCTGGGAATCTTACATACGTTAGTCAAAAAAAGCCGCGATTATTTAACGGCCCGACTTGATAACCCGGACACCCCGATCGACATCGAAACGACGCTGGAGGAACGGATCGGTCATGCCTGGCAGCTTGCCGAGCTGCGTGAGCATGGACGTGTGCGGTCTGGCGCGGAGATGGTTCAATTGGCATTCCTGTCCTATACGGATCAGGCTCGCAGTGAATTTGTCGATGAAGGCTATTGGGTTAACCTGCGTTCGGGACGGATCGATGTGACGCGTTCCTATCGGCCTTTTCGGGCAGCCAAGCATATGCGGGAGGAGGACTCTGTCTATCAGGTGGTGATGCCTCAGGAGCTGTTCATGTATCCAGGTGAGATTAATGCGAGAGTACGCTTCGAGGAAGCCGCGCTGCGTGATGTGGTAGAGGGGGACTATGTCCAAATTGCGACTGCAGCTCACAAATCGTTTCCAGAAGCGATCAAGCTGGTGAAAAATCAGATTAAAAACCCGTTATCGGATAAGCATCCGGCCCTGCTGCTGTCTTATACCGAAATTAGGCGAGTGGATGACGGATATGTCATCGTGGATGGACAAGGGAAATCGATCATGCTGGCAGATGTCGCCTTTGCAGATCGTGCCACCACGCCGCTAATTCCTCTGCTGAATAAACAAGTTGTACATAATCAGGCCATGCTGGTCCTTTTCGGCCACGATAGGCAAACCAACCGCTTGCAAGCCCAGCCGATAAGCATTGTGACACCTGATGAAATTATTCAATTGCTGTATTGATGGATCAGATTAGGTCATAAGGATAACTGAGAAGGTTAGGAGATCATGTGATGAGCATAGCTATTTTATCCGATTTGCAGCAAGAGATACGACGTTTGTTTATTGCCGGCAGCGGGCTGGCAGAAGGCGACCTTCGTTTGACGAAAATATTGCCCCAGCTGCAAAAGCTTGGCGAAGCCGCGCCTGTTTTCAATAGGGTGGCCCAGTCGCTGGCGCAGGTAATAGAACCGCAAAAAGCCGAGCAGGCCGCCGTAAAGCTGCTAGACCTCAGCATACTGGTGAATTCAATTTTGTATACACAGGGTACAACAGAGCCGACAGGCGGTATGGCAGAGAGCGTACAGGTTGAGGGAACGAGTATCGCGTGTTCAACCACAATTCCTCACCGCAAGCTTCATCCGGCTGTCGAGGCATTAACATCCAAGGGCCAGGGAAGAATGGAGCAGCTCCGTCTGTCTTTTGAGGATGGATGCCTGCAGGATTTCCGAATTATCCCGATTGTGGTAGCTGCTCTGGATGATGGTTACTCAGAGATTGCCGAATTCGTCTATGAGAAGGTCATTCCGGCTTATGGTGCGGATGCACTTCCAGCACTTCGGGAGCAATACAATCCACAGGGTGGCAAACCGGATGGGCGTCGGCTCAGGCTGCTGCATCGTTTGCTGGATGCTTCCGGCATGGACCTCTATCTTCAGGCTGCACAGGAGGGTTCTCTAGACGTCCGTTCAGCTGCAATAGAGCTGCTCGGCAATTATTCGGAACAGGAAAGCTATATTCTGGAGCAAGCCGATGATAAGAAAAAGGAGATTCGCAGCGCAGCATTTGCCGGCCTGGCAAAGCTTGGAACGGAGAGGGCAGTGGATCGTCTGTATCAGGCTTTAACCTCGTCCAAGGATCGTGAGCTTGCCGCGGAGCCTGTATCACAATGCAGCGCAGCAACGCTGACAAGCAAGATTATTGCCAATGCTGAGGAAAATTTGCAGCGTATCGTTAGCGGACAGGGAAAAGTCGGAGCTGCGAATGCCGCTGTGAATAAGGAAAGAGAAGAAGCGATCAAGCAGCTGCTTGCCGATGTACAGGCATTGGATGAGAAGCAGCCCGAGGAAGTACTGGTATTCCTGAAGAAGCTGCTCTCCACGTCCGACTTTATTATTCCAGAAACAGAAGAGATCCAGCAGCAGGCCGCAAATCAGCTCTTGTGGATGCATACACCGGAAGCCTATGAATTTGCTATCAGCCTACAGGATGCGTATAACGGCACATTTATTGCCTACAGCTTCCGTGCAGCCTATAAAACACTTTCGCCTGAAGAGGTGTATAAGCGGTTTGCACCGGTATTGTCAAATCCTAAAAAAGTGGCTGCCAAGCAGCTATTAGGCGCGATACATCGGGTCACACCTTCGTTGTCCAAGCAATTGCTGGCAGCTGGCTGGGATGATGAGGACTTTAATGCCACATCGTTTGCAGCAGGCGAGTCTGCATCCAAGCTTGACCCGAGATGGATTGATGTATTTGTGGAAATTGATGAGGAAGAGCTGGTATGGTGCCTTGCAGATCGTCCGAACCCACAAATTGCCGCTTATATGTCCAGCAAGGTTCAATTGAAACCAAGCTTTCGGACCCATCGTACCTCCTCGCTGCTGCTGGCATTATTCCGAATTGGATACAAAGAAGCGCCGGAGCTGTTAATGGGCATTTTGGAGAAGGAATCGGTCAAAAATTTGTATTATTTAGACACCGAGCAGCGTGCGCTTCTGAATCTGCTGCCGCGTTCCTATGCTGACAGGTTGCAGAAGTTCGCTGAGGCGCTTACGTATGAGAACATCAAAAATCAGATACTTGCAATTGCTGAGTCTGTAGCAGCGAAGCCGGAAGAATTAGCAGCAAATGAATCGGTTACCGAGAAGGGAAAGGGATTATGGGGATGGATCAAAAACAAGATGTCTTAAGGCTTCCAGCCGAGCGGTTATACGAACAAGAGCTTGAGGCTTTGAAGCAAGCGGATAAGGATGCCTTGCCTTCAGGCTGGAAGCTTTCTCCGAAATCCGTGCTGACGTTCATTACTGGAGGTACCGCAGGAGGCGTGGATATCACGCCCAAATATATTGGGAACCGCCGTCTGGTAGAAATGGCCATTGCCACGCTGCTGACCGACCGGGCGTTGATGCTGATTGGCGAGCCGGGAACAGCCAAGTCATGGCTTTCCGAGAATCTGACCGCTGCGATCCATGGGGACTCCTCCAAGGTCATTCAGGGAACAGCGGGCACAAGCGAGGAGCATATTCGTTATTCATGGAACTACGCGATGCTGCTGGCGCAGGGACCATCAGATCAGGCGTTGATCAAAAGCCCGATTTTCCGAGCGATGGAGAGTGGTGGCATTACGCGATTTGAAGAAATTTCACGCTGCGCCTCAGAGGTTCAGGATGCTTTAATATCGATTTTATCTGAAAAAACATTGTCAATTCCCGAGCTTGATCGGGAGTTGTCGGCGGCACGCGGATTTTCGGTGATTGCGACAGCGAACACCAGGGATCGTGGCGTTAATGAAATGTCGGCAGCCTTGAAACGGCGATTTAATATTATTGTGCTCCCGGCACCATCGGATATTGAAACCGAGGTAGGCATTGTCCGTAAACGTGTCGGCGAAATCTCCGCGAATTATGAGCTGAACGCTTCCCCTCCGGACGATGAAGCGGTACGTAAAGTCGTGACTATTTTCCGTGAATTAAGAAGCGGGATGACGCTTGACAGCAAGAGCAAGATTAAGCCGCCAAGCGGAGTTATTTCCACAGCAGAGGCGATCTCCTTGCTGACGGGAAGTATGGCGCTGGCAGCCAGCTTTGGGAATGGTACGATTACAGATGAAGATGTCGCGGCAGGACTGCAGGGTGCGATTGTGAAGGATGAAGAGAAGGACAGCCTGGTCTGGAAGGAATATTTGGAAAATGTGATGAAGAAGCGGGGATCATCATGGAGAAGTCTGTACAACGCTTGCTCGGAGATGAACAATTGAATAGCAGCGCTGCTCACAACGGCTCTTCTGTGGGAGAAGAACTGGACAATGGCTTTCACGTATTCGGGATTCGGCATTTATCCCCTGCTGGCGCCCATCATTTGTTGTCTTTTCTCGATAAGGTTAAGCCAACTGCCATTCTGGTCGAAGGGCCGAGTGATGCAAGCGGCCTTATCCAACAGCTAACTTCCCGTGGTGTCGTGCCGCCTATTGCCATACTCGCTTATACGGACCAGCTTCCGGTACGGACGCTGCTCTACCCGCTGGCTGAATATTCGCCGGAATATCAGGCTTTCGTATGGGCCAACCGTCATGGTGTGCACACCGAATTCATCGACCTGCCGTCGAACTCGGCGCTGGCGCTATATGAGCAGCGGCGGAACCAGCGCAAAGCTATGCCAGATGTTCAGGATGAGCAGGATGAGCAGGATAGTGGGTCACAAGTACAGTCTCAGGATGATCAACAGCATGGACAGCAAGCAGTAGACAGTCCCCGGGAAAACGCGCTGCAGGCTTATTTGCGCCAGCAGCATGAGCGTTATGAGCGCATAGCCGAGCTTGCGGGTGAGCCCGATTACGATGCTTACTGGGAACGTCATTTTGAGCACAACACACAGAAGGATGCTTATCAGCGCTCCATCTACGAGTTTTCGTTTCAGATGCGAGCCTTGTCCGAGCAGGATGAACGGGAGCACGACGCCGCAGAGACTGCCTACAATGAGATTCGTGAAGCGTATATGAGGCGTCGAATCCGCGATCTGCTGGAGGCAGGACATTCGCCGGAACGGGTAGTTGTCGTTACTGGCGCGCACCATGCTTCGGCTCTTGATCTGAGACTTCCGGTCATGAATGACAAGCAGATGGCAAGTCTGCCAATTGCTTCAACGAAGCTGACGTTGATGCCTTATTCTTTCTATAAGCTGTCCACACATTCCGGATACGGAGCCGGGAATCAGGCTCCAGCCTACTTCACTTTATTTTGGCAATGCTTGCAAAAGGGTGATTTGAGTCAGCTGCCCTCCTTATACTTCTCCCATGTGGCTGCCTATCTTCGCGAGCAGGGCACGTATCGCTCGACTGCAGCGATTATTGAAGCGGTACGATTGGCGGAAGCACTTGCATCGCTGCAGGGAGGCAGTCAGCCAACCTGGAAGGATTTACGCGACGCGGCAGTCGTTTGTCTCGGATACGGAGAGCTGTCACCGATAGCGGAGGCATTAGCCAGAACCGATGTGGGAACAGCGATCGGCAGCTTGCCGGAAGGCGTTAGCCAGACACCGATTCAGGATGATATGAATCGTGAGCTGAAGCGGCTGAAGCTGGAGAAATACAAATCGACAGTAGCGAGCACACTGCAGCTCGACCTAAGAGAAAACCGTCGAGTCAAGACGGAGGATGCAGCTTTTATCGATCTATCGAGGTCTGTTCTCCTACATCGGCTGGAGCTGCTTGGCATCAACTTCGCCCGTAAGCAGCGGGTTCATCAGGATGCAGCTTCATGGGCTGAGCATTGGGTTTTGCAATGGACGCCAGAAGCCGAAATTCAAACCGTGGAGTCAACCTTAAAAGGTGAGACGATAGAGCTGGCGGCAGCCTTTGTGATCAATGAAAGACTGGAGTCATGCGACGATATTGCCGAAGCATCACGTCTCATTCGGATTGCATGCGACTGCGGTTTGCCGAAGCTGATGGAGCAAGCCAGAGCGACCCTGCAGCAGCTTGCTGTCGATGTAGGCAATTTAAATCAAATTGCCGCAGCCGCTTACGAGCTGTCGGTCTTGATCCAATATGGATCATTGCGGAGAATTGAGACCAGCTCCTTAATTCCTTTGCTGCAGCAACTGTTTTTGCGAGGGGCGCTGCAGCTCGTCGATGCCGCAAATTGTAATGATGATGCAGCCAAAGGCATCGTGGCCGCCATTCAGACACTGCATGGAATCGCTCAGGAGCATTATGAAATTGTTGATGACAGGCTTTGGCTGAACAGGCTGCATGAGCTGTCCTCACGGGATGACCGGAATGCCAAATGCTCCGGATTTGCTTTTGCCATCCTGTTGGAGCGCAACGAGATTTCCGAGGAGCAAAGCGCTCAGGAGGTATCAAGACGGCTTTCGCCCGGCATCCCTGCGGATCTCGGAGCTGGCTGGTTTGAAGGCTTGTCCATGCGCAACCGCTATGCACTGCTCTCCCGTTTATCGTTGTGGAAGCAGTTGGATGCCTATATGGAATCACTGGAGGAGGAGCAATTTCACCGTTCGCTCGTTTTTTTACGGAGAGCTTTTGGATCGTTTGAGCCGAGGGAAAAGGCAGCGATTGCCGAGATGATGGGAGACATCTGGGGAGTCGATGCAGGCCAGACAGGTGAAATGCTGCAGCAGCCGCTCAGTGAGGAAGAAAAGGGGAAACTCGATGAGCTTAATGACTTTGATTTCGGGGATTTGTAAACTATGACAACCATCAATCAGGAACAGGTAAAGCGTTGGAGATTGGTTCTGGGCGCGGCCTCAGAGGAGAAGCTGAAGGCATGCGGCGGCGGCTCCGGCAGGCTGCTCGACGGAGATGATGTGTTGATGGATGAGGCACTGGCTGCCATCTACGATGATACGGCGGATGCATCGGGCATGGAGGCCGGGGGTTCGGGCAAATCGAGATCGGCCGGGCTGGGCCCATCCTCGCCAAAGCTCGCCAAATGGCTGGGAGATATTCGCTCTTTTTTTCCACAGGACGTGGTATCGGTCATTCAAGCAGATGCGATAGAGCGCAAAGGATTAACACAGCTATTGTTCGAGCCTGAGCTGTTGTCACAGGTGAAACCGGATATTCAAATGGTGGCGACCTTAATGGCGCTCAAAGGCAAGATACCCGAGAAAACGAAGGAAACGGCCAGGCAGCTGGTTAGAGCCGTAGTCGAGGAAATTGTAAAACGGCTATCGTCGAACATGCAGCGTGCGGTCACGGGGGCGCTGAACCGGAGGCAGCATTCGCCGCTGCCATCCTTTACGGGTCTCGATTGGAATCGTACGATCAGAGCCAACCTGAAGCACTACGATCAGGAACGGCAGCTGCTCATTCCGCAGAAGGTTTACTTTTTCGATCGCGCCCGCAAAAGCAAGGAGTGGACCGTTATCCTGGATATCGATCAAAGCGGCTCGATGGCCAATTCGGTGATCTATGCTTCGATTATCGGTTCGATCTTTGCCAGTATGCCGGCACTTGATACGCGTGTGGTCGCCTTTGATACCGAGGTTGTTGATCTTAGTGAGCAGTGTGCAGAAGACCCGGTAGATATGCTGTTCGGTATACAGCTGGGTGGAGGCACGGACATTAATAAATCGGTCGCCTACTGCGAGCAATTCATTACGGAGCCGAAGAAGACGTTGTTCATTCTCGTAACGGATTTATATGAGGGCGGCAACCGTTCGGAGCTTCTGCGCAGATTGGACGACTTGCAGCAGGCTGGTGTAAAGACGATTTGTTTGTTGGCTTTATCAGATGAAGGGGCGCCTTCCTACGACGAAACGGTAGCCAAAAAATTGTCTCAATTTGGGATTCCCTGCTTCGGCTGCTCTCCTGACCGTCTGCCTGAGCTGATCGAAGGGGCCTTGAAGGGACAGGATCTGCTGATGCTCGCTAATCGGGTACAGGCAGGTCCAAATTCATAAATCCTGTAAAATTCCTTGATTAGAGGCCGATGAAGCTGATTGTTATGGTTAATTCACCGGCCTTTAAGCTTGGGTTCACTAAATATTTACTTGTATTTTACAAAAAGAGGTTGAAAGTTAACAAAACGCTTTGTATAATAATGACATGATCAAAGTTAAACCGGTTTAATGAATCGGTTTTTATTGGGGAAATCATTAAACCGGTTTAATGATTTCTTAACAATCGTGAAAAGGGGGGATCAAATGGCAACCATCGATGACGTAGCCAAAGCTGCGGGTGTTTCCAAGGGAACGGTATCCAGTGTATTCAGCAAAAAAAGACCCATCAGCCGTCCTGTAACTGAACGAGTTCTGGAGGTTGCCAAGGGTTTAGGGTATTACCCGAGCCATGTAGCGCGAAGTCTGGCTATTAAGAAAACGATGATAGCTGGCTTGAAAATGCCGATATCCAAAGATAGCGTAATGTCGGGTTTCGAGATTCAGATGATCAATGGCGTTATAAGAGAGTTTTCCAAGCAGGGCTACAGACTTTTGTTAGACACGCTTCCTGAGCACGATGATCCGACCCAATTTTCCATCGATCCGGTGGATGGCGTCATTATGCTGAACCCGAGAAAGCAGGATCCTCGCATTGAAAGATACAATCAAATGGGTATCCCGTTAGTATTGATTGGCCGTCCAGATCCAATTGAAGAACAAATTAGTTATGTCGACAATGATAACCGACACTTAAGCTTGCAGGTGGGTCAATATTTAATTAACCTCGGACACACAGCTATTTTATTTCTTAACTCCAGCGCTGATATGACGGTTGCTATTGACCGGGAGAACGGTCTGGCAGAAGCTTTCCAGCAAAGCGGTCAATCCTATGATCAGGTACACGTTATGAACTATTCGAGAAGGCAGCATGCCAATCCGACTGAATATGGTTATGTTTCACTTAAGAACATCTATGAGCCTAATCGATTCACTGCCATCATTACAGATACGGACCGTGTAGCACTAGGGGTCATGAGAGCCGCAAGAGAGCTTGGCATCGATATACCCGGCGAGCTATCACTTATAGCCTTAAGTAATGATGCTACTCTGGCACAGGAAATGACGCCTGCGTTAACCTCGGTTGAGCTATCCGCAGAAATGCTGGGTACGGAAGCAGCCAAAATTTTAGTCGAGAAAATGAAAGATGTAGATATCGTCGAGCAAAAGATCATTGAAGCCAAATTGGTCATTCGCGAATCGTGCAGGTTACTGTAATAGGCCGCCAATAGGCGGGTCATAAATGTAAACGCTTTATTAAGATTGTGTAAAGGTTGTATATAATCTGGGAGGTATATCATGATAACCAAATCGAAAGTTATGAGTTTAACGATGGCGATTGCACTGCTGGGCACCCTATTGGCAGGTTGTACCGGAAACGACACTGCAGCACCGTCAACAGGCAATTCAACTGCAAACGCGCCAAAAGGAAATGACAAAAAAGAAGACAGAACTCTCCGTATCATGTCAGGCGTTATTGGTGGTAAAACCCCTGAAGAGAACACATTGTTCGAGAAAGAGATTGAACGACTGACCGGTATTAAAGCGAAGCTGGATAAACCGGCATCCGATTATGACCAGAAATTGTTGGCTGCCATTGCATCGGGTGAGAAGTTCGACCTGCTTCAGATCAGTAAAGAAAAAATGAACCTGTTTATCGATCAAGGTATTGTGACTCCTCTTACAGATCAAGTGAAAGCTTCCAAAGTATTGTCCGATCCCGATGTTTTGCCTGCGGGTGAATGGGATCAGATCAAGACGAAAGACGGCAAGATTTATGGTGTGTTCACGAAGTTTCAAGGCGGAACGATGCCGATTGTACGTAATGACTGGTTAAAAAAGCTGAATTTGCAGGAACCCAAAACATTGGATGACTATTACAAGGTATTAAAAGCATTTACCGAGCAGGACCCGGACGGCAACGGCAAAAAGGACACCTATGGTTTAAGTACAGCAGGTATGTATGAGCTGCAAGGCATTTTCAGTGCAGCGGGCTTGAAGCAGCGTTATGTGGAGAAGGATGGCAAGCTGGATGTGCCGTACTCGACGGATGCGGCTATCCCGATTTACGAGTGGCTGAATAAGCTTTATAAAGAAGGCATATTAGATCCTAACTTTGCGACCAACGATACCGGTAAAATGCGTAATCTGTTTTTGACGGATCGTGTAGGCATGATCACTTATTGGGACGCATGGGTAGGGATGCTCAACAATACAAGAAAAGAGCAGGACGCCAAAACCACATTTGAAGCAAAAGGACTTCCTGGCGCTGCAGATGCGAACGGCAAATATATGATCCGTCGCGGTGATCCGGACGTATGGGTCATTCCGGTGAATGCGGAGCATCCGAAAACAGCATTTGAATTTATTGAATGGTGGCATTCCAAAGACGGCATTATGCTCGGAAGCCTGGGCATTAAAGACAACGATTATACGGAGAGCGGCGGTAAATACGAGCTTACTAAAGCAGGTAAAGAGCATGCGATGGACCATGGCGTCCCTTTCTGGTACAACAAAAAAGTTCAACCTCCTTTCGGTCTGCTGCCAGGGGTAAAAGAAGCTCAGGAACTGGTTGTGAAATATGCAACGCTTGAGCTGACGCCAGCCAAATGGGCAGATGCCGAGAAGATCATCAATGAAAATTCATTTAAAGCCATTCTCGGTGAAATGTCGGCCGCTGATGCGGTTAAAAAGATGCGTGAGCAGCTAAAAGCAAGCAAACTGATCGACTAATCTAAGATGAAGTTTCAGCTGTTCGAAGGGAGTATATCGCTTGAATGCTCCCTCCGATACGGCTGAAATTACCAAGCGGATAAGGTGGTGGCTGACTTTTGAAAGCCGTCTTGAAGTATAGAACGCTTTATGTGATGATGATACCCATTTTGGCTTACTTTTTTCTTTTTTCGTATTATCCGTTAGTACGCGGCCTCATCATCAGCTTTCAAAATTTTCGATTAATCGGAAACCGGCCTTTTGTGGGCTTTGATAATTATTTGTTTGTTCTGAAAGACCCCACATTCTGGACAGCTTTTCAAAATACGTTGGTTATCGGCGGATTTACGCTCATCATCGGATTCATTATGCCGATTATACTTGCCTTGTCATTGAACGAGGTATTGTCCGTCTGGTTTAAGAAATTAACACAAATGATCGTATATTTACCTCATTTGTTCTCATGGGTCGTTGTTGGCGGTATGTGGATCATGCTGCTGTCTCCCGATACAGGGATCGTGAATCAAATACTCCAACTGCTTGGAAGCGCCAAACCGATCAGCTTTATGTCGAGTACCATCTATGCACGTTCCATTATGGTATTTACCGCCGTCTGGAAAGACATGGGGTTCATTGTTATTTTATATCTCGCTTCCATCGTTTCCATCAATCCGTCTCTCTATGAAGCGGCCAGAATGGATGGCGCGAACCGTTGGCAGTTGGTCCGTTTCGTCACACTTCCATCGCTTGCTTCCACAATGAAGGTAGTTATTATGCTCAATGTGCTGAGCGCACTGCGTATGTTTGACCAAATCATTGTGATGAGAAATGGAGCGATTGCCAGCAAGGTCGATGTGATTATGATGTATACGTTCCAAAAAGGTATTCTGGAATTCAATATCGGCACTGCGACTGCTGCGGGCTTTATCGTTATATTGGCTACGTTAATTCTTACTTTTATAACCCGATTGATCATTCGCTATGATGACGGAGGAGACAAATAATATGAAACTTGAATCCAAAGGATGGTCGGGACGTCTGTTCGATGTAGTGAATATCGCTTTTTTGCTTCTTCTTGTAGCGACCATGTTCATTCCTTTTCTGAATACGTTCGCCTTGGCATTTTCCACCAACTTTGCTTCCATGCAGCCGGCTATTGTGCTGTGGCCCAAAGAATTCAGTATTGAAGGCTTTAATACCGTGTGGAATCGACTGCAGCTTTATCAGCCATTCAGCAATAATATCATTGTCACCGTGATTGGCACCATTGGGCATGTGTTTCTGTGTGCTATGGCAGGTTATGTACTCGTCCAACCGCGTTTGCCTGGTAAAAAGCTGATGGTATCGTTGATCCTGGTCACCATGATGGTACCGAGTGAATCGATTATGATCCCACTGTATGTCGTCAACAAGGAGCTTGGTCTGCTTAACACATTATCTGCGCTTATTTTTTCAGGGTTGATCTCCGGCTTTGGCGTATTGTTGATGCGTAACTTCTTCTTAACCGTACCTTTGGAAATGTCGGAATCAGCACGAATGGATGGGGCAGGGGATGTCCGTATTTTTACGACGATGTATTTACCGCTAGCGAAGGCAGGTCTGGCCACAGTAGCCTTGTTTGAGTTCGTCAGCCGTTGGAATCAATTCACCCCGGCACTGCTCTACATTAACAATCATGCGAAATATACACTGCAGATAGCCTTGAAAGCACTCATTATTGATACGGATGCGACCTCCAGCAATTTCATCATTACAACGAATGTCAGGATGGCGGGTATTGTGATTGCGCTGCTTCCTTTGGTCATTATTTATCCATTTGTGCAAAAATATTTCGTCAAGGGCATTATGGTCGGTGCTAATAAAGAATAGAGCTGCAAAGGATGTACCACACTTTTAGACAAATAATGAAAGACGGTGGAACCCTATATGAACCAAACGGACAGAGTAAGCCACACAGCTACATTTACCAGAACTGTTGAACATTCGGAGCAGAGCTCCTATATCGAAGTTCCTTTTGAGATGCCGCAGCATGTGGAAGAGATTCAGGTCAGCTATGAGGTGGAGTCTTCCGGTGGTGAGATTGCGGTTATCGATTTAGGAATTCGCGACCTGAGTCGAATCCGAGGGTGGAGCGGCGGAGCACGGAAATTTTTCAATATGGGGTTGGAGAAGGCAACACCGGGATATTTGCCTGGACCTCTGGACGCTGGTGAATGGGCGGTTGTGCATAATGCTTATAAGATTCCTCAAGAAGGCTGCAAGGTTACGGTAACCATTACCTTTTTCCTGATGACCCCGCGTTGGCTCAAGGGTGACCTGCATATGCACAGTTTGCACAGTGACGGCACTTACACGTTGGAGGAGAATGCATCCATTATGGAGGAGTTGGGCTGCGATTTCATGACAATGACGGATCACAATACGATCAGTCAAAATTTGGCCTATCCACGCACCACCAGCCTGGTGATGATACCGGGAATGGAGTTTACAACCAACTTTGGTCACAGCAATTTCCTTGGTGTAACGGACCCTTTGGATGATTTTCGGGTAAGCAGTCAAGCTGACGTGAACCATAGACTGGCTACTGCACGCGAACGAGGCGCCAGGATTGTATTGAACCATCCTCATTGTGATTATTGTCCATGGGAATGGGATTTTGATGTCGATCATGACTGGGTGGAAATTTGGAATGGTCCCTGGACTGAACGAAATGCACGCACTTTGGCCTGGTGGCAGCAGCAGCTTATTACGGGCAGGAAGTTGAATGTGATAGGCGGCAGTGATGTTCACCGCCCTGATCCTTATGTCAAGCATGCGATGCCGTGTACGTGGGTATATGCGTCCTCCAAAACTGTAAATGGGATATTGGCTGGAATCGATGAGGGCCATGTAACCATTAGCTATGCACCGGATGGGCCATTTGTACAATTAGAATGCGGACCCTACAAAATGGGGAATTCGGTACCTGCAGGGGAAGCTGGAATCGTGAAGCTGCAAGCCCAGCATCTCTTGGCAGGCGATGAAGTGAAGCTTATTAGCAGCAAGGGTCTGGAACAACATGTAATCGTGAACATCGACGGTGCACTGGAGCTTACGATGGATGCAGCAGGCAGGCGATTCGTCCGCGCTGAGGTGTGGAGAACATTTCCGAACGTAGATACCACCATGCGGATGGCAGCGCTGTCGAACCCGATCTATTTTGATTAAAATAAATGACGACGAGGTAAATCCCGTATGAATATGACTGTGATGACTTTTAATTTAAGATATCATACACCTGATGATGGAGAATCGGCTTGGCCCCATCGGGTAAATAGTGTGGCACAGATGATTCGGGAGCATAGTCCGCTCATAGTTGGAACCCAGGAGGGCTATTATCCGATGCTGACCGATCTGCAGGAGCGTATACCTGAATATGCCTGGGTCGGATACGGTCGTATGGGTGAGCATGAGAACGAGCATTGTGCTGTATTCTACAAAACCACTGAGCTTGAGGTACAGCATCAAGGTCAGTTTTGGCTGTCGGAGTCACCCTTGGAGCCTGCTTCTATAGGCTGGGATAGTCATCTTCCGCGAATTTGCACATGGGTCAGCTTTCTTCACAAAGCATCATCCAAGCAGTTTATTGTATATAACACGCATTTGGACCATATGGGAGAACAGGCTCGGAAGCTGGGTGCTGCTTTAATATGGGATACCCTTCACTCTCAGCACATCGAGTTTGGTTTGCCTGTAATCGTAATGGGAGATATGAACAGTCATCCTGGCGACTGGCCGATTCGGTTTTTACGCGGGGAAGTGGAGCATATGGGCAAACAAACGTGGCTCAAGGATGCTTACACAGCATTATCCGGACCTATTGGCCTCACTGCCCATTCCTTTCAGGGTGGCGATGAAGGTGAGCCTATCGACTATATATTTGTTTCTCCTGAAATAGAAGTGGCGACAACGATGGTGGATCGGCGCCAGCTACAGGGCGTATATCCTTCTGATCATTATCCGATTATTTCACAGCTGAGGCTGAGTGATCCTGTTCGTATGCAGGGGAAGGGGAAGTAACTTGTTCCGAACCAGGGAACGAAGGATGATATCGGAGTAGAGGAGACAGAGGCAATGAACACTAATCTTGAAAAAATTTATGTGGTTTTCAAAACACATTTTGATATCGGATTCACCGGACTCGTATCCGAGGTGGTCCACAGATACCGGACAGAGATGCTGGAGGAAGTGATCCAAATCTGCGAGGAGACGAATGGCAACAAGGAGCATGAACAATATGTTTGGACTATGTCGGCCTGGCCTTTATTGCAATCCTTGGAGGGCAGCGGGGAGCAGGACCAACGCAAAGCTTTGCAATTTCTGGAAAACCGCCAGTTAATATGGCATATGCTCCCTTATACGACACATACGGAATTTTGCGGGCTGGAGGAATGGATACGCGGGATGTACGTTTCGCGCGGTCTGAGCGAGAAATACGGTTATCGCCCCAAAGATGCCAAAATGACCGATGTGCCGGGTCACACCTGGATCGTGCCTTCTTTATTGAAAAAAGCAGGTGTAAAGGTGCTGCACTTAGGCTGCAATCCCGCTACAACACCACCTGATGTTCCACCTGTATTTTATTGGGAGGGGCCGGATGGCGAGCGGCTGCTCACGTTTTACTCCAAAGGGGCTTATGGTACAGGCATACTGCCTCCCGAGGACTGGGAGCATCCGATCTGGCTGGCTATGATCCAGACCAGCGATAATCATGGTCCACACGAGGCTTCCTACATACAGGAAATGAAAGCTTCCATTGCGGCTAGTGGGTCCAAGGCTGAACTGCATATCGGGAGCCTGACGGATTTTGCCGAAGACTTTCTGGCGCGGAATCCCGATCTGCCTGTTATTCGTGGAGACATGGCTGATTCATGGATTCATGGTGTCGGAACCGCTCCACGAGAGGTATCGCGGGTGCGCGAGCTGAGAGGACGGATCGCAACGGTAGAGAGTGCGCTGTCGATGAATTCGCTTGTTGCAGACGAAGCTTTGAGCTTGGAGGATAAGCAGCAGATTAAGCAAGCTATTGATACTGCTTATGAATATACGCTGCATTTTGGGGAGCATACGTGGGGACTGGATTGCAAAACATTTTTGTTCTCGAGGCAGTTCCCGAGGCGGTATGAAAAATCGGAGTTTATCGAAGACAAACGCAGCGAGCGTTATGTGTTGATGGAGCAGTCCTGGCAGGAGCAGATCGATTACCTCAATAAAGCCGAAGCCTCCATACAGGCTGCTGAGGAAAGGCTGCAGGTTCAGCCACAGTGGAATCAAACCAGCTTATCTGCGGCCGATAATGGTTCGGAAAGAAAGCTGCGTGTGTACAATAACCTTGGCTGGCAGCGTGATGCCTGGGTTCGTATTGCTGCGGATTCGCAGCATAGTCCGAATGAACTTGATACCTGGATCGATTCTGTCAGCGGTGAGCAGCTGAAGGTAGTTAACGATGAGAATGGGGTGTTGGTGGAAGTTAAGGGCCTACCGGCACTTGGATATAAGACGATAGCATGCGTAGCAAGCAGCGGGAACGTTCATAGTGGGGCCGAAGGTTCGGAGAAACCTTTTGTATTTGGAAGCTTAAGCGAGACACAAGCCGTAATCGAGAACTCTTTTGTTGTCGTCACCATAGATAGAAAAACCGGATGGATCATTAGCCTGTTTGATAAGCGTCTGAATAAGGAATGGGTGGATACCGAGTCCGCGCAGGGCTTTGGACAGTATGAATATAACATTTATTCGAATCGGGAAATAACGAGCTATATCAAAAAATATGCGTACCGCTTCTATGACTGGGGCGTACATGATTTTGGAAAAACCGATTATCCCGAGCAGCAGAAGCGGCTTTCCTTTCAAACTGAATTGCGGCATATACGTCTTGTACAGGAAAAGCATGCGGTCAAAGTGGAGTGTGTAGCCGGGAATAGTCAGGAATCGATTATGGATTATGGTAATGCCAGAGAAGTCATGTGGACGGTAACGCTGACGGAGGATTCTCCTTTTGTCGATATGGAATGGCAGATCAGCGGCAAAGAGGAGACGCCTTTAGCGGAATCCGGTCATATCTTATTTCCTTTGCAATTAAAGAATCCAAGCTACCGTATCAATAAAATGGGCAGTGTCATTGATCCGCTTGCCGAGATTGTACCTTCCTCCAGCACCTTGCTGAATTGCTGTGAAAATTTTGTCGATGTGTCGGATGGCAAGGTTGGGATGGCGATCATTCCTCTCGATTCTCCGCTATTTTTTATCGGTCGCAATGGCATGTGGGATTTTGAGCATGATTATGTGCCGGAGAAGCCTGAAATGAATTTTAACATTTTCAATAACTGGTGGGGGACGAACTTCCCGCAATGGACCGGTGGCAGCTTCAAGTATCGGTATCGGCTAGTCCCGCACGCAGGGGATTGGGTGGAAGGGTCTGTGTGGCAAACCGCCGAGGAAACGATGAACTCAGCACTTACGGTTCCGGCTGAACGATCGGGTAACAACAATGTTAATGATCAGCTCGAACTACTCCCTGGCGGCTTGGATGGAATGGCAGTGACCTGCTTTAAACCAGCTGAAGATGGGGATGGCTACATTCTGAGAATTCGTGATTGGATCGGGAAGCCAAGGCTGGTAACGATTCAATTGCCCGCTCAAGTAAGCCAGGTTTGTCTGACTGACCTGCTCGAATATGACCTTAGAGGTTTAAGCTTGTTGAAGAAAGCGAATATGAATGAACAAGAGTTGTACTTTTCTACTCAAAGCTTTGAGGTTCATACACTACGTTTGCGGTTTCACGAATCTACCCCCTACAGAAAGTAACGATTAACTTATTGTGTTCGATCCCGAGGTGTTTAGTAAAGAGGTAGCATGATATGTTGCCTCTTTTGCTTGTCCATCACACTTTTAACAACACACTGTTTAACCTGTGCTAAAATACGGTTAGTACTTTCATAAGAAAGGGGAATGCAACATGGACGTCTTCAATCGAATTAAAGGTGGCCTTTACGGTGTGGCAATCGGGGATGCGTTGGGTGGCACGACGGAATTTATGACCAGTAAAGAGGTCAAGGCGAAGTATGGATATTTAACTGAGATTATAGGCGGCGGCGTCTGGGAGCTGGAAAAAGGTGAAGTTACCGATGATACGATGATGACGCTCTGCGTGGCTGAAGGTATATTGGCGAATCCATTGGACCCGATGCCGTATATTGGGGAGCAATTTATGAATTGGTACCGGACAGATCCCAAGGATATCGGCAATATTATTCGACATGTGCTCGCGACCTTTGAAGGTAATTGGTTTGAAGCCGCCTTTTTAACTGATCAGTACATGGGACAAAGTGCCGGAAATGGCTCTCTTATGCGCTGTCTGCCTGTAGGTCTTGTCTATGATAATCTGACCGAGCTGGATAAGTATTCCCGCATGCAGTCCAAAATGACGCACTATGATGAGCACTGCAACGAAGCCTGCTCGATTTATAATCGAATCGTATGGAGATTGCTTCAAAATGAGAGTCTTGCCGATGCCATCGAACAGGAAATTCGACATACTGACTATAAAGATATTTTGTTTGCGGAGCCCAATTGTGAACCGAGCGGATTTGTCGTTCACACCTTTCGATGGGTACTGAACATCTTGTTAAATTCCAATTCCTATGCAGACACGGTACAAAAAGCTGCCAATCTCGGTGGTGATTCCGATACGATAGGCGCTATTGCCGGAGGATTGGCTGGCGTGCACTGCGGCTTTGAACAAATTCCTGATAACTACAGCAGTGTCATATTAATCAAGGATCAACTGAATGTGCTGGCAGGGAGAATATTTGACTTACGGGAAGCAAGAACTCGTTAAGTGGCTTCGTCTAAATCGTGATTCGCTACCAGCAGACTATGAGCATGTTATGCAATCGGGTATGACCCATGTTAAACTAACAAATAATGGTTACTATTTATGGTGAGTGTGAGCAATTAGGAGGGTGATTATGAATATAGCGAAAATAGAAGCAGGCGGGAAAAATATAGCCGTCGTGAGCAGTAGTGAGATATTAATAGAGGATGTTCAGTCGGCATTGGATCTTATGGCAACGGTACAATATGAAACCGATAGTAATCGTATCGTGATAAACAAATCTCTGCTAAGCGACAGCTTTTTCGATTTGAAAACTCGCCTAGCAGGCGAAATTCTTCAGAAGTTCGTCAATTATCGCGTAAAGATGGCAATTGTTGGGGATTTCTCGGTGTATTCAAGCCAAAGTTTTCGAGATTTCATCTATGAATCCAATAACGGAAACGATATCTTTTTCTTGGCGACCGAGCAACAAGCGATTGATAAGTTAAGCATGTTGAAGTAGAAGATGGAATGGGAGGGAGATAGGTGTTACAAGCTCTTGCTAGATCCCTATGAGGTGACGAAAGAAGGTTAGAAAGGAGAATGGTGCCTCTATGAAAAAGCAATATCCGATTGGGGTCTTGAAGCAGGAAATTATTAAAATTTATAACTCGATTAATCAGGAAATATTCGGAACGGGCATCAAGTCGCAAAAGATTGAAATCTCCGGTGATAAAGTGTTGATTTTTGCTACACACAAACGGATTCCTGCTTTGAAAATTCTTGACGAATCGAATCGGAGTTTGACAGCCAGTGTGGATACGCTGCTCATGGAGGCTAACAAAAAAATGCTTAAGGAGCAGTTAGAGCAAACGTTGGGCTTGAAGGTGAAATTGGTACTGAAGGATTATGATCCCGTAACGGAATATTCAGGAACCGTTATTGTTTTTGAAAATAATTTGGAATAAACGGTATACCAAATACAAAAAAAGCTTATATTTTTCTATGAAGTATGTTATCATAAAATATGAAAACGTTTGCATAAAGATGATAGCTTCTATTTGGATGTTAGTGTAAGGTTTAGTTACATAAAATCGCTTTTATTTGTTGATTTAGTCGTTGTAATCATTTTTTGATTGATTTATTGTTTTTGTTGTGTTACATTACCTAACAAGAGATGAACATTCTATATTTTCACCAGCAATCATGCTTAACCAGTGTTGAATATGATGTTTGAACCTATTAAGGAATCGAATCCTTTTACACAAAAGAGATCGGATTCCAT
This sequence comes from Paenibacillus sp. FSL H7-0331, assembly GCF_001956045.1. The sequence goes on along the minus strand of NZ_MRTH01000017.1, from coordinate 99,518 downwards.
TGTAATGTTCAAGCAACAATCATACATATAGCAGGTCATAAGGAACTCCGCGTGGAGAGCTTTACAACCGCTATTGTGACATATACGGGACTTTAGTGTCCTAGTATGCTCATAATAGCGGTTTTTTTGTATATGGTTTTGATCCAAATTAGAAAGGAAGAAGTCTATGAAAGCACCCAAAACCCGCACAGAAGCAAGACACGTAGTCGAAGCACTGAACACCATTTCCAAGGGGAGAATGGTTATGGATTGGAATGAGATCACGGCTGGAGCCAACCCGTATGTCGTGATGAAAACCTCCAATATTCCAGGTAAAAGCGTGCTGGAAATCCCTGGGCTGATTTTTGGAGACAAGCACAAGCCGGTGTCACGTATTGGAGTCGGGATGACTTTGACTGAATCGGTTATTGAGCTGGCTTCCGCCATGAAGCTTGATCTGATCATCGTGCATCATCCAGTAGCTGATGCAGCCAGCTCGGGAGGGGTACCTTTTGCGGATTATTTGCCCTTGTATGGATTGGCGCTTATTGAAATGCATGAGGCTTTTCATGGACTGCATCCCGGACTGACGCTGCTGCACGGACACCATAAGCTGAAAACAGACATTTGCTTTGGCGGCATTCCAGGCAATGTGCTTCACAAGGGCATTGCGCTGGAGGAAGTGAAAACCACAGGTGATATCTTAGCCAGAATTGACGGCTTGATGGGACGTGATATCGATCTCGATCTGTTGGAGGCAGAGCGGGCGATTCGTGGTGAAGCCTCGCTTGAGGAAGCGACGCTGGCTAATCCGGCGCAGCTGCTCAGTGGTACCCCGGATAGTAAGGTAAAGCACATTCTTCATTTTTTCCCGCATACCGGATTTTCCTTGGAGCATTTGGAGCTTGCGCTGCATATGTATCCGGAAACCGATACGATTATTGTCAGTATCAGCAGGGTACGAGAAGATCATATTTTTGTGAAATACGCCAAGGAAAAAGGACTTAACTTTATCGTAGGTAATCCACATTCCGTTGAAATTCTGGAGAATGGTCTCCCGCTTGCTTACGCTTTGGAAATGCTGCTTCCCGAAGTTGAAATCTTCTTGCTAAGAGAACGGATAACAGCTGTACCCTTAAAAGAGGTCGGTTTTCAAAAAATGGTTGAATACGGCAGGGAGATGGCTGGAACGCATTTGGTTTCGGGACAACCACTCGCTGTTCAAATAAATTAGCACCTATATAAGGGAGGATGAACAAACCATGATGAAGATGAACAAACTGGGTTGTCTGCTGTTATCCACTGTGCTATTGACGATTACTGCGGGCTGTGGAACCGCTTCTGTGACGGAAACGAGTGCGAAACCGGCTGCGGAAGCGAAGATGGAAGTAAAAACAGAGGTCAAAAAAAGCGAGGAAATCAAAACCGTTAAATTTTCCGAGGTCATCCGTTCGATTTTTTATGCTCCCCATTATATCGCGATGCAAAAAGGTTTTTTCAAGGAAGAGGGACTGAACGTCGATATGAACACGGCGCAGGGCTCGGATAAGGGAGCAGCCGCCTTAATTGCCGGCGTGGCCGATATTTCTTTGGTAGGACCGGAAACCGCCATTTATATTTATAATCAAAAAGGGGATAAAACACTCAAAATTTTCCACCAACTGACGATCAAGGACGGTTCCTTCCTGCTGTCCCGGACCAAGCTGAATGGCTTTAAATGGAGCGATCTGGAGGGGAAATCCGTAGTCGGATGGCGTCCGGGCAGTGCTCCGCAAATGGTATTGAACTCCAAGCTGCAGCAGGAAAAGGTGAAGGCCGAGGTGATCACGAATATCGCTTCCCCGGCAATGGCGGGCGCTTTTACAAGCGGTAAAGGTGACTTTATTCAGGTGTTTGAGCCCATCGCCTCTACTTTGGAAAAGGAAGGCAAAGCGTTCTATGCAGCAGCTGTAGGACAAGCGTTTGGTCCATTCCCGGAAACCTCTTACGTCGCAACATCGGATTATATTAAGAAGAATCCAGAGACGATTCAGAAATTCGTTAATGCTGTTGCCAAAGGAACCAAGTGGTTGAACACAGCTTCACCTGATGAAATTGCCGAAGCCTTGATGCCTTTTTTCGAAGGAACACCGAAGGATATTATCATTCAATCGATCGACCGATACAAGAAGCAGGATACCTGGTCGGCTGTTCCTGAATTGACTGCAGAGCAATTTGAAACTTTGCAAAAAATGCTGATCGAGAACGATGTACTGAAGCCGGAGCAAAAATTAACCGATATGGGAGTCGTCGTGGATATGAGCTTTGTGAAAAATATCGGAAAGGCAGGGAAATAAGCCTATGGCACAAATTGAATTAAACGATATTGGCTTAAGTTATTTCACGATCAAGCAGGAAACAGAGGCTTTGAGAAGCGTTAATGTTTCCATTGAGCAGGGGGAATTTATCTCTATTGTGGGACCGAGCGGCTGTGGGAAAAGCACACTGCTCTCCCTGGTTTCCGGTATGGTGAAGCCAACAAGCGGCAGGGTGCTTATTGACGGGCAGGAGGTGTCGGGCACCTCCCCGAAGGTCGGGTATATGTTGCAGCATGACCATTTGTTCGAATGGCGCAATATATTGAGCAACCTGCTGGTAGGAGCCGAAATTCGCAAGATGGATTTAAAGAAGGCTGAGCATAAGGCACTTGATTTGATGGAGCGCTATGGCTTGGGTGGTTTTGCCCATCACAGTCCCTCACAGCTCTCAGGCGGTATGCGCCAACGGGTGGCGTTAATTCGTACATTGGTGACCGAGCCGGATATTTTGCTGCTGGATGAGCCGTTCTCCGCGCTTGATTATCAGACCCGTCTGACGCTGGCCGATGAAATTTATGGAATCATTAAGGATCAAGGTAAGACGGCGATTCTGGTTACCCATGATATATCGGAAGCTATCAGTATGGCAGACCGGGTTATGGTCATGTCCAAAAGGCCGAGTACAATTTCCACCGTCTACTCGATACAGCTGGGTGAAGGAACAGATGTCACGCCATGGAAAAAGCGGGAAGCAGTCCGCTATAAGGAATACTTTAATGTCATATGGAAGGAGTTGGAAGGTCATGTCGTCGCTACCGGCTAGTAAGTCCTCCGTCGTTACGGAAGCAAGGATAGAGCAAGTTCCAGCTTTGGTTAATGTGAAGGATAAGGTGAGATCGCCGCAATACCAACAATATTTGAAAACACAAAAGCGTAGGCTGTGGATGATTCGCTTAGCACAACTGCTAGTATTTGCCGCATTTATCGTCCTATGGGAGCTGGCTGCCCAGTGGAAATGGGTGGACTCGATGCTGACCAGCAGGCCGTCGCAGTTAATTACCTCTTTTCAAGAGCTTGCGGTTAAAGGGAATTTATTCAAGCATACGTGGACGACCAGCCTGGAGACCTTGATTGGCATTGTGGTTTCGATGGTATTGGGGATCGGAATAGCAATTGTTTTCTGGTGGTCGACTTTTGCCTCCAAGGTGCTGGAGCCGTACATTGTCGTGTTGAATGCACTGCCCAAGGTCGCGCTCGGACCTATATTTTATATATGGTTGGGTGATCGTTATTCGGTTTACGGCATGGCCATCGCAATCTCGATTATAGTGACGATTATTATGATCGAGAGCGGCTTTAAGGAAATTAGCAAAACAAAGCTCAAGCTGATGGAATCGTTTGGTGCTACCCATTGGCAAATGCTGCGTATGGTGCTGCTGCCCGCGAGTATACCGAATGTAATCGCAACGTTAAAGGTGAATGTAGGCTTAACGCTGGTCGGTGTGATCATGGGAGAGTTTTTATCGTCCAAGGCGGGTTTGGGTTATATGATCATATATGGCGGTCAAGTGTTTCAGATGAATATGGTTATGGTCAGTATTGCGATGCTGGCTGCGTTATCGGTGGTGCTGTATGGGTTGGTCAATGTCGTTGGACGTTTTGCGATGAAAAAATACCATATGGAGGGTTAGAAGTCCGGTGAATAAGTCTCGCTGCGCGGCCAAATATCCTTACGATCGCTGTTGAAATCGTGAAATTGGATGAGAATAAGCGGTTTATTCACGATTTCAAAGGCGAGCGCTCACGCTTCTCCAGGATCATTTGGCCGCTCCGCTCTGTATTCACCGGTCTTCTAAAGGTTAAAAAAATAAAGGCCGCTGTTCCTCGTATTTATGAGGAAAGCGGCTTTTATTACGACCCTGTAGGTTTCCGGCTTCGTTATGCACCGCCACATTCCACATGATATTATTGTAAGAGGATGCGCCGCCCAAAGTGATATTGATGAATCAACTTCAGCATCATACAAAGATATTACGTTACAATGATGCCCGGTTTCTGATAATATCAAATCATCAACTTGGAAAGCTTGAGAAATCAGGCTTCTCTTTTTTATAGAGCGCAAGGGCTGGTCATTCATTTCACAAGGGAAGCAGGATAAGACGTGGTTACATTTAAGTACAATCAGGAACGATTGTTTCGGGATGACCCGGACCTGCACCTCCTCTATTGGGGGAAGGAAGATTGCGCTCCCGGGCATTCCGCAGGACCAGGGATCCGAGATGTATATAAGATTCATTTTATTCACAAAGGAAAAGGTAGGCTTCAGGTTGGAGATCAAACGTACTCATTATCTTCGGGCCAAGCCTTTCTGATATACCCGCAAATCATCACCTTTTATGAAGCGGATCGCTTAGATCCCTGGACATACTCTTGGGTAGCTTTTCATGGAGCGCAAGTGGAATCGATCCTGTCTCGTACCCGACTGTCTCCGGAGCAGCCTATTATTCCGATGGATTGGAAAGTTATGCCCGGGTTATCCGATCAACTAACGGAAGCCTCCTCTCAGGAGGTAACCCGGGATTTAGCAATAAAAGCTTTGATGTACGAGTTTTTATCAGTCCTGGTGAGTGTGGTTCCAGCTTATCCTACAGCACAAACGAATCCGAAAAAGCAGGATGAATACGTCCTTCAGAGTATAGAGTTTCTCCATGCCCATTATAACGAAAATATTACAGTAAGCCAGTTAGCTTCCTTTCTGGGATTGGACAGAAAATATATATCCGTCTTATTCAAAGAGTCGGTAGGCATTCCGCCGCAGCAGTACCTTCTCCGGTACCGGATTGACAAAGCTGCTGAATTGCTCGAGAGAAGCAGCTACTCCATAGGAGAGGTGGCAAGCTCTGTTGGATACAAGGACTCGCTTTTATTTTCAAAAATGTTCAAAAAAATGAAGGGTGTTTCACCAAAGCATTATCGGCTTCTTCTCATTGATTAAGACATTATTCCATAAAGTTCATCCTTGATGACATTGGATTTGTGGTAGTTGTTCGTTACAATGTTATTAATTTCTTAGAGGAGGTACATATTATGGGGTATTTGGCAGATTCACAAAGATACGACAAGATGACATATAGGTATTGCGGTAACAGCGGGTTAAAGCTTCCGGCTATTTCATTGGGGCTTTGGCATAATTTTGGAGGTATTGATTCCTTAGAGAATGGAAGAACCTTGGTTAGAAGGGCGTTCGATTTAGGAATTACCCATTTGGACTTGGCCAACAATTATGGCCCGCCTGCGGGATCGGCAGAGGAAACCTTCGGTAAATTGTTAAAGGATGACTTGGCAGCTTACCGCGATGAGCTGGTCATTTCGACTAAGGCTGGTTATTACATGTGGCCAGGACCGTACGGCGAATGGGGCTCCAAGAAGAGCTTGGTCGCCAGTCTGGATCAAAGCTTAAAACGGATGCAGCTGGATTATGTGGATATTTATTACCACCATCGTCCGGATCCCAATACACCGCTGGAGGAAACGATGGCGGCGCTTGATCTCATTGTGAGACAAGGAAAAGCGCTGTATGTGGGAATCTCCAATTACCAGGCCAAGGAAGCGCGTGAGGCATCACGCATATTGAAGAGATTGGGTACGCCATGTCTAATTCATCAGCCTAAATATTCCATGATGTCCAGATCTATAGAGAACGGATTGCAGGAAGTGCTGGAAGAGGAAGGCATTGGCAGCATTGCCTACTCACCATTAGAAAAAGGTATTCTAACAGATCGCTACATCAACGGGATCTCGCCTGATTCACGCGCTGCAGGACCAAGTGTGTTCTTGAAGCCGGAGGATATTAATGAAGAGCGGGTATTAAAAGTAAAAGAGTTAACCTTGCTGGCCACAAATCGTGGGCAAAAGCTTTCCCAGATGGCATTGGCTTGGGTGCTGCGCGGAGGCCGGGTAACTTCTGCTTTGATCGGGGCAAGTAAAGTAAGCCAGATCGAAGATGCTGTTGATGCGTTGCGTGTGCTTGATTTCACAGAGGATGAGCTGTCACGCATCGACGCTATTTTGAAATAAATATCAAGATAATTACAAAACGAAACGGCTGCCCTGAAGGTGACGTTTCGTTTTTTGTTGTAGCCATATAAAGGTAACTTGGAGTTAACGGCATATACTTCATGATATTTACCTGGTGTTGTTCCAATGATTTTTGCGGATATACTGAATTAAAAAAAATTTTGTATACCATATACAATAAACCTTATAATTTACTTGGAAGTATGTTAATATACTAATGGATACGCTTTCAAATTGTTTGTAAATGTAGAATGGACTTTAAAAATCGTAAAGAAGGGGTGAAAGCAAGGGGGGGAGATGGATAACTGAAGGTATCTTGTTAAATATGTCTTGTTTAAGTTATGAAACATAACATATACATCCCCATTAAACCATCGAAAATCCGTAAAATCTAATAAATCGGAAAATAATTGTATACCAAATGCCATAAAACTCTATTAAGATCTAATAATCTGTGATACAATTCGTTTGAAAGGCAAATAATCGCTGAAACGAGGGATGTCAATGATTACAATCTCGCATTTGATGTATGCTTTAGTGACAGTAGGAGTAATATTGGTAATGTTATTTCGACGAGGTGTAATCATTCCGACGTTGGTTGGAACCTTCCTTATTGGATGGATCTACAAGGGGAGTATAGTCAGCGGATTTCAAGCGGTATACAATGCCAATTTGACGGCAGCCAAGGAACTTTTCACAATTTTTCTGATTATCACTTTTATGGTTGCTCTATTGGCATCACTTCGCGATATCGGTGCGGACAGGCGAATGGTACAGCCGATCCAAAAGCTGATGGTGAACGGTCACATTGCATTTTTCGTACTGGCATTAGTCACCTATGTAATCTCGCTATTCTTTTGGCCTACCCCTGCAGTTCCGCTAATCGGAGCGCTTTTGATCCCTGCGGCGATTCGTGTTGGACTTCCGGCAATGGGAGCGGCGATGGCGATTGCTCTTGCTGGACAAGGGATGGCATTATCTTCGGACTATGTTATGCAGGTCGCACCGATGCTGAGCGCCAAGGGGGCGGGTTTACCTACTGCTCTGGTTGCCGATAAAGCGATGATATTATCGTTGATAACCGGTGCTGTGTCACTGGGTGGAGCTTATTTGCTAAATCGTAAAGCGATTCGTAAGCCTGTTACGACCGAGCTTCAGGATAAACAGGCAGCTGCGGTTAAAACTCAGATGAGCAATGAATATTTGGAAGCTGCAGCAGCTATCGAAACGGTTGATCCTACCGTCCATCGGTGGTCGAAGTTTTTTTCCATATTGGTTCCGTTGTCGATGCTCGGCGTGATCGTGGTCATGGCAGCAAGTAAATTCGGGGGCACAAGCATGGGAGGCTTCGAGGGAGGAGATGGGGCTGCTTTTATTGGCGGTGTGGCGGTCATCCTGCTCATTCTTTCCTGTACGGTGTTTTCTAAATTCAAGGCTTTGGATAATATTAGTGAGCATCTGATCGAAGGCTTTGTGTTTGCTTTTAAAGCGATGGGGCCTGTTATTCCGATTGCGGGATTTTTCTTTCTTGGAAACGCCGATTTCTCCAAAAGCATCCTGTCGCTGGGCGAAGGTGTGGCGGCACCCGCTTTTCTCTATGATCTGGTCATGTCCATTCAATATGCAATTCCTTCTAATAGCTTCATAACTGCATTTGGTATTCTGGTGATTGGGATCATTGCCGGACTGGAAGGATCGGGATTTTCCGGTTTACCGCTAACTGGATCATTATCTGGTGCACTAGCACCGACGGTGGGTATGGATCCTTCGGTTTTGGCTGCAATCGGACAGATGGGCTCCGTATGGTCAGGCGGAGGAACGTTAATTGCTTGGTCATCACTCGTTGCGGTTGCGGGCTTTGCAGGTGTTTCAGCGATTGATCTGGCCCGTAAAAATTTCCTGCCTGTCATTATTGGACTCTCCGTATCAACGATCATAGCTATTCTGGTTTGGTGATAAGCAGCGGTTGGGATCTTCCAGTTAAGGCTTAGCTTGAAGCCTGATTGTCCTTGGGATTGACGGATAACAGATGAGGAATGATTTCCTGACTGGCCTTGACCAAGATCCGGCTGATGACGGCGGCCATTTCATTAACAAAGGTTAAGCTTGTATGCTCCATAACCTTATGATTGAGAGGGCCATGATTATTAATGATGCCTTTAATATGGATATGTCCGATGGCATGCAGCTGTTTGCCAAGTCCGGCTCCGGGCTGAAGCGGTTCTTCTACCAATTGAAGCGTGCCGATTTTGTAAAATTGGCCCAGACATGCGTCAACGGCGATGATGTAAGCCTGGCTGTGCCTGTTTGCGATATAGGATAAGGTTCTCTGTAAATTCAGCGCATGAACCGGCTTATCCAGTGTACCGTAAATATGGACATGACGATTGCCTTCGAGTCGTTCGAACAATCGGCTCCCGACAACGGGGCCTAAGGAGTCCCAGGAGTAACGGTTTGTTCCGATGCAGACGACGACGATTTCCGTATAGTCGGTTTTTTTGGAAAAATGCTTGATCAATGCCTCGGATAAAAAGGCTGCTGATTTCTTATCCAGATAGTGGATATGATGCAGCATGTGCACGCACCCGCTTCCTTGTAAATGATCTCTATAAATCATAAACCAATTCACTATAAATAACAAAAATACGTGTGAGTGTTTGTTATTTTTGGTATACAATGAACAATATATCATATATTGAGAGGAGGTTAAAGCAGTGGCAACTTCTTACTGTTTAACTCAGATGACATGGCCGGAGGTTGAGCAGGCTCTTACAACAGTGAAAGTAGCAATTATACCGCTCGGAGCTCATGAGCAGCACGGGCCGCATATGATTGAAAGCTGCGATGCCGTTCTTGCTGAAGAAATGGGTAAACGATTAACCGAGCGGTTATATCCGGAAGCTATTCTGACACCTACTATTAATATGGGAATATCGCCGCACCATATGCATTTTCCCGGTACGATCTCTCTGGAGCCGACTACATTAATTGCCATTCTGAGAGATATGATCAAATCGTTACAGCACCACGGCATTCAGAAGTTTCTTATTTTAAATGCTCATGGAGGTAATCAGGCTACGTTAGGGGTAGCCGTTGAGATGCTTACAAGGGAGCTCGATACTCAGATTTATTATGCCAAAACGACGGCATCAGCCAAAGATGTGATGGATAGAAGGCTGGAGTCCAAGCTGTATGGGCATAGCTGTGACCGCGAGGTTTCTGAGGCCATGTATTTGGCTCCGCAGCTGGTACGGCCGGATAAGCTGGAAAAAGGCGATTTGACGGAGGGCAAATGGAAAAAGCTGCGTCCTGGCCAGGTGCTGCAAGGCTTTTACTATTATGAGGAAATGACGCGCAACGGATGCCTTGGTGATGCGACCAAAGCCACCCGGGAGATCGGAGAGGAAATTGTCGAGACGGCTCTGGAACGCTTAACCAAGGCTGTTCAAGACATGCTGTAAATATGAAACAAGCTATTTTCATTGGAGCTATCGCTGCTTATCTGGTCTCGGTTGTATATCCGAGCGACCTCCTGAAATGGACCATCTCTATAGTAAGCTTATGTATAGTACTTATGGTGTTTGGCTCTGTCAAGCGGTTTGTCCAAGGATTAGGCATTGTATTTCTGGTGACGGGAATGAGTTTGTTATGGGTGCATAGGGCGCCTTGGAGCAGCTATATCCTTGGCTTTGGCAATATGCTTAATATATTAAGCTTGTTCGCCCTCATCCCGTTAATTGCTCTTCCGATTGAATTAGGGCAATATGCATTTCGGGTGCAGCATATAATTCAAAGCAAAATCAAGCATTCCGGGGTGCTTTACGCGATTACATCGCTTATGTCTTATATATTAAGCTCCTTTATGAATGTGGCCACCTTGCCCATGGTATACCATACGATTCGTCCTGCTCTTGGTTTGTATCCGATCGAGAAGAAAGAAAGATTTATTAGCAGAGCAATCACACATGGCTACAGTATGCCGATTGTGTGGACGCCGGTGGCGCCGATTGTCGGGGTAATCGTGGAAATGACGGGCGTTCGTTGGAGCTCGATTTTGCCGATCATGATCCCGTTCAGCTTACTTGGCCTTGTCCTGGATTGGTTTATGGGACAACGGGTTGCTAACCGCCGGGCCAGACTGATTGGTCAACTGGCTCTGGACGAAACCTCTGCTGTCCGTGAAAGTGCGGTCGAGTCTGGCTTGCAGCAGCTGGAGCGGAACAAGAAGAATCATCCCATGCACATTATTGTTGCGATTATCGTATTTAATGGTCTGCTTTTTGTGCTGGAAACCTTTACGTCGTTCAGCTTTCTACTTCTGGTGTCTATGTTAGTGATTCCTTTTGCCTTTCTATGGTCTTTGCTGCTGGGTAAAGGAAGAGCTTTTATAGTAGAAGGTAAAGCGATGCTGTCCGAACATTTGCTGAAGATGAGGGAACAGTTTTTTGTCTTTTTGAGTGCTGGTTTCCTGATTGCTTCTATTCAAGCTACGGGTGCAGGACATGGGATTAACCTATCGATTATAGCAATAAAAGATTTCATAGGAGCCGATATGTTTCTATTGTGTATTCCCTTGATTCCGCTTGTTCTCGCCTTTATCGGCTTGCATCCTGCTGTAGGCTTGGCCTTAACGGCGGAGTCGCTGAATCCGCAGTCCTTGGGGATTTCTGTCGAGCTAACCGCTATCGCAATGTTGACCGGGGCGGCGACTGCCTTTCTCATGGGTCCCTATAATGCAACCGCGGGGATGATGTCCAGTCTGACAAGTGAGAGTCCGTACCAAATATCGAATTGGAATGTGCCGTTTACAACGGCTTATATACTACTGGCAATGGTGCTGCTGATGGTGCTGAAAAATATGGGTTGACAGATAAGCCCATACAGTCAATAATAAACCTATAACAAATTTGGTATACAATATACCAAAAATAGAAAAACTACCATCTTACAATTTGAGAGGAGAATTACCCATGACACAAACCGCAACGAAGTCCCGCTTAATGAACAAAGAGGAGTTCCGCACTGCTTTGGAACAAGCAATTGAAGGTAACGCTGTTGCTAAGGCTCCTTTTACAATCATGTGGGCGAATGGTGAGTTGAAGAAAGAACATTTTGCCAGATGGGTTGAACAGCATTACGCATACGTTGGTCCATTTGCTGAATACCTGGCTTATATATTTGCTAACTGCCCGCATCAGGATGCGAGAGATTTTTTACTGCAAAACATGTGGGAAGAGGAGTTGGGCGGCGATCGTCATACTGATTTGCTGATCCGCTTTGGTGAAGCGTGCGGTACAACAAGGGAACGTGTGGAGTCGATGGAGCACTTGCTTCCAGAAACGATCGGCCTGCAATCCTGGTGCTATCGGATGGCTTTCAAGGAAAACTTTTTATTCGCTACTGCGGCATTGGTTGTCGGCCTGGAATCTCAGGTGCCTGCCATTTACCGCCGACAAACACCGACGCTTCGTGAAGAGTACGGATTTACTGATGAAGAAGTGGAATTCTTCGATCTGCATATCGTGTCTGATGAAATTCACGGCGAACGCGGTTATCAAATTGTGTTGGAATATGCCAAAACACCGGAAGATCAACAGCGCTGCATCGCCATAGTGGAAGAAGCAACGAAGATGCGCAGAATGTATATTGCAGCGATATCCCGTGAATTCGGATTAGGATAAGTATGAATATAAGCAAGGAAGGAGATTGTTATGGCGATTGAAACGGCAGTACAAACCTTCAAAAACTTAATTGATGGACAATGGGTGGACTCGATAAGCGGGGACACCTTCATCAGTACGAATCCGGCTCAGGTCACAGATATTGTTGGACGGTTTCAAGCCTCTGGTGAGGAGGATGTACAGCAAGCGATGGAAGCTGCAGCACGCGCTTTCCAGACCTGGCGTTACACGGCTCCAAGCAAACGGGCGGAAATTTTGTATCAAGCAGCGGATTTGCTGGAAAAGAATCTGGAGCTGTACGCGGAGGAGCTGACTCGTGAGGAAGGCAAGACGTTGGCCAGCAGTCGGATGGAAGTGAAACGCTCCGCCCAGACCTTGCGCTATTACGCTTCAGAGGGCTTGAATGTAGCCGGAAGTACGCTGCCTTCAGATGATCCAACAACTTTTGTGTATACAAGAAAAGAACCTTTGGGTGTTGTCACTGTGATTACCCCGTGGAACTTTCCCATTTCGATTCCCGTACGCAAGATCGCCCCGGCCCTGGTAACTGGCAACACCGTAGTGTTCAAACCAGCCTCCGATACGCCGCTCATTGCTTTTCGTCTCGTTGAGGTGCTTCATGATGCAGGCTTACCGGCAGGCGTACTTAATTTCATAACCGGTTCGGCTTCGCAAACGGGGAAACCATTGGTTACACATCCAGCAGTCAAAGCGGTAACCTTTACAGGCTCCACGGGTGCCGGAGAGAAAATCAATCAATCGGTTCGTTTATCGACGCGTGTACAGCTGGAGCTGGGTGGGAAAAACCCGCTGGTCGTTCTTGAGGATGCTGACCTTGATCAAGCGGTTGAATTGGCTATCAAAGGCGGCTTCGAATTGACGGGTCAAGCTTGTACGGGAACCAGCAGGGTCATTGTGATGGATGTTGTGCATGAGCTGTTTGTAGACAAATTGATTGCCAAGACGGCATCGCTGACCATAGGAAATGGAATGAACAAAGGGATTGAAATCGGACCTCTGGCCAATAAAAGTCAATTGGACAATGTATTGGATTACGTAAATATCGGTAAGTCAGAAGGAGCCGAGCTGGTGTATGGAGGTGAGCATCTGAGCGATGGCGAATACGCAAACGGCTATTTTGTAAAACCGGCGATTTTCACTAGTGTGACACCGAAGATGAGAATTGCTCAGGAGGAAATATTCGGACCCGTTATTTCGGTTATTCGTGTACAAAGCTTCAAAGAAGCCATTGAGATTGCCAATGACATCGAATTTGGGTTATCTGCGGCAATCTGCACAACCGATCCGAACCGTGCTCAATACTTTACTCAGCATATCGAGGCTGGCGTTGTGAAGATTAACCGACCGACAACAGGCGTAGCCTATAACGCGCCATTTGGTGGGATGAAAATGTCCAGTACGGCCACCTACCGGGAGGCAGGACGTTCCGCGGTCGATTTCTACCTGCAGGAAAAAACGATCTATAATGGCACTCATAGTATCGAGTAAAACGTAGAACGCATTCAAAGTCAGACGTGTATGGAGGAATCGGATGAAATCCGTGTTGAAGCTGGAACTCGAAGAAGCGAAAGTGATGATGGAAGCGGCGAAGCAGGCTGCAGTCGATGCTAAAGCTCTGGAAACGATCTGTATTGTTGACGATGGCGGGTACGTCATTGCGTTGGAGCGGATGAACGGCGGCCGAATTACCGGTCCGGAAATCGCAATTGCCAAAGCTTTTACCGCAAGTGGACATAAGCGTTCAACCCATTTATTTAATCAACCTGGTGGACCGGCAACGACTACAGGGGAGGCATTCGGCATTCATGCGATGCTTCCTGGCAAATTCGCTATTTTTGTCGGGGGTTTCCCGATTGTAGTGAATGGCGAGGTTGTGGGCGGCGTGGGTATTAGTGGCGGCAATGGAGAGCAGGATACGGCTGTGGGTGTGGCGGCACTGAAGGCGCTGCAGAGCTATTTGGGCAACGAATATGAAGTGATTACGGTAGCAGATATCAAGAAATAAACGGCAGTGAGGCCAGAAGCGCCCTTGAGCTGGCAAGAAGTGACAACAGCTTTGGCCTGGATTCAGCTGCAGATGGAGGTGCTTCTATGCCCATTGTGAAATTACATCACAACGATCAAGTGTATCAACAGGAAGTCAGTGCTAACAGCAATCTGGTTGTTTTAGCCGGAATCAAAAAATTTCCTTATCTGAAATATGGCTGTGGAATGGGGAAGTGCACCAAATGCACGGTCAAGGTTTTAGCTGGGGGAGAGGGACTTCCTGAACCGAACTGGAAGGAAAAGAAAATGCTGAACGGCAAGCTGGAGGAAGGTTTTCGCCTTTGCTGTCAGTTGTATATTCACGAAGATGTGGAAATTACTCAGGAATGAGCTCATTATAAGCTGGCTTGCGTTGCAACATTAACAACAGCCTGAGGAGGTTTAGTGCTTGCTGCAGCCTAACGGACGAATCGAAGCGAAGCTGGTTGAATTGAACATTGAATTGGAAGCCGCTCCCAAGCCAAGTGGCAATTATGTACCGTATACGATGGTGTCTCCGTTGATCTACTTGAGTGGTGTCACACCCAAAGTAAATGGCGTGCTGAAATATAAAGGTAAAATCGGTCAGGATTTAACGAAGGAAGAAGGCTATCAGGCAGCCCGTCAATGTATCATTAACCAACTGGGCACGCTGCGTTCGGCACTCGGAGATTTGGACCGAATCGTCAATATTGTGAAGCTGGAAGGCTTCCTGAATGTAGGTTCAGATTTCCACGAGCTTCCTTACGTGTTGAATGGCGCATCTGACTTATTGGTCGAGGTGTTCGGCAGTGCAGGCGTTCATGCACGCTCGGCAATAGGGGTTGCCTCGTTACCAGGTGGTGCTGCTGCTGAAGTGGAACTGATTGTTCGTTATGAATGATGATAAGTGGAGGTAATGACAATGAGTGAATTTATTTTGGTGTCCACCACAGAACGTTACCGTACGGTAACCGACAATCCGAATCTGGAGAAGGTCGCCGACTACGAATACTATTTTTTTGGAAAAAAGAAGACAACCTTCTCGATATGCCGTATCAAAAGTCAGGATGCGAGAATTGTCATTCAAGGTGTGTCCGAGATTTTTGCCGACAACAGCATTCCGCTAAAGGTATTTCCTAAGTTCGAAACGACCGCCGAGATCGAAAAGGAAATTTATGAGCTGGATCAGGATGAGGAAAGTAAAATTCTCAAGGTATAAGCATAACGAAACGGTAAAAGCAATGAAGGTGTGCAGGCGATGATAAGCCTGCCCTTTGTTGCTTTTTTTTGCGATGTGAATTGAATGTTGGAATTATAACCGTATATCGATTAAACTTAAGGAAATAACCACATGGAGGTATACCAGATGCCAGATACGCCAGTCATATGGAAAGATGAAGAGTTAAGCCCCATACGGGATAAGGTTTACCAATATGTCAAACAAGCCATAGTACAGGGCATATATAAATCAGGGGAACGCATTATTGAACGTGAGCTAGCGGATCAATTGAATGTAAGCCGTACGCCGATTCGTGAAGCATTATTCAGACTCGAATCACAGGGCTTTGTCAAAACGCTGCCGCGTAAGGGGGTCGTCGTGTCCAAGCTTTCCCCGGAAGAAATTATTGAAATTTTTACGATATTGGCGGCGCTGGAAAGCCTGGCCATGAAGATGGCGGCGCAAAAGGCGGAGCCTTCCCACCGTGAAGAATTGAGAGTTATTATCGAAGAGATTGATCAAGCGCTGACGAAATCGAATTTTGACCAAGTGGATTGGAAGTTCCATTTTAAAATCAATGATGTCATCTGCCGTGCAGCGCAAAGTCCGAGATTAACGCAAATGCTCGATGGGCTGTCCGATTACATCCGGGCCTTTGTCCATTTGGGCTATGAGCTTCCAGGTCGGCTGCGTAAAGCTATGGATGAGCATAGGGATTTAGCTAAGGCCGTGTATAACGGTGAGGGAGAGCTTGCCGAAAGCTTGACCAAAATCCATCTGGAAAATTCCAAAAAAGCGTATATGGAAGCACTGGAAAGAGAGTAAATATAGTAAGACAAACAAGAGCAGCAGGGTCCAAATGACCTTGCTGCTCTTAGGTTTGTTTGGTTTTTTTATTGAGCGGAGTTGGCGATTCGTCTTTGTGCTATTTTGTTTCTGCGTTCGAGATCTGCTTCATCCCAGGCTATTGTAACATCCCCCGCGATAAATGTTTGGCAAGCGAGGCGGTATCCTTGATCAATAGATTCATTACCTAAACGATCGAGCTCTTTTTTCATGACTTTACTGAGATTCTCCTGTCCATCTACAATTCGCACACGACAGGTTCCGCATAAGCCGCCACCGCATTTAAAGGGGACTGAGCCCTCGTATCGAATGGAGGTTCTTAACAAATTGGCATCCGGTTGTACTTCAATGGTTTTACCTGATGTTAGGAAATGAATAGATGGCATAAGGTATCCCTCCTTCTAAGTATGATTATATTTTATCACACAATTTTGGTTTATGGTATACCAAATGTGCAAAAAGAAAAAGGAGACAGCGTGGTCTCCTTTTTGTTGAATTAGATATATTAAACGTTGAGCTTTCCTTCTATAACAACTTCGTTCAGAGGACGACGTGTATTTGGCAATTCGCGCTCCCGCAAACCTTCAGCAAGTGTAAGCTTATCACCTTGATAGCCAAGTGCGACAACAGCATGAAGCTCCCATGTGTCTGGAATATTCAATGCCGTGCGTGCTTGATCTCTAACGAAGCCGCCGATAGCATGAGTGACTAATCCAAGCAGCTTGGCTTGCAAAGCGAGTGAGCCCCAGGCTGCACCGCTATCGAAGGCGTGAGCGCCGTTAGGATCGCCATTCCCTCTTTTTGTATCGGATGCTACCAGGATAAGAACAGGGGCTTTGGATGCCCATGAACGATTGAACTCAACTAGAAAGTCATGGAACACAGCGAGCTGCTCATCAGTTTTGGCAACAAAGAAACGCCAAGGCTGGTCATTGAAAGAAGAAGGTGCCCAATGAGCTGCTTCCAATACGGTATTTAAATCTTGTTCAGAAACGGGTTGATCTGAGTATGCACGTGGAGACCAGCGATTTAGAAATAAAGGTGTGACGGGATATTCGGGCTTGCGGTGTGCTTGAACTTCCTCTGTTGCTTGTTCGAATACAGTACGCTGATCACTCATGAATAATTACCACCTTTTTCGTCGGAATTAGCTTATTAAATATATCATACTTACAAAAAGTCCGCAATGCTCAAACGATGCCTTATTGATTTACTTCTTTAGTTTACAAATGTACAAGAGAAGAAGTATTCGCTCCATTCACAAAGCCTATAAACCCCATTATATTAGGATCAAGCACAAATTCCAGTCGACAGAATACGTGCAAATCACACATATCAGGATTGGGAGGTTTCACATGTTATTTAAAAAAGGCATAACAATCGGGGTCAGTGCGATATTGGCTTTATCTATAAGTGCATGTAGCAGCACCGGGAGTGGGCCCAAAGGAGCTGACAACGGAACGGGTTCAGCAGCCCAAGAGAAGGTTACGATCCGTTTCAGTTGGTTTGGCGGTGAAGCCCGCAGTAAGCTGTACACGACCATGATTGAAGATTTTGAGAAAAAGCATCCAAATATCAAGATAGAACAGGAGTTTGGGGAGATGGGGCCCGTCTTTGACAAGCTGGCAACGCAATCAGCAGGCGGTAATGCACCTGACGTGATGAGCATGCATTTGACGAGATATATGGATTACGCCAATCGCAATCAACTGCTGCCACTTGACGACATGATCACATCGAAAGCCATCGATATGTCCGATTTTGATCAGAAGATTATAGATGTAGGCAAGGTTAACGGTAAAACCATCATGGTGTCGATAGGGAATTCGTCCAAGGGCTTTTTCTATAACGCGGACTTATTCAAACGGATGAATGTGGAACCACCGAAGTTTGATGTGACTTGGGACGAGTTTGCCGCGAAAGCTGCTGAATTGAAAAAAGCAGTGAATAAACCTGGATTTTACTTCATCGATGACCAAAGCTCCAGCACTGACACATTCAGCTATTTCCTTCGTCAGAGAGGCAAGGATTTTTACACTCCTGAGGGTAAATTGGGTTTCGCCAAAGAGGATATGATTGCATTTCATCAATTTTGGGATAAATTACGCAAGGACGGACTCATTCCTCCGGCAGCTCTGACGGCAGAGTATAACGGCAAGCCGCAGCAGGACTCCATGCTGGCCAAAGGTGTGACGGCATCGGTTATTGCACCGGGCAATCAGATGAAAATTTTCCAAATGTATATGAAGGACAAGGATCAGCTGGATCTGGTAAGAGTGCCAACCGACCCCAAAGGGAAGAACGGGGAGGACATCGGTGGAGTATTTTTGAGTATTTCTTCTAAATCCAAGCATCCGAAGGAAGCGGCAACCTTCATTAACTATTGGATTAATGATGTGGATGGGGCCAAGCTGTTCAAGGACGAGCTAGGTATTATTCAGAATAAAAGAATAAGCGCTATCATCCAACCGCTTCGTGTTCCAGCAGATGTGAAGGTAGCCGAATATCAGCAAAAAATAACACCTTACGTAACTGTACCCGTCACGCCACCTGCAGGTAATGCCGATATTGGCAAGCAGTTTACTACAGCCAGCCAGGCCATCGCCTTCGAGAAGAAATCGATTGAGCAATCGGTAAGTGATTTCTTTAATGAATCCAGCCGAATATTGAAATAGGTAAATAGTTCCTCGATTGATAGATAAGCAATGGAAAGGCTGAAGTGCTCCTTCGCATGGAGGCCCTCTTCAAACAGGAGTTGAGAATGTGCGAATTAACAGCAAGGCAAGAAACAATATGATTGGTTATTTGTTTTTAAGTCCATGGTTTATCGGAATTCTGGCGTTTACGATCGTTCCTGTTATCGCATCTTTATACTTATCCTTTACCGATTATGAAATGTTCGACAGCCCCAATTGGCTTGGCATCGCCAATTACCAGCAAATATTTACGAATGATGAGCAATTCTATGAATCGTTAATCGTAACGTTTAAATACGTGCTGCTGGGAGTGCCATTGGAACTAGGCTTTGCCCTGCTGATTGCGATCATGCTCAATAAGGGTTTAAGCGGTTTACGACTGTATCGTGCCATTTATTATGTACCATCCTTATTTGGGGGTAGTGTAGCGATTTCCCTCCTGTGGAGACAGGTGTTCGGAGCCGAGGGGATTGTTAACAAATTTCTTGCCTATTTTGGTGTGGATGGGATTAGCTGGATTGCCACTCCCGAGTATGCATTGTATACGATTATCCTCTTGAAAATCTGGCAGTTCGGTTCTCCGATGATCATTTTTCTGGCAGGTTTGCAGCAAATACCGAAGGAATTGTATGAATCGGCATCCATCGATGGTGCAGGAAAAATATCGCAATTTTTGAGGGTTACGCTGCCCTTGCTGACACCGATCCTTTTTTTTAATATGATCATGCAAATTATTTCGTCCTTTCAGGCGTTTACGCCGGCCTATGTAGTCAGCGGAGGTACGGGAGGCCCGTTGAATTCGACCTTGTTTTATACGTTATATCTGTATCAAAAAGGCTTTATCAGCTTTCAGATGGGTTACGCTTCCGCGTTAGCCTGGATTCTACTCGTAATTATTGCCATATTTACCGCCGCTGCGTTTCTCTCATCGAAAAAGTGGGTCCATTATGAGAAATGAGGAGGTGAATTTTTAAGGGATGAAAATTGCAAAAATGAAAGGTCAGCATACGGTGTTCATTCGCCATTTGATCAATATCCTGAGTTCTATTGTGATGCTGTATCCATTAATCTGGATGTTCAGCAGCTCATTCAAGCTGCCGGAGAACATTTTTAGCGATAGCGGACTTTGGTCAGAGGTATTCACACTGGATAATTACTTGTCGGGCTGGCAAGGCGTATCGGGATCGTCCTTTGCGGTGTTTTTCCGCAACTCGTTTTTTATTAGTTTTATGTCCATTATTGGTAATTTAATCAGCTGCTCTATGGCTGCTTATGCGTTTGCACGTTTGGACTTCAAGCTGAAGGCTGTCTTGTTCGGTTTGATGCTGATGACCATGATGCTGCCGCATCATGTAACGACGATTCCGCAATACATTATTTTTAATAAGCTGGATTGGGTCAATACGTATTTACCGTTAATCGTACCGAAATTCACCGCAACAGACGGATTTTTTATCTTTCTAATGGTGCAGTTCATTCGCAATATTCCCGCAGAGCTCGATCAGGCTGCGACGGTGGATGGGTGCGGTCCGATTCAAATTTATTGGCGCGTAATACTGCCCTTGACGCTGCCAGCGCTGGTGACAGCAGCTATTTTCACCTTTATCTGGACGTGGAATGACTTTCTGAGCCATATTCTCTACCTAAGCGATATCAAAAAATATACGGTCTCGCTAGGACTCCGTCTGTTTCTGGATGCCAGTGGCATTTCGCAATGGGGCAAAATGTTTGCCATGTCCATTCTGTCGCTGATCCCTGTATTTACCGTGTTTATTTTCTTCCAAAAGTTTTTAATTGAAGGCATTACTTCCGGAGGCGTAAAGGGATAGGCCGCGAACAGCAGCCGAAAAAATCAAACACAAGGAGAGCTATCGATGTTTACCAATAATCAGATACCACGTTGTACACCAGAGGAGCAGGGAGTTAGTTCAGTGGCCATTAGCGGTTTCCTCGAAGCGGCTGAAGCCGCCCAGTTGGAGCTGCACAGCCTAATGATTTTGCGCCATGCCCATGTTATTGCTCAAGGATGGTGGCCTCCTTACAGGCCAGAGGATGTCCGTCTTTTATTCTCTGCCACCAAGACCTTTACATCCACAGCCGTGGGATTTGCCGTGAGTGAAGGGTATATTACGCTGGAGGATAAGGTGATCTCCTTCTTTCCCGAATACGCCCCTGAAGCGGTTCATCGTCATCTCGAAGCGATGACGATTCGGCATTTATTAACGATGAGCCCAGGTCATTCCAAGCCCTCCTTCGGGATCGATTACCGCCGCAACAAAGGCAGTTGGGTTCGGCACTTCCTACAGGAGCTGGAGATCGACCATCCACCAGGCAGCCGGTTTGTCTACAGTGGAGGGCCGAGTCACATGCTGTCGGCGATCGTTCAGAAAGTGACCGGTCAAACCCTGCTGCAGTATTTGCAGCCCCGGCTTTTTGAACCATTGGGTATTGTGGGGGCCCGCTGGGAAACCGATCCTGCAGGCATCTGCTCCGGCGGTTTCGGGCTCAGCATCAAGACTGAGGATTTTGCCAGATTCGGTCAGCTGCTTCTGCAAAGAGGAGTATGGAACGGCTGCCGAATCCTGCCAGAGCAATGGATTCACGATGCCACCTCGTTTCAAATCGATAATTCCCAGCATGGGTATGGTTATCAATTTAGTCTCGGTCTTCATGGCTCCTACAGCTCGAATGGTGCACATGGACAGCTCTGTCTGGTCATTCCGGAGCAGGATATGGTCATTACCCTAACCGCTGGAGATAATCGAATGAATGAAGTCGTAGGCTTGATATGGGAGCACCTCTACCCGGCGGCAAGCGAGATGGCGCTGCCGCAAGCTGAAGCCTGTCAGCAGGGTTTAAGCCGACAGCTATCGCCTGTGGGCTATAGCTGCAGCGGACACTCAGCGGAGTCGGCTGCGGCTCGAATGCGATTTGTCAAGCGTTACGAGATTATGGACCCTTTAGAGAGCGTGAAGGTGGTAGCGTTTGATTTCAAAGATGATTCCTGTATCTTTACACTGTGGGACCATAGAGGGGAGCATAGCATTCATTGTGGATTCGGCATGGTGCGGTATGGGATGACGACAATGACAGGCAATGTGCTTCATCATGAATACCAGCCTGATGTTATACAAGTCGCAGCAAGTGGAGTATGGCGCAATGAGCATACGTTTGAGATGGTTTGGCACTTTATAGAAACTCCCTTCCGTGATACGATCGTATGTACATTTGAAGGTGAGAAGCTGACACTTCATCGTTCCGTGAACGTCAATAATGGTCCGCTTGAGCTACCTGCATTACAGGGTGAGCTTGCGCCTTAAACTCGTAGGCACGAATGATAAAGTTTCATCTAAACTTACAGCCACAGCACGAGAAAGGACGGTCATAAGGGATGTTGAAACAGTGGAGATTGAAGCCCTTCTTGTTCTGCGTTCTGGTGCTTTCTAACATATTTTTCCTGATTGTGATGACTGGCGCTATTTATTTTAGCGTCTCTTACTTGTTTACCAAACAAATCAGCGAGGCGCGTCTTGAAGTATTGTACAGCAACCAGCTGAAGCTGATCGAGCGGCTGGAGGACATAGAGGGGACGGCACTGTCGATTTCGACACACCCTACTACGAAGGAAGTGCTGGACAACACGGACTCCCTGGATTTATATGAATATATCAATGAGCAGCGTGTAGTGAGCGAATATCTGAGTGCATTTACTTATATCAAACCGTTTATCAACAGTATTCAAATTTATACGGATCGCTTTACCGAATTTCAGAAAATCGGGAATGTCAGTAAAAATCTCGTGCTTCCTTTGTCCAAAATTACCTGGCAGGAGAAAATGCCACTTTTTCACCATGTGGATGCCATCTGGATCCCGTCGCATGCAGATGTGTATACCGATAATAAGCCTGTACTTACCTATGTTCTGAAAATTTATAATCGAAAGGGCGGCGTATCCGGCTACGTTGCCGTTAATATGAATGAGGATTCATTGACGCGCTTATTTTTCAGCCAAACGAAGGAAGCTTCTCCGAAGAACCGCTCTTTAATGCTGCTGAACGCAAATAACGAACGGATGTCGCGGATGTCCGCTCAAGTGAATTCACAGCTAATGGATACCTTTGAGCCATTTGTCGAAACCATCCATCCACAGAATGAGGCTGGTTTTCAGCCCATTCAAATCAACGATAATGGGTATTTAATGATTTATTCCCCACGGATCGACAATAAGTGGCGGATGGTGGAGTTTTTGGAAACGAAAGATATTTATCGGGATGTCAATACGATCCGCAACATGATGCTCTTGATCGGTATTATCGTGCTGTTGTTCGTATTTCCAGTGTCATCTTATTTATCCAGCCGAATTATCCGGCCTGTTCCGATTCTTCTGAAGGGTTTTCAAAGAATCGAAAGTGGAAATTTTGAAACCACTGTGGAGAACCATTCGATTGTTGAATTCAATAAATTGACTCATGGTTTTAACAATATGGCACAGCAGCTCCAGCAGATGCTCAAAGAGCTCGACCATAAAAACCGGATGAAAAGAGATCTTGAGCTAACCGTACTGCAAAGTCAGATTAATCCACATTTCCTTTATAACACACTTGATATGATTAATTGGGCTGCAGCTATGAAGGGTAATACGGAAATCAGCATTATGGTGACTCAGCTGGCGAGGTTGTTTCGTATCAGCTTAAGCAAGGGCAGCACCTTTATTCTTCTGGAGGAGGAGTTGGAGCATGCCCGGCTTTATGCGCAGATCCAGCAAACCCGGCTGCAGGAGCGATTTTTATATCACGAGCATATTGAGCCCTTCTTTAAGCAATGTTATGTGCCAAAAATTATTTTGCAGCCATTCATCGAAAATTCAATTGTCCATGGTTTTACTGTGCTTCATGAGGAAAAGGCGGAGGTATCGATATCGCTGGTGAAGCTTGATTCATATAGGTTCAAAATTATTATTATCGATAACGGAATTGGGCTGAACACGCTTGAGGATATGGAGGACCGGAGAATAAAAACTTCCAACCATGTATCAGGAACAGGCGGGTACGGAATCAAAAATGTGAAGGATAGGCTGGAATTATATTTGGGCTCCGAATATGGCCTGCAAATTGAGAACAGGGAAACCAGAGGTGTGAAGGTAGAGATTACGCTGCCTTACCTGGATTCCTTGGATAAGGTGAAGCGCTACAGTACATCGACTTGAGGGGGAGACCAGCATGAAGGTATTGATAGTGGATGATGACGGATTTGTTATCAATGGTTTAAAAAGTATGATCGACTGGGAACATTTGGGTGTTGATGAAATTATGACGGCAGTCGATGGAGCAGCAGCCTGGGAGCTGTATAACCATCATAAGCCTGACCTCCTGATTACGGATGTATACATGCCAAGAATGAACGGCCTACAACTTATTAAACAAATAAGAGAGAGCGATATGCTACTTCCAATCATCATTTTAAGCGGCTACGATGAATTTAATTATGCCAAAGAAGCGATTCAGTTGAACGTCGCTCAATATATATTAAAACCGGCGGTATTTACAGAAATAGAGATTGTGCTGAAGGAAGTGTTGAATAAAAGAGATGTAGCCGAGAAGAAAGAGCAATATTTCTTTGGACTGCGCAGCCAATTGGAACAGAGCATTCCTGTACTTCGTGAACAGCTTTTGTTTGATATGTTAACTGCGGGCTTGAAAATAAGTGATATTCCTGGGAACCGGCTGCAATTCCTGCAAATGGAAGAGCAAGTGTTTAGTGGAGGGTTGGTGATGAGCCTGATCATTCATCGGGAGACCAATAAGAAGACCGAACTGGAGAAGGACTGGCAGCTGTACAAGTTTGCTTCCTACAATATTGCCCAGGAAATTGTCAAAAAATCTGGTAACAGCTATGTGTTGCGATATATGGAGGATCGTCTGCCACTACTGCTGTATGGTACCAAAGAGGCCGCTTGCCAGCGTGCGCTGGAGATTGGTGCGGAATTTATCGAAAGTGTTGGAGCGTACCTGGAGCTGAACACCAATGTGGGTATAGGCCGGTGGTATGAGAGCTTTACCTCCTACCCGCTTTCACACAAAGAATCACGGGATATGCTGGCGATGATGGAATACGAGGGTCATCAAAAAATATTTGATTCTGAGGCTTCCTATGACCGATTGCCTCAGGTATGGCCTGCTTATTCCCTGGACAACTTTCGCCAATTGTCGGAGGCTTTATTGCGTATGGATCACGATAAAGTGATGCGGTATTGGCTGGATATCGAACGGGCGATTACTAACGAACAGGGTACATCTCTGAAATATATGAAGACTTTATGCAGCAGTATGATTAACAGCCTTGTACTGCACATTATGGAAGAAGATCCTGCGGCCATGGAATGGGGGCAACTGGTTGGTTTTTTGGAAAGTATACAGACTGTATCCACTCAGGAGTTGCTGTGTAAGCGGATCAAAATTTTGTTGAATCAGCTTCTTGAAATTGTCGAAAGCATCTATAATATTGGTCGACAGCACACCTATATTCAACATGTCAAAAACGTGGTTGCCGAGCAGTATCCTAATAACATTTCTTTTGTGCAGATTGCCGATGATTTGCATTTGACAAGAAATTACTTGAGCAGTCTGTTCAAACGTGTAACGGGTGAAAGTTTTACCAATTATTTGACCCTGTACCGGATTGAGAAGGCCAAAGTACTGATGAAAACGCACCGTTATATGATCTATGAGGTAAGCAGCAGGGTAGGGTATTCGGACCCTGCTTATTTCAGCAGAGTGTTTAAAAATGTAACAGGTATCTCCCCAACAGATTACACATTAGGAAAAAGCTGATCCGTTAGCGATATGCACAAAAACAGCCAAATCCTCTCTTGCTCAGAGGGGGATTTGGCTGTTAGGGCTGTCTAATGAACAATCTCTTGCTGCGAACCGATTATATTCAGGATTTCCTCTAAGGACTGCTTAAAAAGGAGGATTTTATCAAATTCCATCTGTTTCATCTCATTGATGATATCTTTGGAGGTTGCGTAGCCGACATATTCTCTTAAATCCATTGTCATCTCTTGGAAGGAATTGCTGTCGTTTTTTAACACGAACATAGGATCACCTCTTGTAGTTTGTAGGACAACAAAAAAACCCAACCATATAGCCATATAATGAGGGTTTGGTTGACCCTTTGGCGGTCTGGCAATCATAGCTCCTTCATGTGGAGCCTTAGACCCATAACTTTGCGTCCTTATTTTTCAATAAGTTTGCCATTATCAGTGCTTGTCGAATTATGATGTTATATTCAGAATATCAGGTAATCGTGGAACAGTCAACACATAGTATTATAGACCTATTATCGATTCGATTAGGTATATATAACTATGAACAGCAAAGATGATTTTAATGGTAATAATGACAAATAAGAACAAACAAAAATTAGAAATTAGGACGGAATTATACTATACTGTAAGCTACAAATTAATTAGGGGATTACCGGGACTTCCTATATTGTATTCCAAGGATATGGTGAATTGGACGATAGTCAATCATGTAATTGCGAAGGTCGATCTGCCGGGATACGAGATTCCGCAGCATGGCAAAGGTATTTGGGCACCCAGCATCCGCTTCCACGATAATAAGTTTTGGGTATTCGTCAGTATCCCGGATGAAGGTATATTTATGAGTACAGCAGAGGATCCATTTGGCAACTGGTCGCCTTTACATATGATTAAAGAGGTTAAGGGCTGGATTGATCCAGTCGGGGTTATGCCGATTTCAACTCGTTTTTGATGGAATCACTTTAAGAAAATGTATAGGATTTTACTTAGATTATTTGGCGAAAATCTGTTATGTTATAGTTAATAGTTTTAGTTCGATTGATAACCTTTCTTCTTAAATCCAACGAATCGCGGGGCGATACCCATTGCAGAATATACATCATGAGAATGATTTGTTCCTTAATGCTTTCAAGTATGCCCCTATAGGTATTGCGTTGGTTGATCTGGATGGAAAATGGCTTAACGTGAATCCTTCACTATGCAAGCTGCTTGGCTATACGGAACAAGAATTTGAAGGTACCAGCTTTCAGAATATTACGTACCCTGACGATTTGCAAATTGATCTGAATTACCTTCAAGCGACGCTGGATGGCAAGATTACTAGCTACCAGATTGAAAAAAGATATATTCATAAACAAGGTCATACGGTGTGGGCACTGCTGAGTGTATCGCTTGTTCATAATCAGGATGGGACACCCAAATATTTTATTTCGCAAATTGTTGATATTTCCAAGATGAAGCTCGCCGAAAAAGAAATCAGTGATTTGAACGATACGAATAGAAGTATTCTGGACCATATCTCGGACGCTTTTTATTCGTTGGATGCGGATTGGCGTTTTGTTTATATGAATCAAGAGGCCGAGAAGCATCTGGGCAAAAAAAACGAAGAGTTGAAGGGGAAGGTTCTGTGGGATGAAGTCCCGAAGCTGGAGATGACGGAATACGGCAGCTATTATCGGAAATCCTTCGAACAGAAAATCAAGGTTCAGTTTGAGGAATATATACCAGCCACTGAGGAAACGGATGAAAAGTGGCTCGAAACCCATATTTATCCGACTAAGGAAGGGTTGTCCATATATTTTCAGGATGTGACGAAGCGCAAATTAACCGAGGAGAAATTAAAGGGCAGTGAAGAATGGTTCCGAATGCTTGCGGATTACTCGACAGATATGATCACCCGCCATACTCCGAAAGGCAAATGCACGTACGTTTCTCCCGTTTGCAGCACCCTGCTCGGTTTCCAGCCTGAAGAGCTGATTGGAGCCTGGGGGGACTCGCTGCTTCATCCGGACGACTATCCGCAAATCATCTCCATCTATAATGCTATTATGAACACCCAGCAGATCAATACCTTTAGCTTTCGCATCCGCAGAAAAGACGGGGCCTATATTTGGTTTGAATCCACCTGCCAAACAATTCTCGATAAAAGGGGAAAGGTCAGTGAAATTATAGCCGTTTCCAGAGATATTACGGAGCGCAAGTCATCGGAGCTCAAGATGCAAGAGGTGAACGAATTACTGATGAGGCTCTCGATGACAGACGGATTAACCGGTATTGCCAACCGACGCTGCTTTGATGAGACGCTAGAGCGAGAATGGGGAGTCGCGGCCCGGTATGGTCAGCCGATATCGCTGCTGCTGTGTGATATTGATTTTTTTAAATCGTACAACGATACGTATGGGCATCAAGGAGGCGACGCTTGTCTGCAGCAGGTAGCTCATACCATAAAAAGAGCGTTGAAACGGCCTAATGATTTCGCGGCGCGTTATGGCGGCGAGGAGTTTTCTGTGATTTTAACGAATACAGATAAGTTCGGGGCTCACAAGGTAGCGGAGAGAATCAAGCAATGGGTTGAGGAATTACAGATTCCTCATCTTACATCCAAGGTAAGTGATTTGGTTACGATCAGTATCGGCACAGCAACCTTGATTCCTTCGGCACAGCTCTCGAGCAGCATGTTGATTGAGTACACCGATAAATCGCTCTATATGGCCAAGCAGGGTGGAAGAAACAGAGTGGTAGCCTATGAATAAGCCGAGTATGTAAGATTGTGATCGTGCAGGTATTCGCCTAAAAGCGGATGCCTCTTTTATTTTTTTAGGTTATTCAACTGTGGGTAAGGGCAAACTTTAAAAACAAAACACAACACGACTGTAAAAAAACACATATCGTAACCCGTGCAGGAAGGGTAAGATGGGGAAGCCAAACACATTGGTTAATAACATAAGGAATGGGATGGATAGAATGAAAAAAATGCTTGGTACAACATTGGTTGGCATCATGGCAGTCAGTGCAGTTGCAGGCTGTAGTACAGATCAGGCAAATCCGAAGTCTGGCAATGCTGCAAAACCTAATGAGAAACCGAAATTTTCGATGTCGATGGCGACAAGCGGTAATAAATATGCCGAAAAATCAGGTGATATTAATAAGGAAAAATGGGTCAACAAGCTTGAAGAGCTTGCCAAAGTGGATATCGATATTCGAATGATTCCCCTGAAGGATTTTGATCAAAAGATGTCGCTGATGTTTGCTTCCAACGATATTCCTGATGTGGTGCAAAATGTTGGGGGCGCTACAACAAAGGGAATGTCCGGTTCGATTGAAGCTGGTATTTTCATGCCTCTTGACGATTTGTTAAAGCAGTATGCTCCAACTATAATGAAAGCGGTACCAAAAGAGGCGTGGCAGGAAACAAGCTTCAATGGAAAAGTTTATGGTATTCCATCCTGGTTATCCAATCCTTCGCGAAGAGGGCTGTTCATACGGGCTGATCTGCTAGCCAAAACCGGGCTGCCAGCACCGAAAACGGTCGATGACTTTTTGAATGTCATGAGGGCGATGAAAAAGGCAGGCGTGGAAAACCCTTATCAATTGCGGGAAAACTTCAAGTATGCAGATACTATTCTAGGAGCCTATGACGTGCTTCCGTCACAATTCGAAGTGCAGGGCGAGCAGGTAGTACCCAAGTTTTTTGATGTGGAGAATATGACGAAAGCGCTGCAGGCGTACAAAACGATGTTTGATGAAGGTCTCATTCCTAAAGACTTTGCTTCAATCAGCTCGACTGAATACGGTAAAAATATCGAAGCAGGCAAAGTTGGTATGTGGTCGGCCAATGCCCAAGGCTTAGCCAACTATCGCAACAAGGCAGCATCTGCAGTGCCGGAAGCGAAGATTGAAATTATCCCTTCACCTCGTGGACCGGAAAATCGTGGCGGGCATGTGCTCTATTCGAGCATCAATACCTCCTACTATATCAATAATAAGGTTTCCAAGGAAAAGGCGATTGAAATCGTTAAATTCTTTGAATGGATGACGACGCCTGAAGCAGAAAAGTATTTTTCATTTGGGATCGAAGGCGAAACGTATACGATGGATAACGGCAAAATTAACTTCAAGCAGCCGACCACACCTGAGGCCATTGATGAGGATGGATTCCGCAGCATGTTCTGGTTCGTGCATGATACGATCTATAATAAAGCTAGAGAAGAGCTGACGCAGGACGGTCGTGACATGATGAAGTACATGGATACCGTGATTTCCAAGGAAGGTTTAGGTTCCCTGCGCTTTGTTCCATCGCTTGAAACGTACTCGCGTTATCCGGATGTTGCTCCTCTGGGTGACGATACAGGTCCGAAATTAATTATTGATCATATGGTTAAGATGATTTATGGCAAGGAGCCGATCTCGGATTGGCCAAAAGTTATTGAAGAATATAAGAGCAAGGGCGGCAATGAGATTCTGAAAGAAGCTACAGAGCGTTATAAAAAGAAAAATGGTGTGATCACTGCGGAAAATAGAGGCTAATACAGGCAAGGGGATGGCCTTGGTCATGGAGACGATTCGGAGAAACGAAGGAGGGATAATCAATGGGAGTAAGCGGCCATACAGGAAGCCAGTTAAAGCTATGGTACGATAAAGCGGCAAAAACCTGGACAGAAGCGCTGCCAATCGGTAATGGGCGATTGGGTGGCATGATTTTCGGGACAACGGCTAACGAAAAAATCCAGCTTAATGAGGATACGATCTGGTACGGCGGACCGAAGGATGCGGATAATCCCGATGCCCAAGCCTACCTTCCGGAAATTCGCGAGATGCTCATGGATGGCAGGCAGCAGGAAGCGGAGCATTTGAGCCGAATGGCGCTAATGTCGGGGCCCAAGTATTATCATCCGTATGTACCTGCGGGAGATTTGTGTCTGTGGTTTCTGGATCATAATCGGCCTACAGAAGGATATATCCGTGAGCTGGATTTGGAAACAGCTATTGTACAGGTGAGCTACAGCATGGACGGTGCTCATTACAGGCGGGAGTATTTCAGCAGTGCAGTTGATCAGGTTATTGTTGTGCGACTGGAAAGTGAGCTCCCGCGGGGGCTCACTTTCAGCGCTAATCTGATGAGGCGTCCTTATGATGCAGGGAGCCATACGTTTGGTGATGATACAGTTGTGATGCAGGGTGAATGCGGGAAGGATGGTATTGCTTTCTCTTGTGTGGTCAAGGCGATACCGGAGGGAGGAAGCGTAAAAACCATCGGTGATTTTGTATCGATTGAGCAGGCTGACGCTGTGACGCTGCTGATTGCGGTCGAATCAACCTTTCGATCAGCGAATCCGGAGGATATTTGTTTGCAGCGGCTGGATGCCGCGGCTGCCAAAGGTTATGAAGAATTGAAACACGGGCATATCGCCGAATACGCTGACAAGTTTAACCGTGTATCGATCCGCTTAACTGGCGAGGAGCTGGATACGGAGCAAGAGCAGACGCTGCTGCTGCCAACGGATAGCAGGCTTGAACGAGTCAAGCAAGGTGGTGCCGATCAAGGACTTATCGAGATCTTTTTCCAATATGGCCGTTATTTGCTTGTATCCTGCTCGCGTCCGGACAGTCTTGCTGCCAATCTGCAAGGAATTTGGAACGATAGCTACAGTCCGCCGTGGGAATCGAAATACACGATTAATATAAACACAGAAATGAATTATTGGCCTGCTGAGGTTTGTGGTTTGCCTGAATGTCATCAGCCGCTCTTTGATCTGATTGAGCGAATGCGACCAAACGGGAGAAAGACTGCCAAGGAGCTGTATGGCAGCCGCGGATTCGTCGCTCATCATAACACCAACCTTTGGGGGGAAACACGGCTTGAGGGTATTCTCGTCTCTTCCTCTGTATGGCCGCTTGGAGCTGCCTGGCTTTCGCTGCACCTGTGGGAGCATTACCGTTATGGGCTGGATGAGGTATTCCTTGCTGAACAGGCTTATCCTGTCATGAAGGAGGCGGCAGAATTCCTGCTCGATTATATGGTTGAGGATGCACAGGGGCGGTTGATTACAGGACCGTCCATTTCGCCGGAAAATAAATTTATTTTACCGAGCGGTGTGCAGGGGAATCTATGCATGGGTCCGGCGATGGATATGCAGCTGGTGTACACCTTGTTTACCGCATGTATGGATGCAGGGAAGGTAACTGGCGATAGTGACGTAACATTCCGTCTTCAACTGGAAGCGGCAATTGCCAAGCTGCCTCGTCCGCAAATTGGCAAGCATGGCCAAATTATGGAGTGGCTGGAGGATTACGATGAAGCCGAACCTGGACATCGGCATATTTCACAGCTGTTTGCATTGCATCCGGGTGAAATGATCGACAAGCATCGAACACCGGAGCTTGCTGAGGGAGCTAGAAGGACGCTTGAAAGACGCTTGGCAAGCGGTGGTGGTCATACTGGCTGGAGCCGTGCCTGGATCATCAACTTCTGGGCGCGGTTAGGTGACGGTGACAGTGCTTATGATCACATTTCCAAGCTGCTGTCGACTTCTACGTACCCGAACTTGTTTGATTGTCACCCGCCATTTCAAATCGACGGGAATTTTGGCGGAACTGCTGGGATTGCTGAGCTGTTGCTTCAATCGCATGGCAATGTTCTTGAGTTGCTGCCTGCTCTACCTGCGGCTTGGCCGGAGGGCGAAATAACAGGCCTGCGGGCAAGAGGGGCCTTCGGCATCGATATTCGCTGGCAGGAAGGACGAGTCCAGCATGCGGTCATCCGAGCGGGTCGATCCGGTTCATGTCGCATTCGAATGAAACAACCCAGCTTGATCTGTCGTGAGGACGGTACAGATGTCCCTTACGTGCTGGAAGATGGGATTGCCGAATTTGCTTGCGAAGCTGGGGCTGTATATTGCGTGCTACCGATGTAAGGCGGCTGACAGCTGTCGGATGAAAGTCAGTTTTGCTTCGCAAAACGTAGCAGATGCTTACCACGCTAGTTTTGCGAAGCAAGCTTTTAAGGGAAGTAAATAATGGAAGTAAATAATGGAAGTTATTGTAGGTTAGTCGGATTGGCATCGTAAAAAAACACAAAACAGATGCAAGTTTCTCCATAGCTTGTGTCTTTGGGTTGCAGTATGCTGAGGTCATGTCAGCTGGGGCTCTATTGTACCTGTCGTCTATACGTAGTAAACTCGAATGGAGTTTTTACGAATTCATAAGCATGAAAGGTGGAGGCTTACAGGATGAGATTGCTAATTGTGGACGATGAACCTATCATTCGCAGCGGACTGGTGAAAATGGCTCAGATTTACACACACAAGTTCGCCCAAATAGAAACCGCTGACAATGGTCAAGATGCGCTGCAACGCATCGCTTGCTCGGAGCCAGATCTGCTGCTTACCGATATCCGTATGCCCAAAATGGACGGCTTGGAGCTGTGCCGGCAGGTGAACGAAGCATACCCGCATATCCTGAAAGTAGTCGTATCGGGGTACAGTGATTTTGATTATGCACAAAAATGTTTGTCCTACGGTGTTAAGCATTATTTGTTAAAACCGGTTACACCTCCTGATTTACATGAGGTATTCGATGTGATTATGAAAAGCCGCACACAGGGCTATATGGTCGTTTCCCGCTATGTGGATTGGATCGAACGGGTCGAGCAAAGCATCTGGTCTCTGCAGGAGGATGAAATCGCAAGACTGATGGTAGAGTGGAGAGAGCACTGCTCGCATTTGTCCGCGCAACAGCTGAAGGAGCAACTGCATGATGTGGCTGTGCTGCTGCACAAATATTTTCAAGAGAAAAACCGCCCGCTGGGCTCCAATTTATTGGGCGATTATGCCGCAGCGTCCAAAGCAGATTTATTTCTTGAATTCGAAGGACGCCTGCAAGTGGTCATGAACGATCTGCTGACTGCGCGTCGCGGCAATTACAAGGATCCGATGGAGGAAGCGAAGGCTTATATCGACAATCATTTGTCTGTGGAAATCTCCTTAAAAGAAGTGGCCGACATGGTGGGCATTACGCCAACCTATTTTAGCTCGCTGTTCAAAAAAGTAAGTGGTGAAACGTTCGTCAGCTACCGGATTCATAAAAGAATGGAAAAGGCACGCGAGCTGCTGTCGATCCCCCATATGCGTACGGTCGATGTTGCCGCGGAGGTCGGATATGAGGATTATCCTCATTTTACGAAAACGTTCAAGAAAATTTCCGGTGTTTCGCCTTCGGAATACCGCAGTCTGTTGGGAATCAAATGAAAAATCTCAACTTGTACCAGAAGCTGTTTCTATCGTACCTGATCGTCATTCTCATATCCTTAACCAGTGTTGGGGTCTTTACTTACCGGACCTCCTCCAATGAGCTGGATCAACTGGTGGAGAATCAATTATCCCAGGTGGTCGGCAATGCGGTACATCATACCGATTTGTATATTCGCACTTACGAGCGTTCGATGGTGTCGCTGCTCAACAGCAATGACGTAAAGCGCTTTATCGATCTTCCTACAGGAGAAAAGGGCTTTCCTTACTATGAAATTCGCAAGCTGATCAAAGAGCTGTTGATCGAGCCGGTGTTTATTCGCAACCCGGAAATTGCCAATATTTTTATGATCAGCTTTCATGATAATGCGATGTATTTTTATAACGATTCGAGTGGTGAATCGTTTGACAGTGAGCAAGTCAAGCAGCAGCTTGAGTTTTTTAAACAGAACACCGAGGAAGGCAGCTTGAGTGTGCTGAATCATAGTATTTTGTCGGATCAGAAAAATCTGATGCTCACGCTTGTTCGGCGTATACGCGGCCTTACCGCTACGGAGCCCAAAGGTATTCTTGCGATCGAATTGCGCGCGGCTGAGCTTTCCGAGCTGTGGAAGGGGATTGATCTGGGAAGCCATGGGTATTTTTTCATTGCCGATGATAAAGGGAAGTACGTCTACCACCCCGATAAAAACCGAATTGGTACGGAGCTGCCCGTTGAAATAAGGGATGAGGTTTTCCATGCGGGTGATAAGGCATTTACGGCTGTTATTGATAATCAAGCACAAATGTTCATGAGCCGCCGTTCCAATTATGGGAATTGGCGGCTGGTCGTTTCCATGTCCGTGGAAGAGCTGCGCAAGCCGACAGATACGATTCGCACCACAACTATAGTCGTGGGCTGTTTCACGCTGGGGATTGCTTTGTGGTTGGCTTTTCGCTTCGGGAAATCGATCACGGGCCCTATACGCACTCTGAAGGCAGCCATGCGCCAGACGGAGAAAGGGAACTGGGTGACCATCCCGCTCCCTGAGCACCGTGACGAAATTGTGGAGCTAATGAGTCGCTACAATTTGATGGTCAACCGGCTCTCGGAGCTGGTGGACAAGGTATATCAAGCCGAGCTTAGCGACCGGGAGAGTCGGATGGAGCGGCAGAAAGCCGAGCTGCAGTCTTTGCAGCTGCAGATCAATCCGCACTTTTTGTACAATACGCTGGAAACGATTGTTTGTTATGCGGTGATCAGAGACTCCAAGGAAATATCCGAAATTGTTAAGGCGCTCGCCTATATGCTGCGTTATTCGGTGCAAACCAATCTGGAGGAAATTACGGTTGCTAATGAATTAAAGCATGTGCTGTATTTTCTAATGGTGCTCAGGCATCGAATCGGTCGTGAATTTGAGGTGGATGTGGCGATTCATCCGGACTATTTACTACGCAGTATGGTGCGGCTCACGCTGCAGCCTCTTGTGGAAAATGCGTTTCAGCACGCGTTCCCCGATGGTGTGGAGGATTATCATTATATTCGGATCGATGCCGGAGAAGATGATGATATATTCTGGCTCAGTGTGGAGGACAATGGGGCTGGTATTAAGGAAGAGCGCCTTGCCGAGGTGCGGGAGAAGCTGGGTGCCAATCGGCTTGCTGATAATGAAGAGGGCTCATCCCAAGGTATTGGCGGGATTGGCATTGTGAACGTTCATCGCCGAATTCAAATGGTGTTCGGTGAACAATATGGCTTGAAAATCGAGAGTGAGGTTGATCAGGGGACGAAGCTGCTCATGATTATGCCTGCAAGCAAACCTGGTAAATAAGTGGAAAAGAGGAGAACATGCAATGGCGAAACAAGAGGATTTAATGGATAATGCCGAAGGGTCTGAGCAACTGAATATAGAGCAATTGGAAGCCATAGATGCAGACCATGACGCCAGAATGGCCTGGTGGCGGGAGGCAAGAGTCGGGCTGTTTATTCATTGGGGCTTGTACTCGCTTCCGGCAGGAGTCTGGAAAGGTAAGGAAGTTCCCGCTTCTTATGCCGAGCATTTGATGCTCAGGGCACGTATTCCGGTAAGTGAATATGAGCAAATCGCGACGGAGTTCCACGCCGAACACTTTGATGCGAAGGAATGGGTCCGAGCAGCCAAGCTGGCCGGGTTGGAGTATTTGATTTTTACAGCCAAGCATCATGAAGGCTTTGCGATGTATGACTCGGACGTATCGGATTACAATATTGTGAAGAAAACGCCTTTTGCCCGTGACCCGCTCCGTGAGCTGGCGGATGCCTGCCGCGAAGAGGGGATCAAGCTGTGCATCTACTATTCACACTCCATGGATTGGCATCATCCGGATTCACAGGGGAATACATGGGATTACCCTCATAATATTGGCGCTTATGATGATGTAGCCTCATGGATCAACGATGAGGATAAGCGAACTCGCTACGAGCATTATTTGCACACTTCGGCGCTGCCTCAGGTTAAGGAGCTGCTGGAGAAGTATGGTCCTGTCGGACTGCTTTGGTTCGATTGTGGCCATAAGCTAACGGCTGAGCAGGGAGCCGCTTTCGTCAAGCAGGTGCGCGAGGTACAACCGGATTGCCTTATCAATCGGCGGGTTTGGATGGACCCCTATGGGGACTACGGCAATACGTCGGATAACCAACCGCATGTGAGAGTTCCACGCAAGGATTGGGAATCGATTGCTACCCTGAACGATTCCTGGGGGTATAAAGTTGCCGATCATAATTGGAAAACGGCAGATGTCGTATTGCGGCAAATGATAGATGTGCTCAGCTTAAACGGCAATTTTGTGATCAATGTTGGACCGATGGGGAATGGAGCGTTTGATCCCAAGTCTGTCGAGCTGCTGGAGCAGATCGGTCATTGGATGCAAACGAACGGCGAAGCTGTGTATGGGACTCGTCAAAGCCCGATCGGAAAGCCGCCTTGGGGCAGATGCACGATGAAGGATGGCATTCTCTACCTTCATATCTTCGAATGGCCAACCAATGGGAAGCTGCTGGTTCCGGGTCTGCGTAATCCTGTGCTCAAAGCTTACGCGCTGGCTGATAAAGACCGTACGGCTCTGCCGGTGACTCGCATCAGTGAAGAGGATATCGTGATAGATGTGCCGATCAGTGCGACAGCATCGACGATTCCGGTATTGGCAATAGAATTCACGGGCGAGTGTGATACCAATCCGGTACGTTTGCTGTACACGGCCG
This sequence comes from Paenibacillus sp. FSL H7-0331, assembly GCF_001956045.1. The sequence goes on along the minus strand of NZ_MRTH01000017.1, from coordinate 62,406 downwards.
ATTATCCGAACAACTTCGGCGCGTTTGATGCCGATATTGAGGGACCGACAGTACGCTATGATACAGGGAAGAAGGACCACGATAATCTGATCAACTGGACCAGTCTGGAGGACGAGGCATCATGGACCTTCCGTGCTAACGGACCTGATCGCCTGCAAGCTGTTCTGGAATACGGGGCAGCAGCAGACGCGGACGGGGGTTCCTATGAGCTTTCAGTGATATCGAAGCGTTTGGGTGAAACGGTATCACGAATAACTCAGACGGTGAAGGCTACCGGAGACGGGTACGAATTCACAGCCTTCCCTGTAGGCCATCTAAGCCTGCCCGAGGCGGGTGATTATGTGCTAAGGCTTAAAGCCTTGAGCCTGCCAAACGGAGCATTCATATGCTTGAAAAAGATCGTTTTGGAACGTGGATAAACAAACAGGATAAGTCAGAGCATCCGCAAGTTGGGATACTCTGGCTTTTTTCGTGTATCTACTGAAGTCGATCGTAAAAAAACACATGTGCGCTTTAAGTTACTCCATGGTTGGGTTTTCATAGCCATAGTATGATAAATTCATCAAACAACATAGAAGTCAGGTAAGTAACAAGTGCTGCCGCCCCATGAATTTGAATGCAGATTCTGCATGTGTGAGCTGCACCCATTTACCCCGCTTCAAGAGAAAGGAGAGATCATATGGCTTCAAAAACGGATACTTCCGGACAAACCCTATACACGTTCGCTTCGAAAAAGGCGAAGCGCGCGTTTGTTGCTAAGCATTGGCCCTTGTATGTAATTTCGATACCAGGACTTGTGTATTTTATCCTCTTTAAGTATGTACCGTTGTTGGGCTCGACGATCGCTTTTCAAGACTACAACATTTTCAAAGGAATCACCAACAGTCCATGGGTCGGACTGGCCCATTTTGAGCGGATGTTTGCTTATGACGAATTTCTGATCATCTTAAAAAACACGCTGTTAATTGGCTTGTACGATCTTGTCTTTGCGTTTCCGATCCCGATTATACTGGCCGTCCTGCTGAACGAAATTCGCATTAATGGTTATAAGCGGGTGCTGCAAACGGTTATTTACATGCCGCATTTTCTTTCCTGGGTTATCGTTGGAGGCATTCTGATTGGTCTTCTATCCCCAACAACAGGAATCGTGAATCATATTCTGGGGATATTCAACATTGAACCGATTTACTTCCTAGGCGAAAATAGCTACATTCGCAGTATTTTGATAGGATCGGGTGTTTGGAAGGATAGCGGCTGGGGAACGATTATTTATTTGGCAGCGATTGCCGGTATTAATCCTGACTTGTATGAAGCGGCTGAGCTCGACGGCGCAGGCAGGTTCCGTCAGGTGATGTCGATAACAATTCCATCCATTCTGCCTACGATCATGATTTTGTTCTTGCTGCATATGGGTAGATTCATGGATTTTGGCTTTGAGCGTGTGTTCGTCTTTATAAACTCGCTTAACAGCGAGAATGGAGAAATTCTGGACACATATGTGTATCGAGCAGGCTTGATAGACCGTCAGTACAGCTACACAACGGCGATTGGTTTATTCAAATCCGTAATTGGCCTCGTGCTCATCGTGCTGGGTAACACACTAAGTAAAAAAGCGACCGGAGACGGCCTGTACTAACTAATTATTTAACTAACATATCTTCGGTCAAAGGGGTGAGAGGCGTGATTCTGACAAAAGGGCAGCGTGCGTTCCAGATGTTCAACAACATCATGCTGTTTGTGATCGGGCTCGCCATGGTACTACCGATTCTACATGTGATTGCGCAGTCGTTCAGTAATGCCGTAGCGATCAACAGCGGGGACGTTGGACTATGGCCAATAGGCTTCACATTGGAGAACTACCATATGATTGTAAAGGATCCTTCAATCTGGTTAGCTTTCCGCAATAGCGTCATTGTTACCGTATTCGGTACATTAATCAATCTGGCAGCAACAGCAAGTCTGGCTTATCCGTTGTCTCGTCCAGAGTACATTTATAGAAAAATGGCACTTGTTATCGTGCTCATCACGATGATTTTTCATGCACCACTAATTCCTAATTACTTGCTGCTCAAAAATTTGAACATGTTGAATACGCTGTGGGTATTAATGATCCCTGGGGCGATTAGTGCCTACAATCTGTTCGTTATGCGATCTTTTTTCGTTAATTTACCGACAGAGCTGCTGGAATCGGCAAAGATGGACGGCTGTGGGGAATTCCGGATGATCTGGAGCATCGTGCTTCCTTTGTCCAAGCCGGTTATGGCAACGATGGGGATTATGTACGCGGTCGCCAACTGGAATATGTACTCGCAGGCCATTTATTATATCGACAAACGTTCCTTAATTCTCTTGCAGGTAAGGCTGCGGGAGATCGTAATCACAGACAACATGGGTGCGTCGGATGTTACTTCGGAAATGATGCAATTTGTGTCTCCTGAAGGATTGAAAATGGCGGTTATCGTCATTGCGACAATCCCGATTATGCTGGTGTATCCGTTCCTGCAAAAGCATTTTATTAAAGGGATGATGGTGGGATCGATTAAGTCGTAGATGCCTGAGGAAAGACCAAGACAAGTTCAAGGCTTTAAAAAAAGAGAGGGTTGGTGCGATATGAAAAAAACATGGGGTGTTATTCTGGTTTCCGCGCTTGCTGCAGGTTCTTTGGCTGGCTGTGGGGATGCGTCTAAAGACAATAAGCAAGGCGGACAAGCCAGTGCTGATACGAAGCCGGTCAAATTTTCGCTATCACTGCCGGTTACAACCAATGCTGGATATCAAGGAACAGTGACAGACTGGGAAAATAACAAGCTGGTGAAAAAGCTGGAGGAACTGACTAACACAGACCTCTCCGTGCGTATTCTCGAAGATTCCAAAATGGGTATTATGTTCGCTGGTAATGATATTCCAGACGTGGTAGGCAGTATCGGCACACCAACCGGTAAATCCATGTCAGGCTCGGTGGAAGCCGGCGTCTTTATGCCACTTGACGATTTATTGAAGCAGTATGCCCCCAACTTGATGAAAAAGGTGCCCAAGGCGGCATGGGATGCAGTATCCTACGATGGCAAGATTTATGCGATCCCCGATTATTTGAGCAATCCATCCAGACGTGGAACTTATATCCGTACGGATCTTTTAGAGAAGACAGGTATGAAGGCTCCACAAACTGTTGATGAATTTCTGGATGTTCTGCGTGCCTTTAAAAAGGCGGGTGTAGAAAATCCGTATCAAATGCGTGAAAATTTCAAATACGCCGATACGTTCCTGGGCGCGTTTGATGTACTGCCGTACAAGGATCAATTTGAAGTTGTAAATGGACAGGTACAGCCGAAGTTTTTTGACGTCGAGAACATGCAGAAAGCGCTGCAAACCTACAAGACAATGTTCGATGAGGGCTTGATTCCGAAGGATTTTGCAACCATTTCGTCCTCTGATTATTCCAAAAATATTAACAGCGGCAAATCCGGCTCATGGTCCTCCAATGGGGCAGGCTTGATCTCGTTCCGTACCGCTATTGCCCAGGCTAATCCGGCTGCCAAAGTGGATATTATCTCCTCTCCAAAAGGACCAGAAGGTAAATCCGGCTATTTCTACTATACCCCGGTTGTCCGTTCTTTCTATGTGAATGCCAAGGTGGATAAAGATAAAGCAGCGAAAATTATTAAATTTTATGACTGGATGGCATCAGCTGAAGCTGAGAAGTTTTTCACCTTCGGTATAGAGGGACAAAATTACACCGTCGATAACGGTAAAATTAACTACAAAATTCCAACCAGTAAAGAAGAGCAGGAAGAAGAGAGCTTCCGTGCAGGTACGTTGTGGATGGGGCAGGATGCGACATTGAACCCGCCGCGTAAGCGTCTGGAATTGGATCAAAACGGTAAGGATCAGCTAGCTGTCTTCGATAATGTACTGGATAAGGAAGGTTTGCCGGGTATCGGATTTTATCCGGATCTAGCGACTTTCAGCAAATATCCGGATCTTGCTTCGCCACAGCCTGATGTTGGACCGAAGCTGATCATCGACCATATGATCAAAATGATCTATGGCAAAGAACCGATTAGTGACTGGCCTAAAGTTATAGAAGAGTACAAAACCAAGGGTGGCAATGACATTCTTAAAGAAGCCAACGAACGTTATACGAAAAAGATCGGTGTGCTGGATATTAAAAAGTAAACGGGTGCAGCACGCCACAGGAGGATAACAGGATGCAGCAGGAAACGATCCGGGAGCGAATCATGCAAGAGCTTGAGACGGTTGACGTTGTGGACACTCATACCCATCTGGTTGGAGATCGACTGAATGCTGTGGATTTCTGGCAGATCGCCCATTACTTCTGGTTATTCCGTGAGCTGCAGGCAGCCGGTTATCCGGCGCATGCCGAGCAGCTGCCGGTTCGTGAGCGAATCCAGGCATTTCTTAGCGCTCACCATGCTTCCAGACATACGATGATGAACGTGGCGCTGTCGCGGATTTTCCAGGATTTATATGGAATCGAGCTGAAGGATGAAGCGTCCGTTCTGGCAGCAGATGAAGCTGTCAAGCAATCTGCAGTACAGGCAGACTGGGCACAGCAGGTAGCGGACCGCCTGAGCGTTCGTGAGTATGTAGTCAATGTACCTGAGCATGCTCCTTTTGAAGGGATGAGGCGGAATGCGATTCTGATTCCGCGAATCGACGGGAAGATTTTCGGATGGGTTACTGAGATCATAGAAAGCTCAAATCCGCTTCAGTCGTTCGAGAAGCTGCGTGAAACCATTGACGCCTTGTTGGGCGGCTACAGCAAGCAGGGCTGTCCGGGCATTATGACCACACTTCCGCGATATGAGGCTGCGGCTAACCAGTTGTATGACTTATCTGCATCGGGATTGGTGCGTGATCAGGTTTTGATGAATGTGCTTCATCTGATCTGCGAGGCTGCACAGCGTCATGAGCTGTTCGTACAGTTCTTTCTCGGTGTCGAACGCTCCTGGTGCGGGGAACCGCTGCCTGCGAACGACCCGGAGCGCATCTTGAAGCTTAGCGGTTTGTTTGAGCGGTACAGCTGTCCGTTCGAGTTGGTGGTCGCCTCGGAAATCAACAATCTCGATGTGGTGCAGGCGGCATGGAATTTCCCTAATGTACATGTCGGCGGACATTGGTGGTATAACTTCCGGGCATCCACCTACAAGCAGTCCATGCAGTACAGGCTGGAGGCACTGCCGGCACTGAAATCTTCACTGATCGCATCTGATTCAAGGTGCATTGAATGGACGTACGGGAAAATTTGGCTGGTCAAGCGTGTACTCAGTGAATTTTTGGCTGAACGTGTGGCCTCTGGTTGGCTGGACCATGCTCAGGCGATTGAAGTCGCCCGCGACTGGCTGTATGAGAGTGCAGCGCGCAGATACCGTGTGCAATCGCTGAATAGTAAAGGTTAAAACTCCTTGTGTGACATTATGGGTACGACCCAATCGAATAAGCGCGTTCCTGTAAAGGAAGGCTTTGCCAAAGTCCTTGTTTTGCTGCTTGATTGCAGCGAAACAGGGATTTTTGTTTTGTGTAAGTGAAGAGAAATTTCACTTTTGTCAGGACGATGATTGAAAGGCTGTATCCGCATACATTCAAATAATGAGAGTTTACATGCATAAACCAATATTTACATGTTAGATAAGCTAACTTACACTGAAGTAGCAAATACGAAATGGAGGGATTGCAATGGGAGAAATGAAGTGGAGTCATTTTTTTACAGAGCAAGACAAACGGCATGATGAGCTTTGGGGCAAGCAGACGTTGAACGGTTTCGGGGAAAAGCCGGTTTTACTATTGATTGACATGTACTATAGTGTCGTTGGTCTGGAGCGCGAGGAAATCTTTGAATCGATGAAAACATGGCCGATGAGTACAGGCCTTGAAGGCTGGGCTGCGATTGACAAGACGGCGATTCTGCTGGCGGCTGCCCGTAAGAATGGAATTCCTGTCATTCATATTAAAGGGATGAACAGCGGCATCAATCATTGGACCAAAAGCAGTAAAAAACGCAAGCTTCAGGTGACCATGTCGGAGGAAATGATGGAGAAGGGCCGGCAAATTGTGGAGGAGGTCAAGCCGATCGCAGGTGAGATCGTGATTGAAAAAGCTGCTGCCAGCGCATTTCACGGAACCCCGCTGTTGTTCCAATTGATCAGCCTGAACGCAGATACGGTTATATGCGCAGGGGAAACGACAAGCGGCTGTGTGCGGGCATCGGTTGTGGATGGAGCGACCTATCGCTTCCAGATGGGTGTTGTTGAAGAATGCGTCTATGACCGCACGCAGTCCTCGCATTACATGAATCTGTATGATATGCATCAAAAATACGCCGACGTGGTGGAAATGAACTATGCCATCGAGTATTTCGATGCTATTGGTGCCGCCAAAAAAGTCAAGGTAGAAGCTTAAACCTGCACGTTTACACGAAAGGGGAATCGCATATGGCTTACGCTTTTGAGGATCATTGCTGGAAGGATACTGTTGATCCGGACATACTCGAGATTTATAAGGCATACGAGCGTGAAACCTTTGTTGGTCGCAAACCGGCGCTGCTCGCCATTGATCTATACAACAGCGCCTATCAAGGAGGTGCCAAGCCACCAATTGAGCTGCAGGCTGAGTTTCCGAGCTCCTGCGGTATCCATGCCTGGGAAGCGATCGAGCCTACCGTAAGTCTGTTTACGGCGGTTCGTGCCATAGGTATGCCGGTGATCTATTTAACCTCGGATGAATTGACGCGGCGCAGAGGTGTGAAGGTAGCGGCAACCAACCGCAAGGGGGGCGCCCACATAAAATCAGCCTGTTTGATCTCCATCACAAATATGCCGATGTCATGCATATCGATGAAGTGCTGGAACATTTGGCCAAGCGGCTGATAGCCCAGACGATATAAGCCGAGTTAAAGATACGGTTAAGAACTGGGATTCAAATTAAAGATCAGTAAAATAACACAAGTTTTGTATGGGTATGGAGTCTGGTTAGGCAGGGACAGATGCGGGTTACAGCGGCATGGCTGACTGTGCGTACGGATAGTGCCTCGGCGATGTTAGCTGCAGCATAATTCTAAACATGCATGTGAGGTCGGGGAGTGATTGAGAGTGAATACGGCAGGAGCGGGTAGTCGGTGGATATACAGGATTACACATCGCCGAGTGGGTCAGGTTATTCCGTGACGTTCTTACATCGACATTCCATTCAAGATGGGTTGTTCCTTGTTTAAATGGGAATTGATTTGTGACTCGAAGTGGCGGGTAAACAGCTGATCCAAACTATGGGTTTCATCCTTCAGATGAGCAATGAATACTTGACTTGGTGAAAAAGGGTTGCGTTCAATTTTTACTTGAACCAGCTCTTTTTTTGCGAGCTCATTTCGCATGTACAAGCTGCCGGACAAGTGGACGCCTGCATTTTGTTTAATAAAGTGTTTGATCAGCCCGAGATTATTCGTCTCAATCTTGGTAATGTAATTCAGCTGGATCTGGTTGAGTGTCGTATCGAGCAGATCTCTGTATTGCGTATCCTTTTGATAGGTGATGAAGGTTTCCCTTAATATCTCCTCGATATCCACTTTCTTCCGTTTGGCGAAAGGGTGCGCCGGAGAAACGATTAAATCCGTGGGTTCGCTGTACACGGATCGATATACGATCCCGCGGTCATTGCTGGTGTAACGGGTAATGGCTAATTGAATTTCACGCTGCTTCAGAAATCGAACCAACGTGGGTGAGGCGTAGCACTGCACCTTCAGGGCAACCTTCGGATACTCCGCCATGAACGTGTCGAGTACTTCAGGCATCACGCAGCTGGCGAACGAATTGTTGCAGCCTATGGTCAATTTGCCTGCCGAGCCTTGCTCTACACTGGCTACTGCATTCCGGCCTTCCTGCAAGGAGCCCAGAATGTGCCTGGCATAGGGCAGAAAGGCTTTGCCCTCCTCGGTCAATCGAACCCTGCCTTTACCGCGAATGAGTAAAGATTTACCCAGTTCTTTCTCTAATTGGGTGATGCGATGAGATATGGTGGGCTGCGGCAAATACATCTGATTAGCAGTCTCCTGAAAGCTGCCGATCTGGTAAACCTGTAAAAACGTTGTGATTTGCTCCAGATTCATATAAAATCCCCCATCCATTAAATTAATAAAATGTAAGTTTTCATAACTTATTATATAAGATTTACTAACATGAATGCAATAAATGAATTCGTTTGCATTCATTTAACTAATATTTTCATTCAACAATGCTAATTTACGATTGTGTTAATTGGTTTTATGATAAGTTCATGTAATAAATGAAGATTTAAATGTTAAATAAATGTTAGTAAATCTAACATAAATTAATTCAAAATTTCAAGGAGGAATAGAAGATGACTTCGAGAGGCTGGGAACGGTTTTTATCAGAACGGGACAAAGAGCATGATCAACGGCGTGGTAAACAGGAGCTTGCAGGATTTGGCGAGAAACCGGCTTTGGTATTAATTGATATGTATTATAGTGTGCTTGGTCTGGAACGCCAGGAAATCTTCGAATCCATGAAAACCTGGCCTGGCAGTACCGGGCTGGAAGGCTGGGAAGCCGTTGATCGTACTGCCGAGCTGTTAGCCGTTGCCCGGGACAATCAAATTCCCGTCTTTCATGTAAAAGGCATGGATAATCTGATCAAGCCGTGGATTCATCGCAAGCGCCAGCCGTCGGCCATGTCCTCTGAAATGAAAAAGAAAGGCATGGAAATCGTGGATGAAGTCAAGCCCATTCCTGGAGAGGTTGTTATAGAGAAATCAGCGCCAAGCTGCTTTCAGGGAACACCCCTGAGCTTTCAATTAGTCAGTCTGGGTATTGATACGGTTATCGTCTGCGGTGAAACAACGAGCGGCTGCATTCGTGCTTCGGTTGTGGATGGAGCTACACAAAGATTCAAGATGGGGGTCGTCGAAGAAGGCGTATTTGACCGTACGGAAGCTTCTCACTGGATGAACCTGTACGATATGCATCAGAAATATGCCGATGTGGTTGGTGTGGAATATGCCAAGCAATACTTCCAAAAGATCGGCGCAGCGAAGCCTGTCCTATCTATAACAATTTCAGGGAGGTAATGAACATGTACGGTTGGGAGAAATTTATGAGTGAGCGCGACAAGCAGCATGATCTGTTATGGGGCAAAAAGGAGCTGTACGGCTTTGGCAAAAGGCCCGCACTGCTGTTGATCGACATTTACTACAGCGTGCTTGGCTTGAAGCGCGAGCCGATTTTTGAATCCATGGAGACATGGTCGTCGAGTACCGGACTTGAGGGCTGGGCTGCCGTCGACAAAACCGCTGAGCTGTTGGAAGTAGCACGAAGCAACCAAATTCCCGTTATCCATGTAAAGGGACTGCAGTCCGGAATCAACAGCTGGAGTCGGAATACCCGCAAACGGGTTCCGCTTAGTGATGAACTGCGCCAAAAGGGCTCGGAAATCGTGGATGAGGTCAAGCCGGTTTATGGCGAGCTGGTTATTGAAAAAGCCTCACCGAGCGCTTTCCCTGGAACGCCGCTCTTGTTCCATCTGAACAGTCTGGGTATCGATACTTTGATATGCTGCGGTGAAACGACAAGCGGCTGTGTACGGGCGACTACTGTGGATGGGGCCACCCATCGTTTTCATATGGGAGTTGTAGCGGATTGTGTGTTTGACCGCACGGAAGCCTCTCATTATATGAACCTGTATGATCTGCATCAAAAATATGCGGATGTCGTCGATTTGGCAGCTGCCAAACAATATTTTCAGGAAATTGGAGCGATCAGCAAAGTAGGCGTCAGGGCTTAAAACAGCAGAGCGCAGGTACGGCTGGAGGTGTGGTGAATCCGTAGCATTGCGGGTGCGCTGCACTTCCGGAGATCGTCAAATAGCGATGAGGGGGACGAGGGGAATGCACAGTAAAAAATGGCATCTGCTTATAATCGTCATGTTGTTCTTGCTTGTGAGTACTGCCTGTTCTACTAATGAAAGCTCGACGGCCCCTTCAACAGGGAATGCAGCCGGGGCCGCAGCTGCAAAGAATGACCATAAGACGCTGAAGATCAGATTCTATGATGATCCCGCGGGCTTTGATCCCGCTACCGTATTTCGAATTGAAAATGAGAATATCGTCTTTAATATCTTTAGCGGTCTGACAACTTATGATTCGGCAACTGGTGCGATCATTCCCGATTTGGCGGAGTCCTGGCAAACGTCGGATAACAAAACATGGACATTTAAATTGCGCAAAGGCGTTCAGTGGCAGGGTGGTTACGGTGAATTCACCTCCAAGGATGTGCTGTACACTTATAACCGCAATATCGATAAAAAAACCGCTTCTCCATACGCTACCGATTTGGCCAACATCGAATCGATGGAAGCACCTGATGATTATTCAGTGAAGGTCGTACTCAAGCAGCCGGATGGCAACTTTCTGCATGTCGTTGCAAACTACCATCAAGGCCAAATCGTGAAGAAGGAAGCGATTGAGGCTGCAGGAGCTCAGGTGAAATTCAAGCCTGTAGGCACAGGACCGTATGCGTTGGAAAGTGTGGATGTCAACTCTGAGATCGTACTTGTACGGCATCCGCAATACTATAAGGGCCCTGCCCCGATTGAGAAGCTCATCTTTTCGATTATTAAAGATGAGGCGACCTCAACGATAGCACTGCAAAATGGTGAAATCGACCTTATTATGCGAGCCAATAAGGAAGAAAATCTCGATACGCTGAGCAAAGCCGGCTTCAAAATGAATAATGTCAAAAACTATGCCAACAGTCTGCGGATTTTTAATATGACCAATCCGATTCTGGCCGATGTAAGAGTCCGACAGGCGCTTGCCTATGCTGTTGATTTCAATGCGATTGCCAAAGCGGTCAATCCCCAACTGCAAGCAGGAACGAGCAGTATTTTGATGGACTGGATGGATGGCTACACGGACAAAGCGCCGAAGTATGAATACAATCCGGAGAAAGCGAAAAAGCTGCTGGTGGAAGCGGGTTATCCGAACGGCTTCAAGATGACGCAGACGAATACGTCGGCAACCGGGATTACAGATACGCTGCAGCTGGAGCAGGAATATTTGAAAAAAGTGGGTGTTACACTGGAATTCGTCCTGGTGGATACGCCGACTTATAACAAAGTGAGAAATGATGGAGACTTTATGACTGCAGGACGTTTGCTGCCCGCCGTCAATCCGGATATGATCCTGTTCAGCTACCTGCATCCGAACAATAAATCGCCCGGCGGCTTGAATGGCGCACGTTATGATAATCCGGTGCTGACCGAGAAGCTGGAAGCGGCGCGTGCCGAGGTTGATAAGGACAAAAGGAAGAAGCTGTATGAAGAGGTGCAGGTTATTGCGATGACGGATCTGCCTTATATGCCGACCTTTGGAAGCAATGTATTTTGGCCAAGCAAGACGAATGTGGATGGTGTTGTCATCAATAAGCTGGCACAGGTTGACTTCTATGGTGTCGATATCAAATAGGTACACAAGGCTGTAGTAAGGTCAGTGAAAAAGTGAATCCGGGAGGTGACCGCCAGTGCTGGTATATTCCTTTAAACGAGTCGTGCAGCTGATCGTTACGATGCTCGGAGTGGTGACATTGGTATTCTTCGCTTTACGGCTTATACCGGGTGATGCGGCATCGGCAATGGCAGGAGAAAATGTGTCGGCGGCCGCTCTGGAGCGACTGAGAGAAGAGATGGGGCTGAATCAGCCCCTCTGGCTGCAGTATTTCAGTTACATGAAAAACCTGCTGATGCTCGATTTTGGCAATACGGTGACGACCAATCTGCCGATTACGGGCATGATCATGACGGCGCTGCCGATTACGATGCTGATAGCGTCGATTACGATTTTGATGGCGGTGTGTATTTCCATCCCGCTCGGTACGCTTGCTGCCTATATGGCCCACAAGGGAAAGAAGGCGCTGGATAACATGATTACATGGGCAGCGATGATTGTCGATCTGATGCCGGCGTTCTGGACGGCACTGCTGCTGCTGTTGATTCTGTCCCTGGGCTTGGGCTTATTCCCGGCAAGCGGCAGAGTAACGCTGGATAATCCGGAGATGCTGATGAAGCGCATTGCGATTCCGATTATTGTGCTATCGATTACACAGGTCGCTACGCTTGCGCGTATTACGCGAACTGCCGTGCTTGAAGTCTTGAATGAAGATTATGTGCGTACAGCCCGCTCATTAGGCATATCCGAGATTGTCGTTGTATTCCGTCATGCACTCCGCAATGCAGCGCTGCCAATTGTCACGGTCATTGGACTCAGCTTCGGTAATTTGCTGAACGGCACAGTCATCGTCGAATTTATTTTTACAATTCCGGGTATCGGCACACTGCTGGTTAACGGAATCAACAGCCGGGACTATCCGCTGGTGCAGACCTTGATTCTGTTCTATGCATTCCTGTTTGTGGCGATCAATTTCCTGACGGATCTGGTTTACAAAAAGATCGATCCGCGCGTTCAATTCTAAAAACTCAGCTGACACTTACGAAGTCAGTTTTGTTCCACAAACGCAGCTGATGCTTACGAAGACAGTTTTGTTCCACAAAACCGAGCTGATGCTTACGAAGTTAGTTTTGTTCCACAAAACTTTGAAGAGGTGAAGAATATGAACAATCAAGAAGCACTTGGTACCGGCAGAGGGAAGCTAGGCCCGTTTTCTTGGGGGACTATTCGGATTCCTGGGCTGCATTTTTTGATAGCCAACCAGAAGGCCCGTTGGGCGCTGCTGATTTTGATTCCTATTTTACTGCTGACCCTGCTGGCACCTGTACTGCCCTTCCCCAATCCATTGGTTACCGATGTGAAGTCGAGTATGCAGTCGCCTTCCTGGGATCATCCATTCGGAACGGACAAATTAGGCCGTGATGTATTCAGCCGGACGCTGTCGGGCATTAAGGTTTCCCTGTCGGTTGGACTCAGTGTAGCTGTAATTGCACTTGTATTTGGAGTTGTGTTGGGCACGATTGCCGGGTTTTACGGAAAAATGGTCGATCGTACGATGATGTCCATCGTTGATATTTTTCTTGCCTTTCCTTCATTGCTGCTGGCGATTGGTCTGGTCTCCATTATGGGAGCGGGCTTCATCCCGGTTGTCATTGCCATTTCACTTGCTGATGTGCCGCGTTTTATCAGACTGCAGCGCTCTCTGGTGCTGACGCTGAAATCGAGAACGTATATCGATGCGGCCCGAACCGTGAAAGCCTCCCAACTGTGGCTGATGACCAAGCATATTATTCCTAATACGATTTCCTCGCTGCTTGTCGCTGCCAGTATAGCTGCTGCCAATGCCATTCTCGTTGAGGCCAGTCTCAGCTTTCTTGGCCTGGGGATTATGCCGCCGGAGCCGTCACTGGGCAATATTATTAAAGAGGGGCAAACCTATTTGCAAATTGGCTGGTGGATTTCAACCCTGCCAGGCGTCGTTATTTTGCTGATTGCGATCAGCCTGCATTTTATGTCGGACGGTATTCGTGAAGTGCTTGACCCTCGTTCGAGAAAATAAGCTGCAGACAGGAGGAAATTCATATGGAAACCGACTATCTTTTAGAGTCCGATCCGCTGCTGCGGGTCCGGGATTTACACACCCATTTTGAGACGGAGAGTGCCACTGTCCGGGCGGTCAATGGCGTATCCTTTGATATTCAGCGTGGTGAACGTCTGGCTATAGTAGGCGAGAGCGGGTCAGGGAAAAGCGCGATGGCGATGTCACTGATTCAATTGATTGCTTATCCCGGTCGTATCGTGTCAGGAAGCGTGCAGCTTGAAAACAGGGAATTGGTGGGTATGCCGGAAAAGGAGCTCAATCGGCTTCGCGGCAAAGAGGTGGGAACGGTTTTTCAGGACCCGATGTCCTCGCTTGACCCCGTGATGCGCATATCTGACCAGATGATCACGCCGATTCGTATGCACTTGAAGCTGGGTCCCAAGGAAGCACGCCTCTTGGCCATTGATTGGCTGAGTCGCGTTGGTATTCCCGATGCCGAGAAACGAATCGATGCCTATCCGTTTGAAATGAGTGGCGGGATGAGGCAGCGGATTATGATTGCCATGGCGTTATCGTGCAACGCGAAGCTGATTGTTGCCGACGAGCCGACGACTGCCCTCGATGTAACGATACAGGCGCAGATCGTACAGCTGCTGAAGGAGCTGACGGAAACGACGGGAACAGCTATGATGTTCATCACCCATGATCTGGGGCTGGTCGCCCGCTTTGCCCAAAAGGTTGCAGTCATGTACGCCGGGAAAATCGTTGAATACGGTACGGTTCAGGAGCTGTTCGCGCACCCGAAGCATCCCTATACGCAAAGCCTGCTGATGACCATTCCCAAGATAAGCGGTGAAAAAAGCGGTCGTCTGCTTCATATTGGCGGGTTCCCGCATGATATGAAAAATCAGATCATCGGCTGCTCGTACAAGGAGCGCTGCTCGGCGGCTGCGAGCCGGTGCCATATGGAGGCTCCTCCGCTGCAGGAGCGCGGGGGCACACAAGCCTCTGCCTGCTGGCTGGAGCATGGACTGCAAACCGAGGGTCTGGATAAGATCGTATCATTGGATAAACACAATAAACCGCAAACGGCTGCTGTTTCAATGACTTATACAGAGACAGCTGCAGGTGAAGCGGATGGCCATGTGCTTGTTATTAAAGATCTTCATAAGCATTTCAAGCGTGATTCGCTGCTGCCCTGGCGCAAGGCTCCCGAGATCAAAGCTGTTAATGGCATTAATATTACGCTGCAGCGCGGTGAAACCATAGGTATTGTTGGTGAAAGCGGCTGCGGCAAAAGCACGACGGCTCGCATGCTGCTCGGTCTTGATGAACCGACATCGGGAAGCATTGAGGTGAGCGGCAATATTCAGATTGTGTTTCAGGACCCATATTCCTCATTTAATCCCAAAATGAAAATAGGCGATATTATCGCCGAGCCGCTAAATGTGCAAGGAATAGGCACGAAGGAAGAAAGGCGCTTCAAAGTCCGTGAGCTTATCGCGAAGGTCGGCCTGGAGGCTTCTTATCTGGACCGTTATCCAAGCCAGCTAAGCGGCGGTCAGCGGCAGCGGATCGGTGTGGCGCGGGCCTTGGCGTTGAATCCGAGCGTCGTTGTTGCCGACGAGCCCACCTCTGCACTGGATGTATCCGTAAGAGCGCAGATTATTAATCTGCTCTGCGATTTAAAGGAGGAGATGGGTCTGAGCTTTGTGTTCATCTCCCATGATCTATCCACCGTACGCTACATTTCGGATAAGATTGCTGTGATGTATCTAGGTGAAATCGTTGAGTATGGACCTGCCGAGAGGGTGTTTACCAATCCGATGCATCCCTATACGAAAGCTCTGCTTGCAGCCGTTCCCGTCCCTGATCCCGTGATTGAATCCCAGCGAGATATCCAGCTGGTGTCCGGAGAGCTGCCCAGCCCAGCCAATCCGCCCCTCGGCTGTGCCTTTCATTCCCGTTGTCCGCTGGTCACAGAGCACTGCGTCAGCCACAAGCCGGTACTAGAGGATTATCAGACGACTCGACAGGTAGCTTGTCATGCCGTCTCTTGACCTGTACCGCAAGGTTGGCATTTATGGCGGGGGGCTGTTTTTTGCAATCACGGGAATGGCGCAGCCATTCTTTACCCTGTATGCCCAAGAGGTCGGTGCTTCTACCTCTGCCATTGGCTTCATGGTTACGCTGCGTTCCCTGCTGCCGATTTTTATCGCCATGCCGGTCGGACAATTAATCGATTCGATCGGCTCAATGAAAATGCTGAAGTGGGGAAGCATACTGCTGATTCTTTCCTTGTTTACGACGTATTATGGCAATGGACTCTGGATGCTGTCGATTTCGCAATTTTTTATGGGGGCCTGCATTGTTATTATGGCTTCGGCTCTACAGGTGCTTGTATCGGATGGAGACAAAAACCAGCGCAACGAAAATATTAATAAATATTCGATGTGGATGTCAGGAGGCGGGATGCTCGGTCCGCTTATAGGCGGGGGTATAGTTTCACTGTTTGCCACGGAATTGATTGGCTACAAGATATCCTTTCTGATAGCGGGCTTTGCATCCATTCTGTTTCTTGCGTTTATCCTGATCATTTCGCGGGGTTATCCGCATCCCGATCCGAATCTGGCAGAGATTAAGCCGAGGGATATTATCAGAGTTCAAGGGATTGTGGACAGCTATACGAGCGGCTGGCATTTGACCAAAATTCGTGCGGTGCAGTTCGGGTTAATCGGCACCTTTCTGATTATGTATATCCAAGCTCTGTATATGAGCTTTATGCCTTTGTATTTAAAAGAACTCGGTTACTCGACCTTCCTGATCTCGATAGTGCTGGCAATTCGTGGCTTGGCCGGCATGCTTTCCCGCTATGTACTGAACTGGATCATGAAGCGGACCCATCTGGAGCGGATCTTGTTAATCGCCGGCATGATCGCGTCCGTATGTGTATTATTGACGCCGCTCGCCGGTCTTCATATTGCCGGCATTGTGGCTCTGATGCTGATCATGGGCGCTGCCGTGGGGATTAACCTGCCTGTAAGCATTATGATTGTCGTTAATGACACAAGAGATGCCGACCGTGGGAAACTTATGGGGTTAAGGCTGCTGACGAACCGTTTCTCGCAAATCATCAGCCCGGCGATGTTCGGTATTCTCGGTCAAACGCTCGGTTTGTCGTTCGCGTTTCTGACTGGCGGGATTTTCCTGGTTGCGATGATGTTCGGATTCTCAGTGTACACGAGCGCCAAATGGAATTTAAAAACAACAGGTCGCGAGGCAGGCGGCAGTAAGCCGGAGGCAGCGCCAGGCAACCAGGCCTCATAGCTCAGCGGTAGTCTCAATCGGTAGTAATTCGCAGACAAATACTGAAAAACGCCTGGTGGTACCGCCGGGCAGCTCAAAACCATTGCATGCTCATTATGGAGCGGCAATGGTTTTTTTTGCTGTCCCATGAGTCAATTAGATGTGCGAGAAGAAATCCCTGGTTTCTGCATGGGAATGTCCTAAAGCCTTGCCCAGACTGGGCTTGCAGCCAAGGTGTGCGATATTTGGACACCCTTAGAAATTTGAATCATGAGCGCATTTGTGCGAAAAGTGGTTCGTGGAATACCGTTATCGGTGCTTTTCAAGGCGTTCAGCCGCTCTCATAATAGGGATTACGGAAGCGGCCGCCGGTTAGGCATCAGCTTGATCGGCGTGAACCGTACAAGATCGTCAGCCAGGAGGGATTTCTATTCAAACATCACACGTACAGCCAGCAGTCGGCGCGCCCAGAAGCAAAAGCCATCCGATCCTGCGAAATATGAAACGAAGCCGGTATTTATATTTGATTTTTTTCCTGCCTTTTTGCTATTATGTATGCTTTCATTATTGGCCGATGTATGGCATTATCATTGCTTTCAAGGATTACAATATCGTCAAGGGCATCACGGAAAGTCCTTGGGTCGGACTGTCACATTTCAAAAAGTTTCTGAATGAGGAATATTTTTGGAAGCTGGTTCGAAACACGCTGCTCATCAATATTTACGAGCTGTTCTGGGCGTTTCCGGCGCCGATTATTCTAGCTCTGCTTCTCAATGAATTAAAAAGCAAGGCTTTGAAAAAATTCGCCCAAAGCGTCAGCTACCTGCCGCATTTCATCTCTACCGTTGTCGTCTGCGGGATGATCGTCAATTTTCTTACACTGGACGGTCTGGTAAATCAACTCATTACGTGGTTTGGCTTGGCACCGATTCAATTTCTGATGAAGCCGGAATGGTTCCGGACGATTTTCATTTCCTCGGGGATTTGGCAAAGCATCGGCTGGGGCTCGATTATTTATCTGGCCGCGCTGACTGCTGTAGATGAGGAGCTGTATGATGCTGCCAAAATCGATGGAGCCAACCGCTGGAAGCAGTTGATTCACATCACACTGCCGGAAATTTCGCCAACGATATCGATTATGCTCATCCTCAATATCGGCAGGCTGATGTCGATCGGCTATGACAAAATTATTTTGCTTTATAACGGTTCGACCTATGAAACGGCAGATGTGATCTCGACCTATGTGTACCGGAGAGGGCTGCTGGGCAGTGATTTCAGCTATGCGACTGCGGTAGAGCTGTTCCAGGCGGTGATCGGGCTTGTACTGCTCGTCTCGGCGAATCGTATTTCCAAAAGAATCAGTCAAACCGGATTGTGGTAGATAACAGGAGGTTGTCATGAACAAACATACTTCATTAGGGTCCAAAATTTTCGACGTGTGCAACATCGCGGTGCTGCTGCTCCTGATCTTTATAACGGTATACCCGATTTATTACATCTTTATCGTGTCGATCAGCGACGGCAATCTGGTAACGCGCGGTCTGATCAAGCTGCTTCCGATGGACATTACGTTTGATGCGTATCTGGTCGTATTTAAAAATCCGAAGATTTGGCAGGCTTACGGCAATACACTGCTGTATACGACTGTCGGGACGACAATCAACGTGATCCTGACAGCGCTATGTGCGTATCCGCTCTCCCGAAAGGATTTTTACGGGCGCAACATCTTCATCTTTATGGTTGCGGTCACGATGTTCATCAGCGGTGGTTTGATTCCGGTGTATCTGGTCGTCCAGAAGCTCGGACTTATCGATACGATGTGGGCGTTAATGCTGCCTACGGCAATCAGCACCTTCAATATGATTATTATGAAAACCTATTTTGAAGGGATTCCGGTCGCTCTGCAGGAATCGGCTTATCTGGATGGAGCCAACGAGCTGCAAGTGCTGTGGAAAATTATTTTGCCGCTCTCGCTTCCTGTTATGGCTACGATGGTGTTGTTCTACGCTGTACATCATTGGAACAGCTTTTTCCCGGCTTTGATTTATTTGAACGACAGCGACAAGTTTCCCGTGCAGGTGCTGCTGAGGAACATCGTCATAGCGGGCGAATTCGCTGATCAAACCGCGGATGTGGGCAGTGCATCATCCAATTTCCGTGTTGTTGCGACCAACTACAAGTTTGCGGTCATTATTATTACTGTGCTGCCGATCCTCGTAGCGTACCCGTATTTGCAAAAGTATTTTGTCAAAGGCGCGATGATTGGCGCTTTAAAGGGTTAAGCACCTTTACATTTCACATCCTTAATGAGAGGGGGAATGCTCCGGGATCACCGGGCACCCGGCTTCATTGCTGTTGCGTGCTCAGCATGCTTCAAAATTAACGCTTGATCCACACAAAGGGAGGTTTATCCAAGATGACTAAAGCATGGGTAAAAGGGGTTTCCGTATCACTGTCCACAATCATTGTGGCCACGGCTATTGCCGGATGCACGGGAACCGGCGGTAAAGAGGCAGCACCCGCTGCACCGGGAAGTAACGCAGCCGGAGCAGATTCAGGTAAAATTTCTGCCAAGGAACGGGAGATCACGATCGCTTTCCCGGAGCATCCGAATCAGCCTGTCAAAAATATGGCTCCGATCCAGCAGGAAATTCTCAAGCAGACGAACATCAAGCTGAAATTCGAAACGGTGCCAAACAGCAATTACAACGATAAGAAAAAAATACTGATCGCCACCAATAACTTGCCGGACATTATCCAGGTAGATATGGCCGATATTAACAGCTTTGCATCGACGGGCGTGTTCGTGCCGCTGATGCAATATATGAATAAGGGACTGATGCCCAATTTCAAAAAAGTATGGGATCAATACCCGGACATGGCGAAGCTGACCGCGGACGGAGACCTGTATGGCTTCCCGGCGATAGGCCGCAATGAGCTGAAGAATGGCTTCGGGCCGGTCATCCGTACCGATTTGCTGAAAAAACACAACCTACCGACACCTAAAAACTTTGACGAGCTGCTGACTGTGCTAGCTGAGCTCAAGAAGATTTATCCCGATTCGACGCCGTTCTCCGCACGTAAGGGAAGCGGACCTATCCACCAATTGTTCAAAACGATGTCTTATATGCTGGGCTCGGGAGTGGGCAGCGGCAACGGGATATATTTTGATAAAGATGTGAACGGCGGCCAATATGTGTACGGACAAGGCACGCCCGAATTCAAAAACGTACTGGCTTACCTGAACAAAGCCTTCACGATGGGGGTGCTCGACAAGGATTATGCAGTCGCGACACAGCAGCAGTGGACCGAGAAGCTGACCAGCGGTAAATCGTTCTTTTTTATGGACAACAGCGGCTTTGCGCTTGATTATACGAAGCAGCTGCAAAAGGCAGTTCCGGACGGCAAGCTTGAGCTCATTCCGATCCCGGAATATAAGCCTGGCAAAGCCAGAGCCGAATTTTACGCAACAACGATAACGAACGACAGAATTTTTGCGATCAGCTCCAAGGCCAAGGACCCGGAAACTCTTGTCAAGCTGATCGATTGGATGTACACCGAGAAAGCGTCCAACCTGATGAACTACGGTGTTGAGGGTGTCCACCATACATTGGACGAGAAGGGCCAGCCCAAGCTGAACAGCGATTATGTCATGAAATTTAAAGACGGCCAGCCTACCGCTTTCTATGCGATGTATTCCGATCTGGGCTCCGGCAAGCTGAGCTTTACGCCATGGTTCTCCAACTCCGAGCCGCAGGTGCAGGTAGAGAAGCTGACGGGCAACTGGAGCGACATGCATGAGCAGTTCTGGAAAACGATTGCCAATGACAAGGCTTACCATGATCCTTATTTGGAACCGCCGCTTACAAAGGAAGAGGCTGCTCGTGTCAAGGAAATACTGGTCAACCTGAACACGATGCTGGAGCAGGAATATGACAAATTTATTATGGGTGTCAAAAAGCTGGATGAATATGATGCTGTCATGAAAAAAGCCCGTGATTCCGGAGGCGCCGAGCTGGAAAAAATTTATAACGGCGCGTTAGCCAGATTGAACCAGAAGAAATAAGACAAGAGAGAGTGGAGTGAAACCATGAAGCTGAAGGAACAGAGCCGACAATTTGTATTTGAGGAGGATCGCCCGTTCGCCGCCTGCCACGCCTCGACGATCGTGACGCTGCCGAACGGCGATCTGCTGGTTGCCTATTTTGCCGGGAGCAAGGAGGGTGCGCCGGATGTAGCGATCTGGTGCTCGACGAGAACGGACGGTATATGGTCCAAGCCGCGAATGGTGGCGGACGAAGAAGGCGTCGTACATTGGAATCCGGTATTATTCCGCAAGACTGATGGACAAATCGTGCTGCATTACAAGGTGGGCAGCCCGATTCCGCAGTGGTATACAAGAATGATCGTGTCCGATGATAACGGTGAAACCTGGAGCGAACCGATTGAATTGGTGCCGGGAGATTCAGGCGGGAGAGGTCCGGTTAAGAACAAGCTGATCGAACTGCAGGATGGAACCTGGCTAGCTCCCGCCTCTATTGAAGCGGAGACTTGGGACGCGTTCGCCGATATCTCACTAGACCAAGGACAGACCTGGACGCAAAGCGCGATGGTGCCTGTGCTTCGACCTTCTGCTGAGGGTGGCAAGGGGCAAGAAGGAAAGTATCTTGTCCGCGGCAAAGGTCTCATTCAACCGACCATTTGGGAATCGGAGCCTGGCCATGTACACATGCTGCACCGCAGCACCGCCGGTTTTATTTACCGCAGTGATTCTTCGGACTCGGGCCGGACCTGGTCGCCTGCTTATCGAACGTATTTGCCGAATAACAATAGTGGCATCGATTTGGCGCGCATGGATGACGGAACGCTTGTACTCGCTTACAATCCGGTCGGCATGTACAATGGTCCGCGGATGCCGCTCCTGCTGAGCGTATCCACAGACAATGGCGAGAACTGGGAGCAGCTGATTGTGCTGGAGGGCGACTACCGTACCTATACGAAGCCGATCGAACCGGGGGAGTACTCGTACCCGGCCGTGATTGCCGAGGGAAGACGTATATACGTGACCTACACATGGAAACGGGAGCGGGTTGTGTGCTGGAGCCTGGAGCTGGAGTCGTAAAGAATCCCTGAACATTTAGGAGGTCTACCCATATGGCAACTTTGCCTGAATTGAGAGAACGGTTTAATCAGCCGCCTGCGGAATACCGTTCATTGCCTTTTTGGGCCTGGAATGATGAATTGCAGCAGGAAGAGCTGACGCGGCAAATTAAGGATATGAAGGCTCAGGGCATGGGCGGCTTTTTCATGCATTCGCGTGACGGGCTGGAAACGCCTTATATGGGACCCGAATGGATGGAAGCCATTCGTGAGTCGGTGGCTCAAGCGGAACAGCAGGGGATGAAGGCTTGGCTGTATGATGAGGATCGCTGGCCTTCAGGCTCTGCGGGAGGACAGGTTCCGGCTATAGGGGATGAGCACCGTTCCAAAGGGCTGACAATCGAAGTAGCACGGGGCTCCTTCCAGCCTGACGGTGCCATTGTCGCCGTATTCAAGGCGGCAATCGATGATATGAAGCTGCTCCGCTGCGAGCAGCTTCAACTGCCGGAGATAGCCGGTCCAGCCCCCCAAACAGCCACATTACTGGCCGAGGATGAAGTGCTGCTCGTATTCAGGGTCGAGGTATCAGCTCCGAGTGAATGGTTTAATGATCAGGCGCCGCCGGACAGCATGAACCCTGACACGGTCCGTGCCTTTATTGATTCGACCTATGAGGTTTATAAAGCTGAAATTGGCGAGCAGTTCGGTCGCACGATTGCCGGTATTTTTACCGACGAGCCCAGTGTGCATGACCGGCACAGCACTTATACGGCGGGGCGCGGCTGGATTCCTTGGACATCCACGTTTCCTGTCTACTTCGCAGACAAGCGCGGGTATGATATTCTTGAGCTGCTGCCTTACATTTTCTTTAACGGAGAGCAGTCCCCGCATGCACGGCATGATTACTGGCGGACCGTATCGGATAAATTTTGCGAGTCGTATTCCAAACAGTTAGGCGATTGGTGCGAGGATAACGGACTTGCCTTTACCGGTCACTTTTTGTGGGAAGGCTCTCTCGGAGTGGCGACACGGGTCGGCGGAGCTATTATGCCACATTATCGGTACCAGCATGTTCCGGGAATTGACCTGCTCTGTGAGCAGACCAACGAGCACTTAACCGTCAAGCAGTGTACTAGCGTTGCCAATCAATACGGCCGTAAGTTTACGATTTCTGAAACGTATGGCTGCACGGGCTGGGAATTCACCTTCGAAGGCCAGAAATGGGTTGGGGATTGGCAGTACGTACTGGGCATCAACCTGAGATCCCAGCATCTTTCCTTGTATTCATTAAAGGGCTGCCGCAAAAGAGATTACCCTCCCGTCTTTAATTACCAGAACAGCTGGTGGAAATATAATTATATCATGGAAGATTATTTTGCCCGGATCGGTTCGGTTATGAGCGAAGGGCGGCCGGTCAGGGATATTCTGGTGCTGCATCCGGCTTCAACGGCCTGGTCGATGCTCGGTACCAATCCTTATGGAAGCAAAAAACGCGGACTGGACCGTGACATTCCGGCTATTGACCAGTATGGGTTTGAATTTAATGATTTTTTACGTATTTTGCTGGGAGCTCATTATGATTTTGATCTTGGCGATGAGACGATTATGGCTGAGACAGGAGCGGTTCGCGATAACAAGCTTTTTGTGAATCTGGCAGGTTATGAGGTTGCCGTCATTCCGCCGGTACGCACGATGCTGCACAGCACGTATGAGCTGCTTCTCCGGTTTCTGGAGCAGGGGGGCAAAGTGGTTGCGATGACGCCATTCGCCACTATGATCGAAGGCAAGCCATTCGATGATCTGATCGGCCTATACGCCCATCCAGGCGTCACAATCGCATCTAGGCCGGAGGAGGTAATTGCCAAGCTGGAGGATATCCAACCACGGCCTGTACGAATTCATAATCGGTATGCCGCTGAAGCTTCCGAGCTGTTCATTTTGTTCAAGGAGGTTGAGGATGGACATACGCTGTTCGTCGTCAATAATGATCGTGATCAAGGTTATGAGGTGCGTATCGATATTCAGCTGATAGGCCGTGTTGAAGAATGGGACGCATTGACCGGGCAGATTACGGAGATCGATTCATGGATCGAACAAGATCGATTGTGCTTTAACACCCAATTCGGCGCTGCTGCTTCCAGGCTGTATATGATTCACACAGTCGACGCAAGCACCTTGAATGCATCAGCTTCATCTCCAAAGGCGTTATCACAATCCCAGTCTGAACCTATTCTCTACGCGGCGGCAGGTCCTGAATTCCGTTTTTCGAGGACGATGCCCAATGTGCTCACTCTGGATACATGTGAGTACCGCATGGGTGACGGCGATTGGTCGGAGGAAATGCAGGTGTGGTCAGCTCAAAGGGATATCCGCGAACTATTAAGCATGCGACAGGTCTATTATAATGGCATTACGCAGAGATATAAGTGGATTCATGAAGAGCATCCCCATAATGGTACGCCTGTCGGGTTCAGGCTGCGGTTCGATGTGACGGATCTGCCTGCCCAAGAAATTCGACTTGTGCTCGAAGGCTCGCAGCAGTTCCGTATCCTGCTCAATGGTCACGAGATATCCAATAAGGCTGTGGGCTGGTTCGTTGATAGATCGATGGATTGTATTGCGCTTCCTGGCATCAGGCAGGGCAGCAACGAGCTGGAGTTGTATGCTGACTACACGCAAGCGATGGAAATCGAGGACTGCTACTTGATCGGCGATTTTGCGGTCAATTTGTCGCGGAGCATCGTAGAAGAACCGGACACGCTCCGTACAGGAGATTGGTGCTTGCAGGGCTATTATCATTATAATGGAAGCATGATTTACCATATCGATTATATTCACCCGGACGATGAAACGGGAAAAGCCGTCCTGCTGCTGGGTGACCATTCTGCAGTCACTGTGGAAATCCGAGTGAACGGAGTTACTGCCGGGCACGTGCCTTGGAAAGCCGCCGATGGAGTCGATTTGACCCCTTATCTGAACGCTGGCAGTAATGCGCTGGAGATCGAGGTCATGGGCAGCCCGCGCAATATGTTCGGACCTTTTCATGAAGCGAGGGGACCACGGCAAGCTATGATCGGCTGGGATTCCTTTCGCAGGGAGGGCAATGAATTCACGCCCGGCTATATTGTGCAGCCTTATGGTTTGTTTGAACAAATCAAGATTGTTCAAATCCATTAATTGCCGGAAGCAAAAGAGAGGAAACAACGATGAACAACGGGATCATGCGATTCAAACAATTCCAGAGCAAGCAGAACCGATTATTTCTCAAAATTTTATCGTATTTCCTGTCTCTTTTGATTCCGATTATTATTATTGGCGTGTCCGAATATGCGTACTCGATCAGCATTATGAAAAATCAGTTTAACGAGCGGATTACCACCAATCTGGAATCTGCCGCGAATACGATAGATTTGTATATTAATACGACGCAGGAGACTGGGATCAATTTTTTATTTGATTATACCGTCATGAATCTGCTTATTCCCAAGGACCAACAAAGCCTGACCATCAAATCAGAGCTGTGGCGCTTGCCGCGCATTCTGCAAAGAAGCGAGAACATTATTAGCAATTTTACGGATTCAACCTTTGTTTACATTGATAATCAGGAGGTTTACGTCGGTGCGGGCGTTAACACGTTTAACTCCTACTTCAATAACATTTATAAGTATGAGAAGTACGACACGGCATTTTGGATAAATAAACGGAGCTCGACCAAAAGCATAGAGCTACTGCCGGTTTCCAGTGTGGTTCAGGAGCAGATGGCGATCAAACAGGTTGTACCTATCGTCATGACCAACCGGATTCAGAATCAGAATGCAGTGATGGTCGTCAATATTTCCGTTAATGCGATCGTCAATGCGTTGAAGGGTAATGCTGTTTTTGATTCCACTAACTTTGTGGTGCTGGATGGGAATCAGCAGATTATTTACGATGAGCAGGGACTGATGGATGGCTCACCGGAAAGATCGGCCTGGCTGCCTGCTTATCATGAACAAGGCGGAGCGCAGGATATCGAGATACAGGGAAAGCGCTATATGATTGCCCATATCAAGTCCAATTTATATGGTTGGGAATATTATTCGTTCACCCCGCTCAGTGAATTCAACCATCATACGGTTAATATTTTGCAAATGACGGTGCTGTTATCTATCGTGTTGATTGTGATGGGCATTATCTTTTCGTTCGTATTCAGCATTCGCATTTACAATCCGATTCGCAACATTCGTGATGTGATTGCCTTGAAAAGCGATTTGGGAAGCGGAGATCATGCAGATAATATCCATTCCAATGAGTTCGATCTGATCCGCCAAGGGATTGACCGTCTTTCCGACAGCAACCAGCAGTACAAGGTTAAATACGACAAGCATACAAGCGAGTATGTCGAGTATTCGCTGCTGTTTCTGCTTAAAGGCCACACCTTGAATCAGGAGGAAATATTACGAGAAACCTTGAAGGCGGACTTCGGCTTCACGCGTTCGGGCTTTATATGCTGCTCGGTCCATTTTGATTTTAAAGAGGCCTTTTACGAGGATATTCAGGATACCGAACGGATCTATGTAATCAATGGAATTAAAAAAATCATTTGGTCCCTGCTCGGTCGTGACCTGCCTGCTTACGTACTGGAGCACCGGATGCATCTGTTCGTCGGGCTTGTGAATGTGGATGAAGCACAGGAAACGGAATTGCTGTACGAGGCTTTTAACCGGATGCTCGGAATTTTCGAATATGACATACGGATGTATTACGATATCACAATAGGAATCGGCACCTTTTACACCAACGTCAATGATATCGGCACTTCTTACAATGAGGCGATGACGGCGCTTGGCAAACGTAATAAAGAAAAAAGGTTTCAGATTGTCGATTCCAGCCACATGTCGATCCGCAACAGCTACCAATATTCGTTGTACGACGAGCAGAAGCTATTAAATTATTTGAAGCTGGGCGACGAATCAGCTGTAAGTACTGTGCTTGAGGAAATTGTCGAAAATAATATGCGGCGCAGCATGTCCTACGAACATATGGGGCAGCTGTTTAAAGAAATGTATGTAACTGGTGTCCGCTTTTTAGCGGAAAAAGGCCGTAATGTTACGTTTCTGGAGATGGATCAACAGCTTCAGCAGTTCACAAGTCCCGCAATTGGGGATACGCTGACCGGAACGAAGGAGGAGCTGCAGCAGATTATTCAGGCATTTTACGCCCGAATTATTGAAGTGACCAAAGCGCAAAAAGGTCAAAGATCGGGCAACCTCGTCTCGCTTATCGAAAAATATATTCAGGAGCATTACACACAGGATCTGGGCTTGGAGCAAATAGCCGATGAAATGGGCGTTTCCGTGAAATACGTGTCTCGAGTATTTAAAGATAAAACCGGCGTATATTTGACCGATTATATCAATCAGGTGCGTATTGAAAAAGCCAAAGAGCTGCTGACCCGGACCGAGATGAAGGTCAATGATATTGCTGAAAGTATTGGTATTCACAGCCGGACCACGTTTTTGCGAGTGTTCAAAAAAGTAGAAGGCATCTCACCGAACGAATATCGCACTTTGTATAAAAAAACGGATTAGGCTGGCTGCAGTTCAGTCGAGTGTGACGGGCGGCCTGTTCGACATGGAGGTATTCTGATGGAATTTGATTATCCACAGCATAAAAAGCTGCGCGTAATTATCAATACCGACACAAAGGCGGAGGCAGATGATCAGTACGCCATCGTTCATGGCATTTTGACTCCATCCTTTGAGATTCATGGAATTATAGCAGCCCATTTTGGGGACAAAATTTCCCAAACAAGCATGCTGGACAGTAGGGGGGAAATCGATTTGCTGCTGCGGCTGATGGGAATGGAAGGCAGCATAAGGGCCGAGAACGGAGCTCCGCATCCGATGCCGGACGAGCTTACGCCGGTCGATTCAGCGGGAGCACGCCTTATTATAGAAGAAGCGCTCAAGGACGACGACCGGACGCTGAACATCGCTTTCTGTGGACCCTTGACCGATATGGCGTCAGCGTTACTGCTGGAGCCGGCTATCGAGGGCCGTAATATTCGCGTCATCTGGATCGGCGGTTATACATGGCCCGCAGGCGGTAGAGAGTATAATCTGGCCAATGATATCCATGCGGCCAATGTTGTTTTTAAATCCAGGCTTGAGGTATGGCAGGTTCCCTATAATGCCTATCGGATGATGCCGGTCAGTCATTCGGAGCTGATGGAAAAGGTGTATCCACACGGTAGGATCGGTGCCTATCTGGTCGAACAGCTGCTGGAATACAACAGCAGGAAAAAAGAAGCTATCGAATACCGCTCATTGGGAGATTCGCCTGTGATCGGGCTGATCATGTATCCTGAGGGCGGCAGATCGGAATGGCGGCCTGCACCGGAGATTGATCCGCAGATGCATTACATCCATAATGGCCGGTATCGGGCGATAAAAGTGTACGAGACGGTAGATCCGAGGTTTATTTTGGAGGATTTTTTCGCTAAAATTGCCCGTTTTGCCCGCAGCTCAAATGAAGGTTGATTAAATTTCATATTATCGTACGATAATGAAAGATGACAAAGCTTTTGGTGTCATCTTTTTTGTGTGATTAAGGAATCCTATCGAAACTTGCAAAATTTTAGGGATATGTATAAAGTTAATAGTAGGGAAAAGGTGGAAAGCTATGATCGCACCATCTGTTTGTTATTAGATATTGGAAAATGGGTAACATAACCTTATTAAAAATGGAGGAAACAAACATGAGTGCAATGAACTCGTTTCAAAATTGGTTATCCAAGGGTAAGACCAGTTTACAGGATTCTGTCAAGAAGTATAAAAACAAGGATCTTCTTGAAGCCATAGTTGCCGGATGCGCTGTAGTAGCTTCAGCTGATGGAAACATCTCTGCAGCCGAGAAGCAAAAGATGGCCGGTTATTTAAGTCATAGTGAAGAGCTGAAAGTATACAACATGACGGATGTTATCAATCGGTTTAATCATTATGCCGGCAATATGGATTTTGATGTGACCATTGGTAAGCAGGAAGCTCTGAGAGCGATTGCTCCGTTCAATTCCAAGCCGGAGATCGGCCGTGTTATTGTAGGGGTATGCTGCGCGATCGGTGCAGCTGATGGTGATTTTGACGAAACAGAAAAAAATGCAGTTCGCGATATTTGTAAGGTGCTGGGACTTAGCTCCGGAGAATTTGGTTTGTAAAATCTTGAAACCAACTATAGGCGAATGCCGTATTACTGGTGAAAGATTGAGATCAAGCGAATGGAGGTACTGATGAATGTCCATTTCATTAGTTAAAGGTCAGAAAATTGATTTAACAAAAGGACATGCAGGCTTATCCAAAGTTGTTGTCGGGCTTGGATGGGATGCGATTGAACAGAAAAAAAGCTTCTTTGGCGGCAAAAAGCCTGCTATTGATTGTGATGCTTCAGCCCTACTGTTGAATGCAAACAACAAGCTGGAGAAGAAAGAGGATTTGGTGTGCTTTTATAACAAAACAAGTGCATGCGGTTCTGTTGTTCACTCCGGAGATAATAGGACAGGTGAAGGTGATGGCGACGATGAGCAAATCGTTGTTGATCTGGCCAGAGTACCTGCTCATGTTCAGAAAATTTTGATGGTTGTTAATATTTATGACTGCGAAGCCCGTAAACAGGACTTTGGCATGATTAAGTCTGCCTATATTCGTGTATTTAACCATACGAATGATCAGGAGCTCGTACGATTTAATTTGACCGAGAGCTATGCTGGCAAAACAGCATTGATTGTTGGTGAAATTTACCGTAATAACGGCGAATGGAAATTTAATGCAATTGGCGAAGGCGAGCTAGCCGCACATATCGACTTGTTGGCCAGACGCTACACATAATCTTTGTACAAGCAACACCAAACCTAAAATTATAGAAAAGTGAGGCGAATTTTATTATGGCAATCAGCTTAACTAAGGGACAAAAGATTGATCTGACAAAAACCAATCCAGGTATGACTAAGGTGTTTATCGGTTTAGGATGGGATACGAACAAATATGATGGCGGTACCGCTTTTGACTTGGACGCTTCCGTGTTTACTTTGAATGCTTCCGGTAAAGCTGGGTCTGAGAAAGATTTTATTTTCTACAACAACCCGAAAAACGAGAATGGTTCCGTTGTACATACAGGAGATAATAAAACTGGCGAAGGCGACGGAGACGATGAGCAAATCAAGGTTGATTTGGCTGCAGTTCCTGCTAACGTCGAGAAAATTTCGATTTGCATTACGATTCATGAAGCTCAAGAGCGCAACCAAAACTTTGGACAAGTCTCCAACGCTTATGCGCGTATTGTGAACGAGGAAAGCAATGAAGAATTGATTCGTTACGATTTGGGAGAAGATTTCTCCGTCGAAACGGCAATCGTAGTTGCTGAATTGTACCGTAATAACGGTGAATGGAAATTCAGTGCTATCGGCAGTGGCTACAAAGACGGCTTAAACGGCTTGGTACGTGACTTCGGGCTTGCATAAACAATAATCCTGCTCATGTATGCCATGACATGGACAATAAGCCGCCTTGTAAAGGCGGCTTATTGTAAATAACGGAGATACCTAAATTCGGAGGGAGATATCCACATGACAATCAGCTTATCCAAAGGACAACGAATTGATCTTACCAAAACGAATCCAGGACTGACCAAGGTTATTGTTGGTTTAGGCTGGGATACGAATAAATATAACGGCGGTAATGACTTTGACCTTGATGCTTCAGCATTTATGCTCTATCAGGATGGTAAAGCCAAAGGCGTAGATGACTTCGTATTCTATAACAATCCGAAAACACCTAATGGCTCTGTTGTGCATACAGGCGATAACCGTACAGGTGAAGGTGACGGCGATGATGAGCAGATCATTATGGATTTCTCCTTAGTGCCTGCTAATGTTGAAAGAGTCGGGATCACCGTAACGATTCATGATGCACAAGCCCGCTCACAAAACTTTGGACAGGTATCCAATGCGTTTGTTCGCATCGTAGATGAATCCAATGGCAGAGAAGTGCTGCGTTATGATCTGGGAGAAGATTTCTCCGTTGAAACCGCAGTAGTCATCTGTGAATTATATCGCCAGGGATCGGATTGGAAGTTCCAGGCAATCGGTTCCGGTTTCTCTGGTGGTCTAGCTGCCCTTTGCAAAAACTACGGCCTTGACGCCAACTAAGCTTCGTAACTTAAAACGTAAGAAAGGTGTGTAGTCATGGCGATCTCAGTAGTTAAGGGTCAGAAAGCCGATCTGACTAAAAACAACCCTTCGTTAACTCAAGTTATAATTGGCATGGGTTGGCGTAATGCGAATGGTGTGGATCTTGATTTTTCCGCATTTGTGCTGGGGGCTAATGGGAAGGTTTCACGTGATGAAGACCTTATTTTCTATGGAAATCCTGTAGGAGCTAATCATGCGGTTTCCCTGACAACAGGTGACAAGCGGAATATGGCGGGACTCACCGACCGGGAGCAGGTCACGATTCAATTGGGAAATGTGCCTGCACAATATGCCAAGATAGCTTTTACCTTGACTGTCTATGAGGGAGAGAAAAGAAAACAAAATTTCGCTCAAGTAGACGATGCTTATATTCGTATCATAGACCCAACGTCTGGCAGCGAGTTGCTTCGCTACAACCTGGGAAAAGATTTCTCCGTTGAAACGGCCGTTGTCGTAGGAGAATTATATAGATACAACAGCGATTGGAAGTTCAATGCGATCGGTTCCGGTTATTCTGGTGGCCTGGGAGCGTTGTGCAATAGCTTTGGTATTGAGGTGAAGGAAGAAGAGATCAAAGCACCAACACCACCGACACCTCAACCGCCGGCTAATAACCAGCCGCTGAATCTGAACAGGCCCAGCCAACAGCCCAATAACCCGCCACAGCAGCAGCCGCTTAATTTGAATCGGCCTTCTAGGGAGCCTGCACAGATACCGCCAGCACCAACCGTACCACCAGCAGCCAATCCGATCAACTTGAACAAAATCGAGCTGAAAAAACGCGGAGATACGATTAATCTTCAAAAAAATTCCGGCTCACTTGGTGAGATTCTCGTCAATCTGAACTGGGACCAGAAGAAAAAATCCGGTTGGTTCGGTGGCAGCAGCAATCTGGATCTGGATTTGGCCTGCTTGTATGAATTAAAGAATGGCAGCAAGGGTGTCGTACAGGCATTGGGTAATTCCTTTGGTTCGCTTACACGTGCGCCCTATATTTCCCTCGATGGAGATGATCGGACGGGTACGGTGAAATCCGGTGAAAATTTGCGGATTAATGGAAATATGCTGAAGGAATTCAAACGGATTCTCGTATTTGCCTTTATCTATGAAGGAGCAGCCAACTGGGCGGAAGCCAACGGCGTCGTCACGATCAAGCAAAGCGGCGGTCCCGATATCGAGGTCCGGATGGATGAGCATGAGAAAAATAAAGGTATGTGTGCCATTGCATTGATTCAAAATGTGAATGACCAAACCTTGAGCATTGAAAAACTGGTCTCCTATTATGCGGGTCATGCTAAGATGGATGAAGCTTATAAATGGGGCTTGAGATGGGTTGCTGGTTCCAAATAGTTGTTAGTTAAAGGGGGGGTAAAGTTTGTCAGATTTTATAAGTAGCTTTATTGCGAATTTCAGTTCCTTTTTTAGTTGGGCTGGTATTGTTGCAACACTTTCAGATCCGGTTAACTGGGGAATTATTGGGACACTGATCATTCTAGAAGGATTACTGTCTGCTGATAATGCATTAGTACTTGCTGTAATGGTAAAACATTTACCGAAAGAACAGCAAAAGAAAGCTTTGTTCTATGGGATCATTGGAGCCTATATATTTCGTTTTCTCGCTATTGGAATTGGTACGTTCCTGGTCAAAATTACTTGGGTTAAGGTTGCAGGCGGTATTTATCTGCTCTGGATCGCGTTTAGTAATTTATTTCATCTTGAATTTAAAATGTATGGGATTCTTCCTTATATCGGTAAAAAAGCCGAGCAGGAAGAAGGCGAAGTGGAGAACAAGGGTCAAGGCTTCTGGAAAACGGTTTTTGCTGTTGAATTGATGGATATTGCCTTTAGTGTTGACAGCGTTCTGGCTGCATTTGGAGTTAGTGAACAGGTATGGGTATTATTCCTTGGCGGTATTCTTGGAGTGCTCATGATGCGTGGTGTCGCACAATTATTCCTCAAGCTCATTGAAAAGTATCCAGAGCTTGAAAAAGCAGCGTTTGTCTTGATTATCGTGATTGGAGCCAAGATGATTGCAGCCGCATTCGGATTCGAAGTATCCCATGTGTACTTCTTCTCGTTGATCATCGCAATTTTTGGCGGAACGATGATTTATAGCTCAATCAAGAACAAAAGAAACAAAGAGGTTAAATCCAGTTAATGGATGCTATAGTAAGCGAATATCCTTCCAATTACGGGAGGATATTTTAGATTAGGTTTTAAATCAGGTGTAATAGAAATGGAGGAGCGATTGCATGCGTTATTTTAATTACCTCTCTGAAGAAGAGGAACAGCTCCTCTTCTATGAACCACCGGTCTCTTTTGACAATACATCAGATAAAGAATTGTTATCTATTGCTGTCGGAGCCGCTCTATATACACCAGCCACAAGGCTTACGATTGCGGATGATATTGTTTCCGGTAAACATGAAGGATTGACCTCTCTTGTGTTAGATCTGGAGGATGCCGTAGGAGATCATCAGGTTGAGCTTGCCGAGGAATGCCTGATCCAGCAATTACGTCGGTTATCTGCCTGGATTCGACTTGGCACTCTGCTGACACACAGCCTGCCGCTGCTGTTCATTCGTGTACGCTCTCCAGAGCAAATGAACAAAATATTGACAATGCTCCAGGAAGATGCCGCTTTGCTTACCGGGTTTGTATTTCCTAAGTTTACGATTGATAATGCTCATCATTACCTCCAACTTCTTATGGATTACAATCGGTACAAAGCACCGTCTGCAGCCGTGTTATACGGAATGCCTATACTTGAAACAGCTGCTGTGATTTATCGGGAGAGCAGGCTGGAGACGTTACTGACGATCAAAAAGCTGCTGGAGCCATTCAAGGCATACATTCTCAATATCCGGATTGGCGCGACGGATTTCTCAAGTTTGTTCGGCATTCGGAGAAGCGCGGATATGACGATCTACGATTTGGGAGTCATCAGGGATTGTATTATGGATATTATTAATGTTTTTGGACGCATTGAGGATGGATATGTGATTTCCGGCCCTGTGTGGGAGTATTTCAAAAGTGATCGATCTCTGAAGCAGAGTGTCCAGCAAAACCTGTTTGAGGATGCAATGGGGCGGAAGGGTCGCAGGGTCAAAGTACAAGTCGTCAATCGCCAGACTGATGGTTTGCTTCGTGAAATCGCATTGGATAAAGAAAATGGACTTATAGGTAAAACAATTATTCACCCCACGCATATTACACTTGTTCAAGCACTTCTTGTCGTCAGTCACGAAGAATATATGGACGCCACCTCCATCATCGCCAATAATAATGGTTATCTCGGTGTAATGAAGAGCCAGTACGCAAATAAAATGAACGAAATGAAACCCCATCTGAATTGGGCGCAGCGGATTATGAACAGATCAAAAGTATATGGGGTGTTTCATGAAAATCAAAACTTCAATTCCTTGCTCGTTCGAATCGGTCAAGAGCAAGCATACGTACAAAATTAAGGATCAATTAGAGGTTATTGTTCATGTCACGAGCAATCCTCTGAATCTACCGATGGACGAGCTATTTTTGATGGCAGCCAGAATTAATAAAAAAAGAAGCTTTTTGTTCGTCAGCAAAGTATTGGGCAAGCACATTCCTGTTAATCCGCACGTATCTTTACTTGGGGGAGCTGCCCTGGCCGTACTGCTGCAGCAAGAAAGTGGAGGTCCGGTGTCCGTGGATCTACCGGAAATTGTTCAAGCGATTCGCAATCCTGCGGTCTATGCTGCAGATGTGTATGCCAGCTTAAAAAGTAGTCCATTGCTTATTGACCAGCCGCACCTCTTCATAGGCTTTGCGGAGACGGCTACAGCTTTGGGCCATAGCATGTATGAAGTATTTAGTGGACCTACCCGATATTTGCACACAACACGAGAATCAATCAGAGAGCTGGATTCCATTCTTAGCTTTGAAGAGGAGCATTCACACGCAACAGCTCACCGCTGCTATGCGCGTGATGAACGCTTTTTTCAAGGAACGCAGCCGGTCGTCCTGGTAGACGATGAGATCACGACGGGTAAAACCGCGCTGAATATGATTCGCGATTTACATATGAAATTTCCGCGTTCCAAATACATCGTGGCCAGTCTTCTCGATTGGAGATCGGATGCAGATCGGGAACAATTTACGATGCTCGAGGCCGAGCTGGATATTGAGATTGTGTGCCTGTCGTTAATTGAGGGGCAGATCGAGGTTCATGGCAGCTCTATTGAATACATGGATGAGGCCGCACCTTCTATGAATGCAGCAGCCGAGCCTTCAACAATTACGAAGCACTATGTGTACAATGACTTTGACCATATGGAGGTAAGCTCGGGTAATTCGTTAGGTGATGTGAATTTGAATCCTTATGTGAGCCTGACAGGCAGATTTGGGCTTCAATATGGGGACAACTCATTGCTGGATAAGCAGGTTCAACAGTCTGCAGCCTTCCTGGGGTCACTTAGAACAGGTGCAAATACCTTATGTATCGGCACTGGCGAATTTATGTATGTGCCGATGCGAATTGCTGCTGCTATGGGCGATGGAATCCTCTATCAATCTACCACACGCAGTCCAATCCACCCCAGCCAAGAAGTCGGTTATGCGATTCGATATCGGGATGCCTATACCTCTCCTGAAGATCCGGCTGTGATGAATTTCCTGTATAATATTCCTCCTGGTCATTATGATGAGCTATTTGTTTTTATGGAAAGGGAAGCTTCCTCTGAAGCAGAGAGTCCTTTTATTGAGGCTTTACGACGCACGCATACACCGCATATTCATCTTGTTTATTTTAGCCCGCCTGTGAACGATGTAGATAAGGAGCTAACCTCATGAAGTTATTTTCCAAGGAGATTCAAGCTCCGTCGGCAGTTGGCAGCTACAGCCCAACGGATGTGCAGTTTCTGTTAAAGGATTTAAGCGACATTACGCTTGAAAGAGGGACCGAGGATCGTGAAGAGGCGATTCAGTCTGGTGTGCATTACTCGGAAATGCTGCCAGTGGAGTACCAGCCTACAGATGATTACATCCAGCTGTTCCACGATACGCTTGAAGAGTCTGCTGAGAAGGTAGCGACCGCGGCAGGTGTCGTTGCTGAATTGATCCTTAGAAAGCGCGGCAAGCATACGGTGTTGGCTTCTTTGGCGCGTGCGGGCACTCCAATCGGAATCTTAATCAAGCGGTATATTCAAGAGGTGCATCATATCGATATGCCTCATTACAGTATTTCGATTATTCGTGGTAAAGGTATTGATGAAAATGCGATTCGATATATGCTGTACAAGCATCCTGACTATGAGATCCAGTTTGTTGATGGGTGGACAGGGAAGGGCGCAATTCGCAAGGTACTGGTCGATGCCTGCGCACATATGAAGGATAAGTATGGTGTCATCTTGAATGATGATCTCGCAGTGCTCGCGGACCCGGGTTATTGCTCGGAAACCTTCGGTACCCGTGAAGATTTCTTGATACCGAGTGCTTGTCTGAACTCGACCGTATCCGGATTAATGAGCAGAACGGTACTACGGGATGATCTGATTGGTCCGAATGATTTCCACGGAGCGAAGTTTTATAAGGAGTGGCTGTCCAAGGATTTATCCAATCTGTTCATTGATAAGGTATCCAGCTACTTCAATCGTATTGAAGCCACTGCCAAGGAAACAGCCTCGTTCTTCGAGCTTCATCCAGAGCAAACGGAAGCGACGTGGAAAGGAATCCAGGATATTAAGCGAATTCAACAGGATTATGGCATTGATGATGTGAATCTGGTTAAACCTGGAGTAGGCGAGACGACCCGTGTCTTACTGCGTAGAGTGCCTTGGAAAATTCTCGTAGACCGATTGGACAATCCGAATCTCCGGCACATTTTGCTGTTGGCTGAGGATCGAGATGTGTCAGTTGAAGTGTATCCGAATCTTACTTATTCATGCTGCGGGATTATTAAGCCATTACGCAAAGGGGAGGTCGAAGCGTGATATTTGCCAGTGATTTGGATCAAACCCTGATTTATTCGGAAGCCTCGATGGGGCCGTTGAAGCCGCAGGAGCAGACCGTTCCTATTGAGCTGTATGAGGAAAGATATATTTCCTTTATGACAAAGCGTGCCATACAATTGCTAACCGAAGTAACAGCGAGCATGCAGTTTATTCCGGTTACGACACGGACTGTGGTGCAGTATGAACGTATTTTTGTATTCAAGGACACGGTAAGGCCGAACTATGCAATTACGAGCAATGGTGGAACGATTCTGGTCAATGGGCAAGCTGATGAGCATTGGAAGCAAACGGTAACCGCGGCAGTTGCCCGTTCCAGTGCATCGGCTGCAGATATTAAACAACATTGGGATCGGATCGCAACCACGGAGTGGGTGCTGACAGAAAAATACGCCGATGATCTGTTTTATTCGCTAGTCATCGTGCGGGACAAGATTCCGCAGCCAGAGCTTGATGATTTTCGAGCGGTCATCGCAGAGCTGGGCTGGAATCTGTCGATCCAGGGCAGGAAAATATATCTGGTACCCGCTGCATTAAGCAAAGGCGCTGCGATGCTTCATCTCAAGGAGAGGCTGGGAGCCTCACACGTTATAGCCGCGGGCGATTCTTTATTGGATGAAAGTCTGCTGCTAGCGGCAGATGAAGCCATAGCACCGAGACATGGAGAATTATTCAAGCATTATCCGAAGCATCCGCATATCACGTACACTCAGCTTCCAGGAATTTATGCCTCTGAAGAGCTTTTGGAGCAAGTATTGGAACGGCACTCATACAGGAACGGAACCATCTATGAGAAGAAAGAAGGCGTAGTATGAAGCGGATTTGGTTTAATCGCTGGTTTTCAGTAGCTTATCATTATATGAATATGATCCGTAACAACACTTATGGTGAACGATTCGAATTGTATGGGACGCATCCCAATATTCAGCATATGTCCTTACAGGCTTGCGATCATGCAGAAACGGAGCCAGAACTGGAAGGGTTTGAATATGTGGAGTTTTGCTTGTCCTTCTGCAAGCGCCATCGAATCGATGTATTCATACCTCGGTTGAAGATGCTGGAAATCGCCAAGTATGTGGATCTGTTTGATCAAATTGGCACCAAGGTCATGCTTTGCCGCGATACCGAGTTGATGGAGAATCTGATGGAAAAGGATTTATTTTATGAATCCGTACGTGGTAAACAGATCGTGGAGATTCCCGAGTATTATGTCGTTAATACGGCTGTGGCCTTTAAGGAAGCTTATGAAAGCTTAACTTCCAAAGGGCTGAAGGTATGCTTCAAACCAACAAATGCAGAAGGCGGTATGGGCTTTCGGATCATCGTAGAGGAGCAGAATCGGCTGGAGGAGCTGTATGGATGGGTGAATTTAAATATCACCTTCGAGCAGGCTTATGAAGCCTTTTCCTCCCAGGAGACCTTTGAGGATATAATGGTGATGGAGCTGCTGGAGGGCAACGAATACAGTATTGATTGTCTGGCTTCAGCAGACGGTGAACTGCAAGCTGCCATACCACGCCGCAAGGAGGCTGGACGTCTCTACTTATTGGAGGATGTGCCGGAGCTGCTTGAAATCTCAAGACGATTCGCCGCGGAATATCGGATACCTTATGTATATAACATTCAGGTGAAATACAATAATGGTATTCCCAAATTGCTCGAGATTAACCCAAGAATGTCCGGTGGACTGTACATTACGTGCTTGTCTGGAGTCAATATTCCTTATTTGGCCGTTAAAGCGGTGCTGGGCGAGGCTGTTGCCATTCCAGTCCCGCAGTTGGGAATTACAGCGAGCTATGTTGAGCAGCCAATCGTGCTAATGACAAGTGAAGCTGCACAGCCGGAACTGGAAAAGTCTATATAATTATTGGAACAGCTCCCTGTGAAGGGGGCTGTTTTTACAATGTAAGGAAAGTGTAACTTTATCGAACAGGCTTCGACAAGAAGCTTTTTGTTGTGTGGAGATATTTGGACTGCCTGTAAAAAGAGGATATCACGGTACACTAATTTAGCCTGCGGCGATTTTGTGATATGATGGTTATATAGAAAAGCAAATGCTTACGAAGTTAGTTTTGCTTAAGCAAAACTCAGTGAATGCTTACGAAGTCAGTTTTGCAAAAGCAAAACTCAACAAATGCTTACGAAGTCAGTTTTGCTAAAGCAAAACTCTTAGGAGGTGAAAGAAGCGTATGTCACGTCTCAAGCTGTTTACTGTGTTCATTGTCGCAGGTTACTTGATTGGTTTGCTGGCTACCTTATTTGTCCCCGTTTATGTCGCGCTTCTGATTCCGGCAGGTTTATCGTCATTGGCACTTATTTTCTACAAACCGAAGCATCCGATGCAGGGTGCAAAGCCTTTTGCCGAGCCTATAGCACCATCACAAGCTTCAACACCTTTGCCGTCCGATCTCCAGGATACAGTAGCTAAGGATCCGGTATGGGGGCCCGTTCTTGAGTATATTGGTGTGCTTGAAGATATGCTGATATCCGAAGGGCAGAAGGATAATCTCGATAATGAAATTGTGGAGAAAACACTTTCTCTCTTAACACGGCTTCAGCGGGTCATTCCGCAGCTTCAGGAGCTGAATGATGGAAACATCAATCATAATATTCATCGGCTGGTGTTCAAGGATTTGAATGGTGCGGTTAATCCCTTTTTGAAGCTGAGTGGGGAAGCCAAACGACAAAACCGTCGGCTGCTGCTAACAGGACTCAAAGATATTAATTCTAAAATTTCCTTTTATGTGGAATCTATTGAACATAGGGATTTAATTGATCTGCAAACCAAAATTGATCTCATTCATGAACGCTACAACGTACAAAACTAACCTTTAAAGGAGCTGAGATGTTTGTCAACACAACCATTGACGGAGCTTGTTCTTCTTAAACAGGAGGATGTGAACAAGGTAGAGCAGGAAGCAAAGCAGCTGATTCAAAAAGTATCCACTACCGATACGTTAGATCTGGACAGCCTGATGGATGAAATCGGTAATATGGGTCAAAGAACGATGGAAAAGGCAGGACAGTCGCTCGCGATGCTTGAACGTCCGGTGAATGAGCTGATGTCCGGCAAGCGGGCTGAGGTTTCCAATAACATACTTAAGCTCCGCGGTGAGATCGATGCGCTGAATAAAAGCAAGCAGGTCGGATTTTTTGATAAGCTGCTGAAAAAAACACCTATGAAAAATTTTGTTTATAAATATCAATCCGTGAATACGAATGTCGCGGCGATTGTCCAATCACTGCGCAATGGCAAGGATACTTTGCAGGAAAACATTGTGTATATGAAAAATTTGAAGCGTACCGCGATTCAAGAGGTTTACAATGTTCAGGCGCGAATTGCAATGGGCAATAAACTGAAGGAATTGTTTGAGCAGGAGATCAGCAAGCCGGAAAATGCGAATCGAAAAACCCATCTGGAACGTGGTCTGCGCAAGGTCGTAACCCGTATCCAATCGTTTACCGAAATGATTTTGCTGTACCAGCAGGCCATTGCAGGCACGGATATTATTAATGACAATAATGATAAGCTGATTGATGCGGTAGACAGCACGATTCACAAAACCCAGCATTTGATTACCGTATCTGCGATGATCTCCATGGCACTTCAGGATCAGCTCGATACGATCGATGCGGTCAATTCCGCAAACCGGACGCTGGAGACGATGTTCGCTGAAAATTCAAGGCAGCTGAAGGAAACGACGCAGAAAACGAATGATCTACTGGGCAAGCCAGCGCTGCAAATCGATGTGATTAATCAGGCGATTGGCGATTTGTTCACCGCGATGGATTTGTATGAGCAATCCAACCGCAGCATCATTCAAACCGCGACCGAGCATACGACCAAAATGACGGAGATCAACAAAACATTGAATCAACGTCTCGGTATTACCCCTGGTGGACAAGCTTCGATCCAAAATCAGCAGCAGAACCAGTCTTTGTCGAGTTTTTTGGAATAGGCAGAGGCAGGGCTGTGAAAGCATAGAATCCATATCGAAACCGGGAGCGCTCAGCTCCCGGTTTTTGTCGTTGTACGTAGCTTGAAGGCCAAAGCTATTCTTACCGTTATGGCAGCGAGCCTTTGCATGGTTCATTCGACCTGCTTGTGTAACAAACGGGTTGCAGCCGCATACAATGAATGGAATATGGGCAAGTCGGTTGAGCATAAGGTTAGGTATGATCAGGAATCACATTAAAAGGAAATTGAGGTGTTCCTATGCTTGATATGTTGACGGCACTTGGGACGGTTATTACGCTGATTGTGTTAGCCAGCATGGAGCGGGCACGGTATATAGCGTCATTGAACGATGAGATATGAGGATTACGGACGATTATTGTCAGTGAAGGTGATGTTTGCCAATGCCTATGAATCTGGTACTATGTAAATAGTATCTAAAGATCGGAGGCTGCATATGCTAGAGTTTGAGTTCGAAATTATTAACGAATCTTCCATTAATCTACGGTATTTATTTGGTGGCGAATGGTTCACTTTTAATCTTTACTTAAGTGATGAGGTCTGGATTCTTCATCCTTTTGAAGGAATACTGCTCGGTAACAAGGAAATGAGCCGACTGGTCATAGCCGATATGTTCACGAATAAAACCTTTTTGGTTATGTTGGCCAAGGAAAGAATTTTGTTGTCGAATATTCATGCCTCGATGGATCTGGGGCAGCAGTCTGAACAACAAATTCCACTCCGCGGCAGAATCGAGGATCAACCCGAGCCTGCAGATCATAAGGACAATATGGACGACATGGATGCTTTTATTCAAGGGAATTCGATTGAAGAGGTTATTGAGCAGGAGAAGAAACTTGTGGTAAGTCGCGTCACTTATTTTCGTGAAATCCTAAAACGTATGTTCATGGACGGCCTTGGTCCCAATGATGAGGAGTTTGATAAAGTTCGCGGAATTGTGAAAGTGTATGAGGAGGCTGCACAGAAATTGGGGAACCAGGATGACTTGTTCAATCACAAACGGTTTTAGAAAAATCTGTGCATCTCCTCGGGAATGCCATGGCGCGTACAAAATTGTTCAATCGTTTCTTCCTGATGAAATTCGCTGTTGAATACAAGTAATTTAACGGCGAAGCGGTTAGCCTGCATTTCAAATTTACCCGGATTAAAAAATGAATGCTCCTCCAGAAAAAAACGGCTAATGCCCTGATGAAGTCGATCATGTCCAAGCTCGTGGGCACAGACGAATCGCTGCCATTCTGAAGAAAGCTGATTATGAATGACGATAAACCGTCGTTTGAGCTTGCGATAATAGATGCCTCTTGTATTCGTCCCCAGGTCATGGAATCTCACTTGGATCCCCATCGCACGGGCAATCGTAAAGGGGCAGTTCGTTTTATGTCGTTGTATAAGCTTGGATACGGTATTTTCCATTATCATCACCCGGCTAATTCAATTAGTAAGGCAGTTACGACCTGTGATGTTCACGGCTTGGGTGTGGTATCGGAGTTCTTTGGTTTGGTGCGTTTGTTCATCTGCTTGGCTTCCCAGAAAAAGCCGGTCAAAACGTCCATAATACGCTGCCTGTCCGCATCATTGATCGGCATACCGTCAAACATGACCTCGCCATCTTCCTCCAGCATTTTTTTGAAATCCCGCTTGTCTCTCGAAGTAGCCCATTCTGGGATTTCGTTCAACCGCTCCTCCGGCATATGACCGGCCTGACTCATCATTTCCTCATAGGGTACTTTCAAGGCATCGGCGAGCTTGCGAATCGTTTCCGGTTTGGGGATACCTCTCAGACCATTTTCAATGCGGGAGATCTGAGCATTACTAATTCCAGAATCCAGTGCCAGCTGATTAATGCTGATTTTTTTGCGTTCACGGACGGATTTCAGATAGCTGCCAAACTGCGTTTCGCTCATAGTAAGAACCTACCCTTCATTACCTCTTGGTAATAATATACCGAAAATATTCCAAAAGGTAAAGAGAAATAACGAAAAACTGTTACCAAAAGGTTAAAAAGACAGATAATTGATTGTTATAGGGGTTATTTGCCTGTTTTTCCAGCTTTACCAAAGTGAGTAATTTTAATAGTATTATAGCACAAGTGTTCGAGAAGAGGTGAATAATTACATTTTGAGTAAATGATAACAAGGGGTTATCATCGTAAAAGCGTCAGGAAGAAGAAAAGAATCAATTTTTACTGAGCAAGTGTTACCAAAAGGTATTTGTTTGATAAAACAAAAAACAGGAGGTTATACAAATGAACCGAGGAAGTTCTGATCAACCATGGCTTACAGATATAGACGAGCTGAAACAAGCTTACCGCAGCACTCATCATATATTGCTTAAGGCTAAAAAAGTCGCCCATCCACCCGAGGAGCAGCAGTTAATTGCGGAAATGATCGCAGATGTCAATTATGCCATTGAATGGATGCATACCGGCAAATGCCCGGGTAACCGCAGAGGGATTGAACGCAGAGCCGCTTACCAGCGGGAAAAGCTTGTAGATCCGTTCCAAATGCAAATCTACATGCAGCAGCACAATCCGGTAATGGACGAGCCTGCCGCGGTTACAGAGTCACAAAGATTGCAAATTGAACACGTATTAGCCAGCTTGAGCGTCCGCGAGCGGGAATGCTATGAGCTTCATCATGGGATGAGCTATTCCTTGAGTGAGATCGCAGAATTGCTGGGCGTGAAGAAAGGAACTGTGCAGGGTTATGTGCAGACGGCGAATAAGAAGGTCGTGCAGGCGAAGCAATGCGGAAGTACGGGCGAGTAGCATGCTTGAT
This sequence comes from Paenibacillus sp. FSL H7-0331, assembly GCF_001956045.1. The sequence goes on along the minus strand of NZ_MRTH01000017.1, from coordinate 18,530 downwards.
ATCATGTAAAAAGCAATCATCATCGGCTTGCACGAGAGTTTCAGTAAAGCAGCCCCTTACGACTGCCACCTAATAATGAGAACAAAATACGAACAAGTGTTCTTGTTTTGGAGGAGTGGCTGCACCTACAGCTGGACAAGAGGAGGAGAGGAACAGTGAGTGATGTCAGTCAATAAATAAAATACTGCAAAGAGGATGATGTCATTGGCAAAATTTGCAGAACTGAGCGAATACAAGAATACGATCATAGATCGCTTGTTGCAGTCGGAGGAGTTAACGAAAGCGCTGAAATACAGCGAAAATGATTTTTTAGCACAGCCTTCCGTAGATGATCCAAGCGAATTAATCTACAAAAATATTTTTCCATATCGGTTTATACCGGAGGCTAACGTATCAAAAGAAACTTTTATAACTATTTCATTCCGCAAGTATCGGTTAGTAAACAGTCGATTTAAATCAGGGTACATATATTTGAATGTATTTACCCATAGGGATTTATTCCAAACAGTCTACGGTTGTACGAGGGTGGACTATCTGTTGACTAAAATCGACGAATTGTTAAATCAACAACGCGGAATTGGCATGGGCAAGCTGGAATTTAACAAAATGGATGAATTAACCGTTAACGATCTGTACCAAGGCAACTATATCCGATTCAAATCGACGGATTTTAATTAATGTTGAATGAGCAGGATTTGCAGTTGAAATTGCTCATGGGCACACCTGTTGATGTCGGTAATGGTTTGCTGCTTCATATTCCCAGATTAAAGGAAATTATATCGCTTGGTGAAAGTAAGTACAGCCAATATTTACTGGCTTGCTTATTCGACAAGAACCAAACGGATGAATTAAAGGGAAGCGAACTAAGCAGCTTGGAGATATTGTTCGGATATTGCTTTCATAATGAGGAGTTCCGGCAAATAACGCTAGATGCCTGGAAATTTTTGTTTCAAAGCGAAGCTTCGATGGGCAATGATGAGACGAATGTGTTCTTTTATTTCGAACAACTGGATAAGCGGATCGACAAAGAAAATTTCACCTACATTCAGCAGATTATCAGGAAGGCTAACTACATCAAAGCCGATAAAGAAGCAGAGTATCGACCGGCTAATTCAAGGGCTGCCCAGATGATTGAGCGAATCAAAAATGGTCGAAAACATAGACCGAAATCCAGAGAGACGATGAATCTGTACAGCATGATTTCAGGCTTGGCTTGGAAATCGAACACGATTAGCTTGGTTACGATTTTCGAGCTCACAATTTATCAGCTGTATAACGGATTTTACACAATCGAAAATATTGATAATTACCATCATATACTATCCGGCATTTATGCAGGAACTGTAGATGGCAAGCAGATCCGCTTTGATCAAATTCATTGGGCAAAAATTTTAGAAACATAATTCAGAGGAGATGGTTTAGATGACAACACCTAATCAATGGGGTATTCGCGAAGTAGCTGTAGCAACATTTTATGATCTGAAGACCGGAAAAGCATTGGTACAATTAAACAATTTGAAAACCTCCGGGCTGGAAAACAGTGCTGAAACCGTATATGCCAGAGGCGGCCGTGGCAATGCCAAAATTCTCGGCTTCAGTTCCGGGCGGGAAGGTAAAGTTACGCTTCAGGACGCGCTTTTTACGAACCAGGTCATCGCGATGATGACAGGTAACAGTCTGGATAAAGCCTCACAACAGATTTATCAAAGAGATGTTCTGCAGGTAAGCGATAATTCGGCAAGTCTGAAATATACTCCTGCTCATGCGGGAGCGCTCATTAGCGTTTACAAGTTGAATTCGGACGGTACGCATGGCACCGAATTAACCTATGCATCAAGCAGCATTGCTGCCGGCAAGTATACTCTTACAGCTAAAGTGCTTGCTTTTAATACTGGTGAGCTTCCTGACGGCGCTGAAATCGTCGCGTACTATCAAACTGATACTGACGCAACATCGAATAAAATTACCGTTTCGTCCGATAAGTTTGCAGGTTCTTTCAAAGTCGTTCTTGACTGCCTAGTTCGCGATGTGGTTACACATCAGGATTTTGCTGCACAAATTGTAATCAATAATGCCAAAATGGAAGATAACTGGAAGGTCGATATGGCCGCAACAGGCGATCCATCCGTATTTGATATCCCGATGCAAATTCTTAAACCGGTTAACGGCACGGAAATGTGGACGATGACAATTTACGACGACGCGTTATTGGCGTAATAAGTAAGAAAGAAGGCAGAGAAAGAGTCTCTGCCTTCTCATTTTGAGAAGCTCTCTCTTATGTGAGGGCTTTTGAACATGAGAATGAACCATAAAGGAGCTGCGATAATATGAGCAAGCAATTAACACTCACTACTGTCAATAAAGCACATGCCAAGGAATTTAATGAGCAAAAGAAAGTAACGTTAAAAACCGGAGACTTTTTATTGATTGATGTACATTTCAGGAAAGCCAAAATTCAGCAGCTATTGATCGATTACCAGGAACTGTTGGAGCAGACCCACACGAAAGCAGTCAGTATGGGGGTGCTCAAGGATACGACCTTCGTCTTTTATATGCTGCTGCTGCGCCATTTTACAAGCTTAAGTCAAATTCCCAATGAAATTGACAAGCTCGTAGTATGCTGCGAGAAGCTGCTTGATCTTGGTATTTTAGAAGAAATTCTCAATGCCTTTGACGAAAAGGAGTTACAGAAAGTAACGGACACAATGAAGCGAGCCAGCGAAAATAGTAAATCGATCAACAGTCAGCTTGAAAATGAGTAAAAACTATATGTAGGGGATGTGGGTCTAATGGCTAAATACGAAATAAATGAGCAGGTTAAAAATAACATCTTTGCGTTTCTGGACCGTGTGGATTTAAAAGGCAATGAAGCGGAGGCGCTGGTCGCCATTAAATACATCCTGTCCCAGCCTATCGAGGCAGACATCCAAGAGCAAGGGGAGTAATCACTATGGCAGATCTTGGGGTAATGGTCGTAGGATCGATCAAAGAAGATAAAACCATTACTGAAATCAATAAAGCGATTCAAAGAATTGAAAATAATCCAGACATGAAGAAAATTACATTGAAAATCGATATGGACGATAAAAAGAAGCTTGATTTTAAAGACGAGCTTAAGACGATCGGATTGGCTTTCGATAATGCATGGAAGCAGATGAGCACTTTTTTTCAAGATGGCATTACGTATGTGAATGAATTAAATAAATCATTGACCGATCTTTCAGTCATCTACATGAAGAGTCAAGGTGATGTAGCCAAATATGGCGAGCAATTTCATAAGATGGGCATGGATATGGGTGTTGCCACTCTGGATATAGCTAAAACTACCGTCGAATTTGCCAGACAAGGCTTGTCCATGGAAGAAGCTATGCAAAGAACGCAAACCGCTATGAAATATGCCAAAATATCCAACATGGATTATGCCACCTCTTCGCACATACTAACGGCTACCATCGGCAATATAGGGGTGAACATCAACAGAGCGGCTGATGTGTTCAGCTACTTAGGCGATGCTACCTCTGTCGGGGCAGATGAAGTTGGAAAGGCGATACAGAAAATTGGCGGAACCGCCGGAAGCGTCGGAGTCGAATTCGAGAAGGTAAGCTCTTGGGTCGCGACCTTATCCTCCAGAACGAGCGAGAGTGCAGAAAACATTGGTACGGCAATGAGAACAATCCTGGCCAGAATGCAAACGCTGCGAGATGGCAAGGATACGACTCAACTTTATCAATTAAAAGATGCCTTAGCGGAAGCCGATGTTAAGCTGCATGACACGAAAGGAAATTTCCGCAACTTCGGCGATGTCATGGATGACCTTGGTAAAAAATGGACTAGCCTATCGGCTAAGAAGCAGACTAATATTACCGCGGCAATTACAGGGCCCGCGCCGACGACAGCAGTGGCAGGGATCACCCCACAGCTCGGCTTTATTAGATTGATGGAAGACTATAAGGATTCGGTTAAAAATTATGAGCAATCTCTGTACTCGGCTGGAACAACCCAGCAGAAGTTTGACCTGCTGCAGCAAGGAACGGAAGCCAAGCTGACAAAGCTGAAAAATGCCTGGAGCGGTGTTTGGCAGTCTGCATTTGATTCGGAATCAATAGGAAATATTACTACAATTCTGACCGGCTTGGTTGGACTTTTAGATGGATTAGTTAAGCTAGTTGGTATTGCTCCCGTAGCGATTTCTGCACTTGGCATTGCTGGTTTGTTGCTTAGCAGTAATCTTAGAATACTAACATTTTCTGTTTTAAGTTTGGGAAAAGGATTCCAATCACTGGGTATTTCGGCAGAGGTTGCGAAACTATCAATAAGGGGATTTGCCGCTTCTACAGGTATTGGGCTTGCTCTGGCAGCGCTTAGTATTGTACTTGAGAAAGTTATGAATTCGTATATGGCTGCTGATGAATCGCAAAACAAAATGTTCGATGATTTGAAAACAGGCACAGATACGGCATCTCAGCATATTTCAACTTTAGAGCAATTAAACAAACAGTATGCGAACACAACGTCCTCTCAAGAAGAATTGAACAACATTAGGCAGAAAATGTCCGCTATTATGCCTGAAATCATTGATCATTATGATGCGGAAGGAAAAGCCGTATATAAAACTTCACAGGAAATTGATGCACTAATCGAAAAGGAAAAGAAATTAAATACAGGCAGAAAGAAGGATCTTTCCAATAATTTATCTGAAAGTTTGAAAGAGACAGTAGAAAGCATAGATGAAAGCAAAGGAAAGGTATCTAAAAATAAAGACCAATTCAATTACTCAAAGGCAAATTTAGAGTCTTTAAAGTATACTCAGGAGTTTTTTTCTGCCAATCAAATAAATAAAGAAAATATGTTTTCTAGTGCAAACATTCCCAAGATGGAGCAATTGCGCGGTAAAATCAATTCGATATTTAAAGCAAATAATTCATATACGTCCGAAAATTTTCTTGCTAATTCTCTTTTGCAATTTGATGGAAATATAGATAATGCAGTTGAAAATGCAAGAGCAAGTTATGGCAAACTAAGCATAACGATGAAAACTGAAAACATTAAAATTGAAGCTGAAACCAAGAAATTTGCCACTGAATTAAAAGTAGTAAATGATTCTTTTATGGAAGAAACCGGAACTACTGATAAAAATGTTAAAGTTTTTTTGGATAAGTTTGGAGAAGGCTTTGTTCAATCCCAAAATATTACCAAGAAGAACTATGATCAAATAATAATAGATTATAGGCAAGCGTCTGAAGATGTTGGAAAGTTTATTACAGACAACAAAATTGATTTAAGTAAAACATTAAGTAACGAAGATTTGGAAGCTTTAAGAAGTAAACTGCTTTCTAGCGGTATGGCAGCTAATGTAGTCGAAAGCAGTCTTAAAGCATTGTCCAATATCACGCCAGTTGCTTCCAATGGTGTTAATAACCTGGTAGCCTATTCAGGAAATTTGGCTGAGACGATGGATAGAGCAGAAAAAACGTTAAAGCCGCTAAATGATGCGCTAAAAGAAGTATCTCAAGGGCATTCACTTTCTGCTGATGCTATAAAAAATTTGATTATTCAATATCCAGAACTAGCATCTCATGTAACTAAACTTACCGATGGGTATACAATTGAAGAGAATGCCATTGAAAAGCTTAGACGTGCCAAGGTTGTTAAAGCAATCAATGATTTGGAAAGCGAAAAAAAAGCGACGAATGCGACTCAAATCAATACGCTAATGAGAATGAAGGCTTACGGTGTTGAATTAACACAAATAACAAATCTTGACGATGCTAAAAAAAAGCTGGATGAGGCAAAGTCAAGACAAGCATTAGCCAAATCTAATCCTTTACTTCCTTTTGCATCGAAAACTATTAAAGATAAAATAAATAAGGACGATGAAGCTCTAAAAGCATTAGAAGCTGATTATTATGAGGCAAAATCAAATTCTGACGAACGTGATGCTCAAATAAAACTATTAGAGGACATGCTTAGAGATCCTAAAAATAATGACAAGGGTAAACAAGCAGCTTCTACCTCAGCAGCGCATGATGAGTATAAAGTGGATGCATATAAAAATTCTATTGAGCGTTTGGATGCTCAGTTAAAAGAATCTGAATCCATCATGACTCGCTACAAAGATACTTCTCAGGATTATCGCATTGAGCTACAAAAGCAAAGCGACGTTACCAAAGAAAAACAAAAGTTAACTGTTACTGAAGCTGAGAATCTACGTGGAGATATTGAAAAGCTTGAAACTAAAATAGCCAAAACTAAAGATCAAGAAAGTAAAAGTGCACTACTGCAGCAACTTGATCAGGCTAATAAAAACCTTATCGACTTAAGTTCCAAGTGGTGGGATTTCCAGATATTCATTGAACAAACTGATAAAAAAACGAAAGAATCTTTATATAATCATTCTAAAAATTGGATTGCCAATGAAAAGTCGGATATGGAGCTTAATTCCAAGTCTAAAATTGAAATGGCTCAGATGGAATATGATGCTTGGTTGCGTCTTCAGCAAAAGAAAGACGACTATACACCAGATAGTCAAGATGAGATCCAGAAAAACTTAGCTATCGCTCAACGAAATTTAAAAGAGGAAACGTTTAACCTTTCTAAAGATTGGATTGATCGAGAAAAATCATCCATGGATTTGCTTGGCAAATCAGAGGTTGAAGTTACCCAGATGGTTTTCGATTCCTGGAATCGCGTATTAGCTAAAAAGGATCAGTACACAGAAAAGGATCAAGCTGAAATTGATAAAAATCTGCTCAAGTCCCAAAACGATCTAAAAAAAGCTCAGATGGGTCATTCTGAACTTTGGATTCAGGAAAAAACTGACCGGATGATGCTTGCTGGTAATACAGAAATAGAGATAGCTAAAATGGTTATTGCCGCTCGTGAACGTATGGCAAATGAGTCATGGACAAAAGAGCGCGGACTCATTAACCTCACCGCATCAGAGCAATTAAAAGCAGATAAGAATGTTGCCGATGCCAAGAAAAAGCTGGAAGATAAGAAAGAATCCAATGGCAAGGAAATCGCCAAGCAAGCTGTTGAGCTGCAGAAGAAAATTTTCGAAGCTCAACGCGATGTTGAATTAGACGCTCTCAAAAAAGTAGCAGAAGCAGAAGAAAAGCGACATAAGCAAAAAATGGATAACTACGATAGTGAGATGAAGAAGTTTGAAGCTTCGATTAATCTAATCCAACAATCCATTGACCGCGAATCTGATACGGCTGATTACAATGATAATCTTACCAAATCGCAAAAAGAAGCCGACGATATTCGAGTTAAGATCAAAGAACTAGCCTTAGATGATTCCATTGAATCGAAAGCCAAGCAAGTTGATTTACAAAAGGAATTGTCTGATAAGATTCAAGAGATCGACAAGCTGCAGAAAGATCGTACCAAAGCTTTGCGCAAAGAGGGTTTAGCAGACTTATTAGAGGCAAAGCAAAAGGAAATTGAAGCAGCGAGAAAGACAGAAGACGCTACTTATGAGGCTAATAAAGCGACCAATGATTTAATTAAAGAGAATGCCGAGAATAAATGGAAAGACATTATTGAAAATGATCAAACCTACTTGGATATAGAGAGAAATATCATGGAAGGTCATCTGGATCAAGTATTGAAGAATTTCGAAACGTTTTCGGGTGGAATTGCAGGACTGGCTAAGGTTATGGGTGCGGAAATTGATAAAAATCTAAATCAACAATTAACTCGATTTAATGAAGATGCAAATGCATTTTTAAAGGATCCTACTGCTGATTTACCAAGTGCAAAAAAGAACAATCCTGTTTATACGCCAGCACTCACACCAGAAGAAGAAGCCAAAAAGAAAATGAAAGCAAATTCTGAAGAATGGAATAAACCAACAACGAGTGAAGCGAGAAAGAAAGAACTACATGATGCAAATGAGACAATAGGATATTCCATTGGGGCTACGTATCGAGATGGTACTTGGTACGACAAAGATAATAATCCTCTATATTATCATGATGGTGGTGAAGTAGGAGTTTCTGGTACTTCTCAGCAAGGCTGGATGAGTAAACTCCTCAGTAGTAACGAGATTCCTGCTATCTTGAAGAAATCTGAGATTGTATTAAGTGATCCATTGAAATTTTTGAGTGAGTTAGGCAGAAATGCATTAAGTAACGTATCCAATCTGTTGAATAGCCAGGCTTCTGCCGCTGAAGCGAGTAGTTCAATTGGAAGTATCAATATGTATGTTTCTGTTAATGGAGACAAAGCTGGTGGGCAGGCGGTGTTCAATACATTTGTAAAAGAATTAGAAAAACGAGGGACTAGATGATCTAGCTCTCTTTTTAATGTGAGGTGAAAAAATGTCGATTCGATCAAGTGAGTATTTTATTTTTAATGGTGTTCAGAGCCAATCCTTTGGCATCTTCAATGTGAACATTTCTTCAGGAATGTTGACGGAATCATTCACAGCAAATAAATCAATTAAAGAAGTCAAAATTAGAAATAATCCAACTCCCTATTTCATGAATACTGAATATGAAAAGTTATCATTTAACTTGTCTTTTGGATTTGATGAGAAGTATGACTCAGAGAAGATTCGAAATGTCGCTCGATGGCTGACATCTCCTACTTTCTATGCTCCTTTACAATTCTCAGAGAATTTCAATCGTATCTTCTATGTCATGTTTACAGATACATCAGAGTTGATTCATAACGGATTAAGTCAAGGATACCTGAATTTGAATGTTGTATGTGATAGTCCCTTCTCCTATAGTCCAGTCTATAATCAAATTATCAATCTTACCAGTAACGTCTCAGAAGGAACAAAAATTATTGTTCCTAATCATGGTGACTTTGATAATTATCCAACATTGAAAATTAAAGTTATCAATGGCGGTTCATTTTCCATTACCAATAATTCTAATGGTGGAGAAGTTCTAGCTTTTACAGGCCTTGCAAATAATGAAACCCTAACAATCGATTGTCAAGCTCAACATATCGAAACAGATATAAGTCATACCTATCGCTTTAGTAATATGACAACGAATAGTAAATTTTTGAAATTGATTAGAGGGAATAATCATTTAAACATAAAGGGGAATGTGGAGATATTTTTATCTACACAATTTAAGACCATACAAGGATAGAGGAGATATCATGTTAGGGTATGCAGATTTACCAGATGATGTCGTAAGACCATCATTACAAATATGTAAAAATGATTTGAGTCGAACAGTCGTTGGCAACTTATCAGAGGCATATAATCTAAGCCAAAAAATTACATTGGGAAATATCAACGAACTCAGTTTCTATGTTCCCTATCTGATTGAACGTTACCATAAAGAAACTAAAAATCCGAATATCGAGAACATATACAACCGTAGGATTATTAAATTTTTCAAGGGAGACTATACGGAATATTATATTATTAATAAGGTTTCCGATGTCATGGAAGAAGATCAGGATTATAAAAAGGTGGAGTGTTATAGTCTTGGATATGAGCTTAGAGATAAGAAAATTAAAGATTATAAGGTAACTTCCAAGAATGCATCCTATGTCTTATCCAATCTGCTGTATGACACAATATGGAGGATTGATTACGTTTCATCTGCGTTCGATATTAAAAATCGTTCATTTGATATCACAGCATCGGTTTTAGATGCTATTCAACAAGTAGCAGAAACATTTGAAGCCGTAATTGTCTATGATACTGTTAACCGTAAAATATCTTTCTATGATATTGATGATATCGGTCATAATAAAGGATTAAGTATTAAGTATGGGAAATTGATGCAAAATGTAACCTATGAGTCAGATGGATCAACCTATTGTACAAGGTTAAAGGCATTTGGACGTTCTGGGTTAAGTATCAATAGAGTGAATCCAACAGGGAGTAATTTTGTGGAAGACTACTCATCACTCCTATATGGATTCCAAAGAGATACCAGTGGCAATGTGATTTCTCATGCTAAAGATATTTCAGACAGTCTAGCGAATGCAATCTTAGATTACTCAGAATTAGTTGAAGCACAAATACCAACCTTTAATACACTATTAGCTAATTTCGATTCCTACACAGCGAATTTATCGACTCAGAATACAATCATGAGCACATTAACGACTGAATTAGCTGTGATAGAAGATTCCATAAGTATTGCGAATTCTACCAATGCGAATCCTTCAGCATTGATTACTCAGAAGAATGCTAAATTAGTACAGATAGCAAGTCAACAAGCAGTCGTTGACGGAGTTAATACCCAATTGTCTAATGTTGATTCTCAACTCACAACGCTGAGAAATAGTATAAGTCTAGCCAGTAATTTCACGCAAGACCAATTAAATGAATGGAATCCATGGATCATCGTTGATGAATTTTCCAATGAAAACTACACGGATGCCAAACAGTTATATGATGCTGCTAAAAAGGAATTGGAGAAGCGAAGAGAACCAAGAATATCAGCAAGTGTTAATATCGTGAATTTCCTTGAGATCCTAACGGAATATAAAAATTGGGGTAAGCTCGTATTAGGGGATATTGTGCAAATTGAACATGAAAAGCTTGGAGTGAATATTACAGCTAAGATTATTGAACTTAGCTTCAACTATGAAAGTGGAGATGTTCAATTAACGATAAGTAATGTAAAAGATATATTAACAGATGAACAAAAAATGATACGAAGTCTTTACAAGGCAATCACTTCATCGGCTACTTATGATCGAAATAAATATGAATTGGATGATACGGTAACTACGAGTTCGGAAATTTATCAAACGATCAATAATATTTGGGATAGTACTGAACGTGGGATTGTAGCCTCTAATAATAATACTGTCACGATTGATCGTAAAGGAATTCGCATCCATGATCCTACCGATCCGTTGAAAGTACTGATTGCTCAGAATGGCGTATTAGCGATAAGTGCAGACGGAGGAAACCATTGGAAGACAGCTTTGCGATATGATGGATTGGTAGCCGAAAACGTAAGAGGTGTACTTGGTGAATTTGTAACGTTATATGCAAATCAAATATCTGTGAGTCCAAGTGGTCAAAAGATTCCCAATGAAGTAATAGCTTCAGCAAATTATTGGAATTCAATAGAAAGTAGTGCAAATGACACTGCCGCGGCGGCTTTGGCTGCTGCAAAAGCTTATTCAGATACTAATCTCATTACAGCTAATACCTTTTCAACTGATATTAACAAAGCGATTCGTAATGATCTAAGATTACAAGCCCCATTGCCAACGAGTGTAACTTTGAATGCTTATGGTATAACTGCATCTACACCTAATGATGATACTAGATTTGCTCGTTTGGACTTTAGAGGTTTGTACATTCAAAAGGGTGCATTGCAAATTTCATCAACTGATGGAACCACGATTATTGATGGTGGAGGAGTTACGGCAGCAACAATTAAAGCAGGAACCATGTTCGGAGTAGAGTCTACTATTGGTTCAGGGAATAATGTATTTAAAGCGTCAAACCAAGGAATCCAATTAGGACATTCTGTTTTTGGAAGTAGTCCGTTCCGTGTTGATATGACTGGTAACGTGGTTGCGAATAATATTACACTCTCTGGCACAATTAATGGTTCAACCATGAATAATTCGAATATTGTGGGTGGGACTTTAACTATTGGATCAGGAAATACCATTTTGAAAGCAGACACGAATGGATTATATTTGGGTAGTTCGTCGTTTGGTTCGGCTCCATTTAGAGTTTCACCGAATGGCACATGCACCTTAAGCAATGTTGTTATTACAGGTGGAAGTATCCAATGGGCAAATATAGGGAGTGATCCTGCAACAGTAACAGCACAATCAACAGCAAACAGCGCCCAAAGTGCTGCTAATAATGCTGCTGGCGCTGCTGCTGCTATTGCTGCTGGAACATATACTGGTGGGACGTTTATTGATAATAAAACAATTTATTCTGCAACAATACGTGGTGGCACATTAGCTTCCGATTCTTATGTTGATGTAAGAACAGACGTAAATGTAGGTAGAAATATCAAACTTAACGGCTCAGGAGATCAAAGTATTACATTCGATGGCAACGGCAGTATTACCTATACCACTGATGGTAGAATTATTTTAGGTGCTAGAAGTGCAATCAACTTTACAGCAGGAGTCGTTTTTAATAATGTTCCAATTATCAGTGGGGTAGGAGAAGTTGCAAGTAAAAGCTACGTTGATTCCAAAACATATGTAGCAACATTTGGTTAAATTTTTTGGATTTTATTATTTATAACTTTATATTTTGGTAAGTTTTCTAGTTCAGACTGCTTAACACCTAATTTAATGAGGAAATCAATACTATAATACATCGTTGATGTTTTATAATCGTCAGAGTGCCCAAAAAAGGAATCGTTTTGTTTTTCTGATTTATCAGCGAATGAAAGGTATTTCCTTTCAGGAGTTTTAAATAAATCACCAAGGTCTTCACTACTTACAAAAACTTTACCAGCATATTTATCTTCCACTGGCGAATTTGATGCATTCGTTTGTGGTGCTGCTGGTTGTGCTTGTGACGGGACATTTACACCAATTGGTTTTTGAGGAGTTGAAGTATTTGTATTCTCTAATTCAACAGTCTGCGTCTGCTCATTCCAATTGACATTTAACCCTGTCAACTTAGCAGCATCTCTTAATTTCAAATATGTGCTGCCATCATAAACTAATGCAGGAGAATCCAATATTACAGCTTGTCCATTTAATTTTACAGGTTGATTTTTAATGTAAGCTTCAACTTTTTCAATTGCGTCTGCTGCAAACCCTTGAGTTGAGAACATCAGAGTTGCGCCAACCAGACCACCAACAATATACTTTTTCATGTTAAATCTCCTTATATTTGTTTTGGAATATTGTACCATGAGTTAAGAGGATTTGTAATGTGAAAAAAAGTATGCGATGTTGTCAACCCCATTGTTCTACAAAAATAATGCATATTGATATCCTGATAATAGAACATGCATTCTCTAGTTCATTACTCATTGAGATTTAAGATATGAAAAATGGATAATATGTAAGACCGTTATAGACACTTTCTTACTGAGTAGAGTAGCTCGTAGTTATATTACGATTACTCGTAGACCATTAAATTTACTAAAATCTTCATAAAATAATACAAAAATTATTAGAAATATGCTATAAAAGAAGCTCGTTCTAACTGTGAGGAATCTGATGTAACTGAGCAGACCATATAGAATCGATTTTTAAAAGTCACTCTTATCGAGTGGCTATTTATATTATAATAAAATGTTAATTTTATTATATATAGAAAGGTGAGTAAAAATTTGGAAGAAATGTTAAAGACAGAAGAGAATGGCTACTTTTCGGGTAGTTCTGGCTATAGAGTCGCACCAAAAGAAAACATCATAAGAGGCAGTAATGAAAGCTCTAATGGTACTTTTAACAAATTTCCTAAAAGCACACTAAATGATGATGGAAACTTCTCTGGCACTTCTCTTATGGCAAAACAAATGTGGGGATCTTATACAACTGATGACGGCCTCATCTACTTACAAGTGCCTGGTGGGTATTCATCCAGTCAAGCAACTAGTATTAGACTCTTGCTATATCCTCAAGGTCAAACACCAAATACAGTAGGAAACTTAACAGGATACATCCGTGACAGTGGATTTATAAATGCAAGTAATGAATATATAGGAGTCACCTTCACATTACCTGCACAAAATACTGAATATAATTTCGTATGGATGGCTTATATAGGATCTGCTTGGGAAGCAAGATGGGTTCCAGTAAAAGGTGCAAGATACTTAACTTCCCCATATAGTTTGCAAACGGAAAAGCCCAACAAACCTGTAGCAGCATCGAATTCTATGGGTGTAATCTTTGAAATAACTCGTGATGATGGTGTTATAGCAGAACCATTTAGAACCTATAGCTATGCTGCAAGGCAACTATTCTTGAATGCTTGTATACAAGTAAATGAAGATACTAAATGGAGAGGAGATTTGATAAATCCATATCCAGTTAGAAAATTTGTTCAACAAACGGTTACATTTTCAACTACATTCGATTTTGGTTATAACCAGTCAAATGTAAATACCATAGTTCAAGTTTTGAATGAGCTAAGCACAATGACAGGAAGAAACTTTACCTATATCGGAGATAATATGTCTGCCAATGTAGTCATTCGAGTAGGAACTATGCAGAGTTTGTTTAATAGTGGACCCAATTCTGATTTTATTCAAATGGGGCACTGGTCTCATTATGCTCCCGGAGGACCGATACAATATGGAAACGTAGAAGTAGCAACTGATGGTGCGGATTTCTCTAGTTTTGCTGGTATTTGCAGAGAAGAAATAGCTCAATGTCTTGGAGCAGGTAACGACTGGAAAACAAGAGATACAGTATTTTGTGAATTTCCATACCCAACTAAGGGTGCAAATGGATATTATCCAGTTGATAAAGAAGTTATGAAGATTCTATATAGTCCTGATATGCCTGTAGGAGAAACATTTTCAAAAGTGGGAGATATGTTATGTGTCCCGTATTATTACGGAAGGTACATTCAAGCAGGGGTCCCATTTGGATTTGCATTAAGCAATTTATCGCAAAATGTCCCTTATAAATGGAGAGCTTTTAGTGTTGAATATGATTATAACTACAATATTGGGCATCCATTTTCTCCATACACAGCTTGGCAGTATTTTACAAGCTATAGCAGATCTGCGTATTTTGATTGGACTTATGCAGGAAAAGATACAAGTGGCAATCTCGTTTTGGGAAAACAAAAGCAAGCAATGGGATATTACGTAGGAGCAACCGAATGGACGAATTTGCAAAATAACATCAATGCTCTTTTGGGAGTAAAAGGGATGAATCAATATTCCGTTTTTCCTTGGTACAATGGAGATGGCTCTTTTACAACGGCTAATTCAGGTGGCGTGTTTTATTATTATCATTTTAATCAAGTTTGCAATGCGATTAGAGAGTTGAATCCACCAACAGCACCACCAAGCAATAAATCAAGTGGAGTGACGATAACAGCTTATGATATGAATTTGTTGATGGACAGTATTAACTCAATATCATAAAAACAAAAAATACAAAAGAGGTGTGAAATGAATAGTTTCAACTATAATTCACCTATTCTTGGACAGATGCGATCAGGTTTAGGGAATGATCCTTATATCCCTTATACCAATGTACCGTTCAAGGTCATAAACGGTAAAGTTCAACTCACGGAAATTCCTGATGAATTTCATCGAGTCCAAGTTGCGGAGGGAATCACATATTACAACGAAGTTATTCAAACAGTACCAGTAAACCTTCAATTTTCTGTGGACTATAACTTAGGATTAATATCCTTTCATGCTTCAGCGGAGGGCAAAACACTATCGTTTACCTATTATGGTCGAGGTGCATTGTTCTTTCCAGTAGATCGAATATGGACTAAGGCTGAAAATGGCAATGTTGTTGAAACTTTAAATGAGATTATTGAAGCTGGCCAGGAAGCCATTATCGCTATTCCAGAACTTCTTGAAACCATTGCTGAATCCGAAGAGGCAACCGATGCAGCCAATACAGCAGCTTCATATGCCAATTCTAAAGGTGACTATGCACAAACTCAAGGCGATTACGCTTTAGCCAAAGGAAATGATGCCAATACAGCAGCTTCAGCAGCGAATACCACTAATACCGCAGTGCAAGCAGCAGAAGCTATTCGTGTAGCATCTGAAATTACAAGAGTAAACCAAGAATCAGCACGTGTAAACGCAGAAGCATCTAGAGTTGCGGTAGAATCAGACAGAGTTAACGCGGAAGCTTCACGAGTTACAGCAGAATTAGCACGTGTGTCAGCAGAGATCTCAAGAGTTAATGTAGAAGCAAACAGAGTCAACAAAGAACTTGCTAGAGTAGCTGCCGAAACAGCAAGAGATGATGCTGAGGTTATTCGTTTAGCATCAGAAGCTGCACGGGTAAATGAGGAAAACACAAGACTGAGTTCAGAAACAACCAGATTAGCGAATGAATCCGATAGAGTAGTACAGGAACTGGCAAGGGTATCGGCTGAATCCAATCGTGTCACAGTTGAACTGGTTAGAGTTGCAGCCGAATCTGCACGTGTTACTGTTGAGGCAAACAGAGTCACCTCGGAGAGTGAAAGAGTCAATGCTGAGACTTCACGGGTTGACGCTGAATCAGCAAGGGTTGCAGAGGAACTACTCAGGGTTGGTGCAGAAACATCAAGAGTCAACGCTGAACTGGCAAGGGTCAATGAGGAAGCTTCCAGAGTAACGGCAGAATTGGTCAGAGTTAACGCAGAATCCATAAGAATATCTGCTGAACAAGACCGTTTGGATACAGAAGTGTTAAGAGATTCTTATGAATCCACAAGAGAGAACAACGAAATTACTAGAATATCCAATGAAACTGCAAGAGCTTTAGCGGAAGACAGCAGGAATAATACAGAAGGTAACAGAGTCTTAAGTGAAACAAATAGAGAAAGTGCTGAAAATATTCGCCAAGATGGTTATGAAGCTTTCATGCTACTTGAAGACTATAACAACGCTCATTCTTATGTTCCATTGAATAAAGTTGTCTATATCGGCAGCACCTATCAGTGTATTCTCGCGACAACTGGTAATTTGCCGACAGATACAGCTTACTGGATTAAGATTGCCCAAAGAGGATTAGACGGTGCAGGGACAGTTACAGATATAACTTCGCCCAATTCGGATATTGCCATCGGTGGAACGCCTGATCATCCTACAATTATTGCTAATTCAGGAACAACAGCGAATAAACTATTAAAACTAGATAGTAATGCTGAATTTCCAGCAACACTGGTTAAACAAGATAGCTCACATCGTATGATTTCTGATTCTAAGATAACTGAATGGGATGGTAAACAAGATGCACTTGGATTTACACCAGCGTCTTTGGACAACAATGGTAAAATACCACTTTCACAAATCCCTGATGATGTTATTACAAGTTTGGATTGGAATGATATTACCAATAAACCAACATCAACTGTTGTAGAAATTGATGAAGCTGTTGTCAAGGTAAACGATATAGGGGATAAAGCAAATCTAGAAACATCCGTTAGAACCGATTTGGTATCAGCGATCAATGAAATAAATGCTTCCGCAGGTGGAAAGCTAGTAATGCTTAAAAATACTGTAAATGTAACAACAGCATCTTCTAGTGTAGATATTGGTATTGCATCATTCAACAAAGATAATGATATGATTATGGTTTATGAAAATTCTGTATATATCGAAAAAGATATCGATTACACGATTTCAAACGATAGCTTACAACTACAAAAAACAGGTAATTGGATTGTGGGAACTCATTTAAATATTATTATTTTCAAAAACATTTCTACAACCGTATCAATGATTGATGGAAGTCAAATCGAAGATGGTAGTATTAAAGATATTAAATTGCACTCTGAAAATAAAATAGGTAAATTAACAAATCTTTTAACTACTAATAAAACAAGTGTTGTTAGTGCGATAAATGAGCTTTTTCAATCTGGCAGTGAATTTAAAGGTGATGTAGCTGCTGCTATCACTGCCAAGGGTAGACCTACAGCGGCTAATGATCCTAAACAAATATTCATAAATAACATTAATAGCATTACAACTGCTACAGGAAATGCGATAGCTGCCAATGTGTTAGCTGGAAAGACATTTAGTAATGCATCAGGAAATCAAGTAGGAACGATGCCCAAGATTCCTTATGTGTGGACACCGCGCTCGGATACGAGAGTAGATTTGCCAGCAGGTTATTACGACGGTACTACCTATATCCAGAGAGTAAATATTGACTTTGCCAAGGTGTTAGGTGGGTACGAAATCCTTGAGGGAACTGGTACGATGCCAGATAACGGTATCAAGCTTATCACACCTGACAAGTTAGATATTCCTATTGCTGTTGGCTATTATGGTGCTGGTAGCAAGGTGTATGGTGATGCGAATCTGGTTCCTGCTAATATCAGGAAGGATGTTGAGATTTTTGGATATATTGGTACTTATGACTATGCCCTTGAAAATCTGTCGGCTAATTACAGCAGGTTTGATGGTGGCGCTTCAAGGGTGGGATTCAACTTCGATTTTAATCCAAGTTCCTATGAAGGATTTGTTAAGGCAATTGGTATGTCGATTAAAATTGATGACGTCAATATTGGTGGTTCAAATGTGGTTACGCCTTCTACTTGGCGCTTCCCAGATGCGGATGATCGTTCAGCTACAATCCTTGTGACTATAGGTGCGCAGTTATTCCGATTCTATGTTGAGATATTAAACTGGACTAATAGTATTATATCGGGCACACTGTATTGTCAACAAATAGACGGTACGCCAGTGGATTTGAGCGCACTTAATCCAGTTGCTAAACAACCGAATATTAACTTTATTTATATGAAGCAATAGCACAATTAAAACTATAATGGAGGAATGACAGTTGTATATATGCCTATATGTATATGTAAACAAGAATTACAAATATCTTTAGGAGGCTGTCCCAAAAGTAACTATTGTTGATGCTCGGGACAGAACTATGGTTTGGAAAAGGTAAAGATGTGGATGAAA
>NZ_MRTH01000171.1 GCF_001956045.1 Paenibacillus sp. FSL H7-0331 | reverse complement strand
GTCGCCAAGCTTAATATTCCCTGATAGCTCAGTTGGTAGAGCACTCGACTGTTAATCGAGTTGTCACAGGTTCGAGTCCTGTTCGGGGAGCCACTTGCTTCCATAGCTCAGTCGGTAGAGTGCATCCATGGTAAGGATGAGGTCACCGGTTCGATTCCGGTTGGAAGCTCCAGTGTAAGGCCCGTTGGTCAAGTGGTTAAGACACCTCCCTTTCACGGAGGTAACAGGGGTTCGAGTCCCCTACGGGTCACCATATTATTAATTTAATATTGGACGCGTAATTCAGCCTTGAGGTTCGGTATTCTATCAGAGAACCCATTGGTTCAATCACACGGCGTTCACTAAGCCGCTGTAGCTCAACTGGTAGAGCAACTGACTTGTAATCAGTAGGTTGGGGGTTCAAGTCCTCTCGGCGGCACCAGTTTTAACTTCGATTATTGGGGATTAGCCAAGCGGTAAGGCAACGGACTTTGACTCCGTCATCCCTAGGTTCGAATCCTAGATCCCCAGCCATAGTATGAGAC
>NZ_MRTH01000170.1 GCF_001956045.1 Paenibacillus sp. FSL H7-0331 | reverse complement strand
TTCCATCAGATCCTTTGCACCATCTCTTTCTCTACCTTCCCGAGTTCCGATACTCCACGCTCCTGCATACCCTTCGCGTTCCACGCTTTCTCTTTGCCGGTAGCCCTTTCGGTTTTCTGTTTTCATCGCATCGACTCTCCTTTCAGTCTGTACTTGAGACTTACGATTGTTCAGCCCTTCCGCTTGCCGCTGGCGCGAACCTGCGTACTATGGCGTCTGCTGACTTCTCACAGCAAGCTTTACTCCATGTTTCGGATTTTTTTCCCTACTCCACGTCTGTGAGACCTCCCCGGGTAAGAGCGATAACTTTTCCCTCATCCATCTGCCACATCTACATGATGAGATTCGGGCAGTATTGGACTTTGCTTTGTAGTGCAAGCTCATCCGTCTCACCATGCCTTATATGTGATTTCTGTTCGTCAGACCGAGGGTTTACCTCCGGCTTCCTTCAGATTCGGCCTCACGACCGACACCCTTGCCTTCAGCTAACAGTTCCTACTGCCAAGCCTGTAGTGGACTTTCACC
>NZ_MRTH01000016.1 GCF_001956045.1 Paenibacillus sp. FSL H7-0331 | reverse complement strand
AAAAAATCATTTGGCTAGGTCTAATTTATTATTGTCTTTTTGAGGTTTTTACCGGATTTAATTTTCATGGGAGTTCAATAGAATCAACAGTTTCAGTCCGATGGTATCCTCTTGTCTATGATTCAAGCCACCACTTTCAATCCTATGATAAAATACTTATAAATCCCACTATAGCCAAACGGCCAAAGCGGATATAATCTTACTCTAAATTACTGGAGGTAGCGCTCCGTACTCGGCCCACTGCTCTTTTGTCGGGCCGTAAAGATCCGGCACACAAAGGCCTGCCTGACGCATCAGGACTGTCATCTGACCACGATGATGAATCTCATGCTTTACGAGAATATCCAGCATTAAGCCGTTTGGCCATTGATCACCATACATATCGCTCATGATAAGCAGATTCTCATCTTTCCAACTGGACTGTATAGCATCAAGGAGCGCTTGTGAGGTCCTCTTATAGACTGACGCGATGTCTGCTGCCGAAGCTGGTACCGGCATATCTTCGCCCGGTCCTTCGAAAGACAGTCCCGTCCGAGATGGCATTTCGTGCAATGTCTGTACAAGGTGCCATGCAACACGTCCAAGCGTTCTATGATCGCTTGTTATCTGTTGGCCAAGAGACTCGTCGGTCAGCATCTCCAGTGTCCGCATTGTTGCTTCCGTTTCATTCTGCCAAGTTGCGGCAAAATCTTTAATGTGTTTATACATATCCAACATCTCCTTTTTGTAATGGAATCAAGTTTATTATACCGAACACTAGTTCGCAAGTAAATATTTACATTTACTTAAACTACCCCGTTAACCAAACGAAGCTCCGAAAATCATTGCGCTAATCCCGAAATGTAATTAACTACGTATGGTTAATACTTTTGATCATTTTGTTTACGCTAGCCTGTTAGCTTAACGGCACACGTGGACTAATCCAATAAAAACTTAGGCTTATTAGTTTATAACGGCTTATAACATGGTTAAATTGCTCAGACCTATACACCTATTTCTTGGCCCTTCAGCAACAAGATGAGCTCTCACTACTTGATCCCTTGTTATGATTAGAAACATAATCGTCGTCAATCGGACATTGTCCGATAACTAAAAGAGCCCGCGGTTTACGCAGACTTCTAAGACACGCCTTATATATGGCAGTAGTATGCGGGATACGTGATGCTCGTAAAAAGAAAACGACAGAAGAAATTATCCCACGAAATAAAAGATTAAGAGAATTTTACAATAAGAAACGAAATGAAGGTAAACCCTTCAGGGTAGCCATCATCGCTTGTGTTAATAAGCTTTTACATTGGATTTATGCATTACTAAAAAGCAAATCAGATTTCCAAGATACAGACCAAAAATTAGCTGGTTTAGTTTAGCCCCCGCGCTTGAACCCCCCACTAGAAGCTCATGTACACATACAACGGCGCTACCGGAAGCGGTCGGCTTACCTGTTTCGTACGCGGAAACTTGTTGGCAAATGTTACCGGGGAACTGGAAATATTAGTTCATAGACTCTGTCGAAATCGTCTCGCATCCGTTGAATAATGCAAAATTTTGAAAGCAATTGTTCAAGGCTGTTCGCAATTGCTTTGTTGGCTTTATGTCGTTCTCGTACCAGATGTTTTTAACAACGAGCGTCCCGGCTTTTCGCTCCGCGATTACCTCGGCTCGTCCGATGAGGCTTTCTCCGTATATTAGAGGCAACACATAATAGCCGAATTTCCGTTTGATTGCAGGCGTGTAAATCTCCCAGGTGTAATCGAATCCAAACAATACGTTGATCAGTTTTCTGTCCCATATGAAATTATCTAGTGGGGCGATCAGCTCGCAGCGCCATTTCGGCGCCGGATTTTGCAGAACGGCTTCAATAAGCGGAAAGTCCTCCGCGCGGCAGTACAGTATATCCTTCAATTGTTCCACGGCAACAGCAACAATGCGAGCTTCGTACAACAGTTGGCGGAAAACCTCGTTGCGCTGCTCCGCTTTCAATCCCCATATGTTCAGCCAGGCATCGGATGCGCGATTCCATAAAAGGCCAACAGCGCCGATTCGACGCAGTACCCGCCACTTGTGATGCTCATGCTCGCCCTCCAGCGGCTCCGGTGCATTCAGCAGATTTGGCTGTATGTACTTCCCGGCGATATCGTAATATTTACGCGTTCCTTTTTTGTGATGTATAATCAACTCGCCTGTCGAGTACATCTGCTCCAGCACCGACCGGGATGAATTGTTTCCGCTGCTCCAGTGGATGGCCGATTGCCAAGTGAAATTTCCATCCAATTTTAGATCATCCGAACTTAGCGCACCGTGATTTTGGATGTGAGCCCGTACTTGCTCTATCAACGCTTCCATTTCGGGATAGCGCTTGGCATGTTGTCGGGCGGCCTGCCTGTACCGCTCAAAATACGGCCAGTCCTCGACAGGAATAATGGCCAAATTCTTGTCGGGATAATCGACAAAGCTTCTATCTTGATACAGCAACTCGGCGAGCATGTTCTTGGTAAAACCTTTGATTCGTGACTGCAACACCAGTTCGGCGTTTTTTCCGCAAACATCGATGGGATCGTATTGAATACAGCCGACCTGCCGCACAAAATCCAATACTCCCTGCTTTCCGGTAAATTGATATTCGCCCAACAGCCCGTGCTTCAATAGCAGAAATTGCCGTGCCTGGCGGTTCGTCAATTGGATCATGTACACATCGGCTCCTTAACGAAACAAACGGGAGTAGCTTGCACATGATGATGGATGGCGAGGTTGCTTATCTCAATAAAGTTACTATTTGCTTCTTTCCATAATGATGGTATCCATTGGGGAGCTTCATTAGCAAACCCCTTTCCTAAATTTCCAATAACCGAAAATTGCTCTTTTTCAATGATTTCAACCACGCCTATTCCCCCTATCCGTTGGAAAATACAAAAAAACAAACACATGTTCCTGTTAAATGTTACCATTGTCTCGAGCATAAAAACAAGAGCTATTGAAAAATAACTGCCAGTTAGCTCAACGCCCAGCTGGACATATGTACAAAAATCTTTATTTTGTTCAGATGTCCAGCCCTCTTTTTCAGTGACTTGGGTAGATATTCGAAGCAATCCCGAGAAAAACAAAAAACAGCTCTTCAGCAAATGATGCGAACAGAGCTGTTTTTTTTGCCATTGTTCCACAGAAGTAAAATCGCTGATTGAGCCGGTATTTGGACGAATTTGAATAGGGTCAATTGGGCAGTTTCCGAATCTGTTATAGCTAGTTGGCTCTTTCCTACTCCTAGCAGCCTCCCTGAATAGGAACTGCTTCTGGGCATTTATCACTATTCCGGCAAAATAAATGTTTCCTCATCAGCTTTAAAGACGAACCCTAATGATTTATGGTATGCGTTTAAAGCTTCTGATGTAGCTAGAACAGGAGTAGGGGTATCTCCGAAATTTTCCTGAATGTGTGCTTTGACAAACTCATTCTGTTTCCGATTTTCCTCACCAGCAAGTTTCCAACTTTCCAAAGACATAACTAATTCCCCTTCCAAGATCAACAACTATACATCCGATTATACATCCTCATTAAGCTATAACAACTATGAAATTTCTTTAAACGAGATGTATAGAAAGATGTATGTAACAGTATGACGATGTATATCCAAACATCCTTAGAGAATTGAGTATCTACGCGGCTTTGCCCCTAATTGAATAAAAAAAGCCGTTAGGGAATACAACTATCAGATCATCTCGGCAATTGTTAAAGTCTTCAAACTATACGCTTACACTTTACTCATTGAAATCGAGATTTAATTGACGAACCTCGTATTTATTTCCGTTAATCGGTAATAACCAGCCGTTCAAATCAGCGAGGACTATCCAATTGTTGGCGTATCGGTATTCACTCTGACCACATTTCGGACACGAGCCATACTTATATCCTTTCACCTTCCATAGTTCAGCATCATGAGCATAGCTGCAATTTGCACACCATAGCAATTGTATAGCGAACGCCTCCTCCGAGTGAACTTATACCCTTCTATGATATCACAAATTCAGGAACGTATGTTTGTTTTTGTTATTTTCAAATTAGGTGTCACAGCAGCCATAACAATACCAAGGGCGCAGTGCCGAGTGTAAAGAAGGCTGTCACAATCATCGCTACACTGGAGATGGAGCCGGAGACCACACTGAATTCGAACGCTTTGGACGTACCTGCCGTGTGTGCGCTTGTCCCGAAAAGCACACCACGAGCAATCTCATGCTCAATCCGACATAGCCGGATGATTAGCGGCCCCACGATCATGCCAAACAAGCCTGTCATCAAGACGAATATCGCCGTGATTGCCGGTGTACCACCCAGCATCTCCGTCATAGCCATTGCTATAGGTGTCGTCGTGGAGCGCAGAGCCAGACTGTCGATAATTTGATTCTGAAGATGCAGCTCCTTGGCCAGCCATACCGAGGATACAATAGCCAGGCTCGAACCAAAGCAGACACTTACCATAATCGTTAGCGCATGTTTTTTAAGTATCGCTAAATGCTTGTACAGCGGTACCGCCATGGCTACTGTCGCAGGTCCGATCATCTCACTCAGCCATTCAGTTCCGATATGATACGTTTCGTAAGGAACCCCTGTGAGCAGCAGCACAATCATAACAACAGTCGGAGTGAGCAGGATCGGTGACAAATACACTTTGGGAACAGCGCGATACAGCCGTTTGGACAATCCGTATACAGCTATCGTTATGATCAGACATCCTAGCGCCAGTATAAGCATCATGGGTTTCTCCTCTTGTCTTTGACCATCCATTGTGCCAGGAAGCCTGCCCCTGCCATAACCGCTATGGAGCTAACCAGCATAACGAGCAGAATCCGCAATCCGCTGGACATGATCAGATCTTCATATTGAATCAGACTGACGGCAGGTGGAATGAAAAAAAGCAGCATCTCTGCCAACAGCCAGCTCGCGCCTGCATCAATCCACTCCAGCTTGATCAGCTTCGTTTGCAAACCTATAAAAACGACCACAATCCCCAAAATACTGCCGGGAATCGGCCAATGCATCAGCACTACCAGTTGATTCATAGCTATCGAAACCAGCATAAAAAAAGCAATCTGAAGCACACTTTTCAGGAGCTTGTTCATTGTGAATTCATCCTTCCATCAAAAAGTGCTGTGAATATGTCTCGATTCACCGTACTTATAAAGTGTACTTCAGCATCTAGCATTGGTAAAATGAATATATCGAATTGTTATCATTCCATTTATCTATAGTTAGGAGAATACATCGATGGATATCAGGCAGCTGCAGTATGTGCTGGAACTGGCTCGGTACAACAGCTTCACCAAAGCCGCCCAGGCACTGCATATTACACAACCCACATTGAGCAAGATGATCAAAAGCCTGGAGGAAGAGCTCGGCCTGATCCTCTTTTCCCGAGTCGGCAAGAGCGTCGAATTAACAGATGCGGGGCAAGCGATACTCTCTCAGGCTCAGCATATCGTAAGCTCGTTCAAAAACCTGACATCAGAGCTGAGTGACCTGACGAATTTACATAAAGGCCATATTCGTATCGGACTGCCGCCTATGGTCGGATCAAGCTTTTTCCCTCAAGTGATGAGCCGTTTTCGCGAGCTTTACCCGGGCGTGACGATAGAAATGGTCGAAGAGGGCTCCAAGAAGCTGCAGATTGAAATTGCTAACGGCCATCTCGATATGGGTGTCGTGCTGCTGCCGACGAACGAGGAGCTGTTCGATTCCCACTTGATTATTCAGGAAAATTTGAAGCTGATCGTCCATCCTTCCCATCGGCTCGCACAGCGTAGTGAGGTTGCTCTCTCGGAACTGTCCAAGGAAACATTCATCCTTTTCCATAAGGACTTTGCCCTGCATGATCAGATCATCGCTGAATGTGTCCGCAGTGGCTTCCACCCTCATGTGCTGTATGAAAGCTCGCAGTGGGATTTTATTCATGAGATGACCGCGGCCAATCTCGGTATTGCCTTGTTACCAGAAACCATCTGCAAAAGGCTTGATCCTGCCCACGTCAAAGCGATCCCCTTGATTGAACCCTCCATTCCTTGGCATTTGGTGATGATTTGGCGCAAAAACAGCTACCTCTCTTTAGCCGCACGGGAATGGATTCGATTCACCCAAAGTCTTTTTTAAGTACCACTCATAGAAGAAGTTCGATTCATTGGATGTATCGTGTTTATCTGGACAACCGGATGGGTAATCTCTTAAAAGATCGATTTATCGATATGTACGTAGCTTAGGGAGGAAACCTGGATGGAACGCAATCACACAATGATGCAATTTTTTGAGTGGCACTTGGCATCCGACGGAAACCATTGGAACAACTTGGCCAAGCTGGCCCCGGAATTGAAGGAAAGAGGGATCGATTCCGTATGGATTCCACCCGTCACCAAAGGCCAATCAGTCGAGGATACGGGATACAGTGTGTACGATTTATACGATCTGGGGGAATTTGATCAAAAGGGTACGGTCCGTACCAAATACGGGTCAAAAGCAGAGCTTGAAGCAGCGATCAAAGCATGCCAGGAGCACGGTGTTGCTGTATACGTCGATCTTGTGATGAACCATAAAGCCGGTGCTGACGAAAAGGAAGTTTTTAAAGTGATTCAGGTTGACGGCGATAATCGGACTGAGGAAATTTCCCAGCCCTTTGATATCGAAGGCTGGACCAAATTCACTTTTCCCGGCCGCGGCAATCAATATTCCGATTTCAAATGGACCTTTGAGCATTTTAATGGAACCGACTTTGATGCCAAACAAAATAAAAGTGGAATTTTCCGGATTCTCGGTGAAAATAAAAAGTGGAACGAGCACGTGGACGATGCCTACGGAAATTATGATTATTTAATGTTCGCGAATATCGACTACAACCATGCGAAGGTCAAGGAAGAAATGATCAAGTGGGGCCAATGGCTGGCTAGTACACTGCAATGCAACGGATTCCGGCTCGATGCGATTAAACATATTAGCCGCGAGTTTATTAAGGATTTTGTGACCCAAATCATGAAGGCACGCGGTGACGACTTTTACATAGTGGGTGAGTTCTGGAATTCGGATCCTGGCGCATGTCAGGAATTTATGGATACGGTAGAATGCAAGCTATCCTTATTCGATGTATGTCTCCATTATAATTTTAATGAAGCTGCACAAGCTGGCAAGGCCTTTAATCTGACTACGATTTTTAAAAACTCCTTGGTGGCTACACATCCACAAAATGCGGTCACATTCGTCGATAACCATGACTCACAACCGGGTCAGGCACTGGAATCGTGGGTGGGTGACTGGTTTAAGCAAAGCGCTTACGCGATCATCCTGCTTCGTAAGGACGGTTATCCGTGTGTATTTTACGGTGATTATTATGGCATTGGCGGTGAACCATCGATTGCAAGCAAAAAAGCCGCCATCGATCCCCTGCTGTATACCCGCTACCATAAAGCATACGGCGACCAGGAGGACTATTTCGATCATCCGAATACTATTGGCTGGGTGCGCCGAGGCGTGCCGGATATTGAGCGCTCAGGCTGTGCTGTGGTCATCTCCAACGGGGACAACGGCGAGAAACGAATGTGTGTCGGACCCGAGCGTGCAGGTCAAGTATGGATTGACTTCACTAACACCCGAAATGATAAAATCACGATCGGAGCGGATGGATTTGCCAGCTTCCCGGTTAATGGAGGCAGTGTCTCGGTATGGGCGCTTGCTGACGAGGGTTAATTCATCGGATGCAGCCAATATGAAAAAGGCACCCGATGGGTGCCTTTTTCATATCTATAATCGTTATAAGAGCAATAATGGCTGTATGATTACATTTCCTCTGCTACTTTTCGACTGATAGCCAGATGTTTAATGTCCTTGAAGGTGATAAACTTTTTATCCCGCTCATCCCAGATTCGGAAGCGAAGCAACTGCAGGCTTGTGCGCAGTGTAATCGTCTCGACATCCCGCAATACCGGATTCACATTATGAACCTTTTCCAGATAGTAGTTTGGCACACGCGGACTCAAATGATGAATATGATGGAAGCCGATATTTCCGGTGATCCAATGCAGCACTTTGGGTAGATTATAAAAAGAGCTTCCTTGCATAGCCGCTTTTACGTAATCCCATTTGTCGTTATTCTCAAAGTAGGTTTCCTCGAACTGATGCTGAACGTAGAACATCCAGATACCGGCTGTACCGGAAACCAGAAAAATCGGAACCTGTATGAGCAGGAATGCTTCCCAGCCCAGTGTCCAGCACAATAGAAATGCTGAACCGAATATACCGATGTTGGTTATATAAGTGTTGATTCGTTCCTTCATGTTAATATTTCTACGGTTAAAGCGATAATCTATCAGAAAAATGTAAGTTGGACCGATACCAAGAATCACGAACGGATTGCGGTATATACGATAAATGATCCGCTTCAATAACGAGGCAGCCAAATACTCATCCACGGTCATCGTCCAAATATCTCCCGTACCCCGCTTATCCAGATTACCACTGGTCGCATGATGTACGGAGTGGGTGTGTCTCCATTGGCGGAAAGGAACACTGGTCAAGATCCCTGTTATCGTTCCGACTATCTCATTAGCAAGTTTATTTTTGAAGAAAGATTTATGGCAGCAGTCATGAAAAATAATGAAAATCCGTACGAGAAAACCGCCTGCAACGATCGTTATCGGTATGGTAAGAAAATAAGAAACCGATAAACTTAAATAGGCAAGATACCAAAGAATGAAAAAAGGAATAACGGTATTCAGGAGTTGCCACACACTGTGCTTGAGATGCGATCTTTCGTAGGGTGCGATGTCTTTGCGCCAGCTGCCTTGTTCCTTATGGAGCATTGTAATAAATCTTCCTCTCTTCGAATCCATGGTAGATATATGTGTACCTGTTGACGTATACGTAGAAGCTCAGTTTTAGTTTCAACTTCTTATTTATAGGATCGAACAGCCGTACATTGCTGAAGCGCAATTCAATTGATAATGATTATCATTTTCAACTTGATTATACGCATAATGATTGAGGATTGCAAGCTTCAATCGTTGACTTTCCCATTCTGCTGCTTCCGATTTCAAGTTCTGTTGCTTTTCATTCCAATACCATGTGGGTAGTTAAAAGAGTTTCATCTTAGAGTGGCATATCGCCATCATAGAGGGGGACCTTCGGAGTTGGCATCTCATTAGTAAGCATCTTTAATTATAACCTAACTGCATATAAGCGCAATATACATTCCTCCAAAATTATTAGTCAGAACCTACTCCCCCAACCTCAAGAGTTCAATATTTGTCACATTTTGCAGAAGCTTGTCTCCGGCCTGTAATTATGGAAATCATCTGCCCGTATGCTTTAATTCAGCAGTTTTTTGCATTTTTCAAATAATCTGAGTGCCAAAATCAGTTAGTTTGTTCCATGCATACATAACACGCTTTGTAAATAATTGTTGCCGCCGAACTCAAATTATGTGAAAATATATTCTGTAGACTTTGGAATACGAAATTACTCGATGAAGGTGGTTAGACCCTGTGATTACTGTTCAATCCACGAACGAAGCTGATGTAACAGCACGCAATTATGTGCAAAGCGTCTTTGAAACTGTTGTAAGCCGCAACCCTAATGAGAGCGAATTTCATCAAGCGGTTAAAGAAATTCTCGAATCCCTCATTCCTGTCATCGCTAAGCATCCGAAATATATGGAACATGGTGTGCTCGAAAGAATCGTCGAGCCGGAGCGCATGATTTCTTTCCGCGTACCTTGGGTAGATGACAAAGGTAAAGTACAAGTAAACCGTGGCTTCCGCGTACAATTTAACAGTGCAATTGGACCTTTCAAAGGTGGACTGAGATTTCACCCCTCCGTTAATGCCAGCATTATCAAATTCCTCGGCTTTGAGCAAACCTTCAAAAACTCCTTGACCGGTCAGCCCATTGGTGGTGGTAAGGGCGGTTCCGACTTTGATCCCAAAGGTAAATCTGACGGCGAAGTTATGCGTTTTACCCAAAGCTTTATGACAGAGCTGAACAAATATATCGGACCTGACACCGACGTACCTGCAGGAGATATTGGTGTAGGCGGCCGGGAAATTGGCTTTCTGTTTGGACAATACAAACGGATTCGCGGCGGCAATGAAGCGGGTGTTCTTACAGGAAAAGGCCTTACTTATGGAGGCAGCCTGGCTCGTACAGAAGCTACCGGATACGGTGCGGTATACTTTGTTAATGAAATGTTGAACTCCAAGGGCTTAAGCTTTGAAGATAGCACAGTTGTCGTTTCCGGTTCCGGTAACGTAGCGATTTATGCAATCCAAAAAGCTACGCAATTAGGTGCCAAGGTTGTAGCTTGCAGCGATTCCAATGGATATATCTACGATAAGGACGGCATTAAGCTTGATACCGTTCGCAGATTGAAAGAAGTCGAGAGAAAGCGTATCTCCGACTATGTACTGGAGCACCCAACAGCTTCTTACTTTGAAGGCTGTCAAAATATTTGGTCCATCGCGTGTGATATCGCCCTTCCTTCTGCCACGCAAAATGAAATTGACGAAGCTGCAGCGAAATTGATGGTTGCCAACGGTGTTAAAGCGATTGGTGAAGGTGCCAACATGCCTTGTACACTTGAAGCGATCGACGTATTCCTGGAAGCTGATGTGCTGTTCGGACCTGCTAAAGCGGCCAATGCTGGCGGCGTAGCGGTATCTGCACTTGAAATGGCGCAAAACAGTATGAGATATTCATGGAGCTTCCACGAAGTGGATGACAAGCTTCATATGATCATGAAGAACATTTACAAAAATTCCGTAGAAGCATCTGAAGAATACGGATATCCCGGCAACCTCGTTGTTGGTGCTAATATCGCCGGATTCATTAAAGTTGCAGACACAATGATTGCACAAGGTATTATTTAATTCATAGCGTCTGTTGCTGCTACACATACAAAACAAGGACAAACCCATAGCGGTTGTCCTTGTTTTTTTGCCGTTTATTGTGTATTCATTGAATTCACAGCCGTTTGCGTTTATAGCGAGCAACGAAGACGCAGGATAATAAAAGAATAACGAATGCGGTGCCTGCAGCTACAGCCTCACTTACCGTGCCTTCTTGTTGGTTGGCCTGCCCACCGGGACCGCCTCCCATGCCTCCAGGTCCCCCTTGTCCCCCTCTACCCATGCCCATACCACCGGGAGGACCTCCTTGTCCTCCAGCTTCCATACCACCTGGTGCGCCCTGACGATCAGCCATTTGCCCTGCTTGGCCCGTTTGACCTGTTTGATTGGTCTGACCATTTTGATTGGTTTGGTTAACTGCACCTGCTGCCTGTGATTGAGCAGTCTGACTCGTTTGGCCATTTCCTGCCATCTGTGTGGGTTGTACCTCTGTTGCCGATTGCCCTGACGGGACGGCTTGCGCTGCTAATACGGCCTGCCCCGCCTGAGTGGTCTGCGAAGCTATTACGGCATCCTGAACATTAGCTGCGCCTGCATCAGGCTTGCCATTCATGCCACCACGCATACCACCACCTCCCATACCTCCACCCATACCACCGCCGCTGCCACTGCCATCACCTGAGGAAGGGGAGGTGCCATCCAACTGCTTGGCAATCGTGGCGACCTGCTGAGCTGCAAAGGTGGTCAGCTGAGTCACGCCTTTTTGATATTCATCATAGGTGTAAAAAGCGGTAGGGTCTTGTTCCACATAGCCTGAAATCAGCTGGGACAGCTCCTGCACACGGGCTGCAAATGCTTCACCCGATAAATAGCCTTCGATGCTCTCCGTCAAATACTGATGGTACTTCTGCTTGTAAGCATCCACCTTCAGCAGCTTATCAATCAGAGGCCGCTCCGAAAGTGTGCCTTGTGTCGGCTCGTCAATGAAAATACCCGATGCTCCAAGACCTCCAAACGCCATATTGTAATCCCACGGCAATACCGAGAATATTCCTTTGTTCTCATACAAATAATAATTATGCTTGTTGGTACCGAGATAGCTGTCCATATTCGCGGTCAGTACATTGAGTGCAATGAATTTGAGCGCTTCATCGACATCCAGCACCTTACTATAGTCCGTTCCTGTGTTCAACTCCTTGAGCATGTCGAGAATAACGTTATCGTTCGAGGATTTCGATTTCAAATCCAGTCCTTTATAGGCATCCATCGTTTCCAGCCATGTCAATTCGCTGCCGTTACCCCCGTTGGCTTTATACAGGGCACCGTAAGCATTGCCAAAATTACGTTCCAGATATGAATCGCCGATTTGCTCCACTGCCAAATAAAAACCTTTGAGCTCCCCATTTACATATACATTTACAAAGGAATATCCGGGAGTCGGCAAGCCTAATCGTTCGGCCAACTCATAGGTTAGAAATTCGCGCATATATGAGGCATCGCTGTAATTGTTGTTCAGATTGATTTTACTGATGCCGTACAGCTGCTGACTCGATATATATTCATCGAACGAAATTTTGAAGCTGTACCGGTCGGAATCGGAGCTTACTACACTTCTCAAGCTGAGGTTTCCTTTGGTTCGGATCGCTACATTGTCAAAGTGCTGTCCGTTGTAGTCCACAGAGGCCGTTTTAAACTCCTCCTGACTGGCATTGTCCAACATATCCTGAAAATCGGCTGCAGCCATCGTAATCTTCACATCAACCACGTGGTCTTTGGGAAATACATGGGTCGCTTGGTTCTGCTGATTGCTGACCGCTGCCGAAGATACGGCGCTGCTGCTAGTGCCTGTTATACTGTCTGTTACCGCGCAGCCCGTTAATCCGAATACAAGACTGATACATAGCAGCAGCTCTATCCACTTGGCTTTCATCGTAAAACCTCCTTTCCAGTCATTCCGTTTAAGACACGTAGTCGCCGCTGTAGCTAATCAACACGGCATTTCTGACGCCGTCCAATCCCGAAACTTTATTGACAAAAGCACCTTCGTTATCATTCAATCGCAGCTCAAGCGTGATTTCGATATTGCCATGAGTTACGGTTTTTTGCTTCACGTTGTATCTTTTCACCAATTTCTCTACAACAGTATGGACCTGTTTCTCAGTATCATCCCCATCGCAGTTGATCACCAGCAAATAAGGGGTTTCGAAGGACGTTTTTTTGATAAACAGAAACATCATGACACCAATGACGGCTGAACCGACAAAAGCAAGGGTGTAGAAGCCGGCTCCGGATACTATTCCCGCTGCTGCCGCCCAGAACAGGAAGATCAGATCGGTAGGATCCTTGATCGGTGTACGGAAACGAACGATGGACAGGGCACCGACCATCCCGAGTGACAGCACCAGATTGGAATTGACCGCGATAATAACCATTGCCGTAACCATTGTCATCCCGATCAGTGAAATGTTGAAGCTCTTGGAATACAGAACACCACTGAAAACCCTTTTGTAGAGCAGGTATATAAAGAACCCGATAAAAAAGGCAACCGCCAAAGTAAGTAGCATTTTGGTAAGATCGATATCAGAAACAAAGTTTTTGACGACCGACTTTTTAAGTAAATCGGTAAAAGTAGTAGCCGTCGTACCTGTAGAAGCAGCGGCAGCAGCAGTTTCCGTTATTGCAGCTATTGCAGTATCCATAATTAATAATCCTCCCACGTATTAAATTTCAAAAACTTGCGGCACATCACATATTTAGAGGCGGACTGCCGATTCAACCCTTCAAGCTGAATGGCTGCCCGGATATACTCAGGAATATATTCATCGTATTTGACCTCCAGGATGATCAAATTCTCATCGATGGCCCGAACCGCTTGCAGATCCTTATTGAATATGTCTGTAGCGTGCAGACCGGTCCTTAATTCTTTATCGAAAGTAATGCGTACATTACCGCTCGGACAGACATACGGCTCCCGTACATAATCGACAATCACCTTGGGGCGCAGCAGCTTGTGCTTCATCTCCTGATACAATTCCATAAATAAAGGCTTGTCAGGTTCATTCAATACTTCAAAACTTCCCGCAATGATAGCTTCATACGTTGCTCTGCTGATCGGTTCCTTCACTTTAGCGATGTAATCATTGAATTTGATTTTTTTCTCAAAATGAATCACATTGTCCTGCACATTATAGATCCGAATCCGGTATTTGACCCGATCCCGGATACCACCCAGCTTCTCATGCAGCGCTTTATTGCTCACATCATCAAAGTACAGGCTGCGGATGTGATACTCTCCTGTTGCACCCACATTGTTGTCCTGGCTCATCAGGCTTTTAAGTCGCTGGCGGATCAAATAAAATTGATGCTGATTGATGAAAAACTTCAGTTCATGGCGATATTTCAGCTGCTTATTCATGTGGCACCCCTCTCTATCCAAGCTCTCCTGCACAGCACTCTTGCTTACAAACACATCTTAACCTGCTTACCTGAACTGTTTCTAAGCAGCGCCTGAATACGAACTGAATGTTTACAATTTCTTAATAATTCAAGATTGAAGACTTCTCGTTTGGGCAGTTACACCGTATGACTGAATGCACAAAAAACGCGGCCCCTCCAAGGAGGTGACCACGTTTCGCTTCGTTACATGCTGGCATGTTACTGCTATACTGTTAGCTCTTGAGAAATTCGATAGTAATCCTTACATACTGCCAACAGCCGTTCCTGATCGATATACAAGCCAAAGCCTGCAGCCGGCTCTGTGACGCACACTTGACCCTCTGCACTGCGCGAGGTAGCTTGTGTCAGAATGCAGGACTCGAAGCCCTCAGACTCACCAGGCTTTTCCAAGGCTTCGACCCAATCCGCCCCGAGTCCAATCGCCAGCTGCTGCCACACCGTGCATGCAGGTCCAACCAGGCTGTCATCGCCGATCATCAGCTTGGCGCCGAATCCCTGAATCGTTCTTGCCAATTCGACGGCATGAATCAATGAGCCTGCGCAGCCCGGATGGATATTGTAGATGCCACCCATACCCGGAGCAGCCGTTTGAATCGCTGTGACAGCAGGACGCAGCGGCGCATCTGGAAGAAGCTGCAGCCCATCGACCCGATTTTGCAGCTCTATCCACTGTTCAGTCGACAGGCTCCCCGGGTCCTCACAAGCGTTCAATCCAACCGCATGCAGCTGAAGCATCGCAGCCGTAAGATCATCCAGACTGTCAGTGCTTTGCTTCTTGCGGTAGCCATCATTTACATCACCAACAAGAAAGGCTTCCTCTCCAATGACCGATCTAGCGGCTATAACAACCGCCTTATCCAGCTCGATATCCCCGAACAGCTTCACCTTGAGATGTGTGCGATAGCCTTGCTCAAGCGACAGCCGTGCCTTCTCCTTCACGACTTCCGTATCATTCTCCAGAATACAATACAAACCGGGAACAGCCTCGGTCCCTTCCAGACCCAACAAGGCAATGGCTTGCACACCCAGCAGCTTTCCGGCCAGATCGACCAAAGCCGTCTCCAGCATTTCGGTCGCTTTGGACCCATTCTGCTGCAAATGGCTCATTAGCCACGCAATGCCATCTGAAATACGCATACCGATTAAGGGTTGAAACGAATCCAGCCACGCTTTCAAATCCAGCTGATCCTGATTCACTGCAATAATATTTTCTCCCCAGCCGGATTGTCCTGCGGCCGTGATTCGGATAAAACCGTGGATGCGATTGCTCCATGAACCGTGACTAAAATTACGCTGTACATCCACATCATAACGGTAAACCTCAATCGACTCTATGTGATGCTGTATCTGACTTAGCTGCTCCATAACCTTCAATGTCAAAAAGCTCCCTCCACTGCACTTCTCATAGGATGTATTAACATGTCATTCATCTTTAAACTTTGTGAAGCTCGCGGAAGTCCTTTGGTGTCATTCCTTCCATCTTCTTGAAAATTCGATTGAAATAAGCAGGCTGGTAGCCAATCCGTACGGCAATTTCCTGCATTTTCAGATCGGAATGCATCAGGAAGTGCTTGGCATGATCCAATCGGACCTTGGTAATATAATCAACAAAGTGCAAGCCGGTCACCTGGAAAAACATTTTACTCAAGCTGGACGCAGCAACCCCGAGACGGTCCGCGCACAGATCCAGTGAAATATCTGTATGATATTCGGCACGAATCATTCCAATCCCGATTTCGATCAATTGTCGGGCCTTATGGTTCTGGTTATGTGCAAGCTCATTAATGAGCGGCTGGATGATTTTGTCGTCAAACCAGGTGCACATTGCATCAATATCCTTCAGCGCCAACAGCTCTGCGTACAGCTGGCCCCAATCATACAAGGAGCCTGCCTGAATAATTCCCGACTGCATAATCGAGGATTGAATAGAACCGAGCAGCTTAAGACTGCCCTGCTGCAGGAACAGCTCCAGCTCGGAATTTTTTTTCAATTCCTGAAAAAAGACGTTCAGCAGCCTGCGACTGTCATCTCCAAGACCGATAAAAAGCGAATGAATCAGGTCATTTTCAACCGTAAACGGGTATTTGGCCGCGCTGTTGTCCTCATTCATCGGTTCATTTAAATCTATAATTTGATTCGATTCATGCAGCTTTCTGTGCCGCAGCGCTTGCTGCACCTCTGCCCACGCGTTCGGTACCTGACTGATCGAGGACATCGTTTTACCTAAACCTACAACCGTGTCCATCTTTAGAATCCGATGCAGGCTTTGACCGATTTCAGCAGCCATTTCATTCAAGCGGTTCGATATTTCTGAAGAGGAGATACGGTCAGGAAACATAATAAACAAGCCCACGGACAGATCGTGCAAATTCATTACACACACATCGTCGTGCTGGGTTAGCTCTTCAATAATGTTCGCTGCCGCAAAAGTAACCAAAGGCTGCTCATCATCACGAAATGCCCCTTTGAGTTGTTGAAATCCAAGCAGCTGCACGACAACAACGACAAACCGCTTATTTTCCGTTTCCCAGCCATACTGCTCCAGCCGTTGTCTGATTTCATCCTCGTTCAGCAGTAATAAGTGGCCCTGTACCAGCTGCAGCAGGAAGCCGATCTTCAAGGTCGAATAATGCGCCTCCAGCCGCGATTGCAGCATATGGCTTTCGCTGTTCAGGTGCCGCCATTGATCCTCAATGTAGGTAATCTCATCCTTGGGAACGAGCAACGGCTCAAAGCCTGAAGGCGAGATGAAGGTACGGACCAAGCGATGAATCGGCTGATAAAGTCGAACCGAAGCATACCACGAGCTGAATAATATCAAAATAAACCCAACAATCCCAACTCCCAGTATGAGTCTGGATACGATCACAATTGGTTTAACGAATTCAGATAACGGTACCGCCGAAACCAGCTGCCAGGAGGTTAATGGAATCGTAGAGGTTGACACAAAAAAAGGCTCGTTGTTCCAGCTCCAGCGAAAAGAAGAAGGCTCTGTCCTCGTTTGAATCTCCTGCTCAATCGCTTCATTCAAGCTTTTGATTCTGGGGGAGAAATGGTCACGGGATAACAAATAACCATCCAGATTGCGGATAAAAATCGTCCCGCCCAGGCTTTCATCGAAACCTGCGATGTTCATAAGCTGCTTTTCGTTCAGACGGACCAGGATTGCACCGAACGGCTCCCCGATAACCGGAAGCTTGTGAATAACAAACATGCCCGGTTTCCCCGCAGCATCCAGGCTTCTCCAGAAAAGCCGCTCCTTACTCGTCATCAATTTACGGTACAGCTCATTTTCCTCCGTACTGAGCTTGCGAATGCCTTGACTGTCGGAGACGAGTCTGGACGGATTGTCCAGATACACATAAACCTGATCAATCAGCGCACTGCTGTTGTTCATAACGGTCAGTGACTGATAGAATTCCATCGTCAGCGCGTAATTGTCCTTAAAATCGATGCCTCGCAGCTTTTCGCTCATAATCGGATTAAGCGCCCACTGATTCATACTGACCTGAAGATGACTTAGCGCATCGTTAACCTGTTTGATGGTGTATTCCTGCTGCAGGCTGTGGGTTCTTTCAACCTCACGTTCAATATACCGAACCCCTATATAGTAGCTGCTGACTGATATGAGTATGGTTGGAATGATCGTAACCAGCAAAATCAGGATCAAACTTCGCTGGAAAACGTGACCTCGGTAGGTTCGTGTATCTGTTCGTTTACGCCACTTGAATCGTATCATCCATTCACCTGTATTCTAGTAGGGGTAAGGCCCATGAGAGATGCCTCCCATGAGCCTGGTCATATCATATGACAATAAATAGTCCAGCACGCTAAATGATGATGATACGATACTAATCCTATTTATTGGCCATTCTCGATTGATAGGAATCGTTGGTTTCTTTAATAATTTTTTGGAAATCTGCGTCCTTGGACAGCTTCTGCGCCCATTCATCCCATGCGGTAAGCGGTTCTTTGCCCATAATGATCTTAACCTTCAGATCCTCGGTTTTTTTGTCGAATTCCGCACCCAGCTTGATCGCGGTTTCCGAGTACAGACCATAGCCGATATCCGGAATCGCGTATTTGGCGCGCTCGTCGATAATTTTTTTGTTGCGCTCAAAGATATCGTTCGGCATGCCCGTACGGTACGCCCACAAATATTTTTCGTCGCGGCTGAAGATTTTACCAAGTGCGCTTTGCGAGACGATATCCTTTTTCGCTTGCTCGGTTGCTGTCTTGATGCCATCTTTTTCGGTATAATGCACATCTTTAAGTCCGTACCAGGCCAGGTTCGCACCTTCCTCGGAGGAGCCGTAATCCATCAGCTGCAAAATCGTTTTCAGCTTCGCATCAGACACTTTTTTGGGGATGACATAAATCCCGTTCAGACCACGGAACTGGTACACCATCTTTTTGCCGCTCGGGCTGATCAAATACGTAATCGGCATCATATCGGCGTTCGGAATTGTCTTTCTTAGCTCTTCCGTTGGACGCCATGAGGCTTCTACCGTATCGGTCCAGATGCCCGCTTTGTTAGCCTTCGCCATATCCTCAAACTGGCTTGTTTTCAGAACTGCAAAATCCTCGGGAATGACCTTCTCGTCATACAGCTTTTTCTGAAAAGCAATCGCATCACGTGTTTCCGTTTCCAGATAAATGTGGGTCAGCTTGCCATCCTTCATCTTCCATTTGCCCTGTGTTGAGTTGAACAGCGGCTCAAACAGGAACGTTCCAACATTGCCGGCCAGTCCGTACGTATCCTGCTTGCCGTTGCCGTCCGGATCGTTAAACGTAAATGCTTTCATCGTCTGGAACAGCTCATCAATGGTTTCAGGTACTTTAAGTCCCAGCTTATCGAGCCAGTCCTTACGAATATTCGGGTACGACCAACCGCCTAAAGGACGCACGGCCGGAATACCGTAATTTTTGCCATCCTGCAGCTTGGAGTTGGTCCATACCTCCTTAGGGTAGGCCGCAAGGTTCGGATAGCTTTTGATCATATCAGGTGTAATTTCCCAGAATGCCCCGTCTCTGGCCATTTGCAGCACCAACGGATCAAACGGATCGACAAACATCAAATCGGGAATATCACCGGAGGCCAGCGTTACCTTCGTTTTCTCTGTATAGTTGTTGGGAGACACCCATTGAATATTCAATTTCGTATTCGTGCGCTTGCCAATTTCCTGTACAATCACATTATCGGCACCGGGTGGTTCCGGTGTGCTGAAGTTGGTCATAATCGACACGTCTGTCGGCTTGCTTGGTGTGGCCGCTCCCTGAGATTCGGTTTTGCCGCCCTCTACACCGCAGCCCGTCAAGGCAATACTCGCTGCCAGAAGCAGCGTCGATCCTTTAACTATAACATGCTGTTGTTGTTTCACTCTATAAACCCTCCCATATATGTTTGGCTATCTTATCCCTTAACCGAGCCTACCATAACACCCTTGGCAAAATGTTTTTGTAAAAAAGGATAAACGAGCAGGATCGGTACTGTTGCAATCACGACCGCTGCCATTTTCAAGGTTTCCGGAGGAATCGTCTGCTCATTCATCATTTCCTGAGCTGCCGCACCACCCGCTGCTGTTGAGGAATCAATCAGCATATTTTGCAGTAACACCTGAAGCGGCCATTTGGACGCATCGCTCATATACAATACCGCCGAGAAAAACGTATTCCAATACCCGACCGCATAAAAGAGACCGAATGCAGCCATCGCCGGAAGCGACAACGGTAAAATAATTTTGAACCAGACCCCAATATCATTGCAGCCGTCAATCAGTGCAGCTTCCTCCAGACTGTCCGGGATGCTGTCAAAGAAGCCTTTCATCAGCAAAATATACCAGCCGCTCGTCAATACCGGAATAATCAACGACCACAGGCTATTGATCAAATGCAGGTCCCTTACCAGCAAATAAGGAGGGATCAGTCCTGGATTGAACAGGGTCGTGAATAACACAAGCAGCATAATGAGCCGCCGTGCCAGCATTCTTTTGCGAGAAAGGGTATACGCCAGAGCCGCTGTCACAATGAGACTGCATGCTGTACCTACGGTTGCCAGAAAACCGCTGACAAACGTTGCATTCATAAAGGCTGGCGTAGATAGCAAATACTTGTAGGAGACCAACGTCCATTTGCTAGGGAAAAATTGCATCCCGCCCTTTACATATTCAGAAGGATCTGTGAACGAAACGACAAATACATAATAGAGCGGGAAAATCGTAATCAGACTAATCAATGTTAACAAGAAATAATTGAATATCGGAAAAAGGAGATCTTCCTTGCTTTTCCTCATAGTATCCCCCTGCCTTACTGGATAAGCGCCCACTAATAAACAAAGGACCTAGTAAACGCCCTCTTCACCAAACCGCCGCGTCAGACCGTTCGCAATTAATACGAGTACAAGCCCTATCACCGACTTGAACAAACCAACCGCCGTACTAAAGCTGAACTGACCCTGCTGAATTCCGAGACGATACACATACGTATCAAATACATCCCCCACCTCGGACACGGCCCCATTTTTCATCAAATACACCTGCTCAAATCCAACATCCATAATATTGCCGATGCGCAGGATCAGCAGGATCAAGATCACATTGCGAATACCTGGCAGCGTAATATGCCACATTTGACGCAGCCGCTTGGCACCGTCCATACGTGCCGCTTCATACAGCTGAGGGTCAAGCCCTGCCATTGCTGCCAAAAATATTATCGTTCCCCAACCCGCTTCCTTCCAGATCGACTGCACCGTTAACAATCCCCAGAACAAATTAGGATTCGTCAGGAAATCTACCTTGGGAAATCCGAGCGCCACGATCATATTATTAATAACACCATCGCTTCTGGAAAGCATCAGGATGGTAATCCCGACTATAATAACCCACGACAGGAAATGCGGCAGATAAACGATCGATTGCACCGTCTTTTTGAATTTATTGCCTACCACCTCATTGAGCAGCAGGGCCACCAGAATCGGCAGCGGAAAGTAAAACACCAAATTCAAAATATTAATCGCCATCGTATTACGAAACAGCAGCATAAAGTCCGGGTTGGAGAAAAACCGGTTGAAATGCTCGAATCCCACCCACGCGCTGTTCATCACACCCCGATACGGAGAATAATCCTGGAAAGCAATAACGATCCCCCACATGGGGACATATTTAAAAATAATGATATACAGGATACCCGGCAGCGCCAGCAAATATAAAAACTTATCTCGCATCAGAATAGCCCACACACGTGAGCGGCTTTTCCTCATCGTCTTTGGGGCAGCCGGCCTCATGTCAGACGTCATATCTTGATTCATTTCCATACTACACCCCCTTTCTCATCAGCTTTGTGCACCAGCAGTAATCACATCCTAGTGGAACGTAAACATTTCCGCAATTAGACTTTTTTTCAATCCAAAAAAACCCGTCACACCGCGGAAAATCAGGAAAACGCAAAAAATCCGCTCCCTGTTCGGAACGGATTATCGCAGCGGTTATCGATGATTCTAGAGTGAATATTATGCTTTCAAAGCCGCTGATTCGGTTGTAATATGATGAACATAATCGACCTGGCTTTGCGCCAGCTGCTCATCGGTTACGTTCGTAACATCGCTAAGCGTGAAAGGCGGCACGTAGTTGGCACCGACAAAATGTACAAGCGCTTCGATAGGTCTGACGAGCTCCGGCAGCGTGAAACGATTAGAGCCATCCGGCTGATACGATTCGCTCGTGCCGTAAGTGGACAACGCTGCTCCGATTTCCTTGCCCTGCAAATGGTCGCCGCCCGGACCGTAAGCCCAGCCGTATTGGAGCACAGCATCAAACCATTTTTTCAACAGTGGTGGCGTGCTGTACCAATAGAGCGGATATTGAAAAATAATGCGATCATGTGCCTTCAGCAGCTCCTGCTCACGAGCCGTATCTATGGCTTCATCAGGATAAACCTCATATAAGGAGTGGACGGTCACATTGTCGTGCTTTTGCAGTTCTTCAATCCACGCCTTATTAATACGGGACGAAGCAAGGTTAGGATGTGCTGCTATAACTAAAGTTTTCATTGGGATTCGCTCCAATTCATCTATATTTTCAACAAGCTAATCATATATTATCTGCTTTAAATTAGTAAGTACGCACTTTTTGGGTTAATACTTACCAAACGGAAAGAATGGAGCTTATCGAGCGCATACAAAAAAACGACAGTCCGTGCATGATGATCATGCTTAGACTGCCGTTATCGTGTAATTAAACCCCTGTGTGGGACCGATTATGCACGTATAGAAATGGTTGTTGGCTCTTCCTGGTCAGGTAACTCTTCGCGTATAACTGTCCCTGCCAACCGGAACTGCTCGCCCCATTGCATTAAGGAGATAATAGCCGTTCTTAATCCTTCGCCAAGAACAGTCAATTCGTATTCCACCTTGGGAGGAAC
The DNA here is from genome assembly GCF_001956045.1 of Paenibacillus sp. FSL H7-0331. Next base: position 169,859 of record NZ_MRTH01000016.1, on the reverse strand, counting down.
AACTGGGTAAACATGTCTACTAATGAGGCCTGCCTCCTCTAAATCCCGCAGCTGTTCGGCTAGCATTTTATGATTTATGCCCTCAATCAGTTTTTTCAGCTCTCCATATCGCTTCTTTCCGTCCAACAGCTTGAATAAGATCGATGGTTTCCATCTGCCGGCAATGACGGAGACTGAAAGCTCTATCGGACATTGAAAGTTTTTGCCATTCAGTTCGTATCTGGCATTTGAAGCCTCCAAGTATGACACTTCCCTTCTAATGAACACCTAATCAAAGTTAGACAGTGTACTCTCTTATTGAGTATTATGCTATCGGAATTATGCGATTTTGTAAAGAAATTGCTCTTGCCAATCGATTCAAAAAAAATCCGCTCCCTGAACGGAGCGGATTTCACCGATTTATTTTTCATCCTGCAAAATGCGAGTTGTACCACACCGCGGCAGCGGCCACCTCGGTTTTGGTGAGTTGGTGACCTGCGTTTTCCCAATGAAGAGTGACAGGAGCGCCCGCGCCGCTCAGCAGCCCTTCCATCTCTTCGGTTTCTTGAGGCGTGCAAAGCGGATCATTCCTACCCGCACCGATGAAGCAGGGAATTGCCGATAAATCGGGCAGCTGCAGTCCACGCAGCGGCACCATCGGATGATGCAGAATCGCTCCACGGAAAACATCCTGAACATGGAACAGCAGGCTGCCTGCGATATTGGCACCGTTGGAATAACCGATAGCGACGAAATTACGGCGATCCAGTGCATAGTCTGCGGCGGCAAGATCGAGAAAGTCTTTGACCTCTTGCGTACGCAATATTAAGTCCTCCTCGTCAAACACACCCTCGGCCAGCCTGCGGAAATACCGATTCATTCCGTTCTCCGACACATTGCCCCGAATGCCAAGTACGGACGAGGTCGGCGCGATGCTTTGGGCTAACGGCAGCAGGTCATGCTCCGTACCTCCCGTACCATGGAACAAAACCAACACGGGTGCGCTCGGATCTGAGCCTTGTCGAAATACATGTTTCATTATATGTTCCCCTCCAACGCCCGTACCTGAATAGGGGGCAGATTATTTTCGATTTGTGAACGATGGGCTTCCAGCCATTCTGGCAGCATCAGCTTCTCACCAAGTGCTTCCGGCTCCTCATCTCGTGTAAAGCCCGGTGGATCGGTAGCAATCTCAAACAATATACCGCCGGTTTCCCGAAAATAAATCGCATTAAAGTATTGACGATCTACAATGGGTGTCGGATGAAACCCGTGCTGCTCAACATGGCTTCTCCACAGTCCGTGATCCACATCGTCCTTGGCGCGCCAAGCGATATGATGCACGGTTCCCGCTCCTCCGGCACCCAGCTCCATCGGATTGATGTTGACGTCGATAAGGTTGCCCAGATCGCCTGTCGCTGCATAACGGGTATACGTCTCGTTTTGCGCGATTTTTGTGAGTCCCATCACCTCTACCAGCAGGTTCCCGGTTTGCTCAGGCGCCATGCTGTACAGAATCGCACCACCAAACCCTTTGATCGCCTTATCCGCCGGGACGCCACCAATCGACCATTGACTTAACGGTCCCGCTTCCCGCTCCACGATTTCAAGCCGCAGCCCGTCTTTATCGGTAAACTGCACATATACCTCGCCAAACCGTTCCGTTTTCGTTACCGAGACCTGAAAGCTTTTCAGCCGTGCTTCCCAATAATCCAATGTACCTGTTGGTACCACATAGGTTGTGTAACCTACCTGACCTCCGCCAATTCGCCCTTTACGCGATCCTGCATACGGAAAGAACGTGATAATCGTGCCCGGATTTCCCAGCTCATTGCCAAAATACAAATGATATACCTCTGGCGCATCAAAATTAATTGTTTTCTTGATCAAACGTAGTCCAAGCACTCCTGCGTAAAAATCAACGGTTTGCTGTGCATCCCTAACAAATGCGGTTATGTGATGAATACCTTTCGTTTGTTGGCTCATCTTCTCCAGCTCCTTATCTTCATTTAGATTATCTTTCTATAACCTGCCTATTTCGATTCAAAACTTGTTGAAGCTGACAAATTCGCCGACAGGCTTACGATAGCCGCGCGGCCGCAGCTTCGAGGTATCTTCTTTTCCAATCGTAATCAACAAAACCGGAACATGCGTATCTGGAATATTCAGCACTTCACTCAGAGCCTTCGGGTCAAAACCGATCATCGGGCAGGTGTCCCAGCCCTTCTCCTTGGCGACCAGCATCATCAGCATCGCGGAAATACCGGCATTGCGAATTGCTTCCTCACGCTTGAACGTTTCGCCTCCTCCTTCATAAAAGCTGTGAACCGACTCCACGGTCATATCGTATTCCTGTTGATTAATGACACCGAGATGCAACAAACCTTCATTGATCTTTCCGGCATCCTTGTAAGCTTCTTTATTGCCCAGAACCACAATGGCTGCGGAGGCGCTTTGCACTTTATATTGTTTGTAGGCGGCTTCGTACACCTTATTTTTAACTTCGGGATCCTTCACGACTACATAGTGAGCATGCTGCAAATTAAAAGCGGAGGGTGCGAATTTCACGAGACTAAAAATTTCCTCCAGCTCCTGATCCGTAATCTCGACACCTGGTATAAATTTAGTAGCTGATCTTCGTGCTTTTAATAAATTAATAAAATCGCTCATGATAATGCCTCCTTGGTATAATAGGTTATTGGCTATGTAAATGATAAAAAAACTAAGATTCTTAATTTAAAGATATTGAGGCGGCAGATAAACAATCCAAGCCTGTTATGCTGCTATCTGCCACTCCCTGCATCGTTCCGCGTATCCTGAACCGTTTAAGTTTCTATTTAAAGCTTTCCTGCGCGTACTTGCCGAGTTTTTTGAGCAATTGTGCTGCAGCCTGCTTCTCCTCAGCGGATAATCCGTCCACTGCTCGTTCGATAACCTCAGTGTGTTCGGGGAATGCTTCTTCTATCCACTGCTTGCCTGCCTCGGTTATTTCCGCAAAGATGAGGCGGCGATCCTCGGTGCAAGCTCTCCGTGAAACGAGTTTCTTTTGCTCAAGCTTATCGACAACGTAAGTAATATTACCGCTGCTCATCAGCACCTTACTGCCAATTTGTTGAATAGCCTGTGCTCCCTTGTGGTACAAGAGCTCCAGAACACCGAACTCGGTCCTGTTCAGACCCCGCTGGCGAATATCCCGATCCGCATGGGCATTTACCCACTGGCTCGCTCTGGATAATGCTATAAAAAGATCCAACGAATCATTCTTCAAACTTTCCAAATTTCTCACCTCTTTGTTGTTCGGTGGTTCGTTGTAGTTATTATCTTAATTTAAAGATACTTTATTTGCAGGTAATTGTCAAGCCTCTATTTTTGAAATCAAAGTGATGAAAAAGATTATTCCATCTATTTGATACCGTCCATGTAAAGCTCTTGACTTTCTACATCAGTTGTAACTATAATGATTACAACAAGAGGGTGAACCTAATGAAAAAAATTAGCTCACGATTTTCCATTGCAGTACACATTATATCACTCGTTTCGGTCATGCCTTCGCTTACAGGCGACGTCATAGCGGGAAGTGTGAACACGAATCCGGCCATTATCCGTAAAATTATGGGGCAGCTTAAAAAAGCCGGTTTGATCACAGTTCGAGCTGGAACAGGTGGGGCAGCCCTTCGTGTGGATGCGGCGCAAATTACACTGTTGGATATTTACAGGGCAGTTGAAGTCGTGGATCATAACGAATTGTTTAACTTTCACGAGCATCCGAATCCCGATTGTCCGGTCGGTGCCAACATCGAAGCCGCTCTTCGTGCCACTATGGTCACAGCCCAACTGGCGTTGGAACGCGAGTTGGCTGAGGTTACCGTTCAACAACTGGCTCGCCAGCTCGTCAACGAGAAATAAGCTCTTCATCGAGCTATTTTTTTTCAATTAGTTGTAATCAAATCGGTTACATCACTCTTGCAGGATAGCTACTAAAGAACGACCATTATGAGGAGGAATTCACAATGAGCACGAACCAAGAAACCCTTTTAGTTACAGGCGCAAGTGGACATCTCGGAAGTATCGCTATCGACTGGCTGCTCGCCAATTATGAGGGACCGATTATCGCGACTACACGCGACCCCGAGAAGCTCTCGGCACTTTCGGCCCGCGGTGTTATCGTCCGTAAAGCTGATTTCGATCAACCGGAAACTTTAAGCGAGGCATTTGCCGGGGCGCAGCGTTTGTTGTTAATCAGCACGGATGCTATTGCAGTTCCGGGCCAACGCGTTAAGCAGCATAAGGATGCCTTAAGCGCTGCTGTACAGGCAGGTGTCAAACACATTGTATATACATCGATTCCCAATTCCGAACCAGGCTCGGCCTGCTTGATTGCACCCGATCATTACGCTACAGAGGAGCTGATCAAGAATAGCGGTCTCTCCTACACGATCCTGCGTAATAATTTATACAGCGAGAATCTGATTCCAACGCTGCAGCAGGCAGTCGCAAGCGGTATTCTTGGTACAGCAACAGGTGAGGGCGCAACCGCTTATGTGACCCGCCACGATTGTGCATGGAGCGCAGCCGCAGCACTTACTTCCACTACCACTGACAATCAGATAGTGGATGTAACAGGACCGGAAGCCATTTCCGGAAGCGAGCTCGCACAAATAGTCAACGAAATCAGCGGAAAGAGCATTCAATTTGTTCCGTTGGAAACAGCTAAATTAGTTGAAATATTGGAATCTATCGGCCTTCCAAGCGGGTTGGCTCAGGCGTATGCTTCTTTTGATACTGCCTCCGCCCGAGGTGAATATGCGCAAACATCTGCAACAGTTCAACAGCTGACAGGCAAGTCTCCAACAACCCTTAAACAGTTTTTAACGGATAACAAATTAGCCTTTACAGGTGCTGAATAATTCAACCGCATTAATGGTTAGACTTATCCCATCAGAAATAACCCTGCAATCCCACATGACTCGTGGTGCTGCAGGGTTATTTGCCAAATGATTAGCGGTAATAAGGACATCAATCTTATTCTCTTATGATAAATAACTTGCTTTGGACTGTCTGATTACTAATAAACATCCCTTCTCGTAAACGAAACGAATGAAATGATTAGAGCAGCTGAGCCCCAGATCAACAGCACGAGCAGTGAGAAGCCCAGTGACATCCCCTCGACCGGAGGAGCAGCATCCTCCAGATAGCTGATCAACTGCAGATTAACCATAAATAAATATTTAGCCGATTCCCAAGAGGCTACCATCGTACTCAGGATCGTCCCTGCAATGAGACAAGCCAGCATGATCCCCATGACCGCCGCGGTACTGCGCACCAGAACGGAGAACATGAACGTAATTGTAGCTACTACAGCCGATACGAACCACGCCAATCCCAGCTCCATCAAAATATACTGCCATTGCGGCACCAAATGCATTCCTGATGCATCCAACTGCCCGCCATTGACCTTGAAGCCGGTAAGAACCGGAGCCCCCCACCCCTGAAAGCCAAACACGAGCCCGGAGATGACGGCTGATAGCAAGCCGAACAGCGTAATAATCAAGGACACAGACAGCAGGAGCGCCAAATATTTACTGAGCAATATGCGCCATCTGCGTACCGAGTGCGTCAGCAGTACCTTCATCGTGCCTGCGCTGTGTTCGGAGGAAACCAGATCAGCGGCAATAATCATCATCATCAAAGGCAGAAGCAGATTTATACCGCTCTTTACAAAACCTCGGACAAACGTCGGGGCACCCGGCTCAGACGGATTCACATTGTATTCCAAATAGTATTTTTGCTGATTCATGCGAATCTCCAGCTCTTTGCGTGTAGCCTCTGGCGTTCGGCTGCTCGTAATCCGATTCTGCCAGCTGGCAATACGCTGCTCCATCGCTACGCGCCAATTGACATCCCCGAACCTTTTACGGTTTTCCTCAGCTTGCCGATACTGTGCATACGTAAATACAGAGATCAGAATCCCCAAAATGAGTGCGATGACCAGCAGCCTTCTTTTGCCGGTAAGCTTTAACATCTCGTTAAATACCAGATTAGTCAATGCCTTGTCCCCCCGTCAGCTCAATGAACAGATCCTCAAGCGACGGCAGCTTGCGGCTGATCTCGGTTACCGTCACTCCCGCTGACACGAGAATCTGATTCCAGCGACCGATCTCCTGCTCCATATAGGGAGTGATCAAGAGCGCCCCACGCGTTTCTACCGAATCGGTCAGCCCGCTCAACACCTGGTAGCCCTTATCCATAGGATGCAGCCTCCAGCTTACCCGCTCCTGCTGGGCCAGCAGGCTCTGTACCTTGTCCACCCGAACAATTCGACCCTTGGATATAATCGCGACACGATCGCACATCAGCTGAATTTCGCTCAGCAGGTGGCTAGAAACGAGCACGCTCAAGCCTTCCTTCTCCGCTAGATAACGAATGAATTCACGCATCTCCCTGATGCCTGAAGGATCCAGACCATTGGTTGGCTCATCCAGAATGAGCACTTTCGGATTCCCAAGCAGTGCCTGAGCAATCCCGAGCCGTTGGCGCATCCCGAGCGAGTAGGTTTTCACTTTATCGTGAATTCTGGCACTCAATCCGACCAGCTTCACCACTTCCGCTATCCGGACATCGTCAATCCCTTCCATCATCCGCGCGAAATACTGCAGGTTGCTCCATCCACTTAAATACGTATACAGCTCAGGGTTTTCAACGATACAACCCAGATTCCGCATCGCCTCCGGAAATTGGGTATGCAGATCGTAGCCGCACACCTGAATCGACCCGGCTGTGGGCCGAATCAGACCGACCAGCATTCTAATCGTGGTCGTTTTGCCAGCGCCGTTGGGTCCCAGGAAACCGAATACTTCGCCTCGCCTCAGATCGAAATCCAGACTCTGAATAATTTCCCGCTTGCCTATCACCTTTCTCAGACCTTTTACCGACAATGTGATCTCGTCCATATGCCCACCCCCTACCACGTAATTAGTGAAGCCAATCGGTCCCCGATTAAACGGTAGCCGGCTGCATTCGGATGGAACAAGTCTTTGGCCAAATAATCCTGTACCTTCAATTGAAATAAATCAAAGGTCGGCACCTGCACAGTTAATGTATATTTGGCAGCAATTTCTGATGATTTATAGTTCCAATCCCTCACGATTTTGTTCGTTGTTACGCTATCCTTCAATTCGCTGAATGGATTGTACAAACCAATGAGGAAGATTCTCGCCGTAGGATTGTGCTCCCGCAGCTGCTTCAAAATCCCATCGAGCTGAGGCAAATACGCGTCCTCGGTTTCTTTGATTCGGGTCTCAGATAAATCCCCCATTGCCTGCCCACCACGGAACAGATCATTCCCGCCTATGCTGACGAGAATAATATCAGCCGCCTTGACCTGAGCCTGAACGGGTGCTTGTCCAAGAGATGCCACCAATTGCGTGGAGGTTTGTCCATCTATCCCGAGATTTTCCAACACAATCTCTTTCCCTGACTTAGCCTTCATATCTGCTACAGCATGTCCGACATATCCCTTCCGCTCCGGGTCCCCCGTCCCTTTGGTCAAAGAGTCGCCAAGTGCCAGCACCCGGAAGGTGCCCTCCTTAACTGCAACGGGAGCAAGTACCGGAATCGCAGCCGCTGGCTGCTCTATAGGTGCTCGTGGAGGCTGTGCGGTCGCTGCACCTGTGAAATAATCCTGCATCGCAAATACAAGCCCGCCTACCCACAACAGCCCCGATACCAAACCCATGATCATCGTCCATCGAATCGCCTTTTCTCTCATCTGAGCCCTGCTCCCACCCTCCGCTGCTTATGATTATATGCTGCTTTGAACATACCATATGAAGCTGAAAGCTGGCTGAAAGTTGGTGGATTTTGCACAGCAGCATCACATAATCGTCCATGTAAACTTGTCAGTCGTGCCGGGTTTATTCCACTCTAATCTCGCATTAAGAAATGTTTGCTCCGCTAACAGAATACGAATACATTCCTTATAGTAATCAGGCACCCTCTCGTTAAGCTTAAGATCACTTAGCGCCACCCAGTGCGGAATATGCTTTTCAGGCTCCTTCGTCATCAGCTCTCCAAGAACATGACGTGTTACAAAAAAGGTAGTCACAGCATGATCCTGATTTGCATGATTGATATAAGAAACAATGCCTCTTAATACTGGCCTTTCAATACATAAACCGGTCTCCTCATCCATTTCTCTGATGCAAGCATCCTCCAAAATTTCATGCAATTCGACACCACCGCCAGGAGGGGTTAATTGCTGGTAATTAAAATAGCTCCGAATCTTTTTTTCCATGAGTACTATGCTACCATTCCTGATAGCCACACAAGCAACTCTAGTTCGTATTGCCACATAATTTCCCCCTTAAATAGTTCAAAATCAACAAAGAACCCCCTATGAAAGGGGGCTCTACAGTCAGACGCTTACCATGCTTCTCCCTCTCATCTTTGCAAAGAATAAACTTTGCAGGAATTTGCACCGTGCTTGTAGCAAGTCGGTTGCCGCGGTTTCATAGGGCCAGTCCCTCCACCGAACTCTGGATAAGAGCTATATGCAATTGTTATTTTTTACATTATCAGCTTATATCAGGTATATCAAGACCAACTGTTGATGCTTTTTTAAAATACCTCTACTTGCGGCTGTACACGTAAACCTTGGTTCGATATAGGTCCTTACAGGTGATCATGCGATCAGGCTCCCAGTCTGGCATCGCAAAGCAGACGCTAATCACCAGCGCTCCCGGTGCCAGCCGCTCCTGAAGGATTGTACTCAGACGTCTCATCGCGCCGGGGTATAAATAGCAGACCACGATATCCGTATGATCATAGGAGTACCCATAAATATTGCCATAGCAAAAGGCCAGTCTGTCTCTATTTCGGTCACGGACTGACAGGCGACCGATCAACTGCGAGCTCCAAAGCGGAATGAGCGAATTCTCAATGCCAATCAACCGCCAACCGGGACAATGCTTGACCAGATGCAGAGCGAGCGTTCCCCAACCAGAGCCAGCTTCTACAATCGATCCTTGTCTGGAAAATCGGTTGATTTCGGCGGCTACCGTGCGGCGGACCTGAAGCGATGAAGGCATCGGCGAAATTCCGTTCAACAGGCTGGAGGTTACAATTAACAGCATCACAAGCAGCATGACGGCTATGCATACAACTGACATGATTTGATAAAATGAAACCGCCACGCTTCTCCACCCTTCTTGATTACTTTTTCAGATAACGACTGTGTCTCCTGAGGCTCTATTTTATCACGCCTTCCCGATTTAACATACTTGGACAGCATATTTGAACTTACAGTTGACAGCTGTGGATTACATGTGTAATATAACTATTGTATTACATATGTAATCTACAAAAGTCAGGAGGTAAGCCTGTGACAAATGTCCCCCAAATATCCGATGCGGAATGGGAAGTCATGAAAGTACTCTGGGCCAAGACGCCACGTACGGCCAACGAGGTTATCGAGGCTCTGGAAGATCAAACCGATTGGAAACCAAAAACGGTAAGAACGCTTTTAAACAGACTGACCCAAAAACAAGCTATTTCGTATTCGCAAGAAAATAAGGTGTACGCCTATTTCCCGCTCGTAACCGAGGACGAATGTGTAAGGTACGAAACGGAGTCCTTCCTGAAAAGGATTTACGGCGGTGCCTTTAAACCGATGTTGGTTAACTTTTTGAAAGAAGACAAGCTATCTGCCGAAGATATTAAAGAATTGAAAAGCATCCTTGATGATAAAACAAAATGAAAGAGCTGCAGGTAAGCATCAAGCCCGCCATTATCGCATCTGGAATGATTACAAGAGAGAAAGGGAAGGGTGAATGTGAATCAAATAACGGAGCAGCTTATCAAGCTGTTTGATTGGGTATGGTCGGTCTCGATCATGGCAAGTGTCTTGGTTGTACTGATTGTTGTGATGCAGCGTGTGCTCAAGCATCGGTTGAAGCCAAGATGGCATTACTTGATGTGGCTGCTTGTTATAGTCCGATTAATGCTGCCATGGGGCCCAGAGAGTGAATTCAGTATTTATAATTGGATCGGTTATACGGATTCCGTTCACTCAACCGTCCATGTCAATCAGGAGGAAAAACTCGCCGAAGCTGCACTATCGGAAAAAACTGCTGTCCAAACGATGTACCGAAATGTTTTCGTGGTATGGCTGATTGGTGTGTGTGTATTGGGGGCGTACACAATTCGGATCAACAGAAGATTTGCCCAACAGATGAGCAAAGAGACGGTTAGGATAACCGATGCAAGAATACTGGAGCTTTTTGATCAATGTAAAAAAATGATGTCGATTCATAAACCGATTGCTCTGGTGGAATCCCCCAGTACGTCTACACCGACCCTTTTTGGTATGATCAAACCGCAATTGATCATGCCTCAAGCTACAATAAATCATTTGAATGACGAGCAATTGCAGCATGTGTTCCTGCATGAATTGGCCCATAGCAAGCGAAATGATATTGCGGTAAATTGGTTCATGCATATTTTGCTAATTATTCATTGGTTTAATCCCGTCCTGTGGTATGCCTATCGTCGAATGCGGGAAGATCAGGAAATCGCCAGCGACGCGCTTGCGCTCAGTTACCTTGCTCCTGACAAAAGCCAGGATTATGGACATACTCTCATCAAATTATTAGAAAATTTCTCGCAGCCTGTTCGAATTGCAGGGAACGTCAATCTTACAGGCAGTAAAGCACAACTGCAAAGGAGAATTACGATGATCAAACAGTTTAAATCCAATTCCTATCGCTGGTCTTTCCTTGGGATGGCAGCCATAATCTTCATCAGTGGCTGCGCTCTAACAAATCCCAAGACCAGTGAGACAGCTTCACAATCGGTGAGTACAACAATCTCCGAAGAAAAAGTCAAACAGTCGGTTACTACGGAGTCGAATCCGCCAGCTAACGAAGAGAAGCTGGGAGGATCTGCTTCCATAGGGACGCAATCAGCGACGCAGGACGACAAGCCATCACTGACCGCTTCCATAGGAACGCAGCCTGCCGTAGAAGGCAAGTCGGGAACGGCAACGCCCGTTGGATCGCAGCCTGCCGTAGTGGATGATAAGCCGCGAACGGCAGCTCCTGCAAGACAGCAGCCAACGGGATCGGAAGAGACGCCGATGCTGTTCGCATCCACAAGTCAGGAACCAGCGGTTCAAGAAGACAAGCCAAAACCGATCGCATCTGTAAGGCAGCCTGCGGTGTTGGATGATAAACCGAGACCAGCAGCTGTTGCTGTACCGGAGCCACCCGTGTCCGACAACAAGTCGAGACCGGCTCCGGCACCTTCCGCAGCGCAGAAGCCAATGCTGTTAGAAGACACAACAAGATCAGCCCCTGCCGTTGTGCCACTACCACCCGTGTCCGACGACAAGTCGAAGCCTGCTCCTGTCCCTCAAGTCGTAGTGGAGCCAACGACCTTGCCGAGCAGCTAATCGCTCTGCAGTGGAGCTGTCAGTAGTATACCCCCAGCAATTTAGGTACAGAGAATCCACAGCTGGGGTCGATGCCTTTACCGCTTCCGATGCAGCCGATGTTTGCTCTAAGACACCCTTTCTACCAGACTGCCGGGAATACCGGCAGTCTTATTGTAGCTTCTGCACAAGCAGGAGCAGCCAGGACGCGAGACAGCTTCAGCTCAAGACCCCAAATGCTCTCTGACAAAATCCCATACACGGTCTTTAAAGTAACGGTGTCCCCCGTCTCCGACAAACAACTCGCATCGGTCAGCTGCACCGAATTGCTCATATATGTTTTGAACATGCTCGAAGGAAATATGTACCCCTTCTATTGGAAAGAGCGGGTCGGATTCGCCGTTGATCATCAGCACAGGACGGGGAGCAATTAATCCTATCACATCATACATCTCTCCGACCTGCATCATACCGGGAACGGCATTGCAGATACAATGATGGACCGACACCACCGAGTGCTCAAACGTACAAAAATAACAGCCCGGCGCTACCAAGCGAATACGTTTATCCAGGGCTGCTGTAAATACGCACACCGCACCACCGCTGGAATTACCTGTTATCATAACCTTGTCCATATCCAGCTCCGGGCGAGTCGCTGCATAATCCAGCACTCTACTGAAGTCATGCACCCGCTCGCCAATTAACGAACGGCCAAACATGAGTGATATCCGCTGCAGATCATCGCAGGATTTGCTTTTACCTTCGTCCATATCCTCCTGCCGAGCCATCTCCCAGAACCCCCGCACTTCGGGTACAATAGCGGCATAGCCCTGCGCAACCGCTTGCTCTGCTAAATCCCGATCCTGGCGTATTGCCTCTTCCCGAGCCTCCGGGCTTTCGAAGTTACCAGCATAGTCCTCCTTGCCGCGTCTCCCATGCCCATGTGCACAAATCGCTAATGGCACCGGCTTTACTCTATTCTTCGGCAGCAGAAGATAGAACGGTACTTCGATATCGGTTTCACTTGTGATATAGATCTTCTCCCGGACATAATCAGGAAACTCGACTATTTCCGTTACTCGCGGCGATAGCGGGACGCCGGCTGATTGTCGTCTGATTTGCTCAAGGCCTGTGATCTCAGCCAGTTTACTGCGAAAAGCCTGCTGCCATTCCAACCACTTTCCTGTGTCCAACACCTGGTGATAATCGAACTCACGGGTAGTTTTTGCCAGAATCGACTGAATATATTTCTTCTCGTCAAAGTAAATCATGGTTTGCTCCTCCTCGTATCGCTGCCCCGGCTATAGATCAGTGGGGGTACACCGATTTCATTTTTGAATAGCTGAATAAAGTAACGCTTATTGTCGTAGCCCAACATATAAGATATCTCTTCCACCGTTTTGTCCGTGTTATCCAATAGCTCTTTGGCTTTATTCATCTTGGTTTGGATCACATATTCAATAAAGGTCAAGCCCGTTTCCTTCTTATACAATCTGCTGAAGTAGGAGGAATTCAAGTGTAGGTATTCGGCTACCTCCTCTAGCGTTATTTTTTGATGCAGATGATCCTGAACGTATCGCTGCGCTTCACTGATTTCCCCCCGCTTGGATTGTTGGAATATAGTGCCCATTTGCGAAAGCATCTCCTCCAAATGCACTAACATCCAGCTTTTCAATTGATTCGTATGATCGATCTCGCTCATCGTGCTGTGGAGAACCTCAACGGAATAGTTGGTTTGGAATTTTTGCAGTGATTTGAATTTAACTCGCATGTCCAGAAGCAGCTTCAATGCCCATTCTTTGACCATATCCGGAGGAAACCGTTCTTTCTCTACAAAGGACATCCATCTGGAAGCCGCCTCCTCCATGCCTTGGACATCCTCCTGCAAAATAAGCTGTTTGATTTCCTCAAGCGCCTGGGAAAAGTAGGTAAACAAATCTGCTTTTGAAAATTCCTCTTCCTTAATAACGCCTATATACCCTTCCGGCAAATAAAAACGATGTTCGAGCGTATTTAATAGCTTGAGCAGGTTAGCTTTTAGCTGGCGCGGCTGTCCAGATCGTTCACCCAGATAAAATGAGGCCTGGACCCTTAAATATTTGGTCAGTGAATCCTGAACCCGTTTGAGTGTATCGTGCACCAAGCTGTATCCGTTTTCCTTCACCGTCAGGCGGCAGGGGATGAATAGGAATCCTGACTTGGTACTGTAGCGAAAGCTGATCGCTCCCTCCACCTTCTCCAACATTTCATCCATCACATTATCCACTGCATACATCAGCATGTCATCACACATATTCAAATTCTTTTTCGTTTGCGCATGCTGTTCGATGTGATAAAGCACAAGCAAGTAAGGGTGAGCTTCATAGTTAATGCCATACTGCCTAAGCGTATCCAGCCACTCTTCCTTATGCCATATCTGGTTATTCATAGTGCCCAACAAAAATTTTTGCTTCAGCTCCGCCTTATTGTCATTTAAAATATGCTGAAGCTGTTTTCTCTGTTTCCGACTCTCCCTCACCGCATCCAAGCGCCCACAAAGCTGCTGCAGTTGGGTCGTTATCGTATCAGGAGATATGCTTTCCTTCAGCATGTAATCCTGAACGTTCAGCTTCACAGCCTGTTGAGCATAATGAAAGTCGTTGTAGCAGGAGAGGATGATGGTGCAGAGCTCTCCGTTCAGTACCTTTAGCTGCCTGATTAACTCGATACCCGATATGTGCGGCATACCGATATCCGTAATCAGAATGTCGGGCATTTCTGCCTTTGCATGTTCAAGGGCCTCAAGGGGGTTATCATACATGCCCTGCATGAGCAAGCCGAGCTCATCCCATGGTATGATTTGTTCCAAATATTCCAGTACGGGGTAATCATCATCAACCAACATGACCTTATACATTCGATTTCCCCTCCCTGCGATGGCTTCCTGGAATATAAATGCTGATCTTGGTTCCGATGCCTTCCTCACTTTCTATAGCTAAAGTGCTGTTACAACCGTATATGAGCTGTAGACGTTCGTAAGCATTTTTTAATCCGATTCCCGAGATATCAGTGTGTCCAGAGCTGCTCTCTTCCGCATCCATACCGGAAAATAATTTCTTCCGCAGCCTATCCAGCACATCCCGCCCCATGCCATCCCCATTGTCCTCTACCGTTATAGCTAATCCTTTGGAATCTTTCCAGCTCGTGACCCGAACAGTACCGCCTTTATGCTTTAACCCGTGAAGGATAGCATTTTCTACAAAAGGTTGAATGGAGAAACGCGGAATTTCTTCCAATAATGTCTCCGAAGCAGGGTTAAGCTCCAATACAATCGGCTCCTTATGCCGGAAATTGACCAGCAGGACGTAGTTGGAGATCAGCTCAAGCTCGTCATGCAAGGAAATATACTCATTGTTGCGATTGATGGTCATCCGCATAAACGAGGATAAGGAGCTGAGCAGTTCAGCATTTTCCCGGTCACCCTTCATCCAGATTTTCATTCGCACGGAATTAATCGTATTGAACAGGATATGAGGGTTCACCTGAGCCTGCAGCAATTCGAGCTCTGCTGTCCGCTTGCGTGTCTGCTCCAACGTAATTTGCCCGATCATAAGCTGGATACGGTCGAGCATATGGTCGAAGGATTGGGCGAATTGCCCAATTTCATCATGAGTTGAAATATTCGACCTCACTGTTAAATTCCCTGAACGCACCTTGGCTGCCACTTTACCCAACAGCTTGATGGGTTTGGTCAACTGGTTCATCAGATACAGCAAAATAATGAGAAATAAGGCAAAACAAGTGATCGTCAGCAGTAAAACATTTTGATGGACACGGCTGATGGTATCGATCGCTTCTTTATAAGGTACCATGCTGACCAAATACCAATCCGAAAAAGACAGCTTATGCCTGACCAGCAAAAAATCCTTGTTCTGTTCCTTAATGATGACGGGTCCCTCGCCCACATCCCCGATATGGTTCATATATGGAAACGTTGTACCGATTCGCGAAGTGTTGGTGTGCGATAGCACGGCTCCCTTACTGTTCACCAGCATAATCTCTTGTGAGCTGCTGTAATTTTGAAATATATGGTGAATATCGGTTTCGAACATGCTGGCGATAATATAGCCGCTCGTTCTGGAGGAATTTCGAATCGTACGGGCAATCGTGATCAGATATGGACTTTTACTAGCACTGGAAACAATGTAGTTGGGCTGTGTTCCCACCCAATACGTTTCCAACGCATCCATATTTTCTAATTGACGGAACCAATCCATGCGTGTGAAATTCAATGGATCGTAATCCTGAAATTCAGAATAATTGGAGTAAGCGGTTCCAGATGTATCAATGACGGCCAAATAGATCGGATTGCTCGCAGCCATCTCCACGTTGGCGAATTTCTCATTCATCCTCTTGATCTGAAAAAATCGGGCTGCAGATCCTTTGTCTGTCATCCTGTCATTCAAAATAGTTGTAACCTCATTATCGAACTGAATGACATTCGTGGTGTATATCAGGTTGTTGATCAGATTCGTAACATAAATATCCAATGTGTAGAGGGTTTGCTCCGTATTGGAAACCGCTTGCTCCTTCAATACATCCTTCGTAATATAGTTGGAGATGAGCACAGCGATAACCATCGGAACAATCAAACAAAGGATCGAGGAAACGAGCAATTTTTGCCTAAATGACTTGACGTTAAGGATGTGTGCCCAACCGTTCATATACTCACTTCTTTTCCGTTGTTAAGAAAAGGACCGAGGAGCCGTCATCTCCTTGATCCTCATCTATTATCCATTACTTTTTGTTTGCTGCTGCAATTTTTGTCAGCGCTTCGGTCCCCTGAGAAATCGTCGTATTGAGATCCTGAACGCCGAGCAGGAACTTTTCCGTTTCGCCATTGAATGCTTTCGCTGCTTCTGCACTATAGGTAGGAGGCATATCCAGCTCAGCAAATTTAAATGTATTCATTACATGCAGCAGCGAATCCTTATCCATAAATTGTGGCTGGGCCACATTACTCATGACCGTATCGACAAGCTTGGATTTGTCCGCTTTCTTCCAGGCGGGAAACTCCTTGCCTTGCAGAACCAACCCTTCCGTCGATAAAAAGCGTGCTGCCTTATACGCTTCTTCTTTATGCTTCGACTTGGAGGATATGGCGATGAAATCTCCGTTAACTCCTGTATATCCACTCGTATCATCCTTGGAAAATTTCGGATAAGGGGCGTATACCGTTTTGAAGGTTGCCGGCAATTGAGCCGTACCTCCAGATTCCTTCACCAGCCATGACCCGTCAAATACCATAGCGATATTGCCTTTCATATAAGCAGCACGGCTATCCAGCTTTTGCGCGATAATATCAGCATACGGCATTGCCGTTTTATCAACCTGCTGCGCCTTCCACATCAACTCCAGCGATTTCCTCGTCCGGGCGTTATCCACATTGGGCGTCCCGTCTTTTTTATACATCCCGTTTTCCTGTGGCTGATTCGATAGCACAGGGTTCAGCAATGTATTATGGAAATGGCCTCCGTATACCTTCTTCACACCTTCGCCCTTCGTCAGCTTCTTGGCGTAATCCATGTACTCATCCCAGGTCCAATCCTTCGGCACGGGAAGTCCGGCCGCATCCAGGTAATCTTTATTCAACAGTACCAGCTTTGCACTGTATTTTCCAGGAATGGCATAGTATTTTCCATTAAATTTCATGTCCAGCATATACTCGTCGTCGTAGTTGAGGCCTTCCTTTTTCATATACTCATCAAGTGGCTCGAGCATTCCCATGCCAATACGCTGTGAATAAGCACTTGAGCTATTAAGTACAAAAATATCTAATTGCTCACCTGAAGCAGCCAATAAATCGAGCTTTTTCATAGCATCAATCGCACTTTCAGTAAGAAATTCATACTCCAGCTTAATGTCGGGATTCTTGGCATTAAAAGCGTCAACCGCTTTGTTAATCGCTTCCCTCTCATTAGTGTACCAGCTGTGCAGCTTAATGACGACTGGCTTTTTTTCAGACGGGTTGTCTGTCTTTTTATTCGGATCCTGCGCACTTGGTCCGGAAGAACAGCCAAGTATAGAGCCACAAGTAAGTATTACGGTTAATGGTATCGCTAGCCATTTTATTGTCATGATATTTCCCCCATATCGTTCGATTGTTTACCCTTTAACTCCACCAAGAGATATGCCTTCAATAACCTGCTTCTGTCCAATAACGAAAATAACGAGCAGTGGAATAATCGCTGAAACGGTACCCGCCATAATGAGTGAATAAAATTGTCCATTTTCGTCGGCAAACGACTGAATGCCTAATTGCAGCGTATACAAATGCTGAGAGCGAAGAAAAATAAGCGGGTTCTGATAGTCATTCCAACTCCATATAAACCGCAAAATCGCATAAGTCGCGATCGCTGGACGAACAAGCGGTATCCCAATATAAACAAATGTCCGATAATGCCCTGCACCGTCAAGCTTGGCTGACTCCATAAGCTCCTTGTTAATTCCCAGAAAAAACTGCCTTAGCAAAAAGGTTCCGAGTACACTAAAGCTGCCAAGCAGAATAAGTCCCGTATGGCTGTCAAACAATTGCAACCAGCGGTAAAAGATGAACTGGGGAACCAGAATGGCTTCGTGTGGAATCATGTAGGTGCATAGCAGCATGAGGAAAACCACACTTTTGCCTTTAAAATCGATTTTGGAAAAACCGTAGCCCGCCATGCAGGAAACTACAATGGAAACACATGTCGTGATGCAGGTTATTTTCAGAGAGTTCCAGTAAAAAAGCGGGAAGGGAGATTTCCCCATCCACACGGCTTTATAATTGTTTATCACATTCCAGTGCCGAGGAATCCATTCAACCGGATAATTGAACACATCCGCTTCCGGCTTTAATGAAGCAGAAAGCATCCATATAAACGGCAGCATAAATGCGATTCCTAAACAAGACATGATCACGGTGATCATCAATTTCGTTGGATTGAGCTTTGTCATGCCTTCACTCCCTTAATAGTTAACCCACTTCTTTTGCCCGTACCACTGGATAAGCGTGATAAGCAGGACAAACACGAAGAGCACCAATGCCATTGCCGATGCATAACCGATATTCAAATTAATGAAAGCGGTTTCGTATAAGTAATATACGAGCACCGAGGTTGACCGCGCCGGCCCTCCCTGCGTCAAAACACTAATAATATTAAACACCTTGAAGGAACCGATAATACCCGTCACGAGTAAAAAGAACGATGTCGGCGAGAGCATAGGAATTGTAATACGAGTGAGCTGTACCCAAGGGCTGGCACCATCCATCTCCGCCGCTTCGTACAGATCCTTGGGAATCGACTGCAGTCCGGCCATATAAATGATCAGGTTAAACCCGATTCCCGCCCAAGTCATAATACCCATGAGAGAAGGAAGCGCATAATTCACATCGGCCAGCCATTTGGGAGGATTGGAAACGCCCATCGCAATCAGCATTTGGTTAACCGGGCCATGGCTTGGATGAAATAATACTTGCCAGACGATACCAATAGCAACAATACTCGAAATATAAGGCATGAAATAAATGATTTTAAATAAGTCCTTGCCATAAACCGATTTATTGATCACAACCGCCAGCAGCAGAGCAAGGATCATTGTCAAGGGAACGATCAGAATAAAAAGCATATTATTCATAATCGATTTCCAAAAAATCGGATCGGCCTCTAATCTTTTAAAGTTTCCTAAACCAACAAATTTCATTTGATCGATGCCCGCTACAAAGTTCCAGTCGGCAAAGCTTAATAACAGTGAGGCGATGACTGGCACCATAACCAGTACGAGAACACCGAGAAGCATCGGTCCCACAAATACATAACCCGTCATCGTTTCGATCCGGCGAAGCCGATTGTTGCTGGCTTTAGATTTTCTTGCCTGCAGATCGATAGCCGTGTTGGAGTACAATGAAACATCTCCTTTCCATAAGCAGCTTTTTTTAGTTGATCAACTAAGTTATCTTCATTATGGAGGATCCCATTTCACTAAAACATGCAGAGGTTTGACCGAATTGTAATTATTTTGACTAAAATATCTCATGAACGTACGAAAAGCAGGGGCAAGGGAATTCCCTGACCTCCTGCTTGCCGGCTGAATATATTTACCTCTTACTTAAAAGCTTCATGTACCTTAAGCTGCTTCCCTTTAATCGTCGTATTCTTCATCGTTCTGAGTACGAGAGGGCCTTTTCCATTTAATATATCGACATACGTCACATTATCCTGAATCGTAATGATGCCGATATCCTCCACTGTAACCCCTTCAATTTTGGCAAGCGTTCCGACAAAATCGACCGCTCTGAGCTTTTTCTTCTTGCCTCCATTAAAGTACAGCTTCAAAATCCCCTTGTTCAGCTGCTCGTTTCGATCCGCCTTAAGCTCAGGCTGGGTCTGCATTTTCGCTTCAAATGCTTCCCGGGCAAGGTCGACTTCTTCTGCTGAAGGAGCTTCCCTTTGCGGTATTTCGAACCCAATGTAGCCCTGGATATCTGCAAGAAACCGCTCCTCATGAGGCGTGACCAGACTGATCGCTTTACCGGTTTTGCCTGCGCGGCCGGTTCTTCCTGTCCGATGCACATAGCTGGCTTTTTCCATTGGCAGGTCATAGTTGATGACATGTGTGATATTATCGACGTCGATGCCTCTCGCCGCTACGTCGGTCGCGACCAAATAACGGAATTCGCCTCTCTTGAACGCATTCATTACCTTGAAGCGATCATCCTGCATCATGCCCCCATGAATTTTATCACACGTATAATCAGCCCGCTCCAGCTGCTCGCACACCTCGTCCACATGCTCCTGAGTACGGCAGAAGATCATACAGCTATCGGGATTTTCCACGATAATCACGTTCTTCAGCAGCTTAAACTTATGCTCCTCTTTCACCATAAACAGTGAATGCTCGATCTGATCCGCTGTCGTTACCTCAGTCTGAATCTCGATGTCGATGGGATTTTTCATATATTGGTGACACAGCTTCTCCACGTCTTTAGGTAAAGTAGCCGAAAATAACAGTGTGATCCGATCCTCGGGCAGCTCGTCGATAATCGCTTCCACCTGATCGATAAAGCCCATTCTGAGCATCTCATCCGCTTCGTCAATGACCAAAAATTCAAGCCGCTCCAGATCGAGCGTTCCTCTTTTGATATGATCCATCACTCGTCCCGGGGTACCGACAACCACGTGACACTTTTGATTTAATTCAAGCTGCTGCTTGGCAAAGGGCTGCTTGCCGTATAACGCGACCGCTTTAATCCGTTTGAACCGGCCGATATTGGTTATATCCTGCTTCACCTGATCGGCAAGCTCCCGCGTCGGTGTCAAAATTAACGCCTGCGGCCTGTTCTCCTCCCACTCTACCATTTCACAGATTGGAATCCCGAATGCTGCCGTTTTTCCACTGCCCGTCTGGGATTTCACAGCAAGATCCTGCTTCGTCAACGCAATCGGGATCACCTGGCTTTGAACATCAGTTGGCTCCTCATAACCAAGGCTTTCCAATGCCCGTACAATATCTTCACTTAATGTATAGTCTCTAAAGCTTCGTTTACTCATCGGTGAACTCCTTTTATATGCCTCTATTGCATCACACAACGCAAGTGCTTGCCTCAAATTATATATCAGCAGCTAGAACAAGTCACCCATTCTCGGTGACGCAGCACTTTTTGTTGATTAAGGGGGAGCCATGCTCGTTGTATCCATTTCAGATATGGGGTCCATATTGACAGGCAAGGTGGTTTCATGTAGCCTACAAACATATATGAACAAAGATATAACGGGAATGTGCGAAGCATTCGTCAAAATGGGGGATAGCCTTGCTAGCTGCTGAAAGAAAACTGAGGATCGTAGAATATGTGAGACAAAGTCGGGTGGCTACGGTTGCAGCATTGGCCCGTGAATTTGGTGTTCATGAGGCTACCATTCGGCGGGACCTCGGGGAGATTGAACAGGAGGGTTTACTAAAGAGGACTCATGGTGGCGTTATTGTTGAACAATGGACTCATGATGAGCCACCCTTCATAGAAAGATCGAACCAACGTTTGGAACAAAAAATGCGAATCGGTAAAATGGCGGCCAGCATGGTCGAGGATGGGGAACACATCATCATCGATTCCGGGACGACCACCTTGCATATCGCCAAAAACCTGGTGCACCGCTCCAACATTACAGTAGTAACCAATGATATGAACATTGCCGCTGAATTGAAGGATGCATCCGGTATTAAAGTTATTGTAACGGGTGGCGAGCTACACCCTTCCAGTTATATGCTAAATGGCATGTTTACAGATCACGTCCTGAGATCGCTGCATGTTGAAAAAGCATTTATGGGTATACCGGCTATACATCCCAAGCACGGCTTGATGCATCCGGAGGCTCAGCTGGTGACGGCTAAGCAAGGGATGATTCATGCCGCTCAAGAAATTATTGTCGTAGCTGACGATAGTAAAATCGGTAAGCTTTCCCTTCATTCCGTGGCCCCTAATAGCTCTATACACAGCTTGATCACGGGGAAAGAAATCCAGGAATATGATATCAAAGAATTCCGCGATAGCGGTGTTAACGTAATCATGGTTTGATCCTTATATGAACTTCTAGTTGTCGTGTAAGAAATAGCTACCAATTAACGAACAAGAGGGAGGGGCGATAAGCCCCCTCCCTCTTGTTTGTTAATAGTCAGGCAAAGCTGTACCTCTCAAGCGTCGCGACGAAAACCTTTGGCTCATCTACTGCAAATCTCCGTATCCCTAAATCCAGCAAGGCAAATAAGGATTCCTGACTGAAATGAAACGGCAGCACCTCAAGCTCCAATCCCTTATCAGCGAGCTGTTTCAGTGCCATCTGTAAATACTCGCGCTGTACCTTGTATGTCCAGGGACTGCTCGTGGTTTCTCCTGAATTATCCGCATCAACCAGATGAATTTGTACAATATCCAGAGCGTCAAAGCCGCTAACAGCTGCTGCTGCGAACTTACGCGCGACCTCGGCTTCGGGATTCGATCCGCCCGATATCCATAACATCGTACGAATACCGGGGACAAGCCGCTTCATGATTCTGCAGTTCTCATGGTCCCGATGACAAAATATGATTTGCCGCTCAACACCACAGCGTTCAATCAGCGCCGCCAGCTTATCCAGATCAACCTGTTTGTAATCCAGATACAGCTCCCGCTCAGGATGAATCGCCAAGGCAGCTAGTACCTGCTCAAGCGAAGGCACCTTTTCTCCCCGATACTTATCGCTGAATCGGACACCCGCATCCCAGGCTTGCGTTTGCTCAAACGTACATTCCGATATGAGCCGGTCACGATCTGCTTCCGAGGCTGTTGTTGTGCGTCGTGGTGTCTCATCGTGCATACCGATGATGATCCCATCAGCAGTTTGCCGGATATCAATCTCCGGAATGCCACCGAGCTTCCACGCATACTCCATCGCCGCCATCGTATTCTCTGGAAATTCCGCTGCCGTGCTTTGATGAGCCTGCCAATGGACCCGCTGTGCGACAGCTTTCTTGTTCGTAACGGACATAGTGATGTTAAACTCCCCTCTAAATTAGATAGACGAGCTTGAAACTAATCATTCATATTATGTTTATTTTTGCTCATTTATGTTTATTTAGATTATCACCGGAAAATATTTCTGTCAATATAAAGCAACCAGCTCCGTTACCCAACAAACTTACTTTTTCATAAGTTTTTCAGCTGAATTTTTGAATGTAGTCAGTGTCGTCTGAATATCCTTGTTGTCATACATGATCGCTTGCATAGCAGAACGGAACTCCTGTACAATTGGCGTCCATGCCAAGTGCTTATTCGTGTCAATGGCGTATTGAAGCTGATCATACGCGACCTTACGATTCGGTTCTTTTGCATACAGTTCTTTAATTTCTTTGGACTCTACCATTTTCTTCGTGAAAGGCAGGTAACCGGTGTCGATTACGAACTGCTGACCGCCCTTAGGGTCCGTCATCAACCAGTAGATAAACTCCCACGCAGCCGCCTTGTTTTTGGATGAGGCCAGCATGGTAACGTTCGCTCCTCCGGTTGGCGTGGCGTACACATCATTTTTGGGCAGGAAGGAGGTTACATACTCAAACTTCGCATTTTGCGCCATACCCCCGATACTTCCCGTCGATTGAAGCAGCATGCCGATTTTTCCATCCACAAACATTTGATTTGCAATATTTCCCGAATCCTGAGTCGGCGGGTAGAACAATGCTCCCGTGTTCTGAAGGTCCTTCAGGTAACTGAACACTTTAAGCCCTACGCCGTTGTCGTAAAACCCTACCGCGGTGCCTTCATCATTAAAGAATTTACCTTTGGACTGAGTCATCATCGCAATGATATACCAGTCATCAAAAGGCATGGATAAGCCCTGACGTTTATAAGCACCGTTTTCTTTAATAACCAGCGCATTGGCGACGGTTTTCATTTCTTCCCAGGTCGTAGGTACCTTAAGCCCTTTTTCATCCAGCATCGTCTTGTTGACATGAAGAATTGGCGTGGAGCGGTTCAAGGGCAGAGTAACCAATTTCTTATTAAAGGTAGAGTGGCCCATCAGACCTTGAACAAAATCATCTGTGCTTAAATTCGATTTCTTCAAATAGGGTGTCAAATCCTCCAGCACGTCTGCATCGGCAAACAACTGAACGAAGGAACGTTCCAGCATACTGACATCCGGCGCCGTATTGGCTGCTGCAGACTGCTGAAGCTTCGTAACTACTTCATCGTAACCGCCCTGGAAGGTACCCACAACCTCAATATCCGGATGAGACTCATTGAAGCGTTTAATCATTGCATCCGTATATTCGCCGTTTTTCCCTCCCATGGAATGCCAATACTGAATCGTCGTCTTGCCTGCCTTTGCTGGTGCTGGTGCTGGCGCTGCCGCCGGTGCTGCTGTTGGTGCTGGAGTGGCTCCACTGTCATTGGCTTGAGGTGCTTGACTACAACCTGCGAGTACACCAAGCAGCATTGTTGATGCCATAATTGTAGATACTTTATTATTCATTATCATCTTCCTCCCTTTTCTTCGTGCACAATTATGAACCCTTATTCGAAAGCGATTAAATGATCATTTAATCCCTGAATAAACAAATGCCTTTACAATTTGCTTCGAGCAAATCAGATAAACGAACAAAATAGGAATGACTAAAGCCACATTACCAGCCATAATAATATGCCAGTTGCTGATACCTTCCGTCTCTCTAAGCATTGCGATACCGAGCGTCAGCGGACGAACCGGGTTCGAATCTGTCATCACGAGTGGCCAAAAGTAGTCGTTCCAATGACTGACGAAGCTGAATAATGCGATTGTTGCCAGTGCCGGCATGGACATGGGCGTCATGATTTTCCAAATAATTTTGAACTCACTGGCGTTATCCAGCTTGGCTGCTTCAATAATTTCTTCAGGAATTTGCATGAAATATTGGCGTAATAGGAAGATGCCGAAGGCGTTAGACATAAAAGGAATAATTTGCGGCCATAAGGTTTTGATCAATCCCCAATCAGCGAGCATCAAGTAGACAGGGATGAAGGTGACTTGACCTGGGATCATAAAAGCCAGCAGCACCATGCCAAACAAGATTTTCTTCCCTGCAAAATGGTATTTGGCAAAAGCGTAAGCAGCCGGAATCATCACAGCAAACTGTAAAACGATGATGGACAGCGTGACGACTATCGAATTTTGGGCATAGGTCAAGAACGGCCCCGAACGCATAGCAGTCGCAAAATTATTCCACTGGGGCGATGCCGGGATTAAAGTCGGAGGAAACGTCAAGGTTTCCTGAATGGTCTGCAGCGACGTGGAAATCATCCAAAAAAACGGAAAAACAAAGATGATGAGAAGCAGAGCTTTCAATAAATTGCTTAATACCGACCAGATATGCCTGGATTCAAATGTCATGAATGTACGAACCCCCTTTCTCTCCGTCGTTTGGATCGCCTATTGATAATGCACCTTTTTGGATAGCAGCCGGAAGTAGACGAACGTCAGCAGGCTAATAATAACCAGCAGCACGACTCCGGTAGCAGCCGAGTAACCGATACTCGTGGTTCGAAAACCATATATATAGTAAACAAGTGTATTGGTTGCATTATTAGGGCCTCCGCCCGTCATGATTTTGACGGTATCAAACACCTTAAACGAGCCGATGGTCATGATGATTAAGATGAAAAACAGCTGCGGTGATATCATGGGCAGTGTAATTTTGTAAAACACTTTAAATCTGCTTGCATTATCAAGTGCTGCCGCTTCGTATATCGTAGGCGGTATACTTTGCAGTGCAGCCACAATAATAAGCGTGTAGTAGCCGACGCCCTGCCATACCGATACGATGATGACCGATAATAATGCCGTATCCGAGCTTTGCAGCCACTGGGAAGTGGGCAGTCCCATTGCTCTCAGAGCAAAATTGAGCAAGCCCTGATTCGGTTCCATCAACCACAGCCAAACGAGCGATACCGAAACAATCGATACGATATGCGGGGTAAATATGCCTGCTTGCACAATCGCATTGAAGCGTATTTTTTTGTTCAGCCAAATCGCCATTAGCAGCGAAATCACCAGGGTGAGCACAACAACGCCAACGGTATAGGTCACTGTGTTCCCCAAAGCCTTGTAAAAGTCACCCCGGGTAAAAATTTGCTCAAAATTTTCCAAGCCGATAAATTTGCTTTTCGATTTGTTCATCAGGTTGTATTTATAAAAGCTCAAGTAGATCAGGTACGCAATCGGGTAGATGACAAAGGTCACTATACCGAGCATTGCAGGAGCGATCATCAGATAGGGACGCACCGTTTCCCAAGCTGTTTTTTTACCCATGGGAAAACCCTCGCAGCTTCCGCATATAGTCATCCCATTGTTTGTGATCCTTGCCCATCCGGCTGTTGTCCGCCCCGAAGAAATCCAGCTTCGCTTCCGGTACACCGAGGTAAACCTCTTGGTCGACGGCAAACAGATCCTCTGTCCATTTCACCATAAAAGCATCCGGTCCTGATCTAACCTGATAAATCGTTTCCGATCCCAGCATTTCCCTCGTCACAATCACACCACGCAGCGATAAATGGTGCTCAGCGGGCTTGGCCGACAAGATGGCACTCTCTGGACGGAAGCCATATTTCACCCCGCCCACTCCCAAATCGCCAACATTCATCGGGGGAACTCCGATAAATTGTGCGGCAAACAAATTGTTGGGCTGACGATACATCACATCCGGCGGGGCCTCCTGCTGAATTTGACCCTGATTCATCAAGACGATCGTATCCGCCATTGACATCGCCTCCACCTGATCATGAGTTACGTAGACGAAGGTCGTACCGAGCTTTTTGTGCAGTTCGATCAGCTCAATCCGCATCTGCACCCTAAGCTTCGCATCCAGATTGGATAAAGGCTCATCCATCAGAAACACCGAAGGCTGCTTGACCATAGCACGGGCCAATGCAACACGCTGGCGCTGACCACCTGACAAGGTAGACGGTTTGCGGTCCAGGTACTCATACAGTCCAACCGTAGCGCTGATGGTCTCCACCAGACGGGTCCGCTCTGCTTTGGGAACCTTGTTATTTTTCAAACCGAACTCAATATTTTCCCGCACCGACATCGTCGGGTAGATGGCATAGTTTTGGAACACCATCGCAACCCCTCTTTTGCCAGGCGTAATGCTCGTTACATCTTTTCCATTAATGAGCACCTGACCTGATGTCTGTGGATCGATGCCTGCAATCATGCGCAGCAGGGTTGTCTTCCCACAGCCGGACGGACCCACCAGTACCGTGAACTTACCGTCTTCTATCGTTAGATCCAGATCCTTGATGACTGTGTGTTTCTCGAATGTTTTGGTCACTTGTCTGAACTCAATGGAAGCCATAAGCAATCCCCCTTTCCTTGTGTAAATCCATCTACACCCTATACACCGTCATACCCCAGTCCTGAAAAGGCTTGATATCGTAATCACTCACTTCTTTACCTGTAATCAAGGTGTGAATGGCTGTGTTCGGGGCTACGGTATGAAGCGATAGCTTACCGATCTTGCTATCGTCGGTCACGACAATAATTTCCCTCGCCGACTTGATCATCTCCTGCTTCGCCGTCACCAATTGTGCCTCCGGATGCATAAGTCCGTGCTGCGGGTGGAGCGCCGGAGTTCCGATGAATGCCTTCTCCACATGCAGCGAGCCAAGTACATGATTCGTGAACATGCCATTTAACATATAACTGGAAGGATACAGCTCCCCTCCGGTTAAAATGACTTTTATTCGCGGGGCATCTCTCAGCTCGGCAGCCACATTCATGTCGTTCGTGACGACCGTTATATGGGAGCGGTGAACGAGATTTTTGGCAATGTGCAGTGTCGTGGTGCCGGAGTCGATAATAATGTTCTCCCCGTCTTCCACCAGGCTTGCCGCCATCTGACCGATTCTTTCTTTTTGATCCACGTGCTGGTGCGTTCTTTCGTTAAAGGAGGGCTCATCGTGAGTCCACTGCTCAATGATGACACCGCCATGAGTCCGCTTCAGTATGCCCTCCTGCTCAATTTCCGTAAGATCTCGCCGGATCGTAGCCTCATGCACGTTAAACTCATTGGCAAGCACAGTAATGGTCGCTGTTCGATACTGCCTCACATATTCCACAATACGCAGCTTTCTCTCTGCCGCCAGCATTCGCCAATTCCCCCTTGATCAACTCTGTTCATTACTGCAATATAAACATTCGTTTTGTTCATTCATGTTCAATTGTATTGTAATCATGAAGCATCAAGCGGGTGTTAAGCCGATATGAAGAATACGTAAATCAATTGAAGTGCCGATTGAACTGCAGTCGATGTCGAATTTTTGTTCCACGAGCAACATTTTATGACGAAAACTAGCTTGTATCCCTTGTCAGTGCTCGTAATTCAGCCTTTCGTTGTAAGCTCTTAACAGCGTAAATCGATTAAGCCGAACCTGGTGCGCCTCTCGCAGGCTGCTTTCCAGCAGCTCTTCACTTACACTCAGCTCCTGTATCGAAGTCGGTCCGCCAATTTTTTCTAAGAGCACGCTCAGCGTTGCAGGGTCAGGGATATTCGCGATTTCAAGGCGCAGCTCGTCCCAATGCTCGGCAATTCTAGCTCCCGGTGCCCACGATTCCTTCTCAGCTGTATTCCTCCATACCTCACTGCCCTCACTAGCGATCTGATGATACAATCTGGAGATTTGGATACAGGCCACACCTACCTTCGCGCCATGCAGTAGCTGTCTTTTGCCAAGCCGTATATACGCCATCTCCCAATAGTGAGAAAGATGGTGCTCCGCACCCGAAGCTGGATGGGAATGACCGAGCAGCAGCATCGCAAGACCGGATTCGATCAATGCACCGATTAATGTGCGAATGCCCTCCTCCTGCCTGAGCGCGATCAAGTCAATCTGATTCACACATTGCAGCAGTGCTGTCCGGGTTATATCCGCAGCTACCTGCAGGTAAGGCTCTGCACCTACAATCGAACCAAACTTCCAATCAAACAGGGACGTATATTTGCCCAACATATCGGCGAAGCCCGCTGCTATCATCGCTTTGGGAGCCTTAACCAAAATATCCAGATCGGCAAATATCGCATCCGGACCAACCGCCGCAATCGTCTGCTTATCACCCCTAATCAGAATAGGGGCTCCCTTGGAATTAAAACCGTCTACAGAAGGAGCTGTAGGTACAGAAACAAAAGGAATCCTCGTGCTGTAGGCGGAATATCTGGCAATATCGTGAATCGTCCCTCCACCCACAGCAATCACTACATCGGCTGTATAACGTTGTATGTCGATGATGTGCTGAATAAGTGCAGGCTCGTCAGCAATGACATCACCTTGAGCATTTGGTTTAATTATTGTGGTATGCACGCACAAATCAACACTTGTTAGCATTGCCTCTAATTGAGCGCCCGCCACCTGATAGGTAATGGAATCTGCCACAATACTGACTTGTCGATAAGACTTACCTACCAAATAGGAAGCCACTTCCTGGATCGCACCCGAATCAATCCTGATCAGATCCAGATCTATGGCTTGTCTTACACTTGCCTCACAGCCTTCTGTCGCTTTCTTGATTTTCTCTAATAGATCTACCATGATTCACTTCACTACCTCATCCTGTTTCTTTTCCTTGCATTAAACCATGTCCATTATTGCTCAGTTTGTTCATTCGTGCTCAAATTGATTATAGGAGTCGTTTATTTGGGGAGTGTCAACGGGATATGAATAATATGTAAAGCTGGAAATGTGCGGAATGATGCTGTACACAAAAAGTCTTCTCATCGCGCACGCAGCGATAAAGAAGACTTTTTGATTAAGGTTAGATGTATGAGGGTCTGCATCTCAGTGAAAGGTGTCAGTAACTCAGGCCCAAGGATGTTTACTTGGTAACAGGCCTTTTTGGTGGCTCCCAGTCTTTTTCAGTTGTCACTTCTATCATTTTTCCATCGGACTTGAGTAAGATATTCCCATGTAACCCTGTGGAGTAAACCTTAGCACCTTTCTTCTCCAGACGCTCCTTCAGGTTTGGGCTTTGAAAGTTGTTTTGACTCATGATGACGATTTGCGGGGATACAGCATTCAGAAACACTTCCGATGAGGAGGTCGATTCGCTGCCATGATGAGGAATATCCATCATATCGGATTTCAGCTTGTCTTTCCATGGAGAATCGGTAAGCTCGACTTCCCGGTGCTTGTAAATGTCAGCGGTAAACAAGAACGTGCGGTCACCATAAGTCATTTTAAGTACCATGGAATAATCGTTCAATTCTTGAGCTGAAAACGTTTTGACTGCATCGGGCAGTTCTTTCTTGGGTGGATTCAGCACCTCGAACTTCACCGAATTGCCAAGCTGGAATACATCGCCTTCCTCTAGTGTCTTTTTCGGTACCTTCTTTGCGTCCAGTGAGGCCATCGCATTGTTGTAAGCGGAGGATTGGGTGTATGGCAAATTAACCATATAGAACTGCTTGATTTCCTTGTCTCTTGCCACAGTCGCATAACCACCGATATGATCGATATGCGGATGCGTGTTCAACGCAATGTCCAGAGATGGAATGCCGAGCTTGCTCAAGTATTCGACCACCTGCTGCCCAACCTCCGGCAGTCCAGCGTCGATCAGCATCGTTTGGCCTTCAGGTGACACAATCAAGAAGCTATCTCCTGTCAAATCCTTACCAGCCAAATGAAAATAACGTATAGTCAGTTTCCCTTTGTATGCTTCCTTGTCGAATATTTGCTCTGTACGCAAATTGGCCGTTACCGGAGATGGTGGCAACGAATTGGGTACAGGAGCGAGCTGCGTCTGTAGTGGTGCTTGTGAGCATGCTGCCAGCAGCAGGGTAAGGATGACCATTACACTCCATCTTGCTGTCGCAGCGATTCTGCATTTGATTTTCATACTTTCACGCTCCTTTCTTATCCATACTGAACAGGAGGGCGCGTCTATCGCGTCCTCCTGTAGACTGCTACTCTTACTTCGTATTTTTATAGCGCTCGTACGCTTTCTTGTAGCCCTTCATATATTCATCTACGCCCATTTTTTGTACAGTTGCCACATATTTATCCCATTCCGACATCGGCTGGGAGCCGGTGATGAACTTGGCTTCCATCTCGCCGATGTAATTATGCATATCCGTCCCCACCGTGGATCTGAATTCGGTTTCTTCCTCAGTGAAGTTAAAGTTGTTCCACAGCTCTTTGACTTTGAACGGCTCAGCCTTTTTACCAACAGCTACCGACTCCGGCAATGTCTCGGACCCTTTGAAATATTTCTCCTGTACGAAGCCCGGATAGCTGCCTCCCAGCCACGTGATATGTTTAGCCAGTGCCTGATCCATCGTTAGTCCATTCGGATTTTTCGTAATATCCTCCACGAATTCCAGCTTGCCGTCGGATGTTTTACGGTATGTTTGCCCCTCAAGGCCCATGAAATAGAACGTAGCACCCTCGTCACCATAGAAATGGTCAATCCAGCGAATCGTCGCTTCGACATTTTTGTTTTTATCGGTAATAACGAAGGCTCCAGGCCATACTACAGGCACTTTAACATGCGTGTACAGCTGATCGCCATACGGACCCTTTAAAGCTCCAAGCCCCACGTAGCCCGGCTGATTCATCTGGGTCATCGGATTCGGATTGATGGTTGCCCCAAAAACACCTTTTTGCCCTTTCGCGAATAAAGCACTTGTCTTGACGGTGAAAATTTCCTTATCTATCAGACCTTCCGTATACAGCTTGCGTACATATTCGATAACTTCTTTATATTTGGCATCGGTACGGAAAAAGCGTAGCTCGTTCGTTTTTGGATCCACGTCAACGAATTTGTGTCCCAAGCCACGGTTTCCAAAACCCCATGCCCCCCTAATCTGTTCGATCAGCGGATTGATGCCTTCTCCGGCATAAGGAATTTCATCAGCCTGCCCATTTCCATTCAGATCGGTTTCCTTGACTGCCTTCAAATATTGGTACAGTTCCTCTGTCGTTGCAGGCTCCTTGAGCTTTAGCTTATCCAGCCACTCCTGTTTAACCCATAGCGGAGTTCCGATCAGCATCGGCAGGAATTCCGGGCTATAAAAAGAGGGGAACGAGTAGATGTAACCGTCCGGCATCGTCAGCCCTTTTTTCAGATCGGGGTATTTATCCATCAGCTTTTTAAAATTGGGGGCGTATTTGTCGATCAAGTCGTTGAGCTTAACAAATGTTCCTTGTGCACCATATTTCATCAAATCCGACGCAGGTACACGGGAAGAATAAAAAGCATCAGGGTAATCGCCTCCAGCCAAAGCCAAATTGCGCTTCTCTGTCAAATTGTCAAAAGGGACCAGCTGAAACTTAACATTGACGTTCGACAGCTTTGCATATTCTTTCCATACTGTTGTTTCCTCAAAGTTATTACCGTTGGTCGCCGCCTTGCCCGTGAAAAATGTGAGCGAAACGGGCTGTTTAACGATCGGCATACCTGACTTCTCCAAATTGGGAACTTCCCCTTTTTTACCATCGGGACTGGTTGAATCTGGCGCGCTCGCGGAGTTTCCGCTACATGCGGATAAAAGGCTTGCTGCCATGGCGACGACTAATGCTGCAGATGTCCAACGTCTTCTTTTCATATGATGAATTTTCCTCCCTTATTCTGCTTTCTTATTGTATCTATAGACTAAAAGGGTGTCATCCCTTAATAGCTAATCCCTATCAACCTTTGACCGCTCCGATCATGACACCTTTGGTAAAATATTTTTGCAGAAACGGATACAGCAGCAGTACCGGCAGGTTGGCTACGATGACGACAGCGTACTTGATCGCTTCGCCTTCCAGAACGATTTGGCCCTGAGTGTCATCACCGATGCCCAACATCTCCTGCATTTGCCCCTGAATTAATATTTCACGTAAAAATAGCTGCAGCGGATATTTATCGCGATCCGTCAAATAAATAAGGGCACTAAAATAAGCGTTCCAATGACCGACACTGTAGAACAAAATCATGACTGCTATGATCGGCATGGACAATGGAAGTACAATCCGCATCAGCGTAGTCATATTCGAGCAACCATCAATCGAAGCGGCCTCCTGCATCTCATAGGGAATGCCATTTGCAAAAAACGTGCGCATAATCAAGATGTTGTACACGGAAACGGCTCCAGGAATAAGGAGCGCCCACATGGAATTCAGCATGCCTAAATTTTTTACCAGCAGGTAGGTCGGAACCATCCCCCCGCTAAAAAACATTGTAAATACCATCATCGCCGCGATCACATTACGGCCGTAAAAGTCTTTGCGTGAAAGTGGATAGGCCGCAGCGACGGACATGATCAGATTGATGGCGGTACCAACGACCGTATACACAATCGTGTTAACATAACCAGTCAGCATTTCAATGTTTTGAAATATTCGCAAATAACCGATCCAGGTAATGTTTGTGGGCCACAGCCATACCTCTCCTCTCATAACCGCCTCGGGGCTGCTAAAGGAGGCGACAAGAACGAAGAGCAGCGGGTACAAAACCAGGATGCATATGATCGCCAATATAGCATTAACGATCCAATCGAATATTTGTTCACTGGTGCTTTGATGATTCATGGGTAACCTCCCAGTCGTTATAGCTCTTACCATAAGCTTGTTCCGTTCACTTTGCGGGCCATGCGATTTACAAATACTAGCAGAATGAAATTAACCACGGAATTGAACAGTCCAACAGCAGCCGAATAGCTATACTGCCCATCAATAATCCCTTTGTGATATACATGGGTGGAAATGATATCAGATGCGGCGATATTAAGAGAATTCTGCATCAGAAACACTTTTTCGAAGCCTACACCGAGCAAAGAACCCATGTTCAGAATGAGCAAAATCGTAATGGTCGGCATGATACCAGGCAGATTGATATGCCACACACGCTGCCACCGACTTGCCCCATCCACCCTTGCTGCTTCGTGAAGCTGTGGATCTATGCCGGTCAGCGCGGCGAGATAAATAATGGAGCTCCACCCCATCTGCTGCCATACACCGGATAACACATAAATGCTTTTGAACCAAGCCGGCTCTGTCAGAAACTCGATGGGCTCTCCAAGGAACCATACCACCACTTTGTTCAATAAACCCGTTTGCGGTGACAGGAAAATGAAGATGATTCCCACCATCACGATCGTAGACAAGAAATGCGGTGCGTATGTCACGGTTTGAACGAAACGGCTGAACTTCTTGGAGCGCACCTCATTAATGAGAAGAGCTAGAATAATCGGTACCGGAAAACCGACAAGCAGCTGGTACAGTCCAATGCCGAGCGTATTCTTGAGCAGCCGCCAAAAATAATAGCTGTTGAAAAAACGTTCAAAATGATTGAACCCGACCCATGGACTGCCCCAAATACCTTTGGTTGCGATAAAATTTTTGAATGCAATTTGTACGCCATACATCGGGATATACTCAAAAATAATAAAGAAGGCGATCACAGGCAATATGAGCAAATACAGATCCCAGTTTTTTCGTATTTGTCTCCTGATTGCCAGACGCTTCGGTTTGTATACAGCCTTTGCTGTTCCTACTGCTGATATCGAAGATTGCTTCGACAAATCCCCACCTGCTTTCTACTTGTTCTTCCCGGATCATAGCAGAGGGCTGCGAGGAATCAAATTTACAATTTTTTTGTTACCTTTCAACTCATGATGTCGATGATAAAATGATAACTTTATAAAAAAGAGTCAGGTTCTACAAAATGCGTTATAAGGTATAATGAAGAAACTGTACCAACAATAAGACTAACAAGACAAAAGGAGCATGCTGCGCTTGAAATGGGTAAGCCTGAACCGACAAAAGCTAATTGTCAAAATTTTTTCCAGCTTTCTAGTCATCATTGTTCTGTTTTCCGGGTTTAACCTGTTATCCGTTCATTTGTTCAGCAATATCGTACAAAATGAAATCATCCAATATAACCGCTTAATGCTGAAAAATACGTCAGAACGTTACCAGACTCACTTTGAACGGATCAAGACTCTCTTATTTGATATGTACATGAATGAAGCCACTGTCGCGTTTAACCGCCAGTTGATGAAGAAGAGCGAAGCGGACGTCGAGTTCTGGACAGCAACGGATCCACTGAAGGTTCTCCGTACTCAGGCTTACAATCCGATGTTTTATCTTAATAATCTGCTGATCTATTTCAATTCCCGCTCCCTTGTTATTGAAAAAGAAGGCAGCGTCCATGCGGATATGATGTTTTCACAGTTTTATGTAAGCAACGACTATCCCTCACTTTTCTGGAAGAATCAATTTTACCGGACCAGCAATTATGTGCTGCATCCGGAAAAAACGTTTACCGTAACCAATCTGAATTCTTCAGTAAAGGCTCAGCTCATACCCTTCTCGTTCCGTATGCCATCATCCAACTATCAGGTGATTGCGTTACTGGACGCCCGTTTGATGAAGGAAGCCTTCTATGGCACAGAGGATAATCGGCAGTTCATGATTGTGCAAGAGGATGGATCGCTGCTGTATAGCTCTCCAGGGGAGCTGTCTGCAAGCGATATTCCTACTTTCCTTGATGGAAAAGAATACGGCTTGTCCGGAGATTATTACTTCTTCTTTGAGAAAAAAGAAGGCTCGCCTCTCACCTATGTGACGGCCGTACCTTATTCCAATATTGCTTCCAAAGTAAAGAATGCCAGCTGGACGCTGGTTCTGAT
Source organism: Paenibacillus sp. FSL H7-0331 (assembly GCF_001956045.1). The sequence continues at coordinate 134,266 of NZ_MRTH01000016.1, read as the reverse complement.
ATTTGCGGTGTCCATTATAATCGGATTGCTTACTTCCGTATTTTTCAGCCGCAAGCTCAATCAGCCGGTCAAGCAGATGGTCAACTCGATTCTACGTCGTGACCCCGTCAAGCTGGAGAGCGCCATTCATGAATTCGATCTGATTCACCAAAACATCCGCCAATTACTGGACGAGAAAGATGCGGTTCACCAAGAGCTGGTGGACAAACGATCACTCCTGACCAGCTTTGGCTACATCAACAAGCTGAAGGCGATAACCTCTGACATCAATGACTGGAAGGATATCGCCGAAATGGATGAGCCCTTCATCATCGTACTGTTTCAGCTTCATTTCAAGGCGCGCTCCGTAGAGGACAGTGAAATGAAAACAGACCGTATGGCCTACTACATCCAGGAGTATATTAAGGTCCTCTTCTCCGAGCGTTTTCCTTCTTCACAGACGTTTCAAATGGAGAACAATCAAATACTGTCATTGATCTGCGGTACAGATGTAAGAAATGAGCTGGACCGCGCACTCATGATGCTGAAGACGATATTAGACCGTGACAAAGCCTATTTCCTTGTGACAATTGCCATCAGCTCGGCATATGAGCAATCGTCCCAATTCAATGAAGCTTATCGCGAGGTGCTGGACATGGTCCAGTTGGCAAGGCCCGTGGATGAAAGTCAGGTGATTCGGGAACGCAGCAGCACGCCTACCCAGCTGGTATTCACTGTGCCGCAGGAGCAGGAGCTGTACGCCAACCTGCAAGCAGGCAATGATCTTAACTGCATAACGTTTATGAACCGAATGCTCTATCAGCTGGACAAAAGAGGAGTGAGCGTTCAGCAATTGAGGCAGCTTGCCGAGGGGGTCGTTGCCAGGGTCGTGAAGTTGTTAGAGCCTTATGGAATCGATGTGAATGGTTCCTCTTATCACCAGCAGCAGTTGGCGCTCATGGAGGAATGCTACACGCTTGACCAGTTTAAGCAATTTTATGCGGAGCTGTTTCAAACCAGCGCAGCCGTCATCCGATCCAGAAAGGACGAACAGGACCCCACCATTTCTTACGTCATGGATTACATTGAGAACCGGTTCGCGGACGATGTATCGCTCGACCAGCTTGCCGACAAATTAAACATTTCTGTAGGCTACCTGTCCGTTTATATTAAGGAAAAAACAGGAGCCAACTTCAGCGATCACATTAATGCTATTCGCATCAACAAGGCGAAGGAGCTGCTGTCCGATAATGCTCTCAGCGTACAGGAGATCAGCGTCCTGATCGGTTACCGTAACGTCACCTCTTTTATCCGAATGTTCAAGAAGATGATTGGTATGCCGCCAGGGGAATACCGGAAAAATAAAGTGCTAGAGGCTGATGCAGAAAGCTTAGATCACAGATAATCAGGCTCTGAGCCCCCTGTTTGAGAGCGGCCTGTTTTATTCGATGCATTTTTTATATAATACATAGAGATACTGCGTTTAGTAGTAGCCTGTGACGAAGTCTTTGGATGGTCACAGCAGCTTTGTATATCGATGTAACTGACAGGAGGCAACTATACGATGCTTACTCGAGATATCCCGATTTCTGTGCTGGATCTAGCCCCTATTGTTGTGGGCGGCACAGCGGCAGATTCCTTTAGAAACACCCTTGATCTCGCACGCCATGCCGAGCAGTGGGGTTATCACCGCTACTGGCTTGCTGAGCATCACAATATGCCGGGGATTGCCAGCTCTGCAACTTCGCTCGTTATTGGTTATGTTGCTTCAGGCACCCAAAAGATACGCGTCGGGTCAGGCGGCATCATGCTGCCTAATCATGCTCCGTTGGTCATTGCCGAGCAGTTCGGTACGCTGGAATCGATGTATCCCGGTCGCATTGATCTTGGACTCGGCAGAGCTCCGGGCTCGGACCAGCCCGCTGCAAGAGCGCTGCGTCGCGGCTTGGGCAGCGACGGTAATGATTTCCCCGAGCTGCTTAGCGAGCTTCGCGCTTTTCTGGATAATACACCGGAGGCACGGCCCGTTGGGGTAAGGGCCATTCCAGGCGAGGGGCTCAGCATCCCGATCTGGCTGTTAGGCTCAAGCGGCTTCAGCGCGCAGCTCGCCGGACATCTTGGTCTGCCCTTCGCCTTTGCGAGCCATTTTGCTCCCGATTATTTGCTGCCCGCACTGGATCTGTACCGCAGCAGCTTCCGTCCTTCAGAGTCGCTGGACAAGCCTTATGCCATGATCGGCCTGAACATTATTGCTGCCGATACCGACGCAGAAGCCCGCAAGCTGGCAACCTCCCAGGAGCAGCAATTCCTTAACCTCATTCGTGGTCGTACAGGCCCGCTTAATCCGCCTGTCGACAGTATGGATGCACTGTGGAATCTTCAGGAAGAGGCCCATATCCGCAAGCAGCTGAGCTATACGATTACGGGTAATAAAGCAACGGTTCAGGAGAAGCTTCAGCAGGTCCTGCAGGATACAGGAGCCGACGAAATCATTGTGAGCGCACAAATCTATGAGCATAAGGCCCGTTTACGTTCTTATCAATATTTGGCAGAGCTCGTGAAAGCCGGAGATCACGCTTAATTCAACCCTCATCTTCCATCCTATGCAGCAAGCATATAAGGAAAGGGTGTCCCTCGAGGTGACAGCGTTGCCCACGGCCACGCTGTCCATTGCCTCGGACAAGACATAATGGAACCCGCCGCTCAGCCTATTGTATGGGAATACGACAATACCTACCGAAATCTCGATATGCTTATATTCCGGTTATCCATCAACATGCAAAGAAGGCCGATTCGCCATGTACTTCCAACAGCTTGTTCACATCATACCTACGCTCGACGAGATCACTCCGAGTCACAGCTCCCAAACCCTTGTCACTACCGGGGGAAGCCATCAGTTAATCATCGTCCAACGCGGCCATCTTCTCATCGCTGCCAAAGATCAGGAGCCTACCGTTTGTACGCAGGGCTTTGCTTGTCATCCGGACTATGGTCCCTATTTCATCCAAGTCCCCAAAACCAAAGAGGTCGATTACGTAGTCATCACCTATCGCGTGCTACCGGAGACCAGCACATGGACTCTCTATGGGCCACTCCATACGATCAGTGAAATTAAAATCCATTATATGATCGAAGAATTGCTGCGCACCATGTACGAGATCGACACCCATTCCGTAGATGAAGAGGCGGCACAGCAGTTTCGAAAACGTTTGATGATGGAGCGAATCCTGTTCATTTATTTATACGAATCGCGGATGCGAGAGGAGTTAAAGTCCTCTGTGAATTCGATCGAGGAGACACTCTCTTATATCAATGAGCATTACATGCTAAAGCTTACACTCCCTATGCTATCGCGTCGCGCAGGTATGAGCGAAGGCCATTACACCGTGCTGTTCAAAAAACATACCGGTGAAACCTTAATGACGTATGTCAACAATCTGCGTATTGAAAAAGCCAAGCTCCTATTCCAGCAAACCGACCTGCTCGCCAAAGAAATTGCGCAAAAAGTAGGTTACGTGGATTATTTTCATTTTAGTAGGGTGTTCAAAAAGATAACCGGAGCCTCTCCCTCCATCTTTCAACAAAACCATGCTCCCAAAAATACGGATCGAACATCTAAAGATTAGACATGTCCAATCTAATGATTAGATATGTTACTTTCAAAAGGAATCGGCTATAATCCAAATGATAATAATAATCATTTTCAGGAGGACATACAGATGAATCTTTGGATGAAACGCCCACTCAGTATTGCACTGGTGAGCTTATTTACCGCATTAAGCCTTGCCGCTTGCGGAACCTCGACTACGAATCCATCCGGGGCAGCGCCACAATCCAACTCGGCACCGGCAGCACCGGCAGCATCTACAACAGCAACACCAGCACCGACAGCAGGTACAGAGGGTAAAATCACCGTTCAGGATGCACAAGGAACGGTCGAGCTTGCCAAAAAACCTGTAAAAATCGTCACAATGGATTTCAGCTTCACGGATGCACTGGTTACCTTAGGGACCTTACCGATTGGGGTTGCTGACGATTCCAGCCCAGACCTGTTCATGGATAGCGTCAAAAGCCAATTGAAGAACTATACATCGGTAGGTTCCCGCTACGAGCCGAATATCGAATTGATCAGCTCACTGCAGCCGGACCTGATTATTGCAGATCTGAATAAGCACAAAAATGCAATTCCTCAATTAAAAGCAATCGCTCCTTTGCTCGTTCTGGACGATTCGCAAGCAGACTATAATCAAATGCTCAAAAACTATGCAATTATCGCAAAAGCACTTGGCAAGGAAGAAGAAGGCAAGAAGCGCCTTGCTGAGCACCAAACGAAAATCGACGCTGTAAAAAAGAAGCTGACCAACACCAATCTGCGTGTACTGCCAGCCGTTACGAATTCCAAGGGCTTCTATGCGCATTCGGACCACTCTTTTGGCGGCTCCTTCCTGATGCTGCTCGGATTTACAGATCCGGTGAAAAACACAGCAGCTAATCCGCAGCTTACTCTGGAGCAGCTGGTCGAAGCCAATCCGCAAGCCATGTTCCTACTGCCATCCGAGAAAGAAACGATCGTTAATCAATGGGAAACCAACCCGCTGTGGAAACAAATCGATGCCGTTGCCAACAAGAAAGTATTTACTGTAGAAAGACGTGACTGGTCACTATCACGCGGATTGCTTGGGTCCGAGAAAATCGCCGAGGATATCCTCAAAAACCTGGGAGCCTAGCCGATGATAAACAAGGTCCAATTGGAAAAGCAGAACCGAACCAGGTCTCTGCTCTTTCTTTTTTCTGCTTCCTTTCTGTTACTGGTCATTGGATTCCTCTGCAGTGTCAAATGGGGCCAGGCGCAAATATCATGGCGTGTCTTGTATGAAGCCTTAACGTATCAAGGACATGATAAAAATCATCTCTATATTCAGACGCTGCGCCTGCCGCGCACTTTAACAGCAGGCATAGTAGGCATTCAACTGGCACTGGCCGGATTGCTGACCCAGCTCACAACCAAAAACCCGCTGGCCTCTCCCCACGTATTCGGCATCAATGCCGGGGCCGCCATTGCAGTTGTGTTTGGTTTGGTGGTGATCAAGAATGTTTCGCTTACAGGCTCTGTCTACCTTGGCTTTATCGGGGCCGCACTCGGAGCACTTCTCGTCTGGACACTTGCGGGGACTGGCTCGAAGCAATATGTCCGTTTGGCTCTGGCAGGGATTACGATCCATTTTCTGCTCTCCTCGCTGACGGAGGGGCTCATTATATTGAATCAGCAAACTACCGACAGTATGATGTTTTGGCTCGTCGGCTCTGTCAGTCAAGCAGCTTGGAAAGAGATCAGCACGATCCTTCCGTTCTTTATCGGCGGATTGCTCGTCTTTGGCCTGATGCTGCCTTCCTTCCGCTTGCTGCTGCTGGATGATGAAGTAGCGGCGGGTCTCGGACAGCGGGTATTGGTCATTCGTGCTATTAGTGTGCTGCTTGTTATTGTACTGGCCGGCTCTGCAGTTGCGATATGCGGACCGATCGGTTTCATTTGCCTGATTGTCCCTCATATCGCGCGCGCCTTGGTTGGGAATCAACTTCATGTGCTGGCACCGCTCACAGCATTGCTTGGAGGGACACTGCTTGTGTATGCCGACTTTTTCAGCAGGTTTATCGCGTTTCCTTATGACTCTCCCGTTGGCATCGTGACAGCAGCGATCGGCGCTCCCTTCTTTATTTATTTGGCCCGCAAAAAGGGAGGTGCCCGCTAATGAGCAAAACTGTCGCTCTGATTGTCGCGTTTGTGCTGATGCTGGTGCTAGCGGTAGTCTCACTCCGCCTGGGAGCTGTTCCCGTTTCCTTTCAGGACGTTTGGTCCAGCATTTTGCATGAAAATAATAAATACTTTTTTATCATTTACGAGGTTCGCCTGCCGCGTGTTCTTGTCGCCATTCTGGCGGGCTTTGGCTTGGCTGTCGGCGGTGTCATTCTGCAAAGCGTTGTGCGTAATCCGCTGGCTAGCCCCGACGTGATCGGCATTACCAAAGGAGCAGGACTGGCTGCTTCCGCTGTCATTTTTCTATTTCCCAAAGCGCCAGGCTATTTCCTCCCAATAGCTGCTTTTATCGGCGCCTTTGCCGCCTTTGGCATTTTACTGCTGCTCAGCAAACGCTTGACCATGACGCCTGCCTCGCTTGCGCTGATCGGTATTGCAATTGGAGCTGTCTTTCAGGCTGGCACGCAATATTTGATTGTGATGCACCCGACCGACATTAATATGGCACTGCTCTGGTTGGCCGGGAGCTTGTGGAGCAAGCGGTGGGATGCCGTCTACTCGCTGCTGCCCTGGATCGCAGTGTTGCTGCCTGTGGTTTGGCTCAATTATTCCAAGCTGAATGTGTTCCAGCTTGGCGATGAAACGACGACCTCGCTCGGCCTGAGCATTGTACTGCAGCGCTTTTGGCTGCTGCTGCTCGCTGTGGCCCTCGCCGGCATATCGGTATCGGCAGTGGGCGCTATCGGCTTTATTGGCCTGATCGCACCGCACATCGCCCGCAGTATTGTTGGCGCCCGGCATCAATGGCTGATCCCGCTCGCTGCGCTGATCGGGGCCGACCTGATGCTGCTCGGCGATTGCCTGGGACGCATCCTGATTATCCCGCGGGAGATTCCGGTCGGCATTATGACCGCTGTAATTGGGGCACCTTATTTTGTATATTTACTTAGAAAAACACGCAGCAAGCCTGCTTAAACGAATGTAATTCGAGCTTTCGATATTCACAGCATGGAGCTAACCCAGAGCATTGCCCGCTTCATCGATTCAGTCTTGCCCAATTAGACCACTTGCTCTTGCAATGCTGGATTTATGCTTCACCATCAAGTACACTTCTTATTGTAAGCATGAATCGATGGAATCGCGAGCTTCCATCACATCCCCATTTACCTGGAGGTTAACTATGAATATTGAAATATGGTCCGACTTTATGTGCCCCTTTTGCTATATTGGTAAACGTCGTTTTGAGGCGGCCCTTGAACAGTTCCCGAACAAAAATCACGTCGAGGTGATTTACCGCAGTTTTGAGCTGGATGCCAATTCGGAACGCGATGTGCCTCATGGCGCAGATGAAATGCTTGCTTCCAAGTATGGAATGAGCCTGGAGAAAGCCAAGGAAATGAACGCCGGTGTTGCCGCTCAGGCACAATCCGTTGGACTGACCTTTAAATTTGACACGATGATTTTGACGAATACGTTTGACGCGCATCGCTTGGCGCATTTCGCTGCCCAGCATGGTCTTATGCGCGAAATGACCGAGCGTCTGCTGCATGCGTATTTCACTGAGTCCAAGCATATTGGCGATCATCAGACCTTAGCTGCTTTGGCCGCAGAAGTCGGTCTCAACCAGAAGGAGGCTCTCCAGATGCTCGCTGGCCAGGCATTCACAGCCGAGGTCCGTAACGATGAGGAGGAAGCAGGCAAATTAGGTGTGCGCGGGGTTCCTTTTTTCGTGATCAACCGCAAATATGCGATTTCAGGCGCACAATCGAGCGAAGTGTTTTTGGGTGCTCTGCAGAAGGCATGGGAAGAGGATCAGCCGCTGACCCTTCTAAATACTTCCGACAGCACAGCAGAGGGTGAGGCTTGTGACGACGGGGTTTGTGCTCCTTCACAGCAGAAGCCGTAACCTGTCCTCTGATTCGAATGCTGAGCTTGTTCGTCACCGGACCTCTAGCTGCGCTTCATTAAGTGGATAGCGTCATTAAAAAAAGTCTTCAATCAGTCCTGTCTGAACTGCGACCTGTAAGATGGACACCTTGAAAAAGGCGCTCTATTACTTCGGGTCATAAGCTTAGTCAGCCACTGATTAAGAAGACTTTTTTGTTTGAATAAGTGAGACGGATCAAGAATATTCAGAACTCGCTGCAAGTGGACTTTATTCCTGCAATCCTTCCAGGTCCGGTATGTAGCGGTACTGCTCCAGATCAATGCGTCCTTCGTCGCTCACAGCTACACCTTCACTATTTAAATGGAACGTCTGCATAAATCGCGACTCCTCATTATTAAAGGCGATTTCTCCCTTTGCATTCACTACACGATACCAGGGAAGCTGATGAACCCGACTTTGCGAATGCAGGATGCGTACAACCTGTCTTGCCCCTCTCGGACTGCCTGCAAGCTCGGCAATTTGCCCATAGGTCATCACATACCCTTCAGGGATACTTTTAATGATTGCAATAACGTTCAACGTGAACGGCTTCATACGGTTCCCCTCCCTGTCTTCGATAGAAAAAGCACTTACCGAGTTTTATTGTGCTTTTCTTATTGAAGCCTTTGACAACATATAGGATTCCCCTATAGTCACCATTCATTTTATATATTTCCTCAATTATACATCTCTCGCTACAATGAAGGAAACCCATACCAAGGAGGTTTTCATATGAACCCATCAGTCAAAACATTGTTCGATGCCGTCGCTAATGAATATGACCAGCAGCGGAGACAGCTGATTCCCTGTTTTGATGAGTTTTATGGGATGGCACTATCTCTAACGGAAAGCCATAAACAGACCCCGCGTATACTCGATCTGGGTGCGGGTACGGGACTATTCTCCCGAATGGTGCTGCAGAAATACCCAAGCGCTCACCTTACTCTGATGGATCTCAGCGATCAAATGCTGGAGGGAGCACGCCGTCGGTTTCGTGAGGAAGATCACGTTCAATACATCGTCGGTGACTATTCCAGCTACATATTTCCTGAATCGTATGACATTATCGTCTCTTCGCTGTCGATCCATCATTTGACCCATCCTGCCAAAAGACAGCTGTTCGCAACCGTTTATCAGCTGCTGAATTCAGACGGTGTATTTGTCAACGCTGATCAGGTTCAGGGCAACACCCCAGCGATAGATCAATACCATAAGCAGCGCTGGTTAGCCCATATTAACAACAGTGGCCTTTCCAGAGAGTCTATCGACGCCTCAGTGGAGCGAAGAAAGCTCGACATCAACGCCAAGCTCGGCGAGCAAATCGAGTGGCTGGAGCAGGCTGGTTTCACTGACGTGGATTGCATGTATAAATATCTCGATTTTGCTGTTTTTTTCGGCAAAAAGAGCTAAGCTCGGCTGCTCGGGGGGAAGGCTTGGCCTGATTCCCCGCTGCACAGTCCTTCCCTGATGCTGCTTTGCTGAGTCTGCCGCGCTTCATATCCGTGAAGCTATCTCATCTTGTTGCATGCACACGCCAAGGCTTATGTCCACCGAAATAGCGGATGGGCTGCTCCTTTATTTGAGCGGCAGCATGGATAACCAGATCAGGGACAGTATCCCCCTGGTACAGAACGACTTCATCGCCATTAACCAAGGACAATTCCACCACTCCGCGTTCGTCAGGCTGCAGCTCCACCACACCAGTAGCATGAGATTCCGACCTACTCCATGCAGACGCGGGCCCGATGGCCATCATATTAACAGCACCGCTCCAGCCTGTCTTGATCTTGCAGGGTTCACCTGCCAAGCTTTTCACGCGGATAAACCGCGTGTTCCCGTCCTCACGCTGCGCGCTGACCAGAAAAGCACCTTCCGTGCGCAGATCATGGAAAGCCGCTTCTCGCCATGCAGTCGGCACAGCTGGAAATATGCGAATCGTATCCCCCCAGCTTTGCAGCAGCATATCCTGAAGCGACTCCGCTCCAGCAAGCGGCGTTTCCATAACAGGCCCAGCTTCCTTGTACATCGTATTTGGCTTGATGATATGCAGCAGCGTCTGCAAATAGCCAAGCGCTTCGTCACCACGTCCCAGAGTGGCGGCAATCGAAGCTGCGCCCGTAAAGCTGAAGCCGCGCAGATCCCCTTCTTTTCCAATCCAGTGTTCCAGCGACCTGGCGATCAACGCTCTATCCTCAGAGCTGTCGCTGCCGATCAAGTGAAGCGGGAACACCGCAAGCAGATGGCTGAAATGGCGATGACCATAAGCAAGCGGCGTATCGCGTCCAACCATCAGCCCGGTTTCATCGATCGGGAATGGTGTGAGCCGTTCCAGCACGTCCACCCATTGATCGCGCAGCGGGTCTGTCACTTCCAGTCGTTCACACATCCACAGCAGCGTTTCGCAGCCCCACCTCAGCAGCGCCAGGTCGTAATGACAGTCTCGGACTTTCGTTTTCATAAAAGAACCGTATTCCGGGGAAATGGTTGGCGGCAGGTGCAGCTTGCCATCCTCCGCTTCTTCCAGCAGATGAAAATAAAAATTGATGCTTCTACGCAGCAATGGGAACAGCATCTCTCGCAGCAGCGTTTCATCCATCGAGTAGCGATACTGCCGCCATACATTATGGCAAATCCAGGTCAGATTGCCGACTTCATCGCCTACCTCGCTGCGCAGATCGTAGCTGCAGCTGCGTCCAAGTCCGGCCGAATCGTCCCGATAAGGCTCAGAGACATTCGCAATCAGCTGCTCCTTGCAGGCAGCCAGCGTCCGTACCAGTGATTCCCCGATATCGAGGCGGTTCGCGGTATACACAGGCGAATAGCTCAACTGCACGTTCATATTAAACCAGACGCCCGCCCAAGGTGTCGGGGCCAACCACGGCCCTTGATTGTCGATCAGCGGTCGGTCAGCTCTTGTAGCCGAAGCGAGCTTGTACATTTGAATCCAGTAAAAGCTCTCCAGTCGGGCATCGGGAATCGTGATTAGACTTCGTTGATAATAGCGGTGCCACCAAGCGCGGTGTGCAGCTACCCATTCATCAAAGCTCTGAGAAACTGCGTTCATCACATGTTGGACAACCTGCTCCTGTGCCTGTTCGTCGTGTCCCTTCTCAATGGATAGATAGTAGATTCTTTGGTTCGGTGATAGTTGAACTTCATTCCACGCACTAACGCAGCCTTCTGACTGCGGGACAGGAGCACCTTGCGAGTAACGCTGGATGCAGACCTCAACGACGTCTGCTGCATGCCCCGGCACTGCTCTGCCTTCCGTCCCTATTTTGATTTTCGTATCTGATGATTCGTTTCTTTGGATAACCTGCTTCCGTTCCACTTCAATCTTCGGTATATACTGATTGAGATTGATACCATCGGCATTTATCAATACGGGATCAACCTCAGGGTACGGATACCAGACAAAATTGGCACCGTGCTCTCCTTCGGATGTCTCGATTTCAACAGCCATAATCGCCTCTTCACTATGGGCCAATGCCCGCAGACGTACTTCACCCCGGGTGGTGGTTAGAACCGCAGATGCCTCCGCATTCCACAAATCGACTCGGATACAGGACGGATGGTAGATCATCCCCTCCAGCTCCAGATGAAGCTCCCCTATCGGCACACGTGGACTGAAGCCTGTACTGTCGGTTCGGGTTGCCGTTATGTCGGTGCGCCCCACGATGAAGCGCAGCACCCGCCGCTTGGACGAATGCTCCTCTCCATAGATCATCGCTCCGATATTACCGTTGCCAATGAATGCCCCTTCGTCCCACGATACTGGCTTCACGACCCATTCCATATCATGATTGCCCATATAGGACTCCCAATCGAGATCAAGCTTGATACCATCTAAATGCTGATTATGCATAGGCCCCTCCTTTTATCCATTTATTCATACAGACCTATCGCTTGTTATAACGATCCCAAGCATCCTGATAAATTCGGGTTACCTTATCCACGCCCATCTCTTGAATCCGCCTCGTATAGTCATCGAACCGATCCAGCGGTTCTACGCCTGTAATGAATTTAAGGAACATTTCCTCCTTAAAGCTGGTAATCGCCGTGTTCAGTTTCGCCATTTCCTTGCTTTCTTCTATCGTAGGCGTTAGAAATAACGGCATGACATGCTTGGCGGCATCCGTTTGCTCCCAGATCCGGATCGTCTCTTCCTGCTCGGGGAACGCGTTGAAGCTCTTGCGTCCATCTCCAAGAAAGGGACCGTTAGGCTTAGTGTACTGTGAAATCATTTGCTGGAAATTGTACTTCCCGCTCCTCGACATCTTATCGGTGTACTGTGGCACTCCATTTATGACCTCATAGCTCTCGCCTTTAATGCCGAAGTTGAACAGTTGACTTCCCTGTTCGCTGAAGGCATAGTCAAGCCACTGGACGGCTAGCTCGGGATTTGTGGCGGCGGCTGAGATAGCCTTGCTGCCCACTGGCGCATATTGAAAATCACGCTGCCCAATGAACGCCCGCTCGCCCTTCTTCAATGTTGGATAGGGAGCACCCACCAGCTGAAATTGGGGATTTTTTTTCCTGCCCGTCTCCATCCAGCGCCCCATGCCACCACTGACCAAATAAACGGTTGCGCCTGAGCTGTCGCTTAACATCCTGTTATCCAATGCTTTCGAATCATTATTCAATGCAAAATCCTTATCGATCAGCCCTTCTGCGTACCATGTTCTCAATAGTGTGAGCGCTTCCTTGAACTGGGGATCGATAGGTCCGTATTTTACTTTTCCTTGGTCATCGATATAATAGCGATTGGCAGTCCGGTAAGCCCCGATGAAGGCATCCTGAATCATCAGCTCATTACTATACATTGCAGTAAGCGGTGCCGAAGCACCTTTGTGCTCCTTAAACGCCTTCAATACGGTATACCACTCATCAATCGTCGTCGGTACTGTAAGCCCCAGCTCATCAAGCCAATCCTTGCGAATCATCGGCCCTCGGAATACAAGCCCGTTATCCGGTCGAACCATCGGAAATATATAATATTTACCGCTGTCGGTTTTGATCATTTTGTCGAGTTCCTTATTGCTTTGAAGCAGCTTTTTTAAGTTCGGTGCTTTCTTGTCGATCCAATCATTCAATGGAATAATGACCTGATCAGCCATCGCTTTCTCCGGCCCGCCCGGATAAGCACTATTCCAATCATACTCAATCACATCCGGCAAATGGTTGGAGGCAATCAGCAGGTTGAACTGCTCCTTCGCCTGCCCGTCAGCGGGGTGCATATACTTTACCTTAATCCCCGTGTCCTTCTCCAGCTGCTTGCCAAACGGCGTTTCCGCCATATTATTGACGATAGTAAACAGATTCGTGTTGATCGGCTCCCATGAGGTTAAAGTCCCCTGCGTCTGATCCCGATTCAGCTCCCCGGGAGCTTCCACTGTTGACTTGGGCGCATCCTGCTGTGGTGCCGTCTCCAAGCTGCAGGCTGAAAGAAGGCTTATCGCTGCCAGCAAGCACACTGAAATATGGAGCGGGTTGACGTTCCTACTTATATGCATGGTAGTTTCCCCTCAATTCCCCTAAATACGCTGCTTCTGTCTACCCTACAAGCTATTATGCAGGGAGCCCCCCGTTAAGGGAACCCATCAAAATCGGAAATAGATCATTAAAATCGCAAATCCATAAACCATTCAAGCCCCTAACCTTAGTAACCCGGAACAGCAGCGGCTACTGCAGATCCTTATATTTGCCCGGCGTGATGCCTTCGAGCTTTTTAAAAATCCGGTTGAACGTATTGATGTCCGCATATCCCACTCTTCCGGCGATTTCTGTAACTGTCAGATTTTGCAGCGCGAGCAGCTTCTTGGCTTCCTCCATACGGGTTTTATTGATGTAATCCAACAGCGCTTCACCTGTATACGTCTTGAACTGCTTGGACACATAGGACGGTGTCAGACTGAAAGCCTCACCGATCATCGAGATATTCAGATTGCTGTTGCAGAAATTCGCCTGGACATATTCAATAATTTGCCCGGCAAGCGGGTTATGCATGTGTCTGTGATCATTGGCAACCGAGCTGCACACCTGCTCCAGTACCTCGACAATCTGTGCCTGCATATCTTTGATCGTTTCGCAGCCAATCAGACGTTCGATAGGATCGGCATGCTCCAGCACCTTGGACTTATCGACCGTGTGAAGCTCACTCATTGTCTTCAATAGTGTGCTGATCAAATCGAACATCAGACATTTGGCGAAGGAGACGGAAATCGGAATTTCCCCCACATTGCTGCGAATGATCTCTTCGATCAATTCCCGTGAACGTTCAAAATCACCGATTTTCACAAAGTTAATCAACTGCTGCTCAACATGTAGCGGATAATAATAGCTTCCGGGCTCCCCGGATGCACGAGGAATCGGCAGCTCCGCATAGCGAATAATTTCACCGCTCCCCATAACCATACGGTATTCCATCGCTTCCAGCGTTTCCTGATAGGCAGTAGGTATCGCATATAAATCATGATGAATACCGGAGATGGACACCGTAAGATGGACATGAAAATGGTCGAACAGGAATGATTGCACCCGCTCTGCCATTAATTTCAGCTCTATCTCATTGGGTTGTGAAGCGAAATTAACGATGCACACCGACATATTATCCATTTCCGTCGTGAACGCCTGGTGCTGCTCACCCGCCACATCCTCGGCAACATTCAGAATGATGAAATGCAGCAGCTTGATTTTCCGTGGATCGGCAGTCCCTTCCGCTTGAAATTTGCCGTACGTTTCAATATGGAACAGCAGAACGGCAAAATCGGTGGAAACTATTCGCAGATCATGCGCTGCGAGTGACTCATGCAGTGGAATATTATGATCCAGCCTTCCCTTAAGCAGCCCTTGAAGAAAGCTTGCACGGATCACATCGCTATGCTGCATCAGCCTGCTATCAATTTTCTCTTTTTCGTCAAATGTGTTGTTAAGTGCAGCCTGCAAATATAAATATTCGTTGGAGCCCTCGTCGAAGGACACACCTGATTTGAGCGAAAAACTGCGGATCAGCAGGCTGATCGGTGTATAATTCCGCCTCAGGTAGATGTAGGCGACAAGTCCACCAATCAAGATACACAATACGAGACTCATGATGATCAGCTTCTTCAAATACAGCATCTTGTCGTCAAACAGCTCGGCCGGAATGATCGAAACATACTTCCAGCCCGTAATCTCCGAGGTCGTATAGGACAATGCCAATCGGTTCCCATTGTCCTCTTCATAGAAGAGTCCTTTGGCGTCAACCAGCCGATCATAGGTTAAAAATGCGGGGCTCTGTACGAGTCCCTTGGATGCAACAAGGCGATTCTGTGAATCCAGAATCGCAAGGGAAGCGTTAGGGGCCGGCATCATGCTGCCCAACAGCTTGGAATCCTTGATCACGATCAGGATCACAGCCCCGGACTGGTCTGAATTGTCCAGTGTTGCCGATTTAGCGTACACGATAGCCTTCTCGACCTGTTCACCGTCCCCATATTGCATAGGTACATACTCTTTCATATAACGCTTATCGAAAAAGGCCTTCCACTGCTCATAGCTCTTATCTTCGCTTCCGCGAACAGATCTGTACAGCGTACGGCTGTCCATATGCTCCCGGGTCGATAGAACCGTATCGCTATTCTTGTAATATACAAAGATTTGCTCGATATAATCGTTCGCCACCTTATACACGCGCAAATCGTTGACGATATTGAACAGATCATATCGATCACTATCCGTTAGCGGCAGCGTCGTATTCATGAAACCGGCCACACGCTTGTTAAGGGCAATCTCTATGCTGAGTCTTTCGATACCGAGGAGACTGTTGTCGATGGCCTGCTCTGTCTGGCCCAGAATCGATTCGTTGGAGCGATTGACCTCCGCCTCCACCACATGCCAGGTTGCTGTATAAATAAGTCCGCTAATCAACATCGGAACGAGCAAAACAGATACATAGGAAACGAACCATGTGACCAACACGCTGCGTTTATTGAATGGATTACGGGTCAAGCCCATAGACACGACTCCCTTTGTCGCGCACTCTGGATGCGTTGGATTTATGCTTCTCCTTTCAGTGTACCATACCTCGAATAGGTAGCTGTAGCTATCAGCAGAGCAGCTTTTAACTTTTAACGCTTAACCTGTACTTCTAGCTATTCGTATTGGGTATTAATAAAGAGCCTTTGCTGATTACGGCACTTAAGCTCTACCGCCTCTCAACAAAAGCTCTCCTGTTATGGCTCTAATCTTACTTTTTGGACTTGAACTGTGTGTAGGCCTGCTGGTAAATGTCCAGGTAGCGCTTCAGGTTCATTTTATCGAGTGTGGCCAAATAATTGTTCCATTCCTTGTCGATGTCCAGAGCGCCCGTAACGGCTTTGGCAAAAAATTCGGTCCTATAGTCCGTTATCGTCTTCTCCAGATTGGCCAGCTCTTCAGCCTGCTCATTGGTGAAAAATATCGGTGGAACGATTTTGCTCACATCGATCTTGTAAGGAAAATAATTGTCCTTCGTTTCGTTATAAAGTATGATTTCAAGCGGGTTCTTAGGATCTGCAGCTACACTTAACCGCCATTCATTCGTTCGAAGCGACGGTCCCGACTGTGCCCAGTGAATATTTTGCAGCTTGCCAAACGTCACAATCGGCTTCCAGACCGCCTGCTTCCCATTAAGTCCGAGCTCTCCTTGGGCCGGGCGTACCCATTCCTGATCGGGGCGGCCTTGCGTGCTGCGAAGCGTCGCTTCCTCGGAGAGCAAGAGATCAGCCAGACGATAGGCGGCAGCCGGATTTTTCGTCTTATTGGTGATAACGAATTGACCCGTGGACACTGCATAAGGGTTATACGCGGTTGAACGTACACCAGCAGGACCCTTGAGCGGTGGTATCGAGACGTAGTCCTTGAACCGCGGGCTGTCAACATCGACAAATACGGTTTGATTTTGCGAAGCTATGACTCCGGCTATTGGAATTTCCGGATTTAAGCCCATTTGCTTCAGCTGGTTCCGATCCTGTGTGAACGATTGCGGAGCAATCAGGCCCTCCGCATACAGCTTGTTCATATATTTCAAGGCTTCCTTCCACTCCAGTTGGTTATAGGCCACCTGTACCTTGCCGTCCTTAACAAAGCGCAGGTTGAAGTCCTTCTCCAGAAACGACCCGGTCAAAAATAAATCGAGCGTCGAGGAAGGTCCGTTCGTAGCGCCTACAAGCGCGATTTCATCCGGCTTGCCGTTTCCGTTCGGATCCTTTTCTTTGAATGCCTTGAGCACCTGATAAAACTCATCGGTTGTGGTCGGCATCTTCAATCCAAGCTTATCCAGCCATGGCTTGTAGATCCACATTTTTTGGCCAAGCGCACAGTGGTAGCATTCATTGACCTGAGGGACTGAATATATGTTGCCGTCTGGCATCGTCATAAGACCCTTTGCGTAGTCAACCTGCTGGAACATCTTTTTCATTTCGACGCCGTATTTATCAATGTAAGGATTCAGCGCGATAAACACACCGTCTTTTCCATAGATTGATTGCTGGATTGGAGACACGCTCATATTGAGCAGTACGTCCGGGTAATCACCGCTGGCGAGCGATACGTTGAGCTTTTCCTGAAACGTTTTTTCCGGGGCAACCTCCCAGTCGATATGAATGTTCGTTTTATCCTCCAGCCACTTCGTGAATTCATTGGTAGCAAAATTCTCGACAATACTGGAGCCCTTGACCATAACCTTGAGTGTTGTCTTTTCTTTCGTTATCGGGAATACACCCGCTTCCGTCACCTGATCGCTGCTGCCTGCCTCCTTATTTCCAGCGGCATTGCCTTCGGGCTTGTTCGGGGTTGAGCAAGCGCTCGCGAGCAGAGCCAATGAGGTTGTTACGGAAAGTAGCACCGTTAATCTTTTTTTCATATACCTATCTCTCCCCTTTATCCTTTTAGCGATCCGATCATCATCCCTTTAACAAAATGCCGTTGAATGAATGGATAAATAATAAGAACAGGCAGTGTTGAAACTACAATCAATGAAAATTTCAGCAGCTCCCGCAAGCCTTCCTTCGCCGCTTGATCGGCAAGATCGGTAATCATTGATGCATCTACCTCGTTTTGTACAAGAATGTCACGGAGCACCAGCTGTATCGGGTACAGCTCCTGATGCTTCAAATACAACAGCGCATTAAAATATTGATTCCAGTGACCTACTGCATAAAATAAGGCAATTACCGCAATAATCGGACCCGATACCGGAATCACGATTTTGCGCACAAAAGTGAGATCACTGCAGCCGTCCATTTGGGCTGCTTCAAGCAGCTCGTCAGGTATCGTGGTTTGAAAATACGTACGGGCAATAACCATATTCCATACGGCGAGAGCCCCCGGAATGATCAACGACCATCGGGTATCAATCATACCAAGTCCCTTCACGACCAGATACGATGGAATCAAGCCTCCGGAAAACATCATCGTGAACACGAACAAGGCCATAATCACATTGCGCGGCATGAAATCTTTGCGGGATAGCGGATAAGCTGCAATTAATGTAATGAACACATTGATCACCGTACCCACTACTGTATAAAATACCGAGTTCAAGAAGCTCGAGCCGATCAGTCGGTGCTTGAACACCGCCTCGTAGCCCGCGAGTGTAGGTTCCACCGGATACAGCCAAACCTTTCCGGAAACAACCGCTGAAGATGAGCTGAAGGAAGCGCTAACAATATAGACAAGCGGATATAAAATCGTAATCGTAAAAATAAACAGGATGATGTAATTGACGATCGTAAATACTCTATCATCCGCACTTTCTCTAATTGTTCCTGTCATGCATAACATTCCTTTCTACCAGAGACTGGTTTGTCCCGCTTTTTTGGCTATTCGATTGACCAGTACGAGAAGAACTAGATTGATCACTGATTTAAATAATCCGATTGCAGCCGAATAGGAGTAATTAATCGCTGTAGATGCCAAACCCACTTTGTATACGAACGTATCGATGACCTCAGAGGCGCTCGTGTTCAGCGGATTTTGCAGCAGCAGGATTTTCTCGAAGCCGACATCCAGCACATGACCGGTGTTCATAATGAGTAAAATAATGGCTACTGGCATAATACCCGGCACATCGATATGCCACATTCGTTGTATTTTGTTCGCTCCATCCACGACGGATGCCTCATGCAGTGCAGGATCAACGGCCGCAAGCGCAGCCAGATAGACGATGCAGGAAAAACCGACGTTCTGCCAAATACCGGACCAGACAAAGATGTGTGAGAACCATTCCGGCATACCCATAAAGTTGATGGTCGGCAGCCCGATATATCTCATCAGCGTGTTAATGAGTCCGATACGCGGGTCCATCATCTGCAGCACGATCCCAACCATGACGACGACGGAAATAAAATGCGGCGCATATGTGATCATCTGTACTGACTTTTTGAAAAATCTGGAATTCACATAATTCAAGCTTAATGCCAGAATGATCGGAAACGGGAACCCGGCAACCAAGCTGTAGAAGCTGAGCAGCAGTGTGTTTTGCATAATCCGTACAAATTCATAGGACTCAAAAAAACGATAAAAATACTTGAGGCCCACCCATTCGCTGCCCCAGATTCCTTTGGTCGGGATGTAATTTTTGAAGGCAATTATAGCCCCGTACATCGGTACATACTTGAAAATGATTAAATAAATAATCGGAAGCAGCATGAGCAGATACAATTGCCAGCGGCTGGACATGTTCTTACGCAGTCTGGTCATGAGACTGTCCTTTTTCAAGAAAGCAACCGGTCGGGTGTTAGTTCGATTGGCTGATGCTTCCATAGATTCCTCCTTCTTTCGATAACGAATGCTTGGATTTGAGTTGATCTTTCCTATACCCAGCATACGAAATTGCGTATATAGGAGCATGCTGATAATTTGCGCTCCTATGACTTTTTTTACGATGGATATGCTCGGGAACTTGCGATGGTTGGGGCATTGGAGGCGGGCATGCGGATGGTCACTGTAGTACCCTCACCTTTCGTGCTTTGCACGGTAAGCCCGTACTGCGCTCCGAACACCATCTGAATCCGGTTGTGTACATTCATAAGTCCAATGCTTCCTTCGGAACCGGTCTGTGACCCCGATTTCTCTTCATGGCTGCGCATCAACCGCTCGTTCAGCCTGAACAATATGTCTGGCTCCATGCCGCAGCCATTATCCGTTACGGTCACACAAAAGTCCACAGAATCCTGCCAAGCGTCGATCACAATCGCATGAGAATCGTCTATACCCTCCTGAAACGCATGCTTGAACACATTTTCAATCAAAGGCTGCAGCGTTAACCGAACCATATTGTTCAGCAGCCAATCCGGGTGTATGCGAACGTCAATTTCAAAATCGCGCTGAATCCGGTATTTCATAATCTCCATAAAATAAAGCACATGCTTCAGTTCATTAGCAACCGTAATTTGCTCCAGATCGGTACGGATCGAATACCGCAGCATATAGGATAGGGAACGGACGATGTCCTTGATTTCCCCAGACTTCTGGATAACGGCATAGCAAATAATAATTTCCAGTGTGTTGTACAAAAAGTGCGGGTTGATTTGCAACTGGAGCGACTGGAATTCAGCAAGCTGGCGCTTTAATAAATTTTCCTGATTATGCAGCTCGGTTTCATACACACGTTCCACCAGCTCCTCCAGCCGGGCTACCATCGTGTTATAGCTGGATATGAGCTGATCCATCTCATCACGGCTACCTGTTAGCGGCACTCTCGTCCACTGTCCTCTTTCCGTCTGCCGCATCCCGCTTTCCAGTAACCGGACCGGACGGATGATGGATTGCCCGAATCGATACGCGAGCAGCGAAGCTAGTGCCAGAGTCAGGATACCCACGATAATCGTCGTCTGGCGCAGATCCGAGATCGGCTGGCGCTGCTCACTAAGCGACATGCTGGCTACGAGCGTCCACCCCGAATACTCCGATTTGCGGCTGAAAAACACTCGCCCTGGCTCTCCTGGCAGCTCGAAGGTCTGATCCGTATTGGCCTCCACCGCTTGGTATTGATTTCCGTCCAGCTGCTTGCCGATACGCTGCGAATCGGGATGATATAAGATTTTGCCTCGCTCATTGACGATGAAGAAGTACCCCGACTTTCCGAGCTTGATGCCCTTCCAGAGTGTATTCAGCTCTCCAATTCGCAGCTCGAAGCCCATGATGCCCTTGAACGATTTGGAGGAGGTTCTGTCACCCAGCTGACGCACAAGTGTGAGATGGCCATCAAGAAATCCCGAATCCCGAATCATCAGCTTTCCATTTAACCCCGTGTCTTCCTTAAGCTGTTCGACGTATTCTTCAAAGCCTTTATAATTAAACGACACGATGTGAATATTGAAATCCGTTGCCCGAAAACCGTTATACCCCACGATGTAGGTCATTGAAATTTCCGGATTGTTGATCAGAACCGATTGGAACACACCTGTTTTGATCGCATTTTCGGCTGTATAGAAGTTGGAGCCTCTTGGAAGATCCAACGTTTCCTTCACTAACGGAGAAGTAAGAATCGAAACCGTGGCTCGCTCATAGTTTTTCAAAAACAGATCAGTTTCGTGAACCACATTATCAACAATTTGCGTGAGCAGGCCCTCGTACTGGTTCTCCAGCTCGCTCGCCGAACGCCAATATCCGGTGAATGCCACGCTGATCAGGGTGAATGCAATAATAATGACAAAATAAATGTAAATTTTACGCCCCAAACTTTTTTTCATTACTGGATCCCCAGCAAAGCACGATATTCGGTAGGTGAATAACCGGTTGATTTCTTAAAGGTTCTGGAAAAATGGGGATAGCTGTCATAGCCGATCTCGCCGACAATATCAATGATCTTGTGATGCGGAACAGCAAGCAGCTGCTTCGCCTTCTCCATTCGTTTGCGCAAGCGATATTGGACAAAGGTTTCGTTCGTTTTTTTCTTAAAATAGTGGCTGAAATAGGTTGGCGTAATGCCCAATCGCTCGGCAACCCGGTCCAGCGTAAGGTTCTCATCGAACAGATTCGCATCGATATAACAGAGAGCCGCTTCAAGTACATTGATCGTTTCGTGATTACGTTGTGCACCCAATTGCTGGAGCCAAGCGGCTATCTCCGATTGGAACTGCTCGTAAGTCAATGTATGCTCGGCATTGGCCGCCATCAATGATTCCGTTTCAAATCGATACACGCCGCGGGCATTCAGCTTTCTGGCGAGCAGCATCATTCCGTCGAACACCCTCTGGCGTAGATGAGCCCCTGTAACGCCCGCCAATAACTCATCCTTGCCCTGCGAGAGCAGCTCTTGTACGCGTATCCGATCCAGCATCCATATGGATTCTTCCAATTGATCGATCCACCGCTCTAAATCGGCATAAGAAAATACCGGAGCCTCCCGTTCCGCAAGCAGCTTATCCAGCACTGGAAAAAGCTCGATTTCGGTGATCGGCTTCAGCAAATATTCCTTGGCTCCATAGGACATACTTTTTTGTGCGTAAGCAAAGTCCCCATGGCCCGACAAAACCACGATTTGTGTGGACAGCTTATGCAGTTGGATTTGTCTGCACAACTCCAAACCGTCCATTCGAGGCATCCGAATATCGGTTAGCAGAACATCGGGCGGATTCGATACCATCTGCGATAATGCCTTCACACTATCCGTAAACGTCTGAATATCGTGAAATCGCTTGTACTCTCCGATTAACGCTTTCAATCCAATCCCAATAATCGGCTCGTCATCAACGACAAAGATTGTAGCCATTTGTGTTCCCCCCATCCTATCGTCATTATCCGATGAACGGCTGTCATTTGGATATCGTTAAAACCTCGAAAGGATCTTCAAAATCGAAAGTCCGTCCCCGGAGGAACGGACTTTCAGCTCACTTATCCATGCTTGGCTTACATATCAGCCTTAAGGGGCGTTCGTTCCTACCTCGGAAGGCGATAGCTGATGAACGACAGGAATAGCGGTTGAGGCGGAATATTCGTCCGCACCCACATCGTTTATGGAACGGGTTTCTCCATCCATGTCTGTGGTGACGTACGTATAGCTGCCAACTGCAGAGTTAATCGCGGCCGTGCTGGTGGATGATAGCTTTTGCAGTCCATTAAACGTTCTGAACAACGGGTCAGCAAGACGAATTTCACCCGTCGTTCTTGATTTATTGTTCAAGGTGCTTCCGTAACCGAGATTTCCTTCGAATACGGTATTCGTCGTTGCCGCTTCATTATAGAGCGTTCCTGTTGAATTTTTCACAATATTGTTAGCCACCTTGACGTCCTCTGGAGCATAGGTTTTACCCGATCCGACGATGATCCCCGAGGTGCTGTTCACAATCGTATTGTTGACGACCTGTGCGCGATAAACCTTCCATTGTGCCGTTAACTGTGTCGGTGTCGGATTCGGCGGATAACCACCCGTTCCGCCATCAAAGCTACCGCTGTCGATGATGATCGCGCTTTGCGTCAGGTTTTCCATGTAATTGTTGTAGATCTTATGATCGTTGCCGTAAATTCGAATTCCTGCCTCTTCAGTTTCAACCCCGTCTCCAAGGAAGAAGTTGCCGTAGAAGCTGTTGCTGTGGCCATGTCTGGACGTCAGCCCACCCTTCGAGGTTTTAAACGTGTTATATCGGACTGTGTTGTTGCTGCTTTTGACCGATACGATTTCCGGCTCGCCGTCGCAGTTCTCGAACAGATTGTACTGGATCGTGTTATACCCGTTGGACAACGAAATTCCGGACAACCCCAAACGTATCGTTTCCTTGCCGTTCGCTACCCAGGGACCGACATCGTGGAAATAGTTGTATTCGATCGTATCATACTGCGAAATATTGCCATTGCCATCGCCCTCATAGGCAATGAGCGGAGCCGTATCCTTCTTTCCGCCAAAATCATTGTGGTCGATCTGGTTATGATGGCTGTTCACACCCCTGACCTGAACCCACATCGAATTGGTACCACTCTCTGATAAAGCAAACAAATTGCGTGTCAGCCTTATATTGTTCGATCCGTCCAAAATAACAGCCGATTTGTCAAACGATGCGTTCGTTGAGCTGCCTGGCTGCGTAAATTTCAGTCCTTCGAGGGTCACATAAGATGAGTTTTGCACATAGAAAAATGCACCGCCGTTAATAATTGCCTGACCCTGATTGGCCGCAATAAGCTTGATCGGGCTGCTGGCTGTACCGTTTTTACCAGCAATCTGGATTGGGCCTGAAGCCGAGTAGTTGCCATTCGCAAGTACAATCGTTGTGCCTGCAGACGCATTACTAATCGCGGTCGCCAATTGGGCCGCCGTCGACACGTTCACCACACCTGTACTCGCTTCACTGTGCCCATATATTTCAACCTCGCTGTAGCTGTTCCAGGTGCTGCTCGAATTACCATGGCCAACAATTCGCACATAGCGGGCATTCGACACATCGGGAAAATCAAATGTCTGCAGGGCATCACTCAAACTGCTGGTCACATTGGACCGCGCCGTTGTAAACGTCACATTATCTGCAGATGTCAGTATATCGAAGGTAAAGGTTCTTGCAGCGCCGTTAAAAGGAGCCAGCTTGATATAAGACACGGTCTTGCTGGACCCCAAATCATATTGGATCCATTGACCATCACCGTTACTCGACCAACGGGTCGCTGTATTCCCGTCTACTGTATTGGCCGGCACATTACCGTCATTGCCACTATCGCTGATCGAAGCGGCAGGAACCGTCAATTTGACGTCTACTGCTGCATTGTTTGCCGATGCATCTCCGTAAATCTCCACTTCCGTGTAGCTGTTCCACGCATTCACAGAGTTGCCGTGTCCAATAATTTTCACATAACGAACTGGATCTACATCCGTAAAATCAAAGGTTTGCAGGCTTGCACTCAAGCTGCTCGTGACGTTAGAGCGCACTGTCGTAAAGGTTACATTGTCCGTGGAGGTTTGAATATCAAAGGTTGATGTGCGTGTATCACCGTTCAAAAAAGCCATTTTTACATAAGCCAGCTTCTTGAGGTCCGTCCCCAAATCAAACTGAATCCACTGCCCGTCGCCACTAGACGACCAGCGAGTAGTCAAATTGCCGTCCAGTACATTTTTCGGTTCGTTTCCATCATTGCCGCTCGCCGTTACGTTGGTTATCGGGATGATAAACTTCGCATCTGCGGCATAAGTAGCGGAGATCGGGAGCATCGTTACCATTAAATAAATGAACACCACCAACGCACAAACTTGTTTACGCTTTACCATTGCACACGTCCTTTTCATTTTTTTAAAACGCTTTCAAATGGTTAGAGTGCACTCTATTGCCATTGTTGCAACAAGCCTACCCAAAAGTAAACCTTCAAAATCGAAACAGATCATCAAAATCGATACTGAGGCGTTCATTTTACAAATCCCATCGTTATTTTCAGAACAACTACCGGTTGCCATGAAGTCAAGAAACTTGAAACCGCCGTGGCTTTGCTGATAAAATCATATTAAATTCAAGTTCGAATGGATGATGTTCTTCTTACCCTTTAAGGAGTTGAAGCTAATGTCCGATGATACCCAAGGTAAAGACGAAAGAAAGAACAAATTAAAGGTCATTTCATTTAATAAAGAGCGAAATCATCTGATCGAAATGGAACAACCCCGTATTACGTTTGAGCAGGTTGGCGGCATGGAGCAGATCAAGAAGAAAATCCGTATGAACTTTATACTCCCGCTCAAGCAGCCGGAAATGTTTCAGGCATTCGGTAAAAGCGCTGGCGGCAGCTTACTGCTCTATGGGCCTCCCGGCTGCGGCAAAACCTTTCTCGCCCGTGCTATCGCTGGTGAGATTAATGCCAATTTCCTTCATATTGAGCTGCAGGCTATTTTATCGATGTATGCGGGGCAGAGCGAGCACAATTTGCATGATTTTTTTGAAAAGGCTCGCGCCGAAAAACCGTGTGTCATTTTTATTGATGAGCTTGACGCTATGGGCGGGAGCCGTCATCAAATGCATCAGCACCACGATCGCATGCTCGTCAATCAACTGTTAACGGAGCTGGATGGCCTGCAATCGTACAATCATGAGGTGCTCGTTGTTGGTGCCACCAACACGCCATGGTATCTGGATTCCGCGCTGCGCCGCCCAGGACGCTTTAATCATCTGGTATTTGTACCGCCACCGGAAGCTGCCGAGAGGGAATTAATTCTGGGGTTGAAGCTGGAGGGCAAGCCACAGGAGCCTTTAAATCTGAAGAAGTGGGCCGAGCAAACTACACACTTCTCGGGTGCGGATCTCGAGCAGGTGGTCCGGGATGCAATTGAGCAAGCCCTGGAGCGATCCCTGGAGAGCGGAGACATCCAGCCCATTACGGACCACGATCTGAAAAAGAGTGTAACAGGCCGCAAGGCGACCACACTGGATTGGTTTTCAACGGCCAAAAATTATGCAACCTTCAGCGATATTAACAAAGACTATGAGCATGTGCTGGAGTATATCAAAACCTATCGAATCAAATAAGAAGAAGGCTGCAGGTGATTGCGGTGTCCTTGCGTTATGAGCAATCTGACCATATGACCCGGGTGTTTCAGCTGACGAACTGGAGACGCTTTGACGAAGCGATTTCTGAGGCCGAGCAGTGGCTCAGGGAGGAGCCCGACAATGCCAATGCTTATGGGATGCTTGCCCAAATCTATATGAAATCCGGTAAGTATGACAAAGCCCTGCATTGGTCGGCAGAATCTCTGAAATATGACCCCGAGAATAAAATCGGCTGGTTCGTGCGTGTCATTGTTTTATATTCCCAGGGTAAGGAAAAGGAGTATTTGCAGGCGGTCAAGGAAGCGCAGCGTATCGATCCCTATGAAAGCCATTATTTGTTCCTCAGCTTTAATTTGTATCACAAAAAGGGCAAGCTTCAGCAAGCGAGGGAGGAACTGGACCAAGCGCTGCAGTTGGCTCCCGACAACTCCTTGTACTTGGCTGGTGACAGCTATCTGCATGCCAATGCCCGCAATTTTCAGGCTTCGCTGGCATCTGAGCAAGCCGCCTTGTTCCAGAACCCGGATCACGATCAAACCTTTCTCTATCTGGCCTGGGCCGCTGAAAAAAGAGGCGACTACGATAAAGAACAGGAGTATTTGAAAAATGCAATAAGACTCGATCCCACAGATGCACAGATCCGCCGGGAATACCTGAAAAGCCTGCAAAAAAGCTATTGGTTTTACCGCTTACTTCTTTTGCCCTCATTTATCAAAAAGATGAAGCCGTGGCAAATCTTCCTCACCTGGGTCGTCGCCTGGCTTCTATTCAAACCGTTGATACTCCTATTCATCGTGCTGCATGTCCTCTCGCATTGGACGAGCAAGCTCCTGGTTAAAGCCAAGGTGTTCGGCTGGCGATCGATTTTTAGAAAACAATCATAAATCGCGAGTTACTTATGACGTGAAAAGGAGATGTCACCAGCAGCTTGGCTGCTTGAGGGACATCTCCTCCTTTTGATTGCGCTCATTGGCACTAAATCTACAGCAATAAGCATTCCGTATACCAAAAAGTGAATACGTAAATCCAAGTACATTAATGATCGAAACTGTTTCTGGCCATTTAGAGATTATAACTACTTAGCAATTGCATAAGTGCCTTGTGATGTATAAATCCGTTTCGCACTTGCATTTGGGTCCGTTGGCAATACAAGCTCATAGCATCCTATAGTACCTCCAGCAACAGCCACACGACACGCTTTAGATCCCAGCACACCTGAGGACAAAGCGTAAATGGGCAGATTAATCACACCTCCGCTTGCTGTCTTCAATTTACTGGTACCGATTTGCTTTTTGGTAATAAACTCCTTGTACGTAAAAGAACCGATATTATTAGAATTATCGGTGTAAGATACAGTATACCGATAACGCTTTCCAGGAATAAGTCCGGTCACTGTCTTGGAGAGAACATTACCTACATCGGCTGATTGAAAAAGAGGGGTTCCCAAATAAGCCGATCCGTTCCATTCTCCTAAAGTGAAATTTGTCGTTTTCCGACCCGAGGACGGACTCGGATCAGAGAATGCATTCCAAGTAAAGCTCGCGCTTGTTGTCCCATAGATGACTTGAGGGTTGGGATCAGATGACAAAGCTGAATCGATGGTTGTGTACATCGTGTATGGACTATTGTTATTAGAAACGTTATTAGCACGGTCATACGCCCGGAAATCTACCTGATATTTGCCATCTCCATTAATAGGAATATCGTAGTACCAGTTAGATCCACTACTGACAGCCGCCAGTTCAGTACTCCAAACTCCCCATGTTGCACCGTTATCGGTTGATTTTCTATAAAAAACACCGACTCGGGCAACTCCAGACGTGGCATCTGCAACATTCGTTATGGTATGACGGATAACACCCGAGTTTTGATTAGAGTACCGATCTCCGTCTCCATTTCCGATAACTGGAGCAGTCGTATCGCGCATTACATAAGCAGCTACGTAGCTTCCACCAAGTGCAGCGTTTCCAGCATTATCGTATGCACGGAAATGAAACTGCCAGTTGCCCTCAACATTTATATTCAACACATTGATAGAGTAACGGTTTCCCTCAACAGCTGAAGCATTTCCTATATCATAATAGGACCCATCGGGGCGTACCTGATATACCTGGACCCTATTGATACCTGTGCCACTATCTGTCACTCCGTCCACATATACGGTTGCTGAAGTTCCTGTTGTATACTGCTGTGGGCTCGGATTGCCTAAGGTCGGTGGGGTTCTGTCTGCATAGGTTAGGATTTGTCCCACCATTGCACTGTTGCCTACGGCATCGTACGTGTAAACATGTGTGGTATAAGTCCCCTCATTATTGTTGTAAGCACTAATTGGAATATCACAGTACCAAGTCCCGCCACCTGCATGACTTCCGTCTCTCCATTGGAAGTCATATCCCGGCCCTGCGGTCGGGAAACGAACCATAGACACACCTGCAATATTGTCAGATACCCCATATGCGTGTACTCTAAAGGTGGAGTTAGGTGTGATGCTTTGATAGGTTGTCCCTTGTACAGATGTTATTGTTGGTGGCGCTGTATCTACCTGAAATCCTATAACGCTATAGGTGGATTGTACACCTTGTTTATCTCGTGTGTACACCCTAAAATGATAGTTACCGTCCCCCACACCTGTAATGGTGTGATAACCTGCTCCTGATGCTATCCATCCTGTGCTACTAATAAGTGTTGCATTGTCTGCTCCATAGAGGTCAACCCAATATGCCGTCTGATAATCACCTGAGTCCGGATCATTAAAATTCCAAGTAAATGTAGGACTGGATGTTCCGAATATGTTCCAGTTTGGAGTTGTAATTACAGGTGGGTTAGGCGCAGTATTTGGCGGCGTGTAATCTACAACTATATATGGCGCATAACTTGCAGGATATCCATTACTGGAACATTCTCTGGTAAAGAAAGTAAGATAACCCAAAAACCAAGAAAGCACTATTCCATAATTTGGATTGGTTGAAGAGTGGTTTACCCACAGATTCACCCAAGTCTTTACAGTAACATCACTAATTGTAATTGACTGATTTGCAGGGTATGTTATAAGTGCATACCAACTTAACGGATTGTTATAGCCAACAGATGCATTGTTGGCAGTTATGGTAAACTCATCCCAAGGACGATTAGCGTCCGCTAAACTCATTCCCCAGTTTACTCCACCTGTTATTGTTTGATAAGGAGTCAAGACAATGGATGCACTGTTTATAACGGAACCCGCAGGTATTCCAGATAGATCAAATTTTATAAACCCTCTGCAATGGGAATCTAGAGGGATGAGCCACGAGGAACCGTAATTTACGTTTACAGTTGTTGAAAATTGATTGTTGGTATACGTATCTGCGATACTTAGGCAATTAATTATTGCCACTTTTACTCACCTCCACACTTCATCTAAATACCAAACCAGCTTAACATCAGAGTAAGTAAGCTAGTCCTTGCATACAAGTATTAGAAATTCCAGGTCAATAAAATCTAGAATTCAGGCCAATTACAAATCACTTCTAAACCAATGCTGTCCAACTACAGGACTCACAGGGTCAGAGGTTCTTACTTCCATGACACTGACCTTGGTAGCGTCTGCTCGGATCACATCAACATCTACTTTCCTTGCGATATCCGCCGCTGCAGATGGAGCTGAAACCTGGGCACGTCCAAATGAATCTCGAGCTACTATCATGCCAGCAGCTGATGATGATGTGGCTCCATGGACATTGTTTTCCGTAGCATGCGCTGCCAGATCCGTGTCTGTCGCATATTGTGGATGGGGGTCAGCTGCATTTTGATGGGCAATCAAATCTGTTTTCCTGGCCGCACTTGCATCGATAATGTCCAGGTTTTCATTGTAGGCTGCTCGGCTCACATTTTCATTCCCTAACGGCTTTTTTAAGCCTAAGTTAGGCGTTGTATCGGGCATAGTCAGGTCATTCCTTTCTAATGTAAAATCGTACACTTGCGCAGCTTCTTTATATCGTAAAAAACCGATTGATAGGTGCTTGCAAGCATCCTACAACCATCAGCTATCCAAATTAATTGATATTTGTATCTATAACTGTGTTTTCACCTACTTGATGAACAGGGGAGGCTTGAGCATACCCATTCATAAAAATATTGTTCGTAATTAAATTATGATCGCAATTTTCGCTCTCCACTACGCAGTAGTTGTAGCCTACATCCCCCGACTCATAGCATGTAAAACTATTATTGGAAATAATATTTCCATAAGCCTTCTCGGAGGGGTCTATATATTTTATAGTCACACAATCATGTGCATTGCTGGATACAGCAGCCTTTCTTCCACCAAAGCGATTGCCAGTAATGGTACAACCCCATACTCGTCCTTCCAATCTGATGCATTCCTTGCGACCCGCCTCAAATACACAGGTTTGGATTTGATTGTACGCAGACCAATGAGAGAATATATCCAACAGATTATCGGCAAAGTGGCAGGAACTAACCTGTGTGTTCCAGCCAGAAATAAGGAGTCCCGATGTACCGAATAGCCACTCCGCTGATGGGTCTTTACCATTTCCACCAATCCCACAACCAATTACTATGGAATCTCCACCCACGCCTAATCCATAATTGAAATTATTTTGAATCATGCAATTTTGTATAAAACCGCCGTACGTGTTTTCCCCATATAAGGTTAAACCGCTATAGCAGTTCGTTACCCATAGATTCTCAATCACATATTCTTGTGGACGTAGCTTGATACCTGCGTATGGAGTCCCCGTATTATTCGCATAATTCCCATCAATGAGAAAATTTCGAAAAGCTAATTTATAGATCGTTTCATTTGCTGCATAACCTGAATGTGTAAACATATCGATATGAGCACCGTTTTGCAGTCTAAATATAGTGTTATTGCCCATTCCCGAAATGTTGAGCGCATCCGTTACAAAAATCGATCCACTCAGGTTAATCTGCCCCTCTGTAAAATGAAGAGCAGACGTTTTCCAACTTCCGAAGGAGGCGGCAGGGTTTGTGCATAAGGTCTGGATTACCTCGTTAATCCTATTCTGGTCATCAACACCGGTAAGCACAATATCCGCCTTTTTCTTGGAATCCCACGTGGCGTCATGAGGCGCAATGGTTACAGCTGATTTGCCTAAATGTTGATTGCTGGAACTACTGAATCCGCCAAACGCCATTTACGCCACCTCCTGAACTTGTACAATGGTATGCGTACCTGTTATCGGGGCTTTCGCCGCCGTGAACTTCAGTCGGGCACGAAGATACTTTGAAAAAGGGGGAAATCCTCCGTAAACTCTCTTCGAGCTGCCAGCTACCGTAAAAGAAATTTCATATCCGCCCGCGTCATACCATTGCAGCCAAACTCCAGTTGTTACTTCCAGCTCCACTGTAACCGTCAGATCCTTGCTTTGGTTGCTGTTATCGATCTTGATGAATATTGCAGACGCCATAGTCACTGGGACAGGTAACGTATCGAACAATTTGATGCCGTCCCAAGAAAGTGTAGCGTTAGCAACTAATTCGGTGTTTACACTCATTGATCGGGTAGGTGCCGGATTTGTTGTACTTATCGCATTCATCCCATCCGGTCCAAAAATAACAGCTGGCACATAGAAATTGTTCCCATCTGTAGTTGCTCGAACCGCTCCTGCTTTATTGGTGCTATCTTTCGGAAATGTAAATGCCATGCTATTCAGCTCCTCTCAAACAAATTCCATTGGGTTCACTATATCCACCATATACTTCAAACTCATTCCAAGTTAGTTCCAGTTCTTCCACGCCATTCCATCTCAAGTCAAGCCCATCCAACTCATCCCAGGTCAAATACGTAAATTTAAAGTGGATTGCCAGATGTGCAGGAGAAATTTCCTGTATAGCCTTCTGAATATCCGATAGGTTTGGCGGTACGCCTCGTGTACTTATAAAATGGACAAATACTGTGTACAAAGCATCTTCCTGATACACATCGACTTCTCCATGGTCATAAGACTCCGCGACTCTTTGTATCATGCCTTTCGTTACTGTGCCTACACCCAGAAGCTTGGATTTGATAACGCTTCGACGCTGGTCGATGGGTTTACTCTGATAAGAAGGGAGCCCCAACTCCGACTCCCACCGATCCAACCCCCACGTTGCCGTTTCCACAAAAAACTGATTGAGAACATCGCCCACATCTGCTGTCAGGAGATCGAGTTGTTTCCCTTCGGCTTCCATCACAACGCGTGTTTCACGAACCTTTTCATAATAAGAAGGAAGAAGATCAAGCATTCGCTGGCCAGCTGCCGATGCAATCGTAAACTCACTCATCCAGTATCACCGTACCTTTTACGGCTACTTCACCCAGATGTATAGAGATGTTAGATGTCCCGCCATTAACCAGAAGGTTTGAATAATCCTGCACACCGGCTGAATCCAGCAGCAGCGCACCAATACGCACATATTTAACAGAAGGGTCAATCCCAAAGGTTAGACTCTTCAGGTAAGCTGTTAAATCAGTTCCAAAGTCAGCTGCCACCTGCGAAAGTGTACGGGTACCGTTGAGTACAACCTCGGCCGTTACATCAATGTCAATACCAGCTGCCGCTACTACCGTCACCGCAGCTCCGATCGGTGCCTTGCCATCCCCCATCCCTGCTTCCGGCGAGATGTAGTTCTGGACCTCCTCAACCAGCTGAATAGAAGCAGGCTGCTGATCGGCATCAATCACATACAGCTTAACCGTACCCGGACCATCCCATAAGGGCTTAACCGCAGCATCTCCTACACCAGCTACCTGCAACGCCCAATTCCGGTAATCAGCCTTATTGCCGCTTGTTGACGGTTCCCGAACGGTAGTCAAATATTCCTTGCGCAGTTCTTCATCTGTTTGAATGTCTGTACCCGGAATAAGGAGCTCCGAAATAGTAACAGCAGCCAAACCGGATATATAATCGATTGGCAGCAGCGCACCCGTAACCGCATTTCCGACGGAGCCCGCCAATTCACATTGCAATTGGAATTGTCCTACCGTGATTTTTTCGGTTACAACAAAATTCAGCTTGCCAGCCGAGTACCGACTCCCTAGAGGGACATCAAAGGGACTCCCATTACCATTAACAAATAAACCCTTATGAACCGCCTTCGCCGCTGGTCTTCGGGTAACACCATAATCGGCAGTTCTTAGATCAAGGTACATACCGGTAGCCGTTTGTGCAGAAGCCTGACGTAGATTGATATCCAGCTCGATATACATATTAGCCAGCTCCACAGCAGCCGGTGCCAATGCGGTATACACAATACTCCCCTCCCGCTTATCTACATCAGAGGGCACAACCGCGAGCATACGTGCCATAATTGCAGGGAAAGATTGATTTTCATACAAGTGCATTCACCTCTTTCGAAACACGAAAATTGCCTTGCTTGCTGATTACTGTGAAGGTTACTACAGCCTCATCGCCCTTAATTAACACCTGCCAGTCCTGAACATCGCGTATTCGATCATCCTGCATGAGTGCCTCCCGAATCAGGCGAGTGATCCTCGACTCAAAAAATAGAGAGTCGTTATCTGTCCTATTGCTATTTTCAAAACCATAATTTGTGCTATAGATAAGATGCTCGAATCTCTCCGTCTGCAGAATTTGATAGACTGTCTGCTGGATCGACTCTAATCCATCGATCATGCCCATGATGCGGCCTGTCGCCACATCAAGCCTGTAGGTTCGGCTCGGCTGCTGTACGACCTTCGTAACCTTTGCCGTGGATAACTGACCGCCTTGTGGAATCATGGCTGCACCACCCGATCCAGGACAATAAATTGCTGTCCTCCCTGCATCCTGACCAGCAGCACCTTATCTCCTGCTTCCAAACCACGTCGGATAACAATGGGCTCCATCAGTGCCGTGTCCGTACTTCGCGTTCCATCGCCGCCAGCACCTGAGTCCTGATAGCTATGCTGATGATTCAATTCAATCGTGAACGCTGACAGACTTTCCGGGATAATTAAAAAATCCTCCGATAACGTGAAACGCTGTTCCACGTTCACTTCAAGAGGATTAGAGCTCGTTACATTACCGAACAGAATATTGACCGGATTGCCTGCCTCAACCGCACCCGATCCCGCCTGCTTAATAATATTCAGTATTCGATCCATCAAAACACCTTCATTTCCAGCGACATGGTGTGATCATCACCTTCAAATTTGTGTACACATTCCTCTACCAGCATAAACTGCGATAAGCCCAGTGATTCAATAAATACGGGAGCCAGACATCCTGCACGAACGCGAACATTTCCGATTTCCTCAATACTAAGCGTTTTCTGCTCACGGTTCTTAAGCTTCAGCAAATTGGACAGACGTTCATTGATCTGCGCCTCGTTCAAGCCATCATCGACTTTTTGATGAAGCTGCAGGCGCCCCCATTTGGCAATGTTGCCGGGATCTTCCAGTCCACGCACGCGGTCCTCCGGTTCTTTGCCAGCCCGCACCAGCTCGATCCGATTGTACGTTTCGTTATCAATAGAGCGGCTGAAGGAATAGTCCGTCATTAAGCCCCCCTCGCCAAGCGAAAAATCAAGCAGCATCGTCGTCACATCCCGCAAAGCCATTTGGCCAAAATCATCAAACAAGACATAGATACGACCTGTGGAGACCAGGGTTAAATCCAATGCCTTACAGATCATATCCATCAGCTTGGTGTTGTCCTCCGCCATTGTAGGAATGACATAATTGGACTCATCCAGTTGCCCTGTCTTCAGATTATATTTGCGTGCGATCATCTGAACAATTTCTGAGGCAGTCTTGGCTGAAAATATAAGGGTATCATTAAACAGCAAATATCGGAGCTGGTCATAGGCAGTGACCTTCACATCCTCATCCTGCCCGCTATCGATTTTAAAAACGTATCCGTAAAATACGTTCATGCCGTCTTTACGAACGCGGACGATATCCCCATTTTCTATTCGAAAGTCTTTATTCTGATAAATAGCTCCCTTAACAAATGTAAAGTCAAGACTACCAGCTTTACCGATCCGGCTTGTTTTCCAGGTGACATTCGAGACCAGATCCGCAATGTCCCATATGTTTCCGTTTTTATTATCAATCATCACCTCAAGCATCGGCTTCTCCTCCAGGTATTTTAAGTACGAGTCCTATCGGCAGCCTCCTTAAATCGGCATCGGGAATACCGTTATACTCCTGTATCTCCGGATATCTCGAACCATCGCCCCATACTCGCTGTGCGGCACTCCATAACCCTTCACCTTTCCTTAATACATACGTGTCGGGGACTTCCCGCTCATCAGGACGCGGAGGCTCATCGCTCTGCAGTTGAACGCTATCCTCCTGCTCCGAAGATGTACCTGTGCTATCCACTTTCGGAACAATCGTGACCTTCTTGGCCGCATAAAAGGCATACTTTTTGAGCGATAGCTGGTATTGAATATCTCCTGGAGAGCCTGCTTCTTCCTTCCACTCGAAGCGTTCAATGCTCATCGGCATATCAATGACATAGGTACTGCTGACAGCATGAAACCGGATAGGTCGCTTTCTTTCTCGCCATTGCCTGATTTTCTCCAGATAATGCTGCGGCTCCAGACGCTCGTCCTCTTTTACAATCACAAATGGATAACGATACGCCGGGAATATCCCGGAAAAGCTTATTTCAGTCAGCTTGGGCGCTTTAATCACATTAATTTCACCCAATCCCGCTACCGTATAAGACTTGCCATCACCGCTTTCCTTAATCTCAATCGTATCGGGATTAACTGGGATCAAAAAAGAGTCGGCGTAGTTACTGAAGCTGAGTTCAATCCCATATCCTCCAGCCGTTATCATGTATAGGTCCCCTTCGCTGATGAAGTAAACTGCTCCTCCAGATGATCCCCGATACGCTTGATAATGTCGTGCACATCGGCACCATTGTTGATATCTCCAGTCTGCACCTGAACCGTAGGGGTCAAGGAGACAAAGTTCTGGATACTCTGCATTTCTGCGATGTCCCGCATCACCTTCAAATCCTCTGACGAAATATCGACCGTATCCTCGATGTTACCAACCGTATCCACCTTGCCAATATTGGCTTTATGATTCGTATTCCAGCCACTCAACAAGTTCTGGTCTGCCTTGGGCATTTCCATTGCCTTCATATTACCAACCAGATCGACACCCACACTATATCCCTGTTGGGCCATAGCAACCGGGTCCAACATATCCATACGTGTAAGCTTCAGCACGTCCTTGGTAGTTGTCGGTTTTTGCAAGCTGGACATAAGTCCTTTGACCACACTATTAGCACCTTTAATATTTTCAATATCAAAAGGGGTAACCGGCTGAAATGTTTGCGTGCCAAAAAATTTATTGAACGCCCCGCCCAGATCATTCCAGACCCCAATAACTGCATTGGCTGCTTCAGCCATCATTCGATAAAAAGACTGCGTAAATCCCTCCACACTGCGTGTCATCACATCCAAATAATTGAGGACAACCATAGCCAGTTCATAGAATAAGCTTTGGATGGCATACAAGGGATCAATGAAAATATTGTATAAATATTCTACGAAGCTCGCGAACACATTCCATAACAAAGCGATGTAATTATATATTCCTGCATATAAAGCATAAAAGAAACCGATAATCGCGCCTATGATCTGCTCTGTCGTGACTCCGAATTGCTGTAATACCAACATAAGACCAACAACAATCGCGGCAATCAGTAGAATTGGCCAGGCCGCGGTTAGCCAGGCTACCGCCATTTCGATAAGCGCTGCCACAACCACGCCGCTAATGACCATCGCTATCCCCAAAAGAATGCTGCGCACAATCGGCCAATTCGCCTGCATCACTCCCCACAGCCACATGGCTTGGTTGACCAGAAAAGCAACGCCTTGGGCAGCCATGTTCAACCCGATAGACAAACCATCAAAAAATGGTTGAAATTTCTTATCTTCAAAAGCTTTGTTAAGCATTTCAATAACCGGTGCTATCGTATTCAATGCCTGCGTGCCTGAATTGGCCATTGCTGTAGTCGCATTGGTTTTTAAATCTCCAAACTGTTTACCGGGGCTTGCACCTATTTTATCGTAGGCAGCCTTACCCATGTTTTGGCTGTCCATCGCTTTTTCGAGAGCCGTCAAAAACTCCGGCATCTTATTCTGTTTGGCCAAATCCTCAATTTTGAATTTCTTAAGGACCGACTCTGGAATATTAAAGTCATCGCTTAATGCGCCGGTATCGCCTTTCATTGCACTCTTTAAGGCATCGACCGCATCTTCACTGGTTTTACCTTTCCCATTCGTATCCCCAAGATATAAGGTAAGATCATGCAGCTTGTCCAATTGATCCGTATTCTGTGTCATTGGAAAGAAAGCGAGCGTATTTTTTAAAGATTCGTTAACGTCTTCGCCAGCCTGCATAGCACGTTCCTTGAAATGCTGGAACATCGCGGTGCCAACCTGATCATTACCTGTCCGCGCCTTGAACATTGCCTCCATATCCCCCTGCTTCATCGCGGCTCCAAGTGTCGCCTCAAGCAGCTTCTGGGCATTGGCAATGTTCAGATACTCTGCAGCAATACCGCGCAGTCTGCCAAGCAGTCCCTCTGATTTCCCTCCATCTGAAGGAGCACCGGATGAAGATCCCGGCGGGGGTGGGGGCGGTTTAGGCGGACCGGGGGGTAAGCTGCTTTTAAGCAGTTTGCGGATACCCAAAAGAAGCAACAACACCAGCTTCCTAATATTCTGAAGCAGGTCTGTAAGTGCAGTAGGCAGCGTGACCTGAATATCAGCCTGAATCGTGCCAATAGCAGTAATAATCCGCTGCCGCAGATGCACGGCTTCCGCAATGACCTCTGCCGAGTTCAAACCGATTTCTATCTTCAGAAGACCCCCCGTTACTCCTACCAGAAGTGTCTTCAGTGAAGCAATTTTCCCCACTACAGCTGAAACATTCATGTCTACTTTGATCTTGGGCAGCTTCAGATGACCTTCCAGACGTGAACTAAGCCTCTTAGCATCTTCTATTGCATCGAAGCTAGCCAGCACCACCTTAGCCAAAACGTGGGATAAACCCCTTTCTACATTGCCTTTAATTAAAGGTATTTGCCAAGCCACATCAGAGTCGTCTAGAATGATCAGAATAGGAGCTGTACTATTTATCGTATGGATCTGATGCTTCACTTTGTTGATTTCCGTCAATGCATCTGTTGCGCTCATATTGAGCGTGATCGTTGCCGATAACTCTCTTTTCAGACGTTCTGCGGCCGTGATGACTGAATTGATACCACGCTCGGCTTTATCCAATGTAGTAGTGAATTGGTCAAACAATTGCAAGCTAGCACTAATGGTAGCCATTTTCATTCCTCCTTTCCTCAAAACGTAAATAGAAAAAAGCACCCGACTGCAGGCGCTTTTCCCTTCCGCACTTTACCGTTTTCATTTTTTGGAGCGACTCTTTTCAGCTTCGATCCGCACATCAATCATCGCGTAGATTGCCGCTTTTTCACGGCGCTTCATCTTGACCAGATGATGCGGCAAAATGTTAAGCTCGTGAAGGGCGTAGTAAGCATAATTAGCCTCGCCATCGCCCTCCTTGATTAGTTTTTTACTTCGTCAACCAGCTCATTCATATCCTTGTCAAAGCCGTTGATTTGCTGCACCTTCTCGGCTAGCGAGCTGTATTCACCAGGCAAGAGCATCTTCCGCAGCAGATCCTCCGCTCCGCGAACGCCATACGACTCCTGCAAGCTGGCATCCTTCAGGTTAGGGAATGCCACACTTGCAACAACAAGCTTGGCCATGTATTCATTCGGATTGGTTTCCGGAACCGTTACTCCCTTTTTAACCTGAACACGCTTGGTTGCTGCTGCCCGAATCTCTTCGTTCTGCGCTTCCGTCATGCCGCAAAGCTGCCAGGCTAGAGGACTTCCGTCCTTATCCTTAAATCGAGTCGAAACCACAAAGTCCTCTATTGTCACGGTTCCGGCATTTTGTGCGTAAAATGCGCTTAAATCACTCATGGTTAACCTCCGTTGATGTTATTTTTTCAAAACAGTAAATGGATCTTTAATTTCCACACCATCAAAGGTAAAGGAAACCTCTTCCTCCAAAGCCGTAGAATCCGTATCCAGGGATGCCATAATCACACTGTCCAGATTAACGTTCTTGAGCACGACTGTTTGTTTGCCAGCAGTTGATGCCGGATCATCATTGGTCACCTTAATGTCAAAATAGATGTCTTTACCTGAATCGATATACTCGTACATCATCTGGCGAAATACCGATGTCACATAATAAATCGTCATCGATCCGGTACCCTTCCAACCATTGGCCTTATGCTGGGTTCCACGACGGCCAAGTGTCTTGATATCGGTTTTTTCCTTCTCAACCTTTGCTTCAAGCTTTTTCACGTAGAACATTTCTTCGGAATCCATTTTGCCGGACGCGTTCGGAATCATTGCATACGCTGTTCCTTCTTGACCTGAAATCGTATCGCGCGCATTTAAAAATGCCATATTAGCTCACGCTCACTTTCATATATACTTTTTCAATGCTGTCCACAGGTTGAACGGCTACTTCCACATATACACTATCAGCATCCGTACCTTGAATAATTTTTACATCCGTTGCCGAATTGACGTTTTGCAGAGCATTAAGGCCTTCCAAAGTTTTGAGATAAGTAATGTACTCATTCCACAGCAGATCCCGTCCGTCCGCGTTATTATCAATCTTACCACCGTAATATAGATCAAATATTTTTTTGAAATCGTTCGCGATACCGTCCAGTACACGAATCACTCGATTCTTGGAGAACGGTTTACCTTTGTCAGGTGTATAGCCTGTGAACGTATTCAGATCGACCTCAACCTTGGTTTTGCCCTGATTCGGTGTGAACAGGAATTCGCCCGCAATAATCGCCGCTTCAATCTGTGCGTTCGTATATCGAGTGCCGACATCCACCGCATCATCGTAAGCATCGTAGGTAAGTGATTGGCTCATCTGTGCCGCTGCAGTTGCCGCCGCTACCCACACGGAAGCCTGGGCTGCCGTAAGGCTTGTACCATCGGAAAGCTTGACCCCATTTTTGACGCTAATTACGCCTTCATGGTTAGCAGACGCGTAATTTTCCGTAACGAATTGAACTTTTTTACCTTCAACATCACGCAGACGTTTGATGAATGCCGCATATAGAGCTTTCAGGTCATTCGCCGTTCCCGGGTAAGCCACTGTATTAAAATCCTGCAGTTCAACCGCAGCCATATAGTCGATGTGATCAGCATTGGTTATTGTTCCATCTGCGCCACCGACCAACGGAGCACCTGCAGTAGCAGCCAACGTACCTGTTCCGCTAAATACGATCCAATCATTGCTGACGAGCCCTGCGATGCTGGACACGGTCTGGATGTTTTTCTCCACACCTGCAAGCAATGTTTTCACATCGAACTTGTCATTGTCATCGACATTAGTCTGGATAACCACCGTCAAGTCATTACCACGCAGTCCTCCGTGCTTCGCCGTCGCCGTCAGGTTCCCTGATGTGACAGCAGCTTTGGTACCATTGTTCAACCGATACAGCAGCACGGTTCTCGCTCTCTTGAATGCTTCGCGAAGCAGCAGCATTTGCGATGAAGTGATATCATAGCCCAGCAGGGCGGATACATCCTCACCATTGGTAATACTCAAGATTTGCTTGGAAGGTCCCCAGTCGAGCGATAGCGCCATCGTCATAATACCGCGCTCCCCCACTGCTCCTACTGGCGTACCTTGACCGACGAAATTGATATATGTGCCTGGTCTTACTTTATTTTGTGTAACCCATGTGCCTCCAGCCATTTACTCCACCACCCTCAATAAGAATATATTTACAATATGATCTACCTCAGCCTCGGTATACAACTGATCCTCTTCCAGCAGCGCACTCAGCATATCCTTTTGTTGTGCGGTATATTTTCTGGCCGCATGGAGCTGCTGTTTGGTAAACGTAGGCGACGCTGCTGTGCTTCCCGGTTCTTTTACTTCCTCGTAAGCTGGTTCTGTATTCATCGTATGTGTCCCTCCTGCTCAATGGTTTCCATCAAAGATGGAACGGTTTCCTGCTCGTGGATCAGGCGAATGCTGAAGCTGATATTAAACTGAAGCTCCTCGTCAACGACCTCATACTTCATGCCGCTTCCCCGATACAGGATGTTATCCGATACGACGCATTCCAGCTGGCTATACAATCGTTCCCCCATCCTTAGGCAATCCGCTCTCTGCGTCAAACTGCCTGGGTCCGGGAAAAATTGGATCGCGAATGTCATACTACGCCGATATCTCCGGTTGATTTCCTTTTGCTGCGTACTATCCACAAGACTAACCAAAAAAGCTGGCTTCTGTGCGTCTCCAGGCATTTGCTCATTGTACCTTCCATAGCCGGGCTCAAGTTCCTCCAGCCTTGCAAGCATGCCGCTTTTGATATCCTCACTGATCACAAGCTTCACCTCCAATACCGATCTATGAACTTCTGCAGCTTTTGCTCCAGCATATTCGGCAGCTCGCGTTCCAATTGTTCCACGGATACAGCCAGCATGTGCTTGCCTGGAACCCACTCATGAAGATTTGTCGTATGATATCCATATTCGACATTTGAAGCGTTGGGATCCGTGTTGCTGACCTCGATTCGAACGTCTGACCCTGTTCTCCGCACGGGTCCAACAGTCCAGCTCTTTCGAAGATTTCCCACATCCGCCGGTGTCAGGGCTACCGCTTTGGCCCGTAGCTCTGCAGCCAGTTCTTTCATACACTTTTCCTCAAAGCCTGAAAAGGACTGCTTCAGCTTCTGTAACTCCTGCTGCTGCTTCTTCCATTTCCTGAAATCAAAATCACCAAGGCGGCTCATAGATTGTCCACCTTCAGCTTCGTATTCGCCGATCCGGCCTCTGTGATGTTGATAACACACCTTTCATCGATCATCTCTCCTTCAAGCCCCATAGATAACCTGAAGACTGTAGGAAGTGATGTCCTGTTCTTTAACGACGACAGTACCCAAACGTCTGCATCCTCCACAATACCCTCACCCCATCCTGTTGAACGAATGACGAAAAATAAGAACATTTGTTCCCATCTTACTTATAGGTGGCAATCGTAAGGGGCGGTTTTATCATCAGAATGGACCAGAAATCGCATCATAATTTCCTTTACAGCAATAACTTCAGGAACACCGAATAATTTGTAACTAAATGATGAAAAAACTATTGTCTCGCAGCGTTATAAGGTATACAATATAGCTTAGCAATTACTTGGTTCGCAGCAGCTTAGACACGGAAACTTTCTAACTTCTATGTGATTTTTTTCACAAGTGAATGGATAATATAATAATAACCTATATTATATTTCATATAGATCGCGGAATATCGTTTATTGCTACTTGCGAACAATTCAGATGAATAAAGGAGGAACAAAGAATGGCACAAACCACTGCTCAAGTATCAGAACAAGAAGTTTCAGTAGCTCCGGCAACCGTTAAAGCAGATGTATTGGATCAATTGTTAAAACCTGAGGTACAAGAGGCATTGACCGTATTGGTAGATCAACTGCCACGACTTACGGAAATGATGACTCTGCTTACCAAAACGTATGATTTGGCTAATAAAGTAGCCAACGACCGTGTGTTGATTCAAGACATGGTAGGCGGCATTCAGGAAGTTGTCAAACCAATTGAGGAAAAAGTAAAAGGTTACGCATCGGCTGCTATTGAAGCCAACGATCGCGCTGATCAAAGCGAAGCCACGATTGGCCTATTTGGCATGCTAAAGCTGCTTAAAGATCCGGAACTGCAAAAAATGCTTCGTTTTAGCCAGGCATACCTTGACATTTTAAGCGAAAGAAAAAAGCAAGATCACCTATAAAACAACCTATTGCCAGAATGGAGGATAAACGTGAGTAAACAAATTTTGATCTTGGGTGGCGGCTACGGCGGCTTGTTGAGCGCTCTTTCCGCTCGTGCCCATCTAACGCATGAAGAAGCAGAAATTACCGTTATTAACCGCGTGGGCTCGCACCAAATTATTACTGAGCTGCACCGTCTTGCTGCAGGCAATGTTGCCGAGAAGGCAGTAGCTTTGCCATTGGAAAAGCTGCTTAAAGGTAAACAGATCAATGTGGTGGTTGGTACGGTTGATGAAATTAATGTGGAAGAACGCAGAGTGCTTCTTTTAGGTGGCAAAACGTTCAGCTATGACGCTTTGGTGCTCGCACTGGGCAGTGAAACCAACTATTTTGGTATTCCAGGTCTGCAGGAAAACAGCTTCACGCTGAAATCCGTAGCCGATGCCAACCGTCTATTTGCACATGTGGAGCAAAGCATTCGCAATTACAGCAGCACCAACAACAAAGCAGACGCTACTTTCGTTATCGGTGGCGGAGGCCTGACAGGCGTTGAACTGGTGGGTGAGCTTGCTGATGAGCTGCCGGCCATTTGCCGTAAATATGGCGTCGATTTCGCAGACGTTTCACTGTATCTGGTTGAGGCTATGCCAAGCATTCTGCCAATATTCTCTGCTGAGCTTATTGAGCGTGCAACGATCAGCCTTCAAAATCGCGGTGTTGAGTTCTTGACGGGCCTTGCGATTACCGAAGTGAACGGACCAACCGTAAGCCTCAAAGACGGAAGAACCATCGATACCCATACATTGGTTTGGACTGGCGGCGTACAAGGCAGCTCGCTGGTAGCGAATTGTGGAGTTGAAGTGAATCGTGGTCGTGCAACGGTTAACGAATCGCTGCAATCCGTTTCCCATCCTGATGTATTCCTGGCAGGCGACTGCGCAGTCGTATTCGGACCGGAAGGTCGTCCCTTCCCGCCAACTGCACAATTGGCTTGGCAAATGGGTGAGCTGGCAGGCGCTAATATCGCAGCTCATTTCAAAGGCACAACCATGGATAGCTTCAACCCTGTATTCTCGGGAACATTGGCAAGCCTTGGCCGTAAAGATGGTATCGGCTCCGTAGGTGGAAGCGGTATTGAATTAAAAGGTACTCCGGCCTCCTTGATG
Source organism: Paenibacillus sp. FSL H7-0331 (assembly GCF_001956045.1). The sequence continues at coordinate 90,145 of NZ_MRTH01000016.1, read as the reverse complement.
AAAAAAGCGAGCAACGCCCGTTACTTGTCCCACATTAACGGATTGTTTGCCCTTGCTTATTAATAAGCTGGTTATGCAATCAAGCCTCTCCACAGCATATTGTTGTGAAGGGGCTTTTTGTTATACAGATATATACAGATTATTTAAAAAAGTGCCTCTACTTTCTTTCCACCTTGGTCCCCGTTAGCAGCTCCAGAGACAAGATCACAGCAGACATGTCCAGCTCCCCCAGCTGCTGCTCCACAGCCTTTTGCAGTACGGCTTCCACATGATTTCCGGTTGATATTTCTATCCCAGCTTCGGCTACGAGTCGGTTAGCCAATCCGACATCCTTAAGCAGGTACTTCAGAGCGCCCCCGGGTTGAAAGCTGCGATCCAGAATATGCTGCTCAACATGGCGTCGCAGCATTCGGCTATCCCCGTAGCTTGTGGAGAGAATTTGATACAGCTGCTCGGGGTTGATTCCATAGGCACTGCCTGCTGCCATAGCTTCTGCAGCTGCTAAAGTATGTGTGGCAACCAAATATTGATTCATCAGCTTGGCTACGCTGCCCAAGCCCGAGCTGCCCAAATACTGCACATTGGAGCCTAATTGTTGGAGCACAGGCAAACATTGCTCATAGGCATCCGCTTGTCCACCCACCATGATCGTCAAGGTACCTCGCTCTGCACCTTCCGGGCCGCCGCTCACAGGTGTGTCCAAGTAAACCAGCTTATAGGATGCCGCCTCCACACCTAACTGCACACTCAGCTCGCGACCGACGGTTGTAAAATCCATACAGATGGCACCTGACTTCGCTTGTTTAAAGATACCCTGCTCATCCATATACAATGCCTGAACATCCTGCGGCATCGATAGACAGGTACATATCACGTCTGCTAGCTCTACAGCTTCCCCAATTGTCGCCGCACGGCTCGCCCCCAGCTGTACCAGCGGCTCTACCTTATCCGCCGAACGGTTATACACAGTGACCTCATATCCGGCTTTAATCAGTCGTGCCGCCATTCGGGAGCCCATGACCCCCATCCCAATAAAGCTAATCCGTTGCAGTTTCATCACCCTCCAGCTTGGTATGTTCTATGTATGGCTATCTTGGGTGCGCTGCTTGCCCTTATCGGTTACAGCAGACGCTCTAACCATATTCTTAATTCGATCCACATGCCGAAAGCGCAGTGCAGACCAATCCTCATCAATCGCGATCTGACGTACCGGCTCAAATCCCTCATCAGCGAGCAGTACAGCTACAGTCTCCCTGCTGCAGTCCGAGCCTTTATAAGCTTTGGATGTTTTTTTGGGATAACACAGCCATAGGAGGCCGTCATCCCCCAGCACCGCGACTCCTAGTCGAGCGGCTGTTTGAAGCGTATCATTGCTGATTCCGAATACCTGTACGAACGGATACGAATCGCGAAGAGCCTCCCGGTCGACCTCACCTTTAAAATGTGTGATCACTTCCTCATACACCTGAGGGGCATTCATAACAAGAATGGCCTCCCCCTGGTCTTTGTATTGCATTTTTTGAATTAGCGGATTTACACTCAATTCTGTCACCTCTCATGGAATGATTCGTAACAAGCGGCCTTACCCAACCAACGGTTTCATCCACCTCATTCATCATACCATATTACGGAAAAATAACTTATGTGATACGATAGCAGCAAAACACCGGGGTCCCATGCCTGCAGCCTTCCAAATAAGAAACCAATAGGGGACGTGATCGATCTTGCTCGTACATCTTAACCGTACATTTCTTTCGCTCCGCACGAAATTTATGATCTTGTTCATGGCTCTGATTACGATACCGTTCATGATCAGCGGCGCTTTCACGTATACAAAATACGCGGCGAATGTCGAGCAAAGCACCAAAAATTACACACTGCAGATCGTCGATCAAATTCGGATTAATCTGGACCGGTATGTGAAGGAGATCGATAGATTGACCCTGTCTCCGCTGTACGATCCAAACGTCCTCGCCATTCTGAAAAACCACAGCAGCTCCTATCAGAAAGGGGTCTATTTGACTGCTGAGGAACAATTTAAAATGAATTTGTTTATCTCCTCAATGGCTTTTGAGCGGTCCGAAATTGAAAGCATTCTCATCTTCACCGACGACGGCAGCCTGTTCAGCAATTCGGATACGAGCGTCATGAACTATTGGTCGCAGGATACGAATAACTGGATGGCAGACGACATCCTGGAGGACGGCGGACTGACGATTAATCCCCCGCATACGGTCTCCTATTACACCTCGGGGCCCAAAACAGTCGTATCCTTGTCACGCCTGATTCGTGAGCCCTATACCCATAGCAAAATTGGCTATATCAAGGTCGATCTCAAAACGGAAGGCTTTGAAAACATCTTTTCCTCGGTTCAATTCGGCAATAACAGCAAGCTGTACATTTATGATCAAAAAGGGACGATCCTGTATCCCCAAGCTTCGACATCGGAGCCTGATCTGAACGATCCGGGATTGTTAAGCGCTTCTACCCGCTCCAAATATACAGGGCTGCAAATATGGGGCCAGATTCCACTGGCGGAGCTGCGAAAGGAAGCCAAGGAAATCACGAGCTACACCTTGATGATCTCCCTGATATCGCTCGCGGCGGCTCTGCTGCTGGCCGTCCTTTCCTCTGATCGGTTGGTCAAGCCTATCCGGCATTTGCAGAGTAAGATGGAGCTGGTCAAAAAAGGTTTTTTCAAAGAACGGGCCATCGTGTCCACCCATGATGAGATTGGGCAATTGACCGAAGTGTTTAACCGGATGGTGGGGGAAATTGAGCGTCTCGTGCGTGCAGTGTATGAAACCAAATTGCGTGAACGGGATGCGGAAATATCGGCGCTGCAGAGCCAGATGAATCCCCATTTTCTGTACAACACCTTAGAATCGATCAATATGATGGCAGTCAAGCATCATCATCTGGCGCTCTCGGATGTCGTAACCAATCTGGGTAAATTGCTGAGATATACCGTCGATAAACGCCAGACTTTTGTATATTTGCGAGATGAGGTTCGGTTTGTAGAAGCTTATTTGCAAATTCAGGAGCTGCGCAGCGGTGACCGTTTGCGTGCGGAAATTTTCATTGATCCTTCACTGCAAATTGTGCTTGTGCTCAAGCTGATCCTGCAGCCACTTGTAGAAAACGTCATTGAGCATGGCATGGGCAGCGAGCCAGTGACCATCAGGATCAGAGCAGTAACGGAAAACGACGATTTGATCGTATCCGTGGAGGACGATGGTTTGGGGATGGACGAAGCAGAGATGGAGCAGGTGCTGCGCCGCATCGATTATGCCGGGGAAGATCCCCACGTCAAGCAGGAATTCGGGCACAAGAGCAGCGGTTACGCGCTTCGCAACGTCCATCAGCGAATCCGGCTTTTGTATGGAAAGCCATACGGGCTCGTCCTGCGTAAAAATGCACATAAAGGAATGACGGTGCTCATTCGATTACCGTTCCAATGGGAGGAATAACATGTACAGTATTATGCTTGTTGAGGATGAGGATCTGATCAGACAAGGCTTGAAGACGCTGATTGAAGACGTTATCGGTGGATTTAAGGTAACGCAGGAGGCTAAGAATGGCCGGGAGGCTCTGGAAGCGATGAAACGTTGTCTTCCCGATTGCATTATTACCGACATCCGTATGCGGAATATGAATGGGCTTGAAATGATTGAGCAGGTACGGCACAATTTTCCCGATATTGCGATTCTGGTGATCAGCGGCTACGGGGATTTTGAATATGTAAAAAAAGCACTCCGCTTCAAGGTCGATGATTATTTGTTGAAGCCAGTCGATAGAGTGGAATTGACGCAATACTTAACTAACCTCAAGGAACGACTGGATGAAAAGAACAGCAGCGTAGTCCACAAACATTCTCTTGCACCTGACGCTCCTATAGAGGAGAACGAGAAAAAAATTATCCGTGAGGTCCGGGAAATCATCCATGCCCATCTGGGGCAGGACATCTCTCTTCAATTCATTGCCAACAAAGTACATATGAATACTCAATACTTATCGTATTTATTCAAGCTGGAAACCGGACAAAACTTTGTCGATTATGTAATTCAATGCCGTATGGAACGGGCCAAGCAGCTGCTGCAGGAGACGAATTTAAAGGTCTACGAAATCGCCAAGCTGTCGGGATATGACAATGCCAAATATTTTATGACCGTGTTCAAGCAGCTGACCGGTACTACCCCTTCGGATTTTCGGGAAAGCCACCCGCGCTAGCTTACGCATAACACTCGATATTTTGAACCATAACTCGAATCTTTTGGATTTTTCCGGGTACGGTTTTTCACTATTATAGAGGTGTAAGCGCTTATAAAAGTGATCTATGAAGGGGAATCGAATATGAAAAGACATTTGTCGCTGGTTTTGCTTTCTGTACTGACCCTAAGCTCCATCATCGGGTGTTCAGCAGGAGCAGACACAGCCAAGGGAACGACGGCTGCGCCGAAGCCGGGAGAAGTCAAGAAGACTGACAAGGAAGCGCCCAAAGAAGAGGTGCTGCTGAAGGTCGGAATGTGGGGAGAAAACGATTCACGCAAAAAGATACTGGAGGCGTACGTCCAGCAATTCACCGCCAAAAATCCACATATCAAGGTAGAGTTCATGCTCGTTCCGTTTGCCGATTACCAACAAAAGCTTTCCATTATGGTCGCCTCCAGAACGGCACCGGATCTCGTATGGATGTCGGATAAAATGATTCCGCAGTTTATCGAAGCCAAGCAGTTGGCGGATATCTCGGAGATTCAGAACGATAAGGCCTATGATTTTAACGATAACATCCCTTCGAGCTTTCAACGTTTGAAAAAAGACGGCAAGCTCTACGGCGTACCCTTTCTGAACCCGCCGAAGGTGATCTTCTATAACAAGACGCTGTTTAAGGAAAAAGGACTCAAAACTCCATTGGAGCAGTACAAGGATGGCAAATGGACTTACGATGAATATATCCAGGCAGCCAAGGCGATCAGCGACCCTTCCAAGGGCATTTACGGAAATTTCCTGATCACAGCCAACGGCTGGAAGGCTTGGGAGGATGCTTTTCTGGATACCTTCTGGGCGTACGGAGCTGACTTCATGAATGAGGAAAGCACCAAGTTTATGTTGAATAGTCCTGAGGGTGAAAAAGCCTTCCAGCTCATATCGGATATGATGTTCAAGGATCAAATCCATCCGAAGCCAGGGGATCAAATCACATTCGAAGGCGGAAAAATCGGGATGTCCCGGCAAAATTACGCTTATGTCAATACAGCCAGAAATATTAAAAATTTCGAATGGGATATCGCTCCGATGCCCAAGGGTCCGAACACCGATGCACCGGCAGCAACAGGACTGGCCGCATATTCCGTCATGCAGGAATCCAAGCATAAACCGGAGGCTCTCGAGCTGTTGAAGTTTATGACAAGTAAAGAGGCTATGACCGAGTTCGCCTTTATGTACGTGCCGAACCGCAGCTCCGTCCTGGCTTCAGATGCGCTGACCAAGGGCTTCGAATCCCCAACCAAGGAAGGCATTAAAGCGGCACTGATCGATCCGATGAATGGAAAGCTCAGAGCGCAAAACGCCCATAAAAACTGGCAGCAAATCGATGTGAAGGTTCAGACGATCATTGACCTGCTGTATACCCGCAACATGACACCGAAGGAAATGCTCAAAAAAATGGAGGAAGAAGTCACCCCATTGATGAAATAAGCAGTACGTAATGTCAGGTTAATGACATCCCCCTTCGCCAAGCCCGCGCTTGGCGATATTTCTTGAACCTATTTTACCGAAGGAAGGAACCGTCTACCTTGTTAAACAGTGCGAAATTCATGCAGCGCGAGAAATGGTACGGTTATCTGTTCATTTTACCGATGGTGATCGGGTATGCGCTATTTTTGTTAGGTCCTATTATCGCGGCATTTACGATGAGCTTTACTGATTGGTCATTAATTAAGGATGAGCAGTTTATTGGTCTGGGGAATTATATCAAGGCGTTTACCAAGGACCCTGTTTTCTGGAGCACCGTATGGAACTCCCTCTATTTTACACTTGTATTTGTACCGCTTAATATCGTGCTGACATTGGCCTTGGCCTTATTGCTCAAGGATAAGATTTTGGGTGTTGGATTTTTTAGAACCGCTATTTTCACGCCTGTAGTTACCTCAATAGTAGTATGGGCAACCGTCTGGAAATATATTTTCCAAACTGACAACGGACTCGTTAATTCCATATTGCGCATAGTTGGCATTACGGGACCTGCTTGGCTCTATGATCTTTCACTGGCGATGCCGACGGTTATTATCGTGACGCTGCTCAAGGGGCTCGGGATTAACATGGTGATCTTTTTGGCGGCGCTGAACGATGTCCCCCACATGTACTATGAGGCAGCCAAGATTGATGGAGCCAGCAGGTGGGCAACCTTTCGCAACGTGACGCTTCCGCTGATCACTCCCTCCGTGTTCATGGTCGTCATGATTACGATGATCGGATCATTGAAGGTATTCGGGCAAATTTACGTGTTGACCGGAGGCGGACCGGGAACAAGCACCTATGTGTTCGTCTATTATATTTACGAGCAGGCGTTCAAAATGTACGAATTTGGTTATGCCTCGGCGGTAGCGTTTATCCTGTTTTTCATTATTTTTGTACTGACGATCCTGCAATGGAGCTTGAGGAGAAGGTGGGTGCATCATGAGCAATAAAAAGTGGTCAAAAGCTGTAAAAGCCATTCCGAAATACACAGTGCTGCTGGTGATTACCAGCTTTATTCTGATTCCGTTTTATTGGATGGTCAGCACATCGCTGAAGGATTTTCAGCAAGCCTTATCGTTTCCACCACAGTGGATACCTAGTCCAATCCAATGGAGCAATTACTTTGACCTGTTTGCCAAGCAGCCCTTTCATTTGTATTTATTCAACAGCTTGTATATCGCCGCTCTGGTCACAATCGGAACCTGCCTGTTTGCCGCGCTGGCCGGTTATGCCTTTGCCAAGATCGCCTTCCCATGGAAAAATGCTACTTTTCTGATTCTCCTGAGCAGTATGATGATTCCTACGGAAATCACTACGATCCCCTTGTTTATATGGTTGTCCAAAATCGGATTGGTGGACACACATTTTCCGCTTATTGTCCCTCCGATGCTTGGAGCTGGCGGGATGTTCGGTGTTTTCCTGTACCGTCAGTTTTTTATCACGATTCCGAATGATCTTGATGAAGCCGCCAAAATTGACGGATGCACGCCATGGACCACTTTTCGCAAAATCATGCTGCCACTGGCCTCGCCTGCGATAGCTACCTTGTCGATTTTGACTTTTCTGCACAGCTGGAATGAGTTTTTTGAGCCATTGGTGTATTTGAACAGCAGTAAGCTGTATACCATTCCGCTTGCGCTTTCTTTATTCACCTCGGATAGCGGAACAGAATGGCATCTGGTGATGGCTGCTTCGGTTGTGGCCACCCTCCCACTACTCACGGTGTTTTTCTTTGCACAGAAAAAATTTATCGAGGGAGTAGCCATGACAGGCTTAAAGTAAGCAAGCTGTTTACCATGCATAAAATCCAGTTATTTTGCCATAGTAAAGAAGTAGTTCTCTTGTATATAACGATACCTGGAGGTTATGGATATGGCAAAACATACAGAAACGAGCTGGAAGCCGAACCAGCCCATCAACCAGCTGTTCAATTCCGTCAATAAAGTAACGAGTGCTGTAGAGCAAGCAGCCTCGCATCCCAGCGAGCAGTTGATCGAGCAAGCACACAATGCGTTGGAGCGGGCAGATAACGGGCTGACAAACACGCTTAAAATCGAAGATAATGAAGAGGCGCTTCAGCAGCTGCAAGAGCAATTGGATAACAATCGTGAGCTCTTGCAGCAGGCGGAAGCTCAAGCTATCAAGAACGAACAGTAGGATTACTTACAAAGGGTCTGTCCATTTGGGGGCAGCCTTTTTCAGTTTGATGTCCCCCGGTCTCTTACATGCTGCTTTGCCCCTCCGTTGCAGTTCTTTTCTCAGTGAAAAAGTAAAGCAAGGCAATAATCGGCATGAAGAATCCGATAAGAGAGGTAAAACTCCAGCCCCCATAGGCATAAGCCCAACCACCCAATGAGGAGCCTATAGCTCCGCCAATGAAAAAAACAGCCATGAATAGTCCATTCAGTCGCCCTCTCGCCTCACTCCCCAATGAATAAATCACACGCTGCCCAAGAACAAGATTTCCCGATATGGCCATATCCAGTGTGATTGCAGAAACAAAGAGCAGAATAAGAGCTGTAGTTGAATGGCTATTGAAAAGATGGATTAACAAAAAGGACAAGGCGGCAATGACCATAGCAAGCCCGGTTAACAATTTGCTCCACCCTTTATCCGCCAACCTCCCAGCAATCGGCGCTGCGATAGCTCCTCCTACACCAACTAAGGCAAACCATGCAATACCTGTTTGAGACATTCCGAAATCATCGGCCAATCGTAAAGGAACCACGGTCCAAAAGAGACTGAAGGCTCCAAACAAGCAGGCTTGATAAAAGGCACGGCGGCGTAATGCAGGTGTTTGTTTGAATAAAGTGCCTAAGGAGATAATTAATTTACCGTAGGAAACCGATGGCGATGGTTTGCGCTCTGGAAGAACAAATGCTAGCAGAACAGCCAATAACGTGATCACTATGGCCGATAAGACAAACACCGCTTGCCAGCCCCATATGCTGGTTATAAAGCTAGCTGTCGGCCTGGCAAACATAATTCCAAGCAAGAGGCCGCTCATCACATTGCCAACTACACGGCCGCGCTTTTCTTCAGACGCTAAATAGGTCGCATACGGCACCAGAATTTGAGCAACAACAGACCCAATACCGATAAATAAAGACGCAGTCAGGAATACTGTTGCATTGGGTGCGATTCCGGCTACAAGCAGAGCACCGACTGCTACCATTAGCGATACAACTGTAAGTCGGCGATTTTCAACAATATCGCTGAGCGGTACGAGAAACAGGAGTCCTACAACATAACCGATTTGAGTTAAGGTGACGATCAGCCCTGCCGCTGTGGAAGAAAGGCCCGTAGAGACACGGATAGGACCTACTAGGGTCTGAGCATAATACAGATTGGCAACGATCAGTCCACACGCGGCTGCCAACAAAAACATCATCCAGCTTGATAGGTCGATATTCTCTTTCACTTGTTCCTCTTTCATAATAATCCTCCTCATAATTGTTTTCTGAGCGTGCGTCAGTATCATTCGTTATATAGTTTCTACTTTCATTAAATAAATACTGTACGTACAGTTTATTAATTTATAATCAAATAATATACTGAACGTATCGTTTTGTAAATAGGTGTTTTCATTTTCTTTTGAGATGAATCTTAGTATACTGAACGTATAGTTTATTTTTAGGGACAATTTACAAAAGGGGAGATTAAGCTTGCAGGGCAAAAAAGGGCGGCCTCGAAATGTTGAAACGCAAAATGCTATTCTTTCCGCTTCTTATTCTTTATTGTTGGAAAATGGATTTGGTGGGGTCACGGTTGAAAAAATTGCTGATCGTGCGAAGGTGAGCAAAGCTACGATTTATAAATGGTGGCCAAATAAGGCAGCCGTAGTCATGGATGGTTTTATGTCTACGGCCACAGCAAGATTGCCGGTGCCTGACACAGGTTCAGTATTCGATGATATACTCATCCATGCCACAAATTTATTGAATTTCTTAACTAGTCGGGAAGGTATCATCATTACGCAGCTATTAGGCGAAGGGCAGTTTGATCCGGCATTGGCAGAGGCCTATCGGACCCGATATTTCCATCCTCGCCGGATGGAGGCCAGAAAGCTGATTGAACGAGGTATAGAGCGCGGGGAATTGAAAAACAATCTCGATATTGAATTAAGCACGGATCTCATTTATGGGCCGATTTTCTATCGTCTGCTGGTAACAGGTGATCAACTGGACGAGTCCTATGTGCAGCAATTGGTCAAAACCGCATTCGCTGGAATCCGCTCGTCATGAAAACAAAATAAAAATAGCAGCGGCACTTAATCAAGTTTGATTAAGGAGCCGTTGTGCGGTGACACTATACTCTCTTTTTTAAACGTTCTCTCTTTTCAATGATTACTTGTCGGATGACAAGAATATAGTCCTATTCCAACCTGCTAAAAATCGCGGGTTTTTCTTTTTATCGGAACACATTCTTTTTTCTAATCGATTTGGCATTGGCGTCTGGGTTTTGGCCGCGATCAGTTTTATGATTTTTGGACCCAAGAAAGCATTGTTGCATAAGTAGAGCGTGAAGATCGTCGCGCCCGCAGGCGATTAATCGTGAGTGTTTTGTAGCAATACATAAGTGCCGACTCTTTTGATAGAGTAATTTGGTTATAATTCTAGTGGCAAAGCCGTAGAAAAAATAACAAGTGAACTATCATCTCGTTTGTAGCTTTTAATATCTGGGTAAAAGTCCCCGGCGATATGAATTGTCGGCCATTAGATCAAAATTCGCTCATCCCTTTAGGGGATGCCATTTAGGTGATTTGTTCTGGCATCAAGGAGCTGACAATCAAAGACAACGTTTGCCTGTATACCGCATGAGCCGATTGTACATCTCCCAAGTGTCCACCATGGTAAAGATGAATAACGCCGTGGAGCGAGGCCCATACTATTCGTACAATGGATTCCGTGTCATACTGGCCAGGAATCCGTCCTTGCTCTTGCGCACTGCTGATCACGGTTATTAATTGCCGCATGGCTGTTACGGTGCCATGTACACTTTCCTCGTCCGGTTTGAAATCTGCAAAGGCTCCTCCGAACATCAACTTATAATAGCTGGAGTAACGCTGCCCGAATTGCCAAAATGTTTCGCCTAAATTCATCATATGCTGTACTGGATCAGCAGCTTGCGGCGTCGTCTCGAATTCGTTTGCGAGAAGCTTACAACCATCCAGATACAACTGCTGAGCCAAGCCCTCTTTATTAACAAACAAGCTATAAATAATTTTTGTCGAGCAACCCATTTTCTGCGATACTTTACGAACCGTAACGGCTTCCGGCCCCTCTTCTTGCAAGAGCGTTGCCGCAGCATCAACAACGAGCTTGCGGAGATTTTCGGTATTTTGCAAGCGAGCTTCTTGGTAGGTTTTCAACACTCGTGAGTTCGCATTGGAGGAGATATCTTGACTGCTCATAATCATCACCTTCGGTTATCGTGTTTGCATCAGGAAACAAATTTCCTGACTCTCTTGCAAGGAATTTTATACAGTTGTTAAACAGTTGTCAATGAGACGTTAGATATTCAAAGAGCATATTGACTTTCTAGAAAAGGCGGGTTACAATCAAACCATTCGGAAACACTGTTACCAAACGGTGCAATGATTCTTATCTTTTTTGGGCATTAGGGATTACTTATACTCTATTGGTAACAATGTTTCTATATTATAACACAGTATTTAAAAGGAGAGTAGCAGTATGAAAATTCAAGGTAAATGGGCGCTCGTCACAGGAGCTTCTTCTGGTATAGGAGAGCAATTCGCGAGACAACTAGCCAAACAAGGCAGCCACCTGATACTCGTGGCTCGATCAACGAACAAGCTTGAGAGCCTGGCAGATGAGCTTAGAAAGAAGTATGGCATCAAAGCTGAGGTTATCTCAATGGATCTTGCGAAAGAGGGCGCACCCAGCGAGTTATATCGGCAATGTGAACTTTTGAAAGTGGATATCGAACTGCTAATCAATAATGCAGGCTTTGCTACACATGGTTTGTTCGAGCAAGTGTCAGGTGAGCGTCAACATGAAGAAGTTATGCTCAATGTCGCTGCTGTTGTAGATATGACGCACTTGTTTTTGCCAGGCATGTTGCGCAAAAGCTCAGGTGCAGTTATTAATGTGGCTTCAACCGCCGGATTTCAACCGCTTCCCTATATGGCAGTATATGGGGCGACGAAAGCTTTCGTCCTGTCGTTTACTCAAGCGTTATGGTGGGAAAATCGCGAACGCGGCGTGAAATTCTTCGCACTTTGTCCTGGTTCGACGGACACCAGCTTCTTTAATGTTGTAGGAACGGAAGAAGCCTCTGTCGGAAAGAAAGATACGCCGGAAAGAGTCGTAGAGGTTGCACTTCGTGCGTTGAAGGAAGGGAAAATATATGTCGTTCCGGGTGTGCAGAATTATATCGGGGCGCAGTTATCGCGATTCATAACACGCAAGCAAGGTCTTCGACTTGTTGGAGGCATGCTTCGTCCACGCGGAGGATCCGGCAATAATAATAATTATAAGAATACAGGTAATCAATCTGATCTTGCAGGGAGGACAATTCAATGAAAGCTATACAACTGACAAAAGGCTTCGGCTTTGAGGAATTAAACTTAACGGAACTCGACAAACCAACGCCTGGCCCCCATGAGGTGTTGATCCGCATGAAGGCAGCTTCTCTCAATTACCGGGATCTAGTGATCCTCAGCGGATTAATGCCGATTGAAATAAAATTCCCCTTCATTCCATTATCAGACGGAGCGGGAGAAATTGTAGCCGTTGGCCAAGGAGTAACAAGGTTCCAGGTCGGACACCGAGTAGCGGGTAATTTGCAACAGCGATTTTTTGCCGGCAACCCAAGACCTGGGGTATTAGAAGACAGTCTGGGAGGTCCGTTGAACGGAGTAGCGGCTGAGTATGTCGTTCTACATGAAGACGGAATCGTCCATATTCCCGATCACCTCACTTGGGAGGAGGCTGCCACCTTGCCGATCGCGGCATTAACCGCATGGAGCATGCTAATCGAATACGGTGGTCTGCAAGCGGGGGATACCGTGCTGCTGCAAGGAACAGGCGGGGTTTCTATCTTCGGGCTTCAATTCGCTCTTATGGCTGGAGCACGAGCGATCATCACATCGAGCAGCAACACCAAGTTAGAACGAGCAAAAGCTCTCGGCGCATGGAAAACGATCAACTATTCGGAAGTTCCCGATTGGGATAAGGAAGCGCTAGAGCTGACTGGAGGCGTCGATCACGTTCTGGATGTTGGAGGAGCGTCTACGATGGTAAAATCCATAAATGCGCTTCGCATTGGAGGGACCTTGAGTATGGTCGGATTCTTATCGGGCTTGACCATTCCGGAATACGATGTCACGAGCATCTTGCAGAAAGCCGCAACGATTCGCGGCAGTCAAGTCGGCAACCGGGATCACTTTGAAAAGATGAATCGAGCGATTGCCCATCATCGTTTACAACCCGTCGTCGACCGTGTATTCCCTCTGGATCGAATTGGAGAAGCATTCGCGCTCTTGGCTGAAGGAAAGCAATATTTCGGTAAAATCGTAGTTCAAATTTAAATCTCACATATAAGACACAGGAGGCACTCTAATGCCAAATACACAAGTTCGCTCCGTTAAATCTACTGAAGACGTGAATCGCCCTAAACGCTCACCGCGTAAAGTGCGCAGAGTGGGGCTATCGCTGCTTGCGGTGCTCCTTATTGGAGTCATTATTTTCTTGCTTATTCCTTCACCGATCGAACCGGCAAAATGGTCCGCGCCGACGGCCCCCTCTTTTGAGGAAGCGGGCCCTTGGAAACAGAACAACAAACTCAGCTCTGCTCAGCTTGTTACTGATGCCCCTAAATCCCCGGAATTCATTACCTTCGATAAGGAAGGCCAGCTATACACAGGAGATTCTGACGGGAAAATTTACAAGGTTGCTTTCGATGCAGAGGGCAATCCACAAAAGGCCCAAGTGTTTGCAGACACCAAAGGAACGCCTAATGGGCTTATATTCGATGCCAATGGCAATTTGATCGTTACTGATGTCAAGAAGGGACTGCTATCTATAAACCCATCCGGGAACATAGAGGTATTGGCCGATCAAGTGGACGGCAAGCCGATCTATTTAGCTAACGAGCTTGATATTGCCAAGGACGGCGCAATTTATTTCTCCGATACCTCGAACTATGGCAGTGTGACCTTCAAAGAAATTGCCGAGAACAAGCCGCATGGACGTTTGCTGAAGTATGATCCAAAGACCAAGCAGACAACTGTCCTGTTAGAAGGGCTCTATTTTGCAAACGGGGTTGCCTTGTCTGCGGATGAAGATTTTGTGCTTGTGGCGGAATCGTATCATTATCAGTTGACCAGATACTGGCTCAAGGGTCCAAAGAAAGGGACATCTGATATTTTTGCGGACAATCTCGCAGGCTTTCCAGACAACATTACGCGTGATGAGCAAGGTCATTTCTGGGTCGGTATCTTCACGACTCGCCTTTCCTTTGTAGATCAGATGCATAGCAACCCTTGGTTGGCCCGTACCATGGCCAAAATACCGCAGTCGCTGCTAAGCGGTGCAAGCGCACCAGCGAAGCATGGGCTTGCTGTAGAGCTCAGCCCGCAGGGAGAGCTTATCGGAAGCTGGCACGATCCAGAAGGCACACTGTACGGCGTAACTACGGCTGTAAAACATAACGGATATTTATATATAGGAACGGCACCTGGAGGTAGCCTGGGCCTTCATCGCGTGCTTTTAACAAAATAATGTTGGAATCCGAGAGGGTGCGAAATGAAACTGGATGATTTAGCGTTATCATGGAATGCGAAGGAGAGTCTGGCCGGCAAAGTAGCCTTGGTGACAGGCGCCAGCAGCGGCATTGGAGCATCGATTGCTAGGAAGCTGGCAAAGCGCGGCGCACAAGTGACCGTAGTGGCACGCCGGCGGGAACGATTGGATGAGCTGGTTCAGGAATTGCATAAAGAGGAATTGTACGAGGTTATGGCGGTAACTGCTGATATTCAAAATGCTGAAGAAGTACAGCATGTGGTCAATGCAATTATTAATCGCTGGGGGCGTCTTGACATTGTAGTCGCCAATGCCGGATTCGGATATCGAAGTACTTTGGTAGATGTGGATCTGGAAAAGTGGGAGGAGATGTACAGGACCAATGTGCACGGTCTTATGCTGACACTGCGGTATGGGCTCCCCCCGATGCTGGGTCAGGGCAAGGGAGATGTCATTATCATCTCCTCGATTGCTGGCAAGGAAGTGATTGCCGGAGGAGGCCCATACAGCGCGACTAAATACGGCGTTAACGCCATAGCGTCTGCATTGCGTTTGGAGACACTTTCTCAGGGGATTCGCGTTACTACGATTCAGCCGGGGGCGGTGGCAACGGAATTTTCTCAGGTGGCCGGGTATTCCGAGGATGAAATTCGCGCGTTTGCTTCGAACGTCTTGCCGTTACATCCCGATGATGTTGCCGAGGCAGCACTCTATGCACTAGAGCAGCCTGAGCATGTCAACATTCCGGAACTGACCATTATGCCTTCAAGGCAAGCGCAGCGGTTCAAATAAAGCGACGTCCATCACATGTACCATTGCCCAACCTATAAGAGCTCAAGCGGGTTATCGCTTGGGCTTTTGTTTTTCTAAAAAAACGGTTTCGACAAAGCCAGACTAGATGCGATATGTCTTCTGAGGACATCTTGCAAGATGAACATAAAAGAATGAAGGAATCCGTCATTAAAAACTTCTTCACAACCAAAGGGGAATTGAAAAGTTTGCAAGTTCAACTTAAAAAGAAGCTTATAGTATTGGAACATCTAGTGTCCCAGTTGGAAAGGGGCTGAAGTATAATGAGAAAGAAATCAATGATTTTATTAAGAATTTCCATGAAGATTTTGCAACGATTCGAAGGGAATTTATTATGCACCAATTCATGTTTAGGGAAAACCAAATATACGAATTAAACCCACAAGAGATGTGGGCAAGTATTTTTATTTGTCATAACGTACCTACATACTACCCTTTGTAGATTACCTCCTCCCTAAGTAAATTATAGAACGTAAGAAGCATACATAACTATTTAACAAATTAAAGAATATATACCGTTGAGTGCTCGCTCGCAAACGCTCCTCCGCTCTGTCTGAACACCTGGGTTCATCCCTTAGTGACTCCATCATGCAAAAAGCCGCCCAACTAATGGACGGCTATGCATGATGGAACCTTGTGGAGATTGGACCCCTGATCTCATCTCTGCCAGAGCTAGTAGTAGGCCTGCTTAAAAGCCAGTCAGGGACTGAAGGATATTCTGCACCAATACCGCGTAACCGGCATCCAATGACAAGCTATCGTTTACCTGGAAGTGGATGAATGAAGGAGACGATTCAGAGGAAACGCTTGTTACGATTGATTTTGTCGAAAAGGACAATAAAACGGAGCTTGTTATTACGCATTCCGCCTTCTCCACGATGAAAATAGCAAAAAAACACAATAATAACTGGACTCATCCTTTAGAAGGCGGCTTGTTCAACTATTTTAATTAAGGCAATTTCATTGGAGGGCACAAGCCCTCCTTTTACTTTTTCAGCTCCTACTTCATCAAACCGGACGTGAGGTTTCCCTCGCTTGTTATTTTCATCACTATTCATTGGTCAGTCAAACTTCCAGCAGCTTAAGCTCAGGTTCCCATATTGGTAGCTACGGTGCATCAGCGAAGCTGTTCGATTAGCATCTCCGGTGCCCATAGCCAGCAGCAATGGAATAAAATGCTCCGGAGTAGGCACCGCTTCCTTGGCGTAAGGAGCCAACTGCTCATACTGAAACAACGAGTCCAAATCCCACGCATTCAGCTTCTCTTCCAGCCACCCGTCAAATTGTGCTGCCCAATCCGTAGTTTGGGATGCTCCCCACTCCAGTCTCCGCAAATTATGAACGGTCCCACCGCTGCCGATGATCAGTATATCTTTTTCCCGAAGTGAAGCTAGTGCTTTGCCGATCCGATATTGCTCTGCGTTCGACAAATGCCGATTTACGGATAATGCGATTACCGGGATATCTGCCGCTGGATACATCAGATGCAGAAGAACCCAGGCTCCATGATCCAACCCGCGCACGCTGTCGAGGCTCGCAGGGATTTGTTCCTGTTGAAACAAAGCTTGAATCTCCTTCGCTAGCTCGGGTTCGCCAGAAGCCGGATATTGGACTTGATACAGCTCAGGTTGAAAACCGGAAAAGTCATAAATCGTTTCGTATGGTGCTGAAGAAGCCGACACCTGCTGTTCTCTACTCTCCCAATGCGCGGAAAAAAGCACGATCGCTCTGGGCCTAGGATAACCTGCAGCAAAATTTTTGAGGAGTGCTGTGTAGTCGTTATGTTCGAGTGCGAGCGATGGGGCGCCATGAGCCATAAAAAAAGAAGGTATCATTGTAAGTCTCCTTTACCGGGTATTTGAGCTGTTGCATCTTGCCTGATCCAGCGTATAAAGTCTTGTTGGTTCTCCAGAGACACACCGTGTGCTGAAGGATACGTTGTATACGTAACATGATGGGACAACTGCCGGAAAAACTCATGATTATTATCGCCCAACTGCTTCGGAAAAATCGGGTCATGCTCGCCATGCGATATGAAAACGGACAAATCGGTTACCGATTGAATCCAGTATTCATCCTTAACGAAGATTGGGATGTATCCATTTAAAGCTACGATCCCCTTTATACGTTCACCCATGGTCAATGCCAAACACATGGAAAGCACAGCACCTTGGCTGAAACCAAGCAAATAGCGGCGGGCAGGATCAATCGCATATTGGGTAGTTGCCATTTCAATAAACTGTTCCAATTGCTGCATCGATTGGTCAAAGTGTTCACGTATGGGGTTACCGATGCTTTTGATATGAAAATACGCAAAACCACTGCCTTGAGGAAGATGTCCCCGAATGCCAATCACAATAAAATCGGTGCTTAATTCACTTAGTAAACCGAGCATATCCTGCTCGTTAGAACCGAGTCCATGAAGAGCAAAAATAACGGGGTATTTCATTTCCGAATTGTACTCGTCAGGCAATTTGACATCGTAGACATAATCGATAGACATAGGACCATTCCTTTACCTGGTTTGTTTTCAAGTCATTGACGATGTCGTTATTGGGTTTTCGTTTTGAACAGAAGCCGATCCAGGCCCATCCCGCGCTCATCCGCAATAGCGAAATAACCCGCCATAACCAGCAGCGCCAGATCCAGCTCATAACCAGCCATTTGAGCGTTCCCCAGCAGCCCCACAGGAAGCTTCACCGTTACGATCGCCCCAACAAGCATAACCATAAAGCCGATTGCGAAGTAACGGGTTGCGAATCCGATGATCAAGGCGATTCCACCAATGAGCTCCAGGTAGGCAACCACATAAGCTGCAAATTCAGGAAGACCGATACTGCCAAACCACCCTGCTGCATTGCCAAGCCCCATCTGGAATTTTGAGATACCGTGTGCCACAAACAGAATACCTAATAAAATTCTCATAATCGTTACCATTGTTATTGTCTTCAAGTGAATAACACTCCTTTATCTTCATAAGCTGATTTGTTTTATTAAGCTCTCGTACATTAAAGTTATCCCATATAAAAAGCTATCTCATAATTTTGAGAATGTTGTTATTGTAGTTTACTGTATATATTTTATTCATATTACAAAACCATTATCTAAAAAGATTGGAATTCCATCTCAAATCCTCCTTATTAGTATTCTTATACGATACTTATATCTGTATCAACAAAATAAATCTATCATTTCATCATTGGATTGTCAATAATAATTTGCTATTATGAATAATATATATGTATTACAAAACCAAAGGGGCATACGACTATGGATATCGGATCTACGATTCGGGCGATACGCAAGCGAAAGAAACTAACCATTCCACAGCTGTGCGAAGGAACCGGACTTTCCAAAGGCTTTATCAGTAATGTAGAAAATAACAAAACGTCCCCTTCCATCGCTACTTTGGAAAGCATAGCCTCCTTTCTAAAGGTTCCCCTTCCTTATTTGCTGCTGCAAAAAGAACAACGGATGCAGGTCGTACGGCAAGCAGAAAGACAGCAAACCACGACCGGCAAAGAAAAATTAAAAGTCGAGCATCTCTCTACACAAGGCAACCTGCGCATGCGGATCGTCGAGTTTCCTCCAGGCGCAACGACCGGGGATCATCCACATGCTCATGAAGGAGAGGAATGTCATTTTGTTTTGAACGGAACCGTCGTAGCCGAACAAGGGGAAGATAGCGCCGTGCTGGAGCAGGGAGATTCCTTTAGCTGGAATGCGAGTGTCCCCCATAAAGTAACCAATACCCGAGACCAGCCTGCGTTAGTGCTGATCGCCGTTTACAGGGAACTGGATTCTTGAACCACAGAAATCGACCTCTATCATCTCGTATGCTAAAATTTAATAGCAGCTTATTCCAAATTCGAGGGAGACGATGACCATGATGCCGACTGAAAAGGATTTAGCTTTTCTTTTTGAAAGAGACGAGTCTCAACTCCGACCATTTCTGAACAATCATAAGAACGTTTTCGAGCGTTATGGGATGACGGAGACAGATTTCAAGGAGCTTATGGCCGAACCGTTAGACCAGCAGGTGATTCATGCTTTTGCACTTGTATTCGCGAAAACGATTGATTGGCGGGAATATGATGACGAAATTGTTCGCTTGCTCGGGGAATCGATTCCGGAGGAGGTTGAAGTCGAAAATACGGATGATGGATTGCAGGTGACCTACGATGGGGAGGTTTATCCCATTAAGCTGAGCTTCTCTCCCCAAGACCGGTATATAACCATTAGAGGCTTCGCAGCCATTATTAAAGACAAATATGAGCCACGTCTTATTACGGAATCGTATATGTCGGATACGCATGAAATCTTGGTGCTTCCGAATGAAGTCTGGCAGCAAATGCAGCAGCAATATCCAGCTCAATTAGAGTCCATGTTTATGATTATCCACGATACATTGGATTTTCCTTAATACAATTACACTATTATTCCCGTTAGATCGCACTTTCTTCAGCCGCGCAGACTTAACTAAAGCTTTTATAATAATAGATCGTTGCGTGTAATTCCCCAGTGGCAGACCTCGCATATTCTGGAATCCGTCCAGCTTGAATATAACCTATGGAAGCATACAGGAGATTGGACGGATCTCCTTCTCTTGTATCGAGAACCAATAGCGACCTGCCTTCCTGCCTGGCTCTTCCTTCGGCCTTGTTCATGAGCAACCGGCCAATACCATGACGTCGATACTCGGGATGGGTCATCAATTTGGCAATTTCCGCTCTATGGTCGCCATTCTGCTTCGTACATAAATGTAACTGGACACTACCCACTACCCGATTGTTTGTTGTAGCGATAAATAAGATCACCTCAGGACTTAATACGTTTTCCCAATAACGAGTCGCCTCAGAAAGCTTCAATGGAGGCAAAAAACCAATCGATGCCCCCTCTTCTACTACCCGGTTCAGCAGCTCCGAAAGCTCACTTTTATGTTCTTCTATCGAAAGTACTTGTTCGATTTTCACTTCATCAGCCAATACAATCACCTCTAATTAGCAGAATATTATCTTCCTTATTTTAACATAATAAGTAGCAATCTATAAGAACCCTCTTCTTCTTGTGCATGCTAAAATAGGAATAGACAGATTCGACAGATATCGGACTGAGCCTAACTGACAGGACAGTGAGCATAAGGAGGCAAGCAATATGAGAAAGGTTATCGTGTTCAATAGTGTCTCTATCGATGGCTATTTTGCGGGTCCAAACGGAGAGGTGGATTGGTTTATCCATGACCCAGCAGTCGATAAAGCCGCTCATGAGATGATGAACCCGGATACGATCCTATTTGGCAAGGCTACTTATCAAATGTTCGAAAATTATTGGCCTCATGTAGCGAGGGACCCTCATGCATCTGAGGGAGCTCGGATCATGGCGAATGAATTAAATCAGATGACCAAAGTGGTTTTTTCAAAAACTTTGAAAGAGGTTACCTGGGAGAATTCGAAGCTGTTCCACGGTAATTTGGCCGAGGAAGTAAGGAAGTTAAAGCAAGAAAAAGGCGCTGATATGACTATATTTGGCAGTGGTACGATTGTGCAGCAGCTTGCCAATGAAGGATTGATTGATGAGCTCTTGATCGTTGCAACGCCGGTTGTTATAGGAACGGGAAAACCGCTATTTAAAGATGTCAAAGAAATGAAGCTCGTATTGTTGGAAACCAAGCATTTTGATTCCGGAATCGTAGTGCTTCACTATAGAATTGCTACAAAGGGTCCTTGAAGAATTAAATCTACAAAAATGAAAGGAGCTTTGCCACTCAAGCCGGGGCAGGTTCCTTTTTTGCGTTGTACGTAATCGTTGTAAATCTGAATTTATTTAATTATTTTTTGAAAAGCATATTGACTTATCGAAAATAAAACATACAATGAATACTTATAGTAATACTATAAACTAACTTGGTTTTATTCGTCGGTAGGTAACATTCGTAAGGCGCCAAAATGTTGTCTCGTTTATGTACAAAGGGGGAATCTGGATTCACTATTAAAGCGTGACGTTCTACTTAATAGAAAGTTCTGTTTTTATTAATTGAATCCTTGGAGGTAGTTCTTGCATGAATCAGAAAACATTAATTATTACTTTAGGTGCGTTGGCGGTTGCTATCAATGTGATCGCAGGCACTGTTATTGGCAGCCTGAAAATTCCGTTCCTTTTTCTCGATACCGTCGGTACGATCTTTATTGCAGCTATCTTTGGCCCCTTCTGGGGAGCGCTTGTAGGTATTCTTACTAACTTGGTGCTGGGTGTTACCAAGTCCTATACATCGATTCCTTTTGCCCTCGTTAATGCATTTGTCGGGCTTATAGTCGGCTTCATCGCCGTCAAACGCGGATTTAATTTCTTTAATTCCATTATCTCGGGTATTATTCTTGGCATCGTCTGCCCGGTTGTAGGAACAGTGATTGCGGTAGGCCTATTTGGCGGATTGACGGGCGGAATTCAGGATATTGCCGTATTATGGCTTAAAAATGCAGGTTCCAGCGTGTTCGCCTCTGCTTTTTTGCCGAGATTATTCGATAACCTGATTGATAAGATTTTATCCGCTGTTCTGATTTATTACGTTATCAAAAGCATTCCCCAATCATTGTTGAAACGCCCGGATTTCAAACTAAGAAACAAAGGTGCTTCTCATGAAGCGAAATAAGAAAATTATCGTAACTTCTCACTGCGTGCTGAATCAAAACGCTGTAGTTGCCGAGTTGGCGCGGAGCAATGGGGTCATGACAAGTGTCATTGAATGGTCCCATGAGCAAGGCTATGGAATTATTCAGCTTCCGTGCCCCGAGTTCACTTTTCTCGGACCTGAGCGTCCACCGATGACAGTCGAGCAGTATGACACCCCTGAATTTCATGCGCATAACCGTAAAATACTCGCTCCAGTCATTGAACAATTACAGGTTTATCAAAATCACGGCTATACAATCGTAGGGGGGCTGGGCATTGCAGGGAGCCCTTCCTGCGATCCGGGTAAAGGCGTATTTATGCAGGACCTGCTCGATATGGCTAACGAAGCAGATGTCCATATTGATTTCTTTTGGCAAATTCCTAACACGGTAGAAGGACACTTTGATCCTACAGATGACAAAAGCATTTTCGGTCCTATCACAGCCGATCGGAAAACATCTGCCACTTCGCGGCAAGCAAATGATCTGAACAACTAGAAAAGGCGGTGTGGAAACGATGATTTCTATTCGCGATGTTTCCTTCTCCTACTATGGGAGTGAAACCGATCGATGGGCTTTGCGGAATATCCATCTGGACATCGCACCCGATGAATTCGTTGCTTTTTTGGGTCCTAATGGTTCAGGAAAATCGTCTTTATCCAAGCTTCTTAACGGCATCGAATGGCCAACGGAAGGTACCATCACCGTGGATGGACGATCTACGATGGACGCTTCGCAGCTTCCTGCGATTCGTAGAGCGGTACAGATTGTATTTCAAAACCCTGAAAACCAACAGGTGGGAATAACCGTTGGGGAGGATATCGCCTTCGGATTATCCAACATAGGATGGCCGCAGCACGATATTCAGAACCGAATTCAATGGACGTTGGAGCTGGTTCAACTAAACGCGGGGGAGGATCGATTGGTCAGCCAATTATCGGGTGGGGAAAAGCAAAAATTGGCGCTGGCTTCCGTGCTTGCGCTGTCCCCGCGGTATCTGATTTTGGATGAGTCTACGTCCATGCTCGATCCTATTGCAAGAAGACAGTTTGTCGATACGCTGCATACAGCGCGTAAGGCACATCCTTTTGCCATCATTTATATCACCCATCACCTGGAGGAGGTTCTGGATGCGGATCGCCTCGTCTTGTTTCAGCAAGGTTGGGTCCGTCAAATTGGCAAGCCTGATGATATTTTGACCGATGAAGATCTTTTGACTTCTTGCGGTTTAGAGCTTCCATTCGAAAGAAGTCTTGCTCTATCGCTCCGCAAAGCGGGCGTCCCTGTATCGGTTTCTTCAAGCATTGAGGAATTGAGGAAATGGTTATGAATATTGAACTGTCGGAGGTCTCATTTACTTACGAGAAGCGCAGCAGGAAAACCAAAGTAACGGACATTTCCTGCATATTACAACAGGTGAACATTGACATTCAAAGCGGCGAAATGCTGGCGGTCGCTGGCAAATCAGGATCAGGCAAATCGACCTTCATGCAATTGATCAAAGGGTTTTTAAAACCGTCCTTTGGAGATGTGCTGTTGGATCAAACCAACCCATTTACCTCAAAGCGCCCCGAGCTCTTTGATCGAATTGGATTTATTTTCCAGTATCCGGAGCATCAGCTCTTTTCGGTAACGGTCGCGGAGGATATTGCCTTTGGTCTGCGTCACAGCGGGCTTACGCCTGAGGAGAAGAAAGCTAAAGTAAAGCGTGCGATGGAAGCGGTCGGACTGGATTATGATGCTTTTGCAGAGCGAAGCCCCTTTGAGCTAAGCGGTGGAGAAAAACGGAGAGTCGCGATTGCCGGTGTCGTGGTTCTTGAGCCGGAGTTGATCATTCTGGATGAGCCTACAGCAGGTTTGGATTATCCTTCCAGAACCTCTTTGTTTGACATGCTGCACCGTCTCAATAAGGAGCTGGGCACAACAATTATATGGGTCAGCCATCAGCTTGAAGAAATGCTTGGGCACGCTTCAAGGCTGTTGATTATCAAGGACGGTACAATTGTTGCGGACGGTTTGCCACAATCGCTGCTTTCAGACCCGACGCTGCTTGCGTCACTGGGCTGGGAGAAACCTCCTGCCTTGGTGCTGCGTGAATTAGTACTGGAAGCCTGCGGTATTGAAATCAATCATCCTTACAACATCAGTGAAGTCACTCCATTACTGATTAGTCTGTTTAAGAAGCAGCAGCGCTCATTGGAGGAGGAACGTCTATGTCTTCCGTAGCCAGCTTTCTCATTTATCAAAAAAAGGATTCCTGGTTGGAGCGCTGGGATCCGAGAATGAAAATAATAGCCGCATTGTTGTTTGGAGTCGGCCTTTTATTATCCAGCAATTTGGAGCTGAAAAGCATTCAAATTGTTCTGCTGATCGTCTTGTGGGCTGTCGCCAAGCTGTCTTGGCGGATGTTGGCTTTCACGATCCTATCACTCCTGTTATTTTTTGCTACTACGATGATTTATCAATCGATGCTGCTCACAGTACCAGGCGAAACGCTGATTCAATGGGGCTATATTGAGTTTTCTTACAACGGGGCAATCAAAGGCATTATGATGTGCGAGCAAATATTCGGAATCGTCATCGTATTGTCTCTCGTAGTGAGAACGACATCGCCTATTATTTTGGCGGAAGGCATGGAACTGCTGCTGAATGTGTTTAAAAGGTGGAAGGTACCCGTTCATGAAGCTGTCATGATGTTTTCCATCGCTTTGAGATTCCTTCCGCTGCTGCTGGAGGAATTTGATAAAATCCAAAAGGCGCAGACAGCGCGCGGAGGCGGTTTTCACCGTAAAGGCGTGTTAGCCCGATTTCGCGGAGTGCTCCCGATGCTGGTACCTCTGTTTGTTCTCGCGATTCTTCGCGCCAAGGATCTGGCAACAGCGATGGAATCCCGTTGCTACCTTGGTGATCAGGGGCGAACGCCGATTCGATTATACCGATTCGAGCTTAGGGATTATCTCGTTTTGATAACTTCCGTTGTGCTGCTCACGCTTACTATTTTGAAATAATCCAATGCCTGTGGTCACAAGAAAGAGGTATACTGCCTGTGCAGTGTACCTCTTTCTTGTCGTAGACAACTTGTTTATCGCATACGTTAACCTTCATCAATCAATGATTTTCGTTTTCTTGGCATTCTCCATCGATTTCTTGATAATACCACTGAGCGGACGCTTCAGAACCAGAGCCACGAACAGGCTGATACCAATGATAACGATCAGGCAAACAATATCCTTGAGCGCCGTTGCCCATAGAACCCCGCCAACCCCTTCTCGCAGCAGACTAATCGCATAAGTGAATGGCATGAATGGATTCAGAGCTTGGAAAAAAGGCGTCGTCATACTGATGGGAAACGTTCCTCCCGAGCTGGAGAATTGGAATACCATGAAGATGATCGCGATGCCTTTCCCTACATTGCCAAAGACGGACAAGAGTGTAAAGGTTATCGTAACAAATACAGTGCTGACCAGCATAGCGAACAGAACGAACCAAATTTTATCTGCCACATAGGCGTGTAGAATAAAGAAATCGCCGAGCGTGATACATAATGCCTGAAACAGCCCAATCGTCAAGAAGGTTGCCAATCGGCCCAAATATAGTTGATAGGGCTTATAGCGCCCTTCCGGATTGCCGGCTTCCGACTTTAATAACGAAATCAACAAAGTCGCGCCCACCCATAAGGATAATACACAATAAAAGGGTGACATCGCCGATCCATAATTCGGTATCGGGTATTTCCGATTCTCTTTGATCTGTACGGGACTGGCCAGGAACTCACTTTCCTTCTTGATGTCCCCACGCAGCAGCTTGGCCAGATCAGCGAAGTGATTGTTAGCTTCGACCTCTCTAAGCTTGTCCGCTGCTTGACTGATTGCACGCTCAAGTTGAGGCAGATCATCACGAACCAAGCCCGCGACTTTATGGATGCCGGACTCCACCTCGGGCAGCTTGTTACGCACAAAATCGGCCAGCTTGACGAGCTCCTCCTCCGTCTGAGGCAGATCGTTATTGATGAAAGCTGCTGCCTTGTCCAGCTTCTCCCCGATTTCAGGGAGCTTATCCTGAACAAACGGTGCGGCGATATTAATCGCCTTCTCAAAAGCTTCTGTCTTGCTCTGCAGCGCTTGCGCCATTTCATGAACCTTCGCGCGGATCTGAGGCAGCTGCTCCTGGATCTTATTCAATTCTGCTTGCCCGAATTCAAGTCCACTCTTCACGTCCTCAAGAATTGCCTTAATATCGGGGAGCTTGCCTTTGGCCGTCTGAAGAATATCGGAGGTCGTAACGTTAACGGTTTTCAGTATTTCGATCCCCTTGGTCAGGTTGGGTACAATCTCACTATCGTACTTGGAGAGAATAATCCCTAACGCAGCACTCGTATTTTGGGATAGCTCGTTCAAGCGTTTAACCGCATCCCTAAGGGGCGTTCTCCCATTCTCCAGATCGGTTGCGATCGCGCCCAAAATTGCGATTTGCAGATTCATATTTTTCTCAATTGTTTGCAGCCGCGCTATATGATCATTCAATGGCTGACCCGGGATATAGCTGTTGATTCGGCTAAGCAGCGATGAGGTGTGTCCCAGCAATCGCACAACTGTGGATAGCCTGTCCTTCAAGGCTGTTACCTCTGCTGCGGTTGGCAGCAAAGCCGGATCGATATTCAACAGCCTGTCTGTTAGCAGCGTGGTGGCATCCGCCGCTTGCTGCGCCAACGTTAAATTTTGCTTAACCAGCGGAGCAATCAGCTTGAACGTCTCCTCGTTGGCTGTAAGAAACTTGTTTAGTTCATTGGCGATTGCGGTGCCTTCATCAGCGATTTCAGCAATTCGTGGCAAAGCATTCTGGGCAGCCGTCACGATCTCGATAGCCTTACCCGCTTTATCTGAGGCAAGAGCAATCGTATTGGCTACCTTGTCAAAATTATCATCCAGCTCCTGAATTCGGGCGACGGCCTGTTTGATCTCAGGTAGTTTATTCTGAATAACTACAATTTCCGAGAGCGCCTCATTGATTTTCGGCCAATTTTGCTGGATTTTCAGAACATATTGAGCGGCTTGATTGATCTCGGGAATTTTTTGCTCCACTTCAAGAATGATTTGCGCCTTGTCATGGATCTCGGGCAGCTTCTGTTCCAGCTCCAGCACCTTTTGTCCTGCAGCCTGAATCTCGGGCAGCTTGCCTTCCAGTTCAAAGATGCCGGTCTCGATCTTACGAATTGTGGGCAGTTGCTCCTCGATCTGAATGCCGATTTCTGTAAGCTTCGTAAGTAAAGCTTCACTGACGGCTTCCGTAAAATTCTCGTTAATCTGCTTGGTAATCGCTGAGACACCTGATGAAGTGATCTTGGGTGCGACTGCATTCACTTTTTCGTTAACGCTATAGATCACTTCAGGCCGCTCCAGATTGCCGTTGACAATCCCTGTGATTTTGGAGGAAAAGTCGGATGGTATCAAGATGCTGGCATAATAGGTGCCACGATCCAGACCTTTCTCCGCCTCTTCCTTGGTGACGAAGGTCCAGCCAAGCTTCTTGTTATTGTGTAAGCTGTCCAGTAGCTCCTTACCGATATTAATGCTCTTCCCCGCAACAGTTGTTCCCAGGTCCTCGCTCGTGACCGCTACTTTGACCCCTTCCGTATTGGCGTACGGATCCCAAACCGATTTAATATTTACCCAATCATATAAGCATGGAAGTAAAATAATGGCTATGATCAGAAAAATCCCGGTAGGCACCTTGAAAATATTTAACCAATCTGTTTTGTATATTTGCCATATGGAACGCATGTATGGACCACCTGTACTGTTGGAATGAAATAACGTGCTAAGGATCTCAACACTTAAGTGACATCTTATCATGAAAGGAAATGATTGAGAAGAAACCTTATCCGTTATAGATTGGCTTTATTTGCCGTAAAATACCCGCTTTAACACGAAATAATACAAATCATCGTTATAAATACGAATCAGCCCCCTATTTTCTGAAAATCCGCTCTGCACATACTTAAAAGAGGCTGCCTCGCCAGTAGCAAGAACTACTGTTGAGACAACCTCTTCTGATACAATGAGCTATTAAGAACGGGCAATAAGCTCAGCGAGCAGTGCCGTACGAAACGGAATTTCATCGATGCGTACATATTCATTCGGCGAGTGTGCATGATCTCCTCTGGATCCTAACCCATCCAGTGTAGGCGTTCCGATCGAAGCCGTGAAATTCCCGTCACTGACCCCACCCGTATGCGTCTCCTCCAATGGATAGGAATAGATTGACCCCGCTATGTCCCTCGCCAGCCTAAACAAAGAATGGCTCTGCTCTGTAGACTCCATAGGCGGACGTTTCATGCCTCCGGTCAGTTCAACCTGCGCTCCGGGCAGAGCAGCGGTGAACCCTTCCAGGCTCTTCTCCAGCCTTACAGCTTCCTCAGTTGATGAGACCCGAACATCGATTTCCGCCTCTGCATAATCAGCCACAACGTTACGACCGATGCCTCCATGAACAACACCGACGTTAACCGTGGTTCCTCGACTAAAATCAGTCAGCGCATGCAGCCGTTGAATCTGAATCGCCATTTCTTCAATCGCGGATACCCCGCTTTGCGGGTCCACGCCTGCATGAGCAGAAATGCCGCGGACCACTAACTGGTATCGGCCACTGCCCTTTCTGGCTGTCTTCAGCGCGCCGCTTGGCTCCATGGGGGGCTCCAGAACAAAAGCGTATTCCGCCTCTCGGGCCTGTTCCTCGATCCATTCCCGTGAGGATGGACTTCCCAATTCTTCATCACTGTTCATAAGCAACACAATTTTTTTATCCACAGGAAATCGTCCTGTATCCTGAAGCGCTTTGATCGCAAAAATAGCTTGCAGCAGCCCCGCCTTCATATCATAAACGCCAGGACCGTATGCGCGTCCACTCTCCACACGGAAAGGACGGCGATCCGCTTCGCCCAAGGGCCAAACGGTATCATAATGTCCCACAAGCAGAATTTGTCTATCACCCGTACCCACCTCACACAGCAAACGGTCGCCATATTCCGGATTAGGTACACGTACAACATTTCCTCCAAGCAAACTTATCACTTGATGAGTAAACCAGTCAGCCATTTTATCGTTCTGAGCCTTGCTCGATGAGGGTGAATCGATATTCACGCATTCTTCGAGCAGTCTCATAAATTCAGTCATATATGTTTCTATTCTATTGATGAGTAGCATAACAAGGAAGCAGCTCCATTAATGCGAATGTGTATTGGAACCGAACATACGATCCAATCCATACACTCGCTCCAAAATTAAAATAAACACAAGACTAAGCAAAATCACGACGGACGAAATAGAAGCTACGAGCGGATCAAGCGTCTCCTGCATGTAACTGAAAATAGCCATCGGCAGCGTTGTCGTCGAAGGGGAAATCAGGAACAGCGAAACCGTAACATTATCAAAGGAAGTCAAAAAGGCAAAGATCATTCCGCTCATGATGGCAGGCTTCAGAATGGGAAGCGTAATATCCCAGAACACATTGCGAGGCTTCGCACCCAGGATGTACGCAGCCCGCTCCAGCGTATAATCAAACGAGCTTAATCCTGTCAGCACGAGCCTGACCACATAAGGAATAGAAATCAATATATGCGCCAATAGCAGGCCGACAAAGGTTCCCGCTAATCCAATTCGTGTAAAAAATACGAGCGCCGCAATCCCGATAATCAATGCCGGCACCGTTAACGGAGATAGCAGCAAACCGTTAATCCACCCTTTACCCGGGAATTTGTACTTATGCAGCGCCAAGGCCGCAAGCGTTCCGATCAAGGTGGACAATATGGCAGACAATGCTGCCAGCTGCAAACTGAAAAGAAAAGCATCAATAAACTCAGGACGATCCAAAATTTTCGAGTACCACATGAACGAAAAACCTACTGGCGGAAACGATAAATATTTAACAGAGGTCCATGATGTCGGAATGATCACGAGTAAAGGTGAAACGACAAAGAGTACAACAACAAAAGTGAAAATAGTAAGCACAGGATTTTTCTTCATCATGAGGCAAACACCTCTTTATATCGTTTCGTCTCCACGATTTTGGTGAATATCGCGACCAAAGCAAATGTGGAAGTCAGCAGTAGGAAGGATATGGCTGCTCCCATCGGCCAATTTAATTGAGCCATTATTTTTTCATATGCGATAACCGGCAGCACTTTCACTGACGTTCCTCCCATCAGGGCTGGCGTGACAAAGGCGCTCATGGACAAGCTGAATACGAGTGTCGCTCCGGCAATAATACCCGGCAAGCTGAGCGGCAGTGTGATGGTGAAAAAGCTATCGGCCCGTTTCGCACCTAAAATACCAGCCGCTTTATAGAGAGAGGCGTCGATTTGATATAAGCTTGTGGCAATCGCCAACACCATATAGACAATATTGGCATCGGTAAGCCCGATCACAACGCCAAGCTCGTTATACATTAATTTCAGCGGTTCGTGGACCATCCCGATCTTGATCAGAATGGTGTTGATCCATCCCTTCTCGCCCAGAATGATCACCCATCCGAAGTTTCGAATCACGACGCTGATCAAATGCGGGGAAATGATCGCAAAAGTGACGATACCACGCCATTTTGGACTCGCCTGAGCCATGAACAAAGCGACTGGATAGCCCAGGACCAGACAAACGATGACTGTCATTAAACTGATCTTGATGGTTCGCCACAAAATTTGCAGGTAATAAGGATCCTTCACAAAGACAAGGTAATTTTCAAATGAAAACTGCTCGTGCTGATCCTGAAAGCTCTGCATCAATATATACAGCATCGGGATCAGAAACACACCCAGTATGATCACCAGACTTGGTACCAACAGCACAAGCGCAGGGCTCAGAAAGGACTTCTTTGACATGGCTTACTCCACCTTTCTGGGGAACACGAACATGTCCTCCGGCTTCCATTCCAGATAAACCGTTTCTCCCTGCTTAATGACGCCGCCCTCTTGTTCTGTCTGCAGTCGAACCGTTACCGTCTGTTTACCGATAGCGACTTCGCACTCCGTATAAGCACCCAGAAAGGAAGTCAGCCTGACTTGGCCTTTCACGCTGTTCATATGCGCAGAAGCAGACTGTTCGTGGACAAGCTGTATTCTTTCTGGACGGACATACATGGATACTTGTTCCCCAGTCCGCAGATCGATCCCCTTCGGCGTAGCCCTCAAAGCGATACCATCCTCTGTCCGTATTTCTAATTGTGATGGAAGCATTTCCTCCAGGATGCCAGACATGCGGTTCGACTTACCGATAAACGTATGCACAAACTCGGATGCTGGACGATTATAGATTTCCCAAGGGTTACCTACCTGCTCCATGCTCCCGTTTGACAATACGACAATCCGGTTCGATAGATATAAAGCTTCTTCCTGGTCATGGGTAACAAAAATCGTCGTCACGCCAATCTCGTGCTGCAGCCGTTTGAGCTCATCACGCAGCTCTTCCCTCAGCTTCGCATCCAGATTGCTTAAGGGTTCATCCAGTAATAACAAAGACGGCTCCGTGACCAATGCCCTGGCAATGGCGATCCGCTGCCGCTGGCCGCCTGAAAGCTGCTTCGGATAACGATCCGCCACATTCGGAAGCTTAACGACCTCAAGAATCTTTTTTACCCGTTCCTGCATTTCGCTTTTGGGCGTTTTCCGCAGCTTCAGCCCATAGGCTACGTTTTCAAAAATCGTCATATGCGGAAACAGTGAGTACGTTTGGAAGACCATTCCGAGCTCACGTCGATTGGACGGCAGTCCATTCATACGCTTGCCTTTAATGAATAAATCACCTTGATCAGGCTCAAGAAAACCGGCAATCATATTCAAGGTAGTCGTTTTCCCGCAGCCCGATGGGCCGAGAAAGGAGACGCACTCTCCCTGCTCGATTTGCAAATTAAAGTTTTCTACCACCACGTTGGAGCCGAAGGATTTTCGAATGTTTTTCAGTTCAACATCAATGTTTTTACTCATGAGATCCACCTATTTTCCGACTTTTGGCGCGATTTCTTTGTTAAACCGGTCAATCCAGGCCGATGTACCGTTTCCTACGGTTTCCAGGTCAAACTTCACGATCTTACTGCGGTCAAAAGCAAGTTTTTTCGCAATATCCGCTGGCAGCTTCACGTCCACGGCAGGATTATAGTAAAGTTTGGCGCCGTACATTTGCTGCACTTCATCAGATAGCAGGAACTCGATGAATGCTTTACCCGCGTTTTCGTTTTTGGCTCCTTTAATCATCGTAGCTACATTCGGCACCAGGTTCGCGCCTTCCTTAGGAATGACGAATTCCAGGTTCACGCCAGCATCTTTTTGCACCAAGCTTCTTGCCATTGTCCAGGACGTGTAAGCGGCTGTCTTGTTTTGTACATTTTGTTGAAGCTGTGCGGAGGTTTTGGCAAATGTCGGCATATAGCCTGCAATCGTCTCTAATTTTTTGAAGCCAGGGTCCATGTTTTTCTCGGAACCGCCGTTAGCGTATGCAAGCATAATTAAAGCGGAGCGTCCAAAATTACTTGAAATCTCTGCAAGGGTCAAATTGCCTTTCATTTCAGGCTTGGCTAGATCATTCCATGATTCTGGAACAGGCAGCCCTTTGGACTTCACCAGCTCGGCATTATAGGAAATACCCATTGGCGTAAAGTTGACAGCGATTCCACTGTCTTCGGCAACCTTCAAATCGGGAAGCACTTTCTTCATGCTTGGAATATCCTTGTCAGTTAGGGACGCCCATAGCCCTTCTTTACGTCCGGCTTCTTGCTCTCCGCCTTCAACGATAGCTACATCAATCTGTGGAGATCCCTTTTGGGCCTTTACCTTAGCTACAATTTCAGTGGAAACGCCTGATACATAGCTCAATTTAACGTCTGGATATTTTTCATTAAATTTTTTGAAAATTTCATCCTTCATCAAGGTTTCGACTGTAGCTCCGTTACCGGCTACTACCAACTGCTTCTCCATTGTCTTCGGCGCTTCAGTCACAGGTGCTTTGGAAGCCTCAGGGTTCGCTGGGGTTGCCGACGTACCACATGCAGACAAAATAACACCGCAAAGCGTTAGTACAGATAAAATAGACCCTGCCTTTTTATACATAATATCATATCCTCCTTGTAATCGTTCTCTTATAGAGAACATCGTTTTCTATTCATGAATATGTTATGATTTTAACATGTCGATACTCGCTTCTGCAACAATAAATTAACAATTTGAGGGCACCAATGTCACATAACCTAACGCGAAGGACAATTTTGTTAATCTGTGCTACACTATCTTTGATTATTCATGCTAGATTCATAACGAAGGAGTTTCCTATGGAGCATTTGTCGTCTGTCAAAAATAGCTGCAGATTGTTGAAGTTTTTCCTTCAGTCTCCCTCCAAAGAGCTAGGGGTCAGTGATTTGAGCCGTAAGCTTTCCTTGTCCAAAGGTGCAGTCCACAAGATGCTCGCTACACTTGAAAGTGAAGGCTTTATTAGACAAAATCCTGCCACCAAGCAGTATTGTCTGGGATATACGCTGCTGGAGTTGGGTAATCAGGTTCTCAAGGATCATAACTTATCGGAGTTTGTTAAACCTTATCTACAAAATTTGGCGGCAATGTCCCACGAATTAATTACCCTCTGCGTGAAAGATGACAGGGATGCCATTTATGTAGAAAAAATTGACTCCCAGTATCCCATACGATTTAACGTGGATATGTACCGCCGCTTTCCTCTTTATGCCACTTCAGCAGCCAGAGTTATATTTGCCCATTGTGACTCGGCATTAATCGATGAATTACTGGATGAAGAGATCCATACATTTACACCCTATTCGTTTATAGATCCGGAAGCCATAAAGACACGTCTGCGGGAAATTAAGCAGCAAGGCTATGAAATGAGCTCGAATATGCGAAACGTCGGGGTAACTGGCATTGCTGCCCCCCTATTCAATGCCAATGGGGAAGTGACTGCCTCGATTAGCATTATCGGTCCAAGTGATCGAATGCTGCCGCTTAAGGACAAATTAATCGAACAGATCGTAGGTGTAACGCGGGAGATTTCCTCCAAATTGGGCTATCACGCTAATTAGTGTTTAATTATTTGTGATTGTATTACAGTCCGAATGGCGTTACCTTAAGCCACAAAAAGCCTAGAGCTATGAGCTCTAGGCTTTCCTAATATCCTTATACGTTGCTTGCTAACTCGTATTTCAATCGGTCCTTCTGTCGTAAATGGTGACGGTAGTGCATCTCGACGAGCCTAAACCATTCCTTGGCATTTAACATACCAAAACGTGGATGAGCGACGGTGTGCTGCAAGGATTCTTGATCAAGCATCGGTCCAATTTCGTTCATTCGACGCAAGACCGCTTGCAGCCCTTGGACAAGCTGCTCCTTACTATCGGGCTGTCCGGGTGTGTATTGCGGTGAAGCAGGAACCTGAATACGGATTGGCGGCAAGCTTCCTTGGTTAAATATCGATTCTCCTGTTTCTGTTTTTCCTTCTGTAGAAATAACCGCAGCTTCGTTTCCCGTCATGCAATCATCCGCATTGCGAAGCTGCATATACAGAGCAGAATTAATAAGATGCACATACATTTGTCCCAGCGACCATTCGCTCTCACTCGGTTGTCTTCTTAGCTGCTCCATAGTAAATTCATTTAATTCCTGAATATAATGATCGGTGATTTCTTCAAAATGCTGTAAGGTTTCGGTTGTATGCATAGCTTGAACAGCTCCTTCTTCTTGATCTGCTCTTACTATACAACAAGGCTACTGACACCATAATGTCAGTAGCGTTTCAGCATTTTCTCAGCTTCTTCACGGACCCGATCTCGCAGCGATTCTGGCTCAAGCACCACGACATCTGCCCCCCAGCCCAGCACCCAATGCAGCAGATCCTCAGGCTGACGAACGTGAAAGGTCACCAATAAGCCTTCCTCATGATCCTCCATTTGTGTCATAAAAAAGCCGCCTGCCCCCTTAACTTTATCCGCAATATCCGAGTTTACTTGAACACGTACAAGAACATGCCGGTCATCTGCAGGCTTGTGGTCCTGCAAATTAAAGTCAGTTGGAAACGTGAACGAGTCTTCCAATAGGGTCAAATCACTCATTCGAGATAAGCGAAAATGGCGAAGCTCCTGACGTAAATCACAATACGCTACTAATATCCATGAACCCTGTGCAAACACAAGTCCATATGGGGCAACATCACGAACACTATGACGATTCCCATCGGCTCCAGGAGTATTCTTCGAGTAATGAAATCTAACCTTGCGCTTGTCCAGTATGGCTCGGCGCAAAGCTTCCAAGCATTCTTTTTCTCGTCCACTATTATGTGTTTCACGCGTAGTAAGCAATCTGATCGTCGTTCGCACCCGGTTTGTCTCCTGGCTTACACTTTCCGGTAAGATCGCTTCGATTTTTTCTCGAGCGCTTTGTGCTTTTGCACCGTAATCTGAATCAAATTTATGCTCGACAAAGTCCGAGCCAATCATTAGCGCCACGGCTTCTCCCGCGGTAAAGCTCACCGGAGGTAAAAAATATCCTTCCATCAAGGAATATCCTAATCCCGGAGCACCGATTATCGGAACACCAGCCTCACTTAGAGCTTGAACATCTCGATATATGGTCCTTGTACTAGTTTCAAACTTGGCCGCCAGATCCTCTGCTCGTATAACTCCCCTACGCTGCAGCTCAAGTAATATAGCTAACAAACGATCCGTCTTGTTCATATCTGGTGTATCCCCTCCGACATAGTTCAACCTGCTTCCTCATTTGTAGAGCTTACCATAAAAATCGATACTCAGAAAAATTAACCTTATTCCTGAGAAAGACCTCTGAGTTTGCTCGAAGCACTGAGCCACGTTTTCTTCAATGGGTCAATTCGGTTACACTTCTGTGACTAACGGGGCGCTGCTTCAATTTTGCCACATTCGAATAGTCAGATATATCAAACAGCATGATATAATATGAGCATATACAGTCCATACTCCATAAACAATGTAGCCATGAATTTAACAGATATGGGCAAACTATCGTCAGCTCATTCAGGGTATGGGGCTTGGACATTAGGAATTCAATATATCCAAAAGGATCGTGTTAAACATGATGGTTGCTATCATCTTTGGGTCTGTTATTTCTTTGATTATCGTATTAGGTTTGACTTTTTGGATTACCAAGAAAGCCTACTCACGTAAATGGGAAGAAGACGAATAACATGTTCACAGCAAAAAAGCTATCCAGGACCGCTCAAGCGGAAGGATAGCTTTTTTTATTGTTGTAACAATTCGTCATAATAGTCGGCAGCAGCACTTTAGTATCAAAAATTCTTTTTCCCCATTTGTCGTGCAAGCGATACGAGTTTCGAAAGCTGGTGAATGAATTCTCAATTTTATGTATATACCATTAACATTGAAACTTGGGTTCGAGTGGAATTTGTCGATGGAGGTCACTATGCATATTGTTGAAGTTATCAATTTGACGAAGGTATTCGGACAAGACCCCAAAAAGGCCCTCTTGCTTCTGGATAAGGGATGGTCCAAAAAGAAAATATACGAAGAAACCAAGCATACCATTGGCGTCAACAAAGTCAATTTGACCATACAGGCTGGTGAAATCTTTGTCATTATGGGATTGTCGGGAAGCGGAAAGTCGACTCTGATCCGTCTATTGAACCGTCTTATTGAACCGACCTCAGGAACAATTCTCATTAATGGACAGAACATCGTAACGATGAACCAGGAACAGCTTCGTCAAGTCAGGCGCAGCAAGATCAGTATGGTTTTTCAAAAGTTCGCCTTGTTTCCGCATAAAACAGTCATTGAGAATGTCGAGTTTGGACTAGAGATTCAAGGCGGCTCCAAGCAGGCCAATCGGCAGAAAGCGCTGGAGTCCTTGGAGCTTGTCGGTTTGCATGGACTCGGGGACAGTAATCCCGACCAGCTGAGTGGTGGCATGCAGCAGCGGGTTGGACTGGCTCGCGCTTTAGCGAATGATCCGGACGTTCTCCTTATGGATGAGGCATTCAGCGCATTGGACCCTTTAATTCGTAAGGATATGCAGGACGAGCTGCTGGAGCTTCAGGATAAAATGAAAAAAACGATTATTTTCATCACGCATGACTTGGATGAAGCACTGCGAATCGGCGATAAGATCGCTCTTATGCGGGACGGCTCCATTGTCCAGATTGGGACACCTGAGGAAATATTAATGAATCCGGCGAACAAATATGTGGAACGTTTCGTGGAGGATGTCGATCTGTCCAAAGTATTAACAGCTGCCTACGTGATGCGTAGACCGGAAACCATTACTATGGAGCGCGGACCCCGAGTCGCCCTGCAGCTGATGCAGGAAAGCGGGATTTCGAACCTGTATGTCGTGGACAGAGCCAAGAGGCTGATAGGTGCCATTACGGCAGAAGATGCAGCTATGGCTGTACAAGCTCGTCAAACCATTGAGGATATCGTCATTCGGGATGTGCCTACGGTTCCGCCTGACATCCATCTGAATGAGTGCTTTGAGCTGATTAGCAGTGCCAAAATTCCGGTTACAGTGGTCGATGAAAAAGGACGTCTATTAGGTATTATCGTCCGCGGCGCAGTTCTGGCTGCCATTGCAGGCGCCCCTGAACCTACTGACAAGAAGGTGAACCCCTGATGCTCCCAAAAATTCCTTTGGACCGCTGGGTAGAATCCGTCATCAGCTGGCTGAATACGAATCTGGCATTTCTGTTTCATTTTTTCTCTTCGATTATTGGCGGGATTGTAGGTGGATTTACGTTCCTTTTCCATGCTTTCCCCGCTCTTGTCGTTATCGTAATCCTGACGCTTCTTGCCTACTACTTCGGTAAATGGCGGCTGGCGTTGTTTGCAGTACTCGGATTGCTGCTTATTCTTAATCTCGGTTATTGGGAACCCACCATGGACACCTTGGCGCTGGTATTAACCTCCGCTCTTATTTCCATTATTCTTGGTCTGCCTCTCGGGATCTGGTGCGCCAGAAACCGCTCGGTGAGGAGTACTCTGACCCCGATACTGGACTTTATGCAGACGATGCCAGCGTTTGTGTACCTGATCCCTGCGGTTACCTTTTTTGGTCTTGGCGTCGTTCCAGGTGTTATCGCCTCGGTTATTTTCTCAATCCCGCCAACTATTCGTTTAACGAATCTCGGCATTTTACAGGTACCAGATGATTTGGTGGAGGCTGCGGATTCCTTCGGGTCGACTCCGGCTCAGAAGCTTTTTAAAGTTCAGTTTCCACTCGCGCTGCCGACTATATTAGCCGGGGTCAATCAGACCATTATGCTGTCTTTGTCGATGGTAGTTATTGCTTCCATGATCGGAGCACAAGGTGTCGGAGCCGATGTATACCGGGCGGTCACCCAATTGAAAACAGGACAGGGGTTTGAGGCAGGACTTGCCGTTGTCGTATTGGCCATCTTGCTGGACCGATTGACACAGAGCGTAATCGGTAAGAAAAGAACAGCGAAACCGTCTTTCGCCTTAAAAAAGCCTTTGATCATCGCGGCTGTAGTCGCTTTCTGCATCGCTGCTATATTTATCGGAATAAGGAACAAGGCTCCTGTTGCGACAGGTTCTTCTGTGGGAGATCAGGTGGGCTACAGCATAATTGGCATTGATCCCGGTTCAGGCCTCATGAATGCTGCGGACAAAGCACTTAAAGCCTATGACCTTACCTCTTGGAAGCTCATCGAAGGGTCCAGTACGGCTATGACCATAGCCCTGGACAGAGCCTACAAGGAAAGCAAGCCCATTATCGTGACTGGCTGGACACCACACTGGATGTTTGCCAAGTACGAGCTCAAATATTTGGCCGATCCGAAAAACGTATTCGGTGGTGATGAGGAGATTCACACGATTGTACGTCTGCATTTGCAAGCAGATCAGCCTGCCGCTTACCAATTCCTTGATCGTTTTCAGTGGAAGCCTGCCGATATGGAGCAGGTGATGGCCAACATTCAGGAGGGGCACAAACCGGAAGAAGCGGCTTCACAGTGGGTGGAGGCTAACCCAGATAAAGTGAATGCCTGGATTAGCGGGATTCCCAAAGTGGGAGGAAAGAAGTTAAAGCTTGCCTATGTAGCTTGGGATTCTGAAATCTCCAGTACGAACGTTGTTAAATACGTGCTGGAAAACAAATTAGGCTACCAAGTGGATATGCTGCAGGTGGAAGCCGGACCGATGTGGGCAGGGATCGCTAGCGGAGATGCTGACGCCATGGTGGCAGGCTGGCTGCCCACAACACATCAAGACTATTATGAGAAATTTCAAGGTAAATTTGAAGATCTCGGACCCAACCTGGTTGGAACCAAGCTCGGACTGGTCGTTCCTGCCTATATGAGCGTTACCTCTATTGAAGACTTGGCTGTCAAATAGCTGCAAGCTTATCTAAAATAAAGGCTTCAACGACCTTGGCAACGCCATCGTTCATATTGGTATCCGTAACAAAATTGGCAATTTGTTTAATATCATCATGGGCGTTGCCCATCGCCACGCCCAGTCCTGCAAATGTAATCATGGCAAGATCGTTGTAACTGTCTCCGATGGCGATGACCTCTTCTTGTTGAATGCCAAGCTGCTGAATAAGATGATGCAAGCTTGTCCCTTTATCTACGCCAGCTTCCGTGAACTCCAGGAAAAACGGCTTCGAGCGCATTACACTCATCTTGCCTTTGAGCTGCTCTTGAAGTTTCTTTTCGACCATTACCAGCTTTTCAGGGTCTTCCATCATTAATACCTTTACAACGGGTTGTTGGATCGCATCGACAAAGCTATCTACCTTGACGATTTTCATCCCCGTAATAACGGATTCGATATCGGTATACTCATTATGGGCTTCCGTTACGATCTCATCACCTGTATAGGTGTGAATCCATGCTTTCTCTTGTTTACTTATGTGGTATAGCTCATGTACCGTTTCTGGCGTTAAGGTACTGCTGAATATCGGTTCGTTGGTTGCGCAGTTAATAATTGTCGCACCGTTGAAGGATAATATATAACTTCCGTATTTTTCGAGCTCCAGCTCCTTGGCAATATGGGTCATCGCAAACGTAGGACGGCCGGAAGCAAGTACTACCTTAACCCCTGCTTCCTGTGCGTTGATTAATGCTTTCAGGGTACGCGGAGAGATGGTATGGTCATCACGAAGTAACGTGTCATCTAAATCAAGTACGATCATTTTGTAGTTCATCCTATTACGCCCTTTCCAGTCTGCTCTTTCGTATGAAGAATCTGCTTTTCATTGTCCCAGAACTCTTTTATGAAAGCAAGAGGTTGATGACTTTACCAAAGAAAAGGACCATGGCTCTGCAACGGCAGAACACACAGTCCTTGATCCCACTCGAACACGAGCGAGATTGCTATTTATATTCACATTTTCAGGTGTGATGTTTACGAAACTGTGCGCTGCAGCCTACGATATCTCAGCAGCATGGCAGCCCGCCAAGGTACGAGCATGCCAAAAGCGAGTAGAAAGAAAAGCGCTCCTGTTTGCGGGATCGATATATATTGTTCGATGTAGCTATGAAGCGCTACCCTTAATGCCAACAGACCGAGCATGACGAATGCCAGCGACTTGGATCGCTTGACGAACACTTGACCATCATGCAGCTCCAATTGCGAGCTTCGGATTAATGGATAAGAAAATAACAGCAGTCCCACCAAAAAAGCAAGCAAACCCCACATCCCTGGCACCCGGAAGGCAGGCGCGACAAACATCAAAAAACCAGTGCTCATACCGATCGGTGGCATGATGATTTTTACTGTTGAGATCGGTTTGTTGGTCCCTCTCATACGGACGAAGATGGCTAGCAGTGCCATCGCCACCATTCCAATGCTCGAAACAACTTGCATATGAACTGCACCGAATTGGACCATAACTGTATCCCTCCTATATTAGGCTTCCCATCATAATCTCAGAAAAATCATTGTTCAATCCTATAAGAAAGTACACAGTCCAAGACTGACATTCAATTAGTCATTCGTGACTAATATAATTATGATTATATATCGTTAATCTGTAGTAGTCAACCGTGACTATTACCCATATGTCGTAAATTTCTCCGGTCTCACCGTCTGCCTAGATTGCCATGAATACACAAAAAAGCGAATTCTGCGCTGCAACGCATAACACGCTTTCTTTAATCCGTAAGCATACCGGTCTGACCTGACCCCCAATATGATGAAATAGATGGAATGCTTTACAGCTTATCTTAATATCCGCAGCTCCCTCGCCCGTTTAATAGCCTGCGCCCGCCTTTTCACACTAAGCTTGCTGTACAGATTGTACAAATGGTTTTTGACGGTACCTTCTGTTAATAAAAATCGATCGGCTATTTCCTTATTGGATAAGCCTTCTGCCAGAGCCAGTAATATTTCCGTTTCGCGGTTCGTCAAGGGATCCACAAGGACCTGTAAGGCATCCCCGGTATCCTTCGCAAGATGAGGCTCCATATGTTCAGGGCTGTTCGTCAGCTGATCTGCATCATTCAATTTCTGGTATCCAAGCTTATTCGTCAACTTCCCCCCCTCTATCCGATCTGGCCAATTTTCCATTAAGTTGGTTCGGGGCTCCTGCTCGGCCAAGTTAGTTCCCTCAGATTCATGCTTCGTTTCTACAGGCCCCGCGGCAAAGGTATTCGACCTGCGGCCTTCCCGAACATCCTCATTCGAGCGTTTTGCAAGTGCTCTCTGAATCGTTCGAAGCAGTCGGTCCTGTGTAAGCGGCTTGACGATATAATCGTACGCATAGACGTCGAATGCCGATAGTGCATATTCCTTATGTGAAGTCACAAACACAATTTTCATATGTTCGCCACGCTCTCTTAATCTTTGCGCAAATTCAATCCCGCTTTCTCTTGGCATACTAATATCGACCAGCACCAGATCGACTTCATGGTTCTCCACAAACGAATACGCCGACATCGTCTCCAGAAAACTGCCTACAACTTCGACTTCCTCGATCTTGCCAAGCATTCGTCTCATGATCAAATGCATAGCCCTTTCGTCATCAACAATGACGATCTTCATCCCACACCCCACCTTCCATTTAGTCCGGTAATTGCTCAAGCTTCCTCGTGAAGCGTAGGAATGGAAAAGTAAAAGATGCTCCCTTGATCAGGCTTACTATCGAACCAGATATCTCCACCGTTCATTCGAACAAACTCTCTGCATAAAGTGAGCCCCAGCCCTACACCCCGCTCGCCAGCCGTTCCCACTGAAGAAACCGGATTATCGTCCTGAAA
This sequence comes from Paenibacillus sp. FSL H7-0331, assembly GCF_001956045.1. The sequence continues at coordinate 47,917 of NZ_MRTH01000016.1, read as the reverse complement.
TAAGGTACTGGCCTGATCCGGCGTTATACCAGACCCGGTATCTTTGATCGATACAATAATTTCATTATCTACCTGATGGGCTTCAATTTGAATGCTTCCTTCGTTATCTGTAAATTTAATCGCATTAGACAGGAGGTTGCGAATGACCAGATCCAACATTTCTTTGTCAGCATATATCCGGGTCCCTTTTGGTATCAGAGACGTTATTTGAATGCGCTTGCCTTTACTTCGCACCTGCAGCGGCCGGATATTAGCCTGAACAGTGTGGGACAGATCAGCGATAACCGGGTTAAACACCATTCCACCTTTTTGGCTGCGAAACCATTCCAGCAAGCTTTCCACCAACATAAAGGTATTCTGGATTTGCTGTCCCATTTCGTTGACTACCTCATCATGCTCCCCATCACAAGACTGCATTTCCTCCTCCATGAGCTCCATCAAACTGACAAGCACCGCAAGCGGATCGCGAATATCGTGAGCGATAACATTGAACAGCTTGTCCTTGAACGAATTGAGCTCGCCAAGCTGCCTGGTACTCGTTAACAACTTTTCCTGATTATGTACATCCTCTGTAACATCGCTTAACAGCAGCATAATACCCAGCGCAACCTGTTTGTTGTCACTGACCTGTGAGATATGGACATTATAAAATTTGGAGGTTTCTGCCTCTGTAATCATCAGCCTGCTATCCTTGAAGGGCTCCTGTCTGATCCTGTCTATTAGCTCCGGATACACAGAGAAGACATCGGCAGCCAGCATACCATTCGCTTTTTTATGATTCAAGCCTGCCATCACCCGTCTGGCTGACTGATTGAAGCTGGTGACCCTATAGTCCAGATCTAATACAATAACTGCGTCCCGCATCGATTCAAACACTTTTTGTAAAGCCAGAGGAGCCAACTTCAGCAGGTTAAATTGATAGATTCCCCACATATAGAAAATTCCCGAAAAAACAAATCCGAAAGGGGAAAAATCAACGGATGTAGGGATAATACCGCTCAAATATACAGCCGTCACGCCGTAAGGCCCGCAGGACCCAATCACCACAAAAATAATTTGCTTCCTCACCGTAGAGGCCGCATCCCGATACATATGAAACAGTAAACCCATGCCGATAATGCAAAAGAAATAGGCATACCCCACATGAACCTTGTATAAAGGGCCCGTGACCATGGAAGCTAGTGGAAATCCCTCAGAATCGTCAATCGTTATACTTTTGTAAAACAAATGGTGCCAGTCGTTCGTATAATGTGCTATGAACGTAACAACAGGAACGACCATCAGCAAAGCGACTCTCCATCTGTTCAGAAAAGCTTGGTGACCCGTAAACTGCAGCACCATCATAAACCAGAGTACCGTGCCAAAAGGAATTCCGATATATTCAAACCTCAACCAGAAGCGGATTTGCTCAAGGTTGGAGCTGACAATTTCAAAGGCATATCCGAAGGAATAAAAGGAACCCGCCAGCAAGCCCAAGCCCAAGCTGACCGCGATCGGCAGCTCCCTCCTTTTCCAGCAAAGGTAGGTCATGAACAAGGAGCAGCAAGTAGCGGCCATCAGCAGTGCAGAAAAGTACAGTACGTAGCTCATAATCGGCTGCTATCCTCCAGGTAGAATTTGATCCAAACCTATCGTAAAAATTGTATGAAAGAAAGGATCTCGCTTCTGCGGATCCATTCAGATTGATAAATTTACAGTTTTTTGTAAAATTCAGCTGTTCCTTCACCTATCCAAGCTGCTGCATCTAAATAGCTATCCGGATTTTATTATAGCTTATCTACCCATGGTTAGGGATTATTTTTTAATGAATTCGTTGAAGTCAGGGATACACCGTCACAATGACTCCATCCATGTTGTTGCCTGATATTTCATAGCGGCGGTTGGCGGGTACTTTAATCGTCGTGTTATTGGAAACCGGGTAATAAGAAATCTCATACTTCTCACCATCAACCTGAAACGTAACGCTCTTTTCTTTTTTAACGCAATCCAAATATTGCTCCAAAACCAAATGCTGTTTTTGCATAATGGCGCTGTGAGGCAAACCAACATAACGATAATGCCAAGGCTCATATTGAATGCCTGTGATCGCTGTCTGGTCCTTCGGATAGCGTAAAATAAAACCGTATTTCCACGCATTTTGATTAAGCCACTTTCCTTCAGGCGCTTGATTCATCTCCATCAAAGTGGATCCAATATCCAGAGATAAACCTAGATTGTGTTCGCTATACCCCGCGGGCAATGCATAGTCCGAGCCCATTTCTTCATACAGCTTCTCTTGCTCCTTCAGGCCCCGATAGCCGCTTGTTATGGAAAAATTGCGTACTTTATCTTTATCAGCAGCACCAACCAGCTTCTGGAATGCTTGAACTACACTTTTGGATAGTTGGATATTGTTATCGTACAAGCCATAGCCCTTAACCAATTCCTTATGCTGAGACAGCTTGATGACATCGGATTTCACACCTTGTTGATGAAGCGGATATACCTTATTGACCAATATCAGACTCCCTTGGTAGACCTGATCCTTTGCCACCTTTATCGTTTGGTTCTTCACCTGAGAAGACACCTCTTGTGTTTGATTGGGTTTGTTACTTGGATACAGCTGTAAGACCTCCGCCTTTTGTTGAAAGACTCCATAACCGAGCAGCAAAAGAACAACAAACAAAAAAAACCACTTCTTCATCCTCAATTTCCTCCTGTCCTACACACCTTCAGGATAGGGGAAAATCTTTAAAAAGAAGTGGGGTAAATATAAAGTTTTTCTTAAATTATGGGAGCACGGAAACTTGGGATGGGATTGTATGATCTGGTTATATCGTGGTGTGCTCTCGGGGTAAACGCACTTCAAAGACCGTACGTATCAAGCTGCTTTGAACAGTAACGGTGCCATGATGCTGCGACACAATATTTTTCGTAATGAACAAGCCGAGACCTGTACTACCCCCTTGATGAGATCGTGCTTGGTCGCCGGTATAAAACATTTCAAAAATATGGGGCAGTTCCTCAGGATCAATACAATCACCATAATTAACTACTTGAACGACTACTTCTCCGGCATCCAGATAGCCATTAATATCTACAAACTGGCCGTCACTTCCATAACGGATGGCATTGGTCAAAAGATTTTGAAATACACGTGCCAAGAGCTCGCCGTCACCCCACATATTCAGATGCGGAGCTACATTCAATCGGGCTATAAGTTGATTTTTCTCCAAAACCGGATATAGCTCTTCATTTACTTGTATAAGCAGCTCACTAAGATCAATTTCTTCCTTTTCAATGGGAAGCATGCCGTAGTTCATTCTGGTTATTTCAAATAGCTCATCAATCAGCTTTTCTAATCGTTGAGACTTGGTAAAAGCGATGCTCGTATAATGTTTGATTTGTTCCTCTGTTAATTGATCGTCCTTAAGAATGAAATCCAAATAACCCAAAACTGAGGTCAGAGGCGTACGCAAATCATGAGCCAAATTCAAGACCAGTTGATCCTTACTGCTTTCTGCAAAATCGCCTCTCTCTACAGCCGCTTGCAATTTTTCACTAGCCAGATTAATATCCTTCGCAATATCGCCAAATTCATCGCCCGCTGAGATATGGACCCGGTTTTTAAAATCGCCATTGGCGAGATGATGTATCCCGTTGGAAATCTTATGAAAATAAGCAGCATAAGGCTTCGTTAAGAAAAAGAAAAACATTATCGCGAGCGGGACAAAAATAAGCAGGAAAAAGTTAACGTCTCCGATCCTATTCACAAACAAGCGAATATAAGCCAGTGAATCTCCATATCGGACTTGAGAATGATAATACAGCTGGAGAGCTTTATAGACAACATAGGTAATGATGCCGGATAGAATCATACTTAAACCGAGTAGCAGGATCATTTTGGACCGGAAGCTGCGCAGCTTTTTATCCATTAAATGTGTACCCAACTCCCCAAATGGTTTTGATCAGCTTGTTTTTATGCATATCTTCTCCAAGCTTTTTCCGTAAGGTACGGATATGCACCATGACCGTGTTACCACCCTCATAGTAGGCTTCGCCCCACACCTGCTGAAAAATATGTTCCGCACTATAGACTTTCTTGGGAGAACGGGCCAGCAAGTACAAGATATCAAATTCCTTTGGCGTCAGCTCGACAGTCTGGCCATACAGGGTAACGGTACGTTGATCCGGATAAATAGCCAATCCCCCTGCCTCCAACACAGGTTTATTCGCTGCTGCCGGTTGATTCAACTGCATCGAACGCCGCAGCTGAGCATTCACACGAGCAACCAATTCCATCGGGTTGAACGGTTTGGTCATATAATCGTCCGCTCCCCTTACCAGTCCTGCGATCTTATCCAGGTCAGAGGTTTTGGCACTCAAAAAAATGATTGGCATAGCATGCTGTTCCCGAATTTGTCGGGTGACTTCATAACCGTCCAGCTTGGGCATCATAATATCTAGAATCGCCAAATCAATGGCATGTGTCTGAACAGCCTGAACAGCCTCCAGCCCATCCGAAGCTTTAATAACGTGATAACCCTCTTTGTGCAGATGCAACGCAACCAGCTCCGCAATCTCTATCTCATCGTCAGCTATTAAAATGGTGATTCGTTTCATAGGATCCATCCCTTGTGTATTACTTTGAAATATCAACAAACCCGTTTCCGAATACATCACGCACATCATGAACGGTAATAAACGCATTTTTATCAATCGACTTCACAATTTTTTTGAGCAAACTGACTTCCTGCTTGCTCACTACAATATAGAGGATCTCTCTGGGCTTTTTGGAATAGTAACCATGACCGTACATAACGGTAACGCCTCTGTCCAACCGTACATTCACTTGCTCAGCGATCTTATTCTGTTCTTCCGATATAATCGTGACCGCCTTTTTGGGATTAACGCCTTCAATAATAAAATCCATCACCTTGGTGCCTACATAAAGCATAATAATCGTAAGCATCAAGCTCTGGGCCCCAATAATAAAATAGGAAGAAGCTGCGACGATTAAATCCAACAACAGCAAGGAGTAGCTGATATTCCAATCCAAATACTTATTAGCAATCCTGGCCAATATCGTCGAACCCGCCGTAGTGCCACCTACCCGAATAATCAAGCCAAGCCCGATACCAGCAAATACCCCGCCAAATATGGCATTTACCAACAGCTCATTAGAGGAAATGCGCCAGCCCTCTGTAACGTACAGAAAAAAAGAATTGAAGACCACAGCAATGATCGTATAAATAATCGTCGTCTTATCCAAAAATTTATAGCCGATCATCAGTAAAAAAGCATTCAATATCAAGTTGACCAGTCCCGGAGACCATTGGAACAAGTAATATAAAATAATCGTTAAGCCCGTAACCCCGCCCTCACCAAAGGTATTGGGAATAATAAAAAGATTAACAGCCAGTGCGAACATCAACGAACCTGCAATAAGAAAAATCATATCTATGCCTTTTTGTTTCATGACAATGCCACCTTTTATATATACACGATCATTGTGCGAACGTCCTATACGCGAGAATAGTATACCATATTACGCAATTACGCATAAAATCGACGAATTTTTAGGCTGGCTGTCCGACGATGGAACCCATTATCTCCACATCATTTCGATGGAAGCATGGGTTGACTAAACATTCTTAACATGATATCTTTAATTTAAGATTATTTATATAAAGATATTATCGATGAGGTGATGCACAATGACGAAGCAGCCTGCGGATGATGATCAAGCTCTTTCACTCAAGCTCTTGGTCGTGTTATCCAAAACCTACAAGAGCCTTATGGATAAGGCTGCCAAGGATATTAAAAACTATGAGTTAACTCCTTCCGAGTTCGGAATTCTGGAGGTATTATCGACCAAAGGCAAAATACCCATTCAACAAATTGGCGAGAAAATTCTAATCACAAGCGGCACGATGACTTATAACCTGGATAAGCTGGAGAAAAAGGGGCTCGTTGAACGGATCCCTTGCCTTGAAGACCGAAGAGTTGTTTATGCAGACTTGACGGTTGCAGGTAAAGAAATGATTGATCGTATTTTCCCACAGCATGCAGAAAGTATACAGCAAATTATGAATGGCCTTTCGCAAGCGCAAAAGCAAGAAACCATTGAGCTGCTCAAACTATTAGGTAAAGGAGTGCATGAATATGACAACATCATTCAGAACTATTGAGGGAACCTATCAGGGTGCACCATTCCATATGGTAGGGGATGGATTTCGTGTATCCAACTACTTTCCGTCGGGTAATAACTTCGGACAACGATTCAGCCCGTTTATTCTCATGGACTATAACGCACCGTTTGTTTTTCCACCCAGCAGTAAAACCAAAGGAGTCGGCGCTCATCCTCACAGAGGCTTCGAAACGGTATCTATTGCTTATGACGGTTATGTCGAGCATCATGATAACCATGGCAACCACGGAATCATTGGACCTGGGGACGTTCAGTGGATGACAGCAGGCTCAGGACTGCTGCATAAGGAATATCATGAGAAGGAATTTTCGCAACGCGGCGGTAGCTTTCATTTTATTCAACTGTGGGTTAATCTCCCTCGTGCGAATAAGATGCACCCGCCCCAATATCAGGAATTGCTGAAATCAAATATGGGTAGAGTAGCGCTGCCTGATGATGGCGGAGAAGTCCGTATCATCGCTGGTGAGTACAACGGCGTTCGTGGGCCTGCCAGCACCTTCACGCCGATCCATTTGTTTGATATTGATTTCAAAGCTAATGGGAGAGCGCAATTCGAGCTCCCCTCCTCGTTCAACACTGCCGCTTTGGTGCTTAGAGGGGAAGCCAAAATCAACGAAACCACCATCGCGAGCGAAGGAACCTTTGTTCTATTTGGCAATACTTCCGGTGAAATCGTCATTGAAGGACAAAGCGATGATACACTGGTCATTATCCTAAGCGGGGAACCCATTAATGAGCCCATCTTTCAACAAGGTCCCTTTGTCATGAACAGCCGCGAAGAGATTACTGAGGCTTATCAAGACTTTCAATCAGGCAAAATGGGTAACGCAAATTTCTAACACATCAGGGAAAGCACAGCTCAGCAGCCATGAGATGACTTCTGGATTTATCGGGAGTCATTTCTTTTTTATGTTGATCTCTCTTTTCTTTTAATCAACATAATTTTCCATTGAAAGTCCAATAGTGTTACGCTTTTCATGTGGTCGACGTCCCTCGTATCCATATCATTGAGCCTTAGGCAAGGAACAACCACTTTATGTGATTTGGTTTGTGATCGCGGCTAGTACCTGTTCCCAATGAAGCTTCATCTGTTCTCTTGTGTTGGAACTATCCAGCTTTTCCTGGTGAAAGCTAATCGTTGTTTTGTCAGGCTTATCGGATAGCAAACGAATTTGCAGAGTGGATGGCTGTTCCCAGTCCTTGGTCCCCCATGTCATACGGAGTTGTTGAAACGGCTTGACCACTCGCAGCTGACCTGTATTGCCTTCTTTGGATCGAAAAGATTCCCCCACGTTTAGATTAAGGGATGGCAGGTCGCCGAGCCATAATTTCAAGCCCTCAGGAGAGATCAGAATTGACCAGGCCTGCTCCTGGGAGATAGGAAGCGTTCTTCGAACTCCAACTTGGAAACCTACTGTAGCCGTTTGACCAATAGCCTTATGCGGCCCGGAAAACGTCTTGCTGTCCATTACAACACCTCATTCCTTATAGTAGGTTCAGTAACCCCCAAGCAGCGTCACAGCGCACGCTTGGATTGGTTAACTACCTGTTAACTAACACCCTCTTCTTCATCATAATGCCACCCTTACCCATTGTAAAATATAGGACAACATCATGCGTAATATCTATTGTTATCATAGAAACAATAGCATTGATCGATCATTATTAAGGGCATTATAATGGGTGGGTATTCAACTACCACTGAGGAGGCCCTTTTTATGTTGAAATCCATTGCTGATATTCGTATTCCTGATAGTAAGCTAGCGGTTGGAGCGGCTGAATTACTTCGCGAGCATGGTGATACCCTATTATGGAACCATTCCCACCGCGTCTATCTTTTCGGAGCTCTTCAAGGCCAGCATGCAGGAGTCAAATTCGATCCCGAGCTTCTTTATATTAGCGCACTGTTTCATGACTTGGGGCTTACCCCGAAATATAGCAGCCCCGACAAACGCTTTGAAGTCGATGGGGCCAATGCAGCCAGAAACTATCTTCAGCAGCACGGAGTTCCTGATGAATCTATTCGACTTGTATGGGATGCTATCGCCCTGCACACGACCATCGGGGTTGCCCAGTATAAAGAGCCTGAAGTGGCGTTAATCTATTCAGGAGTAGGCTATGATGTTATGGGTGAAAACTTTGACAGCATCTCGGAGGACATACGTGAGAAGGTTGTCGTTGCGTTCCCACGTGATAATTTCAAAACGAAGATCTTGCCAGCTTTCCTTGAAGGCTTTAAACATAAGCCGGAAACTACGTTTGGGAATATCAAAGCCGATGTATGCGGGCTTTTACTTCCGGGTTTTAAGCATACCAATTTTTGTGACTGTGTGCTGCAATCGCCGTGGAGGGAGTAGTGGTATAATAGGGACATTGTAATCAGTCTTTATAATGTCTTGCGGAGGTCAATATGGAAATCAGGCAGTTAGAATATTTTATGGCAGTATGCAAGACGCTTCATTTCACACGTGCTTCGGAGGAACTAGGAGTAACTCAGCCTACTTTAAGCCATCAAATCAAAGCATTAGAAGATGAAATGGGCACCTTGCTATTTGACCGAATAGGAAAAAAAACAGCGATAACCGAAGCTGGATTCATCTTATTAAAGCATTGCCACACGATATTTAACAGCATGGTAAGTGCTCGGGAAGAGATTCAGGAACTGCAAACTATGAAACAAGGCAGCTTGACAGTAGGAGCTCTAACGGGTGAGCTTAATCAATTGGTTTCCCAATTGCTTTTGGAATTTCACGACAATTATCCCAACATCAAGATTACGATTATTAGTTCCGATGATATTGTAGAACGGGCCCTGCAGAATGAAATTGACTTTGCTTTAACGATTGTTCCGGTGCATGATGAACGAATGACCACAGTGCCCTTATACGAGGAGGAGCTGTATTTGGCTATTTCCAAACATCATCCTTTGGCTCACAATGCTACCGTCCATTTAGATGAAATAGCCCATTTGCCCTTCATTTTGTTCCCCAAGTACTACAAGTGCCGCCAGCAAATTGATGCTGCTTGTTCATTACAAGGAATAAGCATCGCGCCGTTAATTGAAACAGATTCACCGGAAGCTATTATTAGCTTGATAGAAAATCAGGCAGGCGTATCCATTCTCTCCAGAACGCTGTTGAATATATGGAATAATGAACACATTAACATTATCAAAATCGAAAACCCCTCTTTCCACAGACAAATCGGAGTGGTCCATCACAAGGAAAAATATATGGGGTACGCTGCTCGTGAATTCATCGATTTATTAAAGAAAACGACAGAAGCTTACCATTTGCTACTTCCATCGACGTGACTCCGCAGTAGGCTTCCTCCAGCTTAAAATAGCAAAAGCCCAGTACCTTAATAGATACCGGGCTTTTGCCTCGACTTTCGGTCAGCTTGCCTTCGCGCATAACCAATCGAATCGAATTTATGATTTAAACAAATCCACATGAATTTTCACTACGGCCTTCTTAGTTTTCGTTTGCTGCCCCATGCCGGGTCTATGAATATCGTTCGGGAAAAAGACCGCATACATCCCAGGTTTGAGCTGGAGCAATAGCTCGTCCGCCGATGGCTCATACAGCGCGTAATCCTGCTCACTGTCATATGGCTTCGCGGTTGCAGCATCGTCCCGAAGTGCAAACCAGCCGATAGTCTCTTCGCCTTCAATCAGGTAATGGACATCGATATACAATTCATGTTTCTCGGCAAGCTGATCTTGAATGGGTTTGGTTTCGAATTCCATAATCGTAGCATATATCTGGTCGCCATTGATTTCAATTCGCCCTGCAGCAGGATTTTGTTTGAGGATTGTATTCAGTTCCTTTATGGCCGATACGATAATCTTATGCTCGAATGTAGATTGACTTTCCCATAATGACATCGAACCTATAATCATAACCGATTCCCCCAATTGCGTATTTCAGAAGTCATTCAACATTTGCACAATATCAAAGTAATTTAACAGTCACGGACGCAGCTGTGCTTTCCTTATTTCTAATGGACTCCTCATAATCCCTTTTGAAATATTCAACATATAGGAGATCCAGCAAATAGAGCTGTGATATTTTCGCAGATAAGGAACCGCCCTGCAAAGGGCCCTCGTTCGCACCGCACAGCAGCGTAAGATCCGAATAGGAAGTAAGCGGGGACTTCTCGAATCTGGTAATGGAAATGATCGTCGCGCCACGTTCTTTTACCTTCTTGGCCACCTCGATGGTATCCTTGGTAGAGCCGGAATATGAAATGATCACGGCAACATCCCGTTTGGTCATCAATGCCGCTGACATCATCTGAAGATGCGAATCGATCGTACATTCCGTTTTGTTGGTGATGCGCATAAACTTGATTTTCGCTTCCATGGCCGTCATTAACGAAGAACCGACGCCAAAAAAGATGACCCGTTCCGCTTTAAGCAGATGGTCTATGGCTTGATCCATTTTGGCGATATCGATTAAATTAAACGTTTCGTTCAATGCGCTGATATTGGTTGCCAGCACCTTGGAAGCCACCTGATCGATCGTATCATTCATCAGAACCTTGTCCGTGAGCTGCGGAATTTCATTTTCCACCGTGATGCTATGTGCCAGTGCAATCTTGAAATCCTGATACCCTTTATAGCTCAAGGACCTGCAAAACCTGAATATACTGGATTCACCCACTCCGCAAACATCCGCCAGATCGGTAATGGACATGTATACCACACTTTTCGCATTTTCCAGGACATGATCCGCTACTTTTTTTTCCGTATTCGTCAGGTTATTGTACTTGGAATGTATCGTTGTAAAAATATTGACTGCGCGCAACCTATCACCTCTTTTAATCCTCAAAATTCAGACGCTCGGGGCTTCAGGGATTACAGCTGCGCGACATTCATCATAAAAATAGTGATGCCGCACCTAATAAACCAGCCTTGTTCCCAAGTGATGCCTTAACTATCTTCACGTCCGAGAAACTCTCCATAATCAAATCCTTGGTTTGTACCTCGACTAGACGAACCAGCTCATCCTGCTCCATCACTCCGCCACCAACAATAATAGCCGATGGATTAAAAATATGAATGAGTGACGCTAAACCAACGGCTACCTCGGCCGTCCAGGCGTGTACAATTTGCTGCAGCTTATCGTTGCCTGCTCTTATTTTATCAAATAAAACTTTCCCGTCCACACATTCCGGATCTGCTTGCTTGGCCATTCGGACCAAGGCTGTCGTTGAAGCATAGGTTTCATAGTACGGCTTGCCTGCACTGCTGCTCATTTCCGACAATGGACGCGTAAACATATGCCCAAACTCCGCGGCCACACCGTTCGCTCCACGGTATATCTGATGATGAATAACAATAGCTCCGCCGATCCCTGTACCAAAAGTAAGACATAAGAAATCTTGAAACGATTGGGCTGCACCAAAGTAAGCTTCTCCGAGCGCAGCCGCATTGACATCATTTTCTACCTTAACCGGCTTGTGAAATCGATTTTCTACAAGCTCCCTAATCTTCATGCCCGTGTAATCCGGAATATTGGGATTTGCATAAACAATATATCCTTCTTCGACATTGACTTGACCGGCTGTACTGATGGCAATGGCATCGTATTCCTCATAGTCGGCCATCTGGTCAAGCAATCTTTCCACGACATGAGGGCCTCCCCTATCGCTTTCCGTCGGGTACTCCTTAAATTCGACGATATGTCCTCGTTCATCGCAAATGCCCATCTTCGTGTTGGTTCCACCGATATCCACCGCTAAAATTTTCATGACCATACGTTATTCGACAGCCTTCATAAATTTTTTGGTGATTTCCATCGGTCTCGTAATGGCAGACCCCACTACAGCCGAGTAAATACCCAGATCGAATAATTTTTTTAATTCCTCGGGTGTCGAAATACCGCCCTCTGCAATGACGGGAACAGATACCGTATTCACGAGTCTCTCGATCAAATCAAAATCAGGCAAGGATTTGTCTTTGGTCGCTTCTGTATAACCGCTTAACGTAGTTCCGATACTATCGAAACCAAGCTCAACAGCTGTGAGGGCCTCCTCATAGGTCGAGCAATCCGCCATAAAGAGCTGATCCTTGTACTTTTCTCTTATGCGAGGAAACAGCTCCGTTATGGTTGAGCCATCCGGTCTTCTGCGGTCGGTTGCATCCATCGCGATCATATCTACACCTTCGCGGTAAAGCTCATCGACTTCCTTCATCGTAGGGGTGATAAATACTTCCGATCCTTCATAAACACTTTTGATAATCCCGATGATCGGTAAATCCACATGCTTTTTGATTTCCTTAATATCGTCCACGCTGTTAGCTCGAATTCCCGAAGCGCCCCCCAAGTAAGCCGCATATGCCATTCTTCCCATAATAAATGGGCTGTGCAGCGGTTCTTCAGGCAAGGCTTGGCAAGAAACGACCAGCTTTCTTTGTATCATATCGAGTATATTTCTGTTTGTATACATCTGCTTCCAACTCCACACCTATAATATTTACTCTTTGACAGCTCCAGCTGTCATACCTTGGGTAAAGTACCGTTGGAATAAAATAAAGATCAATAACATCGGTATTGCAGCCACCGTGGCCCCCGCCATTTTATAAGCGAAGTTCGGATTCAGATCCTGCATCAAGGTAGCGGTACCTACCATTAATGTTTTCATGTTCTTCTCTTGCCCTACGACCGATTGCCATAGGTAGTCGTTCCAGACCTGAACGAAGTTTAGGATAAATAACGCACCAATGCCCGGTTTGACAATAGGCAGCATGATTTGCATAAAAGTTTTCCATTCGCCAGCCCCATCAATTCTGGCCGCTTCTCTTAAAGCATTCGGAGTCGCATCAAAAAAACCTTTTAACAAAAATACCCCAAATGCGGTAGCAACGTTCGGCCATATCATCCCGTTGAAGCTGTTGACCATTCCGAATTGCTGCGTAATCCGAAATAAAGGAACAATCATGATTTCCTTGGGAATCATCAGGCTGGAAATAAAAATGATAAATATGATATCCTTGCCTTTGAATTTAAGCTTCGAGAAGGCATACGCGGCCATCGCCCCTACGATGATGACAAGGACGGTGGAGGCACCCGATACAAATATGCTGTTGAATGCCCATCTTAAAGCCGGTTGGCTTTGAAACACATCTGCATAGTTCGAGAAGGTGATCGTGCTCGGCCACCAGTCGGGCGGCATCTTCACAACATCCGAGCTGTTTTTCAGCGAGCTTGTAAACAACCAATATAAAGGAAACAAGTTAAACAGCGCGAGGAGAAAGATAATGATATTGGATATAATATCAGATCGTTCCATCTTCTTCTTGTTATTTTTCTGCGACATACGGAATACCCCCTTACTTATCCTTAATCAAGCTTCTTAGCTGTGGCATCGACAACAACAACGTAATCACGAACATAATAACCCCTACTGCCGAAGCCGTACCGAGCTGATTATATTTGAAGGCATTATTATAGAGATAGTACATGAGCGTCACAGAGGAATTATTCGGCCCCCCGCCTGTTAAGAGCTGAATCACGACAAATATTTTCAAAACAGCAATGATGTTGATAATAACAATATAAACCGTGGTCGATTGGACGGAAGGAATCAGTATTTTAAAAATAACCTGCCATCTGCTGGCGCCATCCACTTCCGCAGCCTCGAACAAATCTTTGGAAACGCCGAGCATCGCGGCAATATACAGGATGATCGCTTGACCCACATTTGTTACGAACGTTACGAATATAATAACCGGCATAACCGTCTGTGTTTTCCCAAGGAGATTAACCGTGCCCAGACCCATTTCCTTAGAAAAATAAGAAATCAGTCCATTAGCAGGATTCAGCAAAAAGCTCCACACCATGCTCATCACGACCATAGATACCATTACGGGTATATAGTAGCTGCCTCTAATGAATGAGACATACTTCGCATTCTTATCGAATACAGCGGAAGCTACGAACAGTGCAAATCCAACCGTTAAAATGACGATACAAACAACGAACACAATCGTATTGAAAAGCGCCTTAAAAAATACATCATCACTAAACAGCGACACGTAATTGCTCAGTCCAACAAACTTCTCGGTTTGATAATTGATCTGATACAAACTAAGCCTAATGCCTTCTATGATCGGATATACCAGAAAAATCAAGAAAATCAGCATCTGCGGCAAAATAAACAAATAACCGGTCATACTTTCTTTGGTGGATTGATTACGTAGTCTCATGTCGTATACCTTTCTAATTAGCCGGCCTCAGGAGCTCGTCGCTCCCAAGACTGCTAATCGTGAATTGTTTATTTACGGGATTACTTTTTTTGGTAAATGATCGAATTCTCTTTGTTGGTTTGAATCACCTTGTTACCGCCAGTCTGATACTCCTTAACGAACTGCTCCGGTGTCTTGGCTCCTGTATACAGAGCTTGGAGTCCCGGATAAAGAACTTCTCTCAGCTGGCTGTAGCCAGGGACGTTGCCGGTGAAATTAAACAAATATTTGGAATTGGCATTGTAAGCGGCAAATAACGGCTTTTCGTTCTTGAACTCATCCGAAACAGAGCTTCTTACAGGAATACCGTTTTTGGACGACTTCACCAGTTCTGGGTCCGTAGAGAAGAATTTTACGAAATCTTTCGCCACTTCGACTCTTTTCTCATCTTTATTCTGGAATACGCTGGCTCCAACCACATACGTAAAGGACAGCGGCTCTCCAGTTGCGGACGGAATGTTGGCCAGTCTAATATCGAACTTGGTAGATTTGCCTGTATCCATGCCAACTTTCATGTTGTTGAACAAGATCGGATTCGTGAAGCTGATCGCGAGCTGCTGATTCTGGAACATTCCGTTAGCATCATTGGACGATACCGATTCTGGTCCCGGATTCGTATAACCCGCATCTTTGATTTTTTTCAGCCAAGCAGCCGCCTTGACGCCCTTTTCATCATCCAGAGCCACATTACCCTTATCATCAAAAAATTTGTTACCAAACATTCTCAGATAGGCAAGATTCCATGTATCTCCTTGGTTATTGACAGCAAATAAGGACATCGGATACGCATTGGAATATTTGTCTTTGGGCAGATTGTCTTTAAGCCCTTTCAGGATTTGCTCGTATTCATCCAGAGTCCACGTTTTAATTTCGTTTTCTCCGCCGATGAACTTTTCCAAGCCTGCGGCTTTAAGCATATCTGCGTTATACACCAACGTGCCGGGATTGTGCTGGAACGGATAAAAATAAATATCTTTGCCGAAGGTCACCGCATCCCAATAGCTCTGGGAAATATCGCTTTTGGCTTTGTCATCGACGATATCGTTCAACGGTACCATGGTACCGCGGTGCACATAATCTCCCATTGCAAAAACGCTCTCAAAAAATACATCTGGAGCCGTTCCGCTGCTTAAGTTTACGTTAAGAAGCTGATCACGTTGATCGCCGGCAATAACCTCCACATTTACTTTTGCATCATATTTCTTGTATTGGGCTGTGAATTTCTCGGCTGCATATTTAAGGAAGCTGTCATAGTCGGCACCTTTTTCCGATGCATCCAAAACACCTTTCCACTGAGGCGTCAGCCATACCTTGATCTCAACCTTTTTACCGGCAGAAGCTTGCCCTGCACTGGCCCCACTATTAGCTTCGTTATTTCCGCCTGAACAGCCAGCAATAACCGAAGTCAACATCATCAAAGCGCCAGTAGCAGCAAGTAGGCGTTTTCTTTTCATGTATACATCTACCTTTCATTTAAAATACTTGTGATTTGACCCCGCACAAATTTCGCCATTTGACGATGCCCATCCTTATCCAAATGCATATAATCAATTTCATTCATGACAACCTCTGCTTTGGAATCGGCAAAATGAATGTCCGTTCCCTTCAGCAGATCGTTCAGATGTTCCCCGAGCTCCAACGATTTCTGGCTGCACTGAGTTCCCATCGATTTGCCTACTGAGGTGTCCACATACTTCTCACCTATCGGAGGCGGGGCAATTACCAGCACCTCTGGAGATTTACCGTCTATACCTGACGTAGTTCCTCTGGCTTTCTTCGCCAGTCGAACAATACCTTGAGCAATATTATAAGAAGTTAAATGAAAGCGAGCTTTCGTGTCGTTGGTTCCGAGCATGATGACAATCAAATCCAATGGTGAATGCGACATCAGACATGGATACAGATAGGATAGTCCTGACAAGCCTTCGAACAAGGGATCTTCACTTACACTCGTTCTACCGCTGAGACCCTCTTCGATAATACGGTACGAGCTGTCAAGCTCAGCAGCCAGAAGCCCCGTCCATCTCGTCGCTTCATCGAACCTAGCGTCCGTTTCGGCGTTGTAGCCCCAAGTGTTCGAGTCCCCAAAGCATACAATCGTTTTGTTCGTTAATGGCCTCATTGGCAATAGCGTTGAATAGCCTGATCGATCATCACAATAATCTCATCGATTGGACCTGAATCCTCACTGGAAATGCCTTCGAGCGGCGCTCTTACACTACCTACATTGACACCTCTTCTATTGAGTATTTCTTTGATCACGGCGTACATCGACCCACTCTGTGAGCACAGTGCAATAATGATGTCGTTGATATCGCTCTGGATGTGCTTGGCTTCCTCAAACTTACCTTGCAGGATGAATTGATTAGCCTGTAGGAATAGCTCCGGCATAGCAGCATAGGTGCCGCCAATCCCACCATCGGCGCCCATGATTCTTCCAGCCACATACTGTTCATCCGGGCCGTTGAATACGATAACTTCGTCTCCGCCTGTTTTTTTGAATCGTTCAATATCCATCGTCGGCATCGAGGAATTTTTGACGCCGATCACCTTTTTGTTAGCGAGCAGCTTCTCGAACAAGGATGTCGTTAACGTGTAGCCCGTAGTTTGCGGAATGTTATAAATAATGAAGTCCAGAGGCGTTGCTTCGATAATATCCGTCCAATATTTGAATACAGAACGATCGGGAAGCTTGAAATAAATAGGAGGAATGGCTGATAAAGCATCGTATCCCAATGCTGCCGCATGCTTGGCCAATTCAATACTGTCTCTCGTAGAGGGTGCTCCTACATGGGCGATGAGCGTCATTTTCCCTTTCAAATGATTCGCTACATAGCTAAGTACCGCCTTACGTTCGTCCAGGCTTTGGTAAATACACTCGCCGGAGCTTCCTCCGACATAGACCCCCTGGACCTTTTTTTCGTACAAATAATCACACAGAGCTTGGGTTCTGGCTTCTGAGATATCTCCTTGATCGTCATAGCATGCATAAAAGGCTGGTATGATTCCATGGAACTTTTCTAATTTCAATGAATTCCCCTCCTGTTGTTTTTATAATGTGAGCATAAATAACATATCACAATTTTTTGGGTCTGTAAATTAATTTCACCAATAAATATATTTTGAAAATTATTTCCTCCTAATTAAAACCTCCTGATGTAAATTCTCGGTAATGGATTCCCGGGAGAGGCATTATTTCGCCTGATTATCCCTTATTATGGATCATTAATTCCATCCCTATGCAGCTTTTCAAATACGAAAAAGCCCTTCAAATTAAAGGGCCTCCAATACTTACCTGTTCTGTTGGGTTCAGCTGATTTTATATCTTTTTGACAAATTCGGATTTTAATTTCATAGCTCCAAAGCTATCAATTTTGCAATCTATATCGTGATCCCCATCAACTAGACGTATGTTTTTTACTCGTGTTCCTATTTTGATGACGGATGAGCTTCCTTTTACTTTAAGGTCCTTGATTACCGTTACCGAATCACCATCGTTCAAGACATTACCATTTGCATCTTTAACAATCCTTTTATCTTCACTATGTTCGGACTCCGATTCTAAATTCCATTCATGCGCACATTCCGGGCAAATCAACAAACTTCCATCCTCGTACGTATATTCCGACTGACATGCTGGACAATTTGGTAAACTAGACATGATTTCGTTTGCTCCATTCATATTTTGATAGATTTAATATCCCCGTTCCCAATTATACACGAGTATGTTGGGCATCCTGCTCAAGTTGATTCCTCCATGATGAATTGATGTCTGTTAATGATAGCATACTTTTATGGTTACATGGATGACCATGCGATTGGGGGACATGCCCTATGTGGCATACCCAAAGATTTTACTATACAATTACCATAAATCAATCTAACTGTGTGGTGAAACGATTTGTTCAAACTCTTATTAATCGAAGATGACACAACTTTATTTACTGAGATCAAGGATCGATTGTCGCAGTGGTCCTATGATGTATATGGGATTACTGATTTCAGTAAGGTCATTCAGGAATTCACAGAGATCAAACCCGATCTGGTCATTATTGATATTCAATTGCCAAAATTCGACGGCTTTCATTGGTGTAGAATGATTCGATCCCATTCGAATATTCCGATTATCTTCCTGTCCTCTCGCGATCACCCAACGGATATTGTCATGTCCATGCAGTTGGGCGCAGACGATTATATGCAAAAGCCCTTTCATTTTGATGTGCTTATTGCCAAAATACAAGCGATACTTCGGCGTGTATACAACTACAATACGGACCCCGTTGAGCTCAAATCATGGTGCGGCGCAGCTGTGGATTATGAGAAAAATGTAGTAACCAATGAGGCAGGCTCGATTGAGCTAACCAAAAACGAAATTTTCATATTAAAGCTGCTTATCGAGAAGAAGAATAAGATTGTAAGCCGGGATGAGCTCATCAACAGCTTGTGGGAGGATAAGCGTTTTATAAGCGATAACACCCTTACTGTCAATGTAAATCGTCTGCGTAAAAGGCTGGATGAGCTTGAACTGGGACGCTTTATTGAGACGAAGGTCGGGCAAGGTTATATGGCTGCTGAAGAGGCGAATTCGTTTGATTAAAACCTATCTCATCGAAAGACGCAGCTGGATTCTGCTTTTTATATGCCAGCAGCTGCTGATCCTCTTCGTCGCTTATATGGATCCGACCATCCCGCTCCAATCCATCCTCTATATGGTGTTTTTATCGATGATCGTGTTTACAGTCTTTTTGATGATTCGTTACCATACTGAGACCCGTTTCTATAAAAGCCTGGAAGAACGGGACAACAATCTGGATTTAACGAGTATCGCCAGTCCGGAAAGTCCATTCGAGAAAATTATTGATACCAGTATGACGAATCAAATCGAGCTCCTGAAAAAGACCGCTTCGCGAAACCAGATCGCTCTGGAAGAAGAGAAGGATGACTTGTTATCCTGGATTCATGAGGTTAAAACGCCGCTGACAGCGATGCACCTAATGATTGATCGCTTGGACGACGACATGATGAAAACACATTTAACTTATGAGTGGCTGCGCATTCATCTACTGCTCGACCAGCAGCTCCACCAAAGGCGCATTCCGTTTATAGAAAATGATTTGTATATCGAGCACACCGATCTGGAAACGATTATTTTCAACGAAATCAGAACGCTGCAGTCCTGGTGTATTCAAAAAGGGATCGGCTTTGACATTCAGTTAGAAGCAGCAGAGGTGCTTAGTGATGCCAAATGGCTGGCCTTTATCCTCAGACAGCTCTTAACCAATGCCGTGAAATACAGCCCAGCATCCGACATCATCGTCAGAAGCTATCAGCGTGCGGATCAAACCCTCGTCGAGGTGCAAGATAGTGGACGTGGCATTGATCCCAAGGATCTGCCGCGCATATTCGATAAAGGGTTTACCTCCACAGCCATGCATCAAGACCATGCCGCAACAGGCATGGGGTTATATTTGGCCCACAAGGCAGCACAGTCGCTGCTCATCCATATCCAGGTACAATCTGTGGTGGGAGAAGGAACAACGTTCACCTTAACGTTTCCACAAAAAAATGAATTTGTTCGGATCACAGGCGTGTGACAACAATGTCACATGCTTTGTTGTTTTGTTCGGTCAATCGGAGGATAAGAAAGGCAGACTCTCTTATAATAAGACCAATGAGACAAGGGAGTGTATCGATATGATTATTTTGGAAGCTAATAAAATTCACAAAAGCTATGGCAATAAATCGAATCAGCAATCCGTATTAAGCGGTCTGGATTTACGTATTGAGAAAGGTGAATTCGTCAGTATCATGGGTGCATCCGGCTCAGGTAAAACGACATTGCTTAACGTTCTCTCGTCGATCGATAAGATCAGCAGCGGCACCATTAAAATTGAAGGCATTGAAATTTCGGGCATGAAGGAAAAGCAGTTAGCCGAATTTCGCAAAAATCATTTGGGCTTTATTTTTCAGGAATACAACTTATTAGATACGCTGACCGTCAAGGAAAATATCCTTCTGCCGTTATCCATCACCAAAACATCCAAACAAGCAGCCGAGCAGCGATTCCAAGCCCTTGCGACAGAACTGGGGATAGTGGATCTGCACAATAAGTATCCGAACGAAATTTCCGGTGGGCAAAAACAGCGCACCTCGGCTGCACGGGCTTTTATTCATGAGCCCAGCCTTATTTTTGCTGACGAACCGACAGGTGCACTGGATTCCAAATCCGCTTCGGATTTATTAAATAAGCTGAGCGAATTAAATCAGAAAAGAAAGGCTACCATTATTATGGTAACTCACGATCCGGTAGCAGCCAGTTATTGCAGTCGAGTCATCTTTATCAAGGATGGGCAAATTTATACGCAGCTCAATAAAGGGGAAGAAACGAGACAAACGTTCTTTAAAGATATCATGAAAACCCAAGGTGTATTAGGCGGGGTGCAGAATGAGTATTAATCAGCTCATGCTTCGCAATCTGAAAAAGAATTTGAAAAATTATTACTTGTATGTATTTGCCTTAATCTTCAGTGCCGCGCTTTACTTCGCCTTTGTCACCTTACAATATGACCCCTCGATGGAGCAATTAGAAGGGTCTATTAAAGGGGCCGCGGCCATTAAAGCAGCATCTATCTTACTTGTCGCCATTGTTTTTATCTTTCTTTTATATGCCAACAACATCTTTATCAAACGACGCAGTAAAGAAATTGGCTTGTTTCAACTTATAGGGATGACCAAAAACAGGATATTCCGCATCCTGACGGCCGAGAACTTTATCCTTTATTTTGGCTCCTTACTACTGGGGATCTTTGTAGGATTCTCCGTATCCAAATTAATTATTATGATTCTCTTTAAAACGATAGGTGTCGATGCTATTGCAGCCCTACATTTTTCTTACCAGGCACTTGTTCAGACACTGATTGTGTTTTTTATCATTTATCTCTTCATCATGCTAATGAATTATACGTTCATCCAAAGACAAAGTATTTTATCCTTATTTAGAGTGACTTCCCTTACAGAAGGTAAATTAAAAAAAGTATCCCTCCTTGAAATGATTATCGGAATGCTTGGGATCATTCTGATCCTTGTTGGCTATTATCTTTCTTCCAAATTATTTGGTGGAGACTTCACCACGATGAATCAGCTCTTCTCAGCGATGATTGTTATTCTCGGGTCCGTTATATTCGGGACTTATCTTTTTTATAAAGGCTCTGTCAGCTTTATATTTAATATCATTCGAAAAAAGAAACAAGGTTACTTAAACATTAATGAGGTATTGTCGCTTTCCTCTATTATGTTCAGAATGAAATCGAATGCAGTTTTACTAACTATCATTACAACTGTATCCGGGCTTGCCATCGGTTTATTGTCGTTAAGCTACATCTCGTACTACTCCGCCGAAAGGTCAGCCGAATTGTATGTTCCTGCAGATTTCTCAATCACCAATATCCAGGATGCAGAGAAATTTAAAAAAGCATTAACTGCCAATCATATTGGGTACACAGACAAAACCGTTGATGTCCTACAGGTAGCCGTTAATACAGAGAAAATCATGGACACCAATCTAAAAGAAATGAATGCAAAGTTTGATCCGAAGGTCATGACCCTGCCTGTTATTAGTGAGCGGGCCGTCGACAATATCCAGTTGTCCGCTGATGAGACGCTGTTCACAGACTCCAGTGGCATGCTGCAGAAATTCATGCCCATGAAAGACGCTGGAGCTATTGAATTGAAGGGTCAGCATGAGGTCATTCCGCAGCAATATAAACGGCTCCATATCGATGCTCCTATATCGGGTTATTTCACGAGCGGCGGCTTGCCCGTTGCCATTGTAGACGAAGCCATATTTGAGCGCTTGAAAAAAGATCTCAATCCAGCCATTCAAATAGCCTCTTCCCTATATATCGGTATTGAGATCCAAGATAAGGCCATGGTTAAAGCAGCCAACAAACTGTTTAACGAGATGAGCTTTGACGATAACAATGCCTTCGATTCGCAACTCGGAATGAGCAACCGCCAGAAACAAAATATGGGACTCATCATGTTTATTGTTGCCTTCCTGGGACTGACCTTTTTGATTACATCCGGCTGTATTCTCTATTTTAAACAAATGGATGAAAGTGAAGATGAAAGGTCCAGTTATACGATTCTAAGAAAGCTTGGCTTCACGCAGGGCGATTTATTACAGGGCATTCGGGCGAAGCAAGTCTTTAATTTTGGAATCCCCTTGGTCGTAGGGCTGCTCCACAGTTATTTTGCCGTCCAATCCGGCTGGTTCTTTTTTGGATCTGAGCTCTGGACACCGATGATTATAGTCATGATCCTCTATGCAGCGCTGTACTCGATTTTTGGGATACTATCCGTCTTTTATTACAAAAAGGTCATTAAAGAGGCACTTTAATAAGGATGAAACACACGCCCCAGATCCTAAGGCTCTGGGGTTTTGTGTCGTTCAATCCGTGTATCTTAATAATGGAAATAGAGGAACGCACACTAATTATGTCGAATTTCTTTGTATGATGATGCAAATACAAAATAAATCCACCCTAAAATATATAGCCGCGATTGTCATATTTCTTAGTGTACTCTTTGCCTTGCGATGGACTTGGTCCGAAACCTTCTCTACATCGGAGCCCCCTCCTATTATCCAAGGTGTACTCGACATGCGCGGCATGGACTTAACGAATTCCCCTACAATCCCGTTAAATGGTGAATGGGCGTTTTACCCTGCTAAACTGGTTTCTCATCAGGATGTGCGGTTGGCCGACAACGAATCTCGTTATATTCAGGTTCCGGGAGATTGGAGCGGCGCGCTGACGAATGGCTCCGGTTCATCGTATGGGTACGGAACGTATCGGCTGCGTATTTTAATCGACCCACTGGACCAGCCTGTCGCTTTTTGGCTTCAAGGAATCCAAGCTGCATCAACTGTCGAGATCAATGGGCTGGTTGCGGCCAATTTTGGAAAGCCTGCGGACAACGCTCGGGACTACAAACCGAGAAAAGTCTCTTACACAGCCTCCTACTTTGTGGAAGACACTCAAGAGATTGAACTGCTCATTCGAGTAGCTAACTTCGACGATCCTTACAACGGTGGTATCCTGCGGACCATTCGCTTTGGCTCTCAAGCAGCGATTGACTACGTACGTTGGTATTCCATCGGTTTTCAGCTGGTTTCGTTTATTGTTTTGCTGCTTCACGGTTTGTACGCGAGTCTTCTCTATGTATTTAATCCTCAAGAGCGGGCTTTGTTGTTTGTCGGTCTGTTAACGCTGGCGGTTGGTGTTTCGGTTGTGGTAGGGCATGATAACCTGCTCTTATTATGGCTGCCGATTAATTATACGTGGGCACTGAAAATCAAGCTGCTCTCCCTCATGTGGCAAACCTATTTTATTCTTCTTGTGTTCAGAAGATTCTCTTCGGCACCTCCACACAACAGATGGTTGCGAGTATACACGGTAGTGCTCATTTCTTATTCAGGATTCTTATTGGCCGCATCGGCTCCGCTGGTGAATGGAATGGTTGAGCTCAAGATATTTGCTTTTTTCTATCTATTGCCCTTTGTCTGGTTTGTCTATATAACAGGAACCATGATCTTCAGGAAGCAATCCGACAACGACACCGTCTACTTGCTGTTATCAGCATCTGGCATTGTGTCTAATTTTCTGTGGAGCTTATGGGATTCTATCCGAGAGTTTACGATCGTTTATTATCCGATTGATATAATAGCCGCCATTATTGGTTTTTCTACTTACTGGTTTAAAAAATACTTCCGTCAATCCAAGGAAAATACCAAGCTTAACGAGCAGTTGCAAAAGGCCGATAAGCTGAAAGATCAGTTCCTCGCCAATACGTCGCATGAACTGAGAACGCCGCTGCACGGCATTATGAATATCGCTCAAACCGTTGTAACTAAAGAGAAAGCTACCATGAATGAGCGAAGCCTTAAAGACATGGAACTGCTCATCACCATAAGCCGCCGCATGTCGCATATGCTCGGTGATCTTCTTGATGTCGCTCGGCTCCAGGAACACCGCATCGTCCTGCAGCAGGAGCCCCTGCAGATTCAAGCGATCATTCCCGGTATCGTCGGTATGCTCAGATTTATGATAGATGGGAAGCCTGTCCAACTGCATATAGATATTGCAGAAACGATGCCTCCGGTTATGGCCGATGAGAAGAGACTCGTGCAAATTTTGTATAATTTATTGCACAACGCCCTCAAATATACGGAGGAAGGACACATCTCCGTCTATGCCGAGCTGCGGGACGAGCATGCCTTCATCCATATCTCCGACACCGGCGTCGGCATGGATGAGGATACACAGGTGCGAGCGTTTCTTCCTTATGAACAAGGTTCCTATGGAATAAGCGATGGGAGGGGTATCGGACTCGGTTTAAGCATATGCAAGCAGCTGGTGGAATTGCACGGCTGTGCTTTGACTGTTCGCTCGGAGCTGGGAAAGGGCTCCGTATTTAGCTTTGATCTGCCGTTAGTGAACATGTCGAATCTCCCTTTGTCGCAGCAACCTCTACCTCTACGCCAAACAGCAGATCGAATTGAAGCCGGGCCCGCAGGATTTGTTTTTCCAGACACCGCAATTAGTGAATTGGCAGCTTCCGTGCTTATCCCTCCGCTATTGAATGAAGGAAAGATGAATATACTTGCTGTTGATGATGATCCCGTTAACCTGAGTGTACTTACAGGTATTCTTTCCGCAGAGCCCTATACCATTACGACAGCTACATCAGCTCGCGAGGTGTTGGAATTACTCGGTACTGCACAATGGGATCTTCTGATTGCCGACGTCATGATGCCCCATATGTCCGGCTACGAGTTGACGCAGAGAGTCCGGGAGCATTACTCCGTATCGGAGCTTCCTGTATTGCTGTTGACCGCACGCAGTCAGCCTGCTGACATCTACACCGGATTTTTGTCGGGAGCCAACGATTATGTGACCAAGCCTGTGGATGCGCTGGAACTCCAATACCGAATCCGGGCATTGATCACGCTGAAGCAATCCATCCATGAACGTTCACGCATGGAAGCCGCCTACCTACAGGCACAAATTCATCCTCATTTTTTATTCAATACACTGAATTCCATTATGGCGCTTAGTGAGATAGACACGGAAAAGATGCGAGATCTAAGTGATGCTTTTGCCTCCTTTTTACGGATCAGCTTTGATTTTCTAAGTACGGGGGAACAGGTCGAGCTTTCCCGTGAGCTGGAGCTTGCCGAAGCCTATTTGTATATTGAAAAAGTACGATTTGAGGACAGGCTGTCTGTCGTATGGGAGGTGGAGCCCTTCATCAACTTGCTTCTTCCCCCGCTTTCCATACAGCCGCTGATTGAAAATGCGGTCAAGCACGGCCTCCTGAGTCAAAACAAAGGCGGCACAGTTCATATTCGGATTACCCGCCAAGACAGCTTCACGCTGATTGAAGTACAAGATGATGGCAAGGGTATGGAACAAGAACTGGCTAATCAACTGTTGAGTCCAACAATGAAGGGAAAGAGCGGAATTGGCCTTTCCAATACGAATCGACGATTGACACAATTATACGGTAAGGGCTTGTCTATTAGCAGTAAGCCCTATGAAGGTACTACCGTTTCCTTTGCCATTCCGAATAACCATAGTAAGACGAGAAATTAAAACCGCTCAGAATATCCAAAAGGCTTTTTGTCGTACTCATATAACCTGATATTGAAGCTATTTGTGTCAAAATAAACAACTGAATGATTATATGGAAGATCCACATCCATTGATCGCGATGTTGCCTGCGGCATCAAATCAAATGCAGTTATAATAGAGCTTTTGTATGGTTGATGATCAAGGATCGAATCCAGCAGCTCCCTTGCGAACGACCGCGCATCATCCGATATGGACATGTTGATATGCGAATACTGATTTTGTTCCGCGTAGACCATTACGCTGAATAAGAATTTGGGGTTGTTTTCTGAATTTACTCTAATCATTTGGTTGATGTTCCCCTCTTCTCTCACCCACCTGTTTAAAGCCGCTGGTTGCTTTACTTGATATCCTTTAGTTGAAGCCAGTTGTTGAATTGCGGAAGAGATTCTTGATATCGACAAAACCCTATTAGCCTCAACGGATTGACTGACAGTTAGCAGCTCATTATTGAGGTTGTTTTCTTTAAATTTCCGTAGCAGGGATACTGCTTCCGCACGGGTTAGCAAATCGTTTATTTGAAACCCATAGACGCTTTTGTCCGTTTTGCCCTCGGAAAATTTCCGGTTGTACATTTCCCAAATCAGTTCATCTGGAGCGTCTGCTTCTTTACCGACAGCGTTCAATAATAGCATGGCAGCCTCCAAACGAATAAACGGCTTTTCGGATGGAATAGGACCGGTATAATCAACCGATTTGGCCTTTAAATAGGACAACCCCGATACATCCCATTTATGTTCCTCCGCAAATCTGTAGTACCCATCATACCAATGCAAATCATTTTTCTTCCACAAATCCCCGATATACAACGATATTAGCATTTTTAAAAATTCAGCTTCTGTAATCTTCGCATCTGGAACAAATGTTCCGTCATCATATCCGGCGATCATCCCTTTCCCTGCAGCCCATTGAATGTCTTCGTAAAACCAATCACTTGGATTGACATCTCTAAACAGTATGGGTTTAGCTGAGAGCTGAGGAGAATTCGATTTTTCCAATTGGGGCTGATTGGTGTTGAGATTCATCATATTAAGGCTAGTGTGTCTGGCTAGTTCTTTCAACGCTTCGTCAGGAACAGGATTATCATAAAGGTCGGCATTCTTTAAATTTTTCAATTTCAATAATGGAGATATATCTTGAATTTTGTTATTAGATAGGTTAACGATCTCTAAGTTTTTTAAATTTTGAAGCGCGGAGATATCTTGGATGTTATTCGCGTAAGCATGTAATTCTTTAAGGCTCTCTAACCCTGCTAAGCTAGATATATCTGTAAGCTTATCTTGCGTAATCCATAACTCTTGAAGATGAATGAGCCCGTTCAAAGGGGATAGATCGGAGATGCTTTTATTGCTGCCGATGCCGAGACGTTCCAATGATTGAAGATTGGCTAAAGGACTAAGGTCTGAGAAATTATTACTCATTAGTTCCAATCTTTTAAGGTTGGGCAGATTGGAGAGTGCATTCAAGTCTAATACATTGGTAATACTAAAATCCGCGTATTCAAGATGCTGCAAGTTTTTTATAGGGGTCAGGTCGGATATCTCCCTATTAGCTGTAAACGAAACTCTCAATAAATTGGTTAATTCTGAAATTGGTGTAATATCTGTGATCCTGTTTGACGCGAAATAAACCTCTTGTAAATTTATCAAGTTTTTAATTGGAATTAGATTGGTGATTTGATTATTAGGCAACGAAATCTCTGTAAGTTGCGTCGCGAATTGAAGTCCCTCGAGACTTTCTATTTTTTTGTGATCGCCTTTTAACTGCTTGATTTGCATAAGGTCTAAAGGCGTAAGATCCCCATGAGGTTTATTTATTATATCTCTAATAATTTGTTCAAGTTGGGGATCTTTGATAATTCGATCTACTGCCACCCCCTCCGCCTTTGCGTTGTTTACGGAACCTATTTGCATGACAAGCAAAAGTATCAGGATGAGGGTCCTCTTTCTAAAAGAATTTAAGAACATCATACATTCCCCCTGTACTGTTATATAGACTTCACTTCGTGTTACAGTTTATATCGGAAATGTATGCCTTTTCCATTAAGCTAGTGCAACCTGAGCTATTCTATTGCAATCTGCTGTTCCCCGTGGAACAGGTGCTTTCAAAGCCTGATTAAACGCATCGGTACAACACCATAAATATCCTCTTGCCATTTTATCAATTGAGTAGTAAAGTGATAACCAAGCCAACAATGAGGGGGTAATCAAAATACGCAACAATACAATCGGTTCTTTAATCTGGCTGCGATTATCGCGTTTTGTGAATCAAAGCAACCAAATGTCGAACGATTTTCTCAAACGGTTTGGTTTAACAATTGCCCAATTTGATGTGCTCATGCAGATCCGAATATATCAGCCGATTAGCCAAATGGAGTTAGCAGATAAAGTTACAGTAACGCAGGGCGGTATTTCGCGTATGCTTGCACGTCTAGAAAAGGAAGGCTTTATTACACGACAGCAGGATTGGAAAACGAAAACGATTAGCCTCACAGCAAACGCTGAATCCATTCTAGAAATTGCATTCCCTGAACAGGCCGCCTTTCAATCGTCATTTTTTGACGAAGTGTTAAATGATGAAGAACAGACGATGCTGCACAACCTGATGACGCGTGTCCATAAGCACAGCTTAAAAAAAGAAATACCACCCGAATAATTTTTTTGTTTATCAATTGACTAGTCAAGTTATATTTAAAGATATAACATACAAATAAGGAGTGATTCTCATGGAACAATATCGCATCGATCCAACGAAGGGAATTGAATTTTGATTATATTCGATTGGAGATCATTTGCCGAGCCCACATACAGGCTCAATCATTAGTGCTGAACAGCGCATTCGAGAATTAATCGAAGCAAGCGAGCTGGCCGATGAGGCCGGAATTGACGTATTTGCCTTAGGCGAAAGTCATCAAACGCATTTTACAACTCAAGCGCATTCGGTTATTCTGGGAGCCATTGCGCAAGCAACCAAGAATATAAAAATATCGAGTTCGGTAACCGTGTTAAGCACATCCGATCCTGTTCGCGTGTATGAAGATTTTGCTACTCTGGATCTGATCTCCAAAGGCCGTGCCGAAATTGTCGCCGGTCGTGGTTCACGCGTAGGGGTATATCACTTACAGCGGTTTTGATCCAGCTGCTTTACCCATTGCCGTCACGACATTATTCTACGCGGCGGAAAATTCACAGGATGCAGTTCGCGAGTATTATCCGCATATGAATGCCGGTATGCAGGCTTTGCAAGGTGTCGGCTATCCCAAGCAGCAATTCGCGCGGTCTACGGATCACAGGGATGTTCTATTACTGGGCAGCCCGCAGCAAATTATCGAGAAGCTGCTGTACCAATATGAATTATTCGGACATCAACGTATTATGGCGCAGATTGATTTCAGCGGCGTGCCCTTCGATAAAATCATGAAAAACATCGAGCTGATCGCGACAGAAATTATGCCTGCAATAAAGAAACACACAGCTCAAAAGGGAGGCGTGTTACTATGAAAATTGTAGGAATATCGGGTTCTATCGTCGGCTCTAAAACAAGAACAGCCATGGATTATACACTTAGTGCTGCACGTGAGAAATATGCAGATGCAGACATTGTCTTGCTTGATCTTGCGGAATACGATTTGGTCTTCAGTGATGGACGTAATTACCAGGAGTATGAGGGTGACACCAAGTTTGTAACAGAAACAATTATGAATGCTGATGCCATCATTATCGGAACGCCGACGTTTCAAGCATCGATTCCTGCTACACTCAAAAATATTTTCGATTTGCTGCCGATTAACGCTTTGCGAGATAAGGTCGTGAGCATTCTGGTTATGGCCGGGACAGCGAAGCATTATTTAATGGCAGAGCTGCAGCTGAAGCCGATTTTAGTTTATATGAAGGCACATATTGTACCTGCCTATGTATTCATTGAGAAAAAGGATTTCAATCGAAAAGAAATCGTCAATGACGATGTTCTGTTCCGCATTGGGCGATTAGTAGAGGATACCGTTATGCTGGTCGATGCCTTCGCCAACGTTAGGCAGTTGAAAGAAGCAGAATACGATTTCTAAAAGGTTTTGGCACTTAACCCTTCTGCCTCTTAGGTAAGAAGGGCTTCTTGCCATTCAATAGTGGGAAAAACGTTGCTGCTTCCGATACCAGAGCCAAATTATTATCGTATACATTATCAATAATGCACTGGTTATCAAACTCCCTTCTGCACCAAATTGACCTCCTGAAATCAAACTATTACCTGAAATCTCAATGTGAATTATGGACTCCCTAATATTGATTCCAGAGACGAAAAAACCAAATAAGTTTCCTTGAAGTAGATTCCAGGTGAAATGAATGCCGATCGGCAACCACAATCCACCCGTTACTTCCCTGGCAACCCCAAACATCACACCCGCCAAAAATAAGTTAATCAGTGGAACAAAGCCTTCTAACACATTCGCATTCATCAAGTGCATAGCGGCAAACAAAAGAGAAGTTACTACAATACCAGCGGCTACTCCAAAGTAATGTCGAATGAGACCTTGCAAATATCCTCTGGATAGTAGCTCCTCACTTATTGCGACCAATAGGAAAAAGAATATCCAATACACCAAGCTTTGCATAATTTTTAGATCAAAGCTGACATCAATTATTTTTAATCCGCCAAACAACCAAACGGCCATAAAAGCGCTCGTTATCATAATAATTCCCCATAAGGCACCTGCAAACCATGATTTACATTTATGATTTTGAGTCCAACCCAGATTCCACCCACGTTTTCGTTCAAACCAGACATACATAAGCACCACAGACAAGATAAAGCAGATATTTTGTATAAAGAGAAGCGACTTAGTTACCCATATCTTATCGTGAAACAACCAATTAAACGCTATCGAAGCCACTCCTACTAAAAGAAAACTAATAACTGTAGCTAACAATATCTTTCCGATAATCGATAAAATATTTTTGAATAATTTCATTTTGGCACCTCATGATTTGTTTCGATCTAGAAGTTGGTTTGATAGCCTCCAATAGCATTAAAAATACCCATCGGTTTACGAGGGGCGATTACACATGTTGTTCATAAAGCTCGCGAAATTTCTCTGAAGGCTGCAGGCCGAGTTCTTGAAGCAGCAATTGTGTATAGCGCTCATAATAGTGTTGAAGGGATTGACGATCCCCCATAGCCCCTACGATATTCAGCAGAAGGAGATTGGACTCTTCTTCAAATTCATTGTGAGATACCATTTTTCTCGCAATGTGCGCTGCTTCTCGATATCGCCGCTGAGCTAGCAGCCAGCTTGCGAGACGCTTGGCAAAGGCATCGTACAATATCATCAATCGTTCTCGCTCCACAGCAGCCCACACAAACGATTTATCCTCGAACAACTCGCCTGCAAACTGTTTCTCCAAAGTGATTGCCTCTGCTTCATTTGCTGCATGAATTTCCGATAATGCCCCCACGGCCTGCTCAAATCGAATGAAATCAACATCTGCCTGATCCAAATCTACACGATACTGTTCTTGCGCTGAAGTGACCATCTCCTTGAACCCATGCAGCGACAACGCTTTCCGAAGCTGATAAACCGCCGTATGGAGGTACACTTCCGCATTTTTAAGAGGCATATCGGGGAAAACATCCTCCAAAACACGGATTTTGGCTACACTCCGACCTCGATGAACGAGCAAATATGCGAATAATTCCATGCTCTTCTTGGAAATCCATTTCACAGCTCCCAATTGCTTGCTGCTGGCCTCGAAGCAACCCAGTCCCCGAACCGTCAGTCGATTAAGTAAGAGGTCGCCACCATCAGAAGAAGAAGAAGAAGCACTGCGTCTGATAGACGCTCTAGTAATAGTCTGGGCTAGTCGCATTCTGGAAATAGGCTTAACCATATAGTCAAGTGGATAAACATCGTAAGCCTGAATCGCAAATTCCGCATGGGAGGTTGTAAACACGATCTCAAGTTCAGCACGAACCGAACGCAAGCTGCGGGCCAGCTCTAATCCGTTGTCCACAGCGATCTGGATGTCCAGAAATGCGAGATCCACCTCGCTGTCCCGAATGAAGTCTAGCGCCTCTGCCGCATTCTGGAAGCTTCCAACCAGCTCCACGCCTTCCATATTCGACAGCAGTCGCTTCATAGCCAACAGCATCGCAGGCTCATCGTCAACAAGGAGAACTTTCATCAATCTGTTCCGCCTCTCATAGTGAAGTGAAATACGCTTCCTTGCCCTACTTGGCTTTCCACCCATAGATTTCCTCCGCTTAGTTGTACGAACTGTCGGCTTACGAGCAGTCCAAGTCCCGCCCCCTTCTCGCCCAAGGTGCCTGCCACTGAGTTAAGCTGCTTTTCGCCAAATAACTGATGAACCTGTTCCTCTTCCATACCTACCCCGTTATCGCGGACGGAAATGGTCACCATTTCCCCCGATAACTGGGCATATACATGGACTGAACCCCCCAGTCCGGTAAATTTAATGGCGTTCGATAACAAATTACGAATAATTAATCCAAGTGCTTCCCGGTCAGCGTACACACGAGTGCCTGAATCAATCGTTTGATTCACACTGATATGTTTGGCCTCACTTTTAATATGCAGCATATGGCAGCATTCCTCCACAACCTCAGACAAATCCAATGACTGTGGACGAAGAGATAAATCTTCCCTCTGGCTGCGAAACCACTCTAACAAATTGTTAGCCATTCCGAGTGTATTACGAATCTGGTCACCCAGCATCTCGATGATTTCCCGATGTTCCGTATCGAAACGGTATCTATCTTCTTCTAGCAATTCCACTAGTTGAAACTGCAGCGCCAGTGGACTGCGAATATCATGGGATACGATCGTAAACAGTTGATCCTTCAACTGGCTGAGCTGTGCAATCTGCTCCAGATGCCTTTGCTTCTCCGTAATATCAAAGATGAGAGAAATGCTGCCCTGTCCCTGCTTGCCCAGTATATGTAACGGATATATGTTCACATTGTAGATTTTTCTTTCTCCATCCAGCCAAGCGTCAATCTCGACACGGCCCTGTTCCATTGACATGCACAGCTTATGCCATTCCGGCCAAGACGCCAATAATTCCGTCATATTCCGACCATAAATAGAGGCATATCCCATCTCTGAAAACCATTCGGAGGCCTGTTTATTACTGTCGATAATCTTTCCTGAAGCATTCGCGATCACTATACTTTCTTGAAGTGTATCGAGCACAATACTCCTGGCAATGGGAACGGTAGAGAAAAATTTAAGCCGCAGTGTAATGACTAGCATTAACATGCCTGTAAATCCACAGTAAACCGACAACGGAAGCAGCCAGGATGACCATGCAGGCTTCACCGATTTCACAACCTCAAGAACAAGCGGAAATGAGGACAGAAACAGCACCCACATTCCCGGCTTACGAAAATCGTTACGGATATTCCGAATGTACTGAAATATAAAATAAATACATACAGCCAGAGTACTATAACAAATAATAATGAACGCGATTGAATAGGCGGTTCTTGTCGTGACTAAATGACCGTCATAGAGCTGGATGGTGCGATATGTCAAATGAAGTTCAGGGTCGAACCACATAAGGAGCGACCAGAGCGCGAACCCTACGAACAACATGATCTTCCATCGTACCCTTAGTATCTTTTCATGACCAGTCAATTCATGTACGAACAAAATCATAAAAGGTATTATAAAATTAAGCGCCGTATACTGAACGTTGCGAAAAATTAGCTTCTCCATTAATAAATAGCTGCTTTTCTCCATAATGACGCCACTTGAGTAAATAAACCTGCAGACGATCACGCCGATAAAATAACTGACTCCGCGTGCTTTTCTAAACCTGTATGCAAAAGACAAAATGATGCACGTCATGATCACTGAGGCAATCATAAAGACAAGCTCTACTGTGGAATTCATGAGGTAGGCCCTTTTAGGTATGACGTAAAAAGAATTTTGCTATATTTCCCTTTCTTTTAATATAGTAGTATACGAAAACATAGAGCGCAAGGCTTGAACATAGAGTGAATGACATTTCAGACCGTCGATAACTAGTCAGATATTCGTATAGCCCGTACCGCTGCTTCCCAGCCTGAATTCAATGCAGATAAAGTAAAAATATTACTACGAAAAATCAAAATAAAGATAAGGAAAGAAATGCATTACAACTATAATGAAATAGATGATAGGTATATTGTTCTTTTACAGGAAGGTTCATAATGCCTATGAACGATAGGGGGATACGAAATGGATTTGGGATTAGCAGGAAAAGTAGCTCTGATTACCGGTGGAAGCAAGGGGATCGGATTAGTAACAGCGATAACGCTGGCCTCTGAGGGCGCCCATATCGCCATTTGCGCTCGCAATGAGGATGACCTGCGCAGCGCAGCAGCGAAGATTGTTGAGAAAACCGGCGCAAACGTTCACTATATTCAAGCCAACGTTTCATCCGAGGAAGATTGTCAGAGAGCTGTTGCGGAAACCGTAGGGCACTTTGGGCGATTGGATATATTGATCAATAATGCAGGCACCTTCGCCGCCAGCCCTTTCGAGCAAGCTACGCATGAGGATTGGACGCAGGATCTAGACTTGAAATTATTTGGTGCTATTCATTGTTCCAAAGCAGCACTGCCTTACTTAAAAGAATCAGGTAAAGGTGCGATTGTGAACATGTCTACCTCCTCCGCCAAAACCCCTGGCGCATCTACACTGCCCACTTCGGTCAGCCGTGCAGCAGGCTTGGCGTTAACCAAGGCCATGAGTAAAGATTTGGCCTCCAGCCATACTCGCGTGAATGCCGTGTGCGTGGGATTAATTCAAAGCGATCAGATCGAAAAGGGCTGGAAAAACCAGCATCCTGAGCTTACCTGGGAGCAATTCTCGCAGCTTCCCGACCATCAAATTCCGTTGGGTCGCATAGGCTATACACAGGAGGCGGCAAATGTAATTACGTTTCTCGTATCCGATGCCGCTTCTTATGTCACTGGCACGGCGGTGAATGTCGACGGCGGAAAAGGAGCAACACTATAAATCGTTGAAGAAGAAGACCCTCCAGCCTGTTGTATCAGGCTGGAGGGTCTTCTTCTCATAGCATTGGCCTTCCCTGACGCTTAAAGCTGCTTTCTCAAGGCCCATTGCCCGGCCTGAAGGATCAGCTTCCGGTACGTCGGGTGCTTGAATGATTCAACGTGATGCCCCGGCATAAGATAGACAACTCTGCCCAGACCGTACTCATGTGCCCAGGCAGCAGGCCATTTCTCGCCTTCATGCGTATATTCGAGCAGTACCGTCTTCTCTGACAATGGATCCATGTCATAACGGTAAGGCTCCTCATCCATGGTAAAGGGTTCAATTCCTTCTGTAATTTCGTGTTCTGCGGAAGTAAGATGGAAATCCAATGTTGTATAAGGAGGATGTCCCGTAAACTTGGCTCCTATCAATTGGCTCAGCTCATATCTGGCTTGCAGAGACACTCCATTATGAATAACTAGCAGCCCGCCGCCGCTGCTTACATAAGTTAATAGTCCCGCTACTTGCTCTGGCGTTACCTGAACGCGCCAGCTATCGGTATACGAAATGAATAAATCGAATTCTTTGAGCTGTTCAACCGTTAGCTTCTCCCGGTCTTCCGAAACCTCCACGCGAATATGATCCTCGAACACACCGATGATGTCATCTGCAACCGCTTGAAGCGGATGATATTTGGCGTTTATAATGTCACCCAGCAATAAAGCTTTTTTATTAGTTTCCATATGGCATATAAGCCCCTTTCGATCTGTTTACCAGCTCATTTCCTCAGCCTTGTAATTAAGGAAAGCCGGATGAGTTAATACCTCTTTGTTTTCTTGATACTGCAGCAGCGTTTCTACGATCTGTGAAGCCGCTTCCTCTGCTGCGACATCTGCGGATTCGTTTAATTTCCCACTCATATACGTCTTCATCCAGCCTGGGTGGATGACAAGAACACGTCCACCTTTGTTCTTCAATTGATTATGGACAAGGTTAGACTGAATGTTTAATGCCGCCTTCGACATGCAGTAGCCATACCAGCCCTCCCGCCACGTTTGATTAATTTGTCCGGCTTCAGAAGAAATATTGACAAGCAGTTTGTCTTCACCATTCATAAGAAGCGGTAGAATGGCCTGCGTCACCCTAAGCGGCCCCAATGCATTGACATTGAATAACTGTATGATGTTGTTAAAATCGATCTCTCCAAAAATTTCATCGTCCTTGCGGCCGCCGATGCCCGCATTATTAATAACGACATCCAGCTTGCTCGTATGGCCGCCGATCACACTAGCAGCTTGCTGAACACTGGCTTCGTCAGATACGTCCAAATCCATCACGATTAACCTACCGTCATACTCAGGGACCGCCTTGTCCAGCTGATCCCAATCGCGCAAATATCTGCCAGCAAATACGGTATATTGCCTGTTCAGCAGCTGCAGAACCAACTCGTACCCCAACCCCCGGTCCGCTCCGGTTACAAATGCAAACTTTGTCATGGATAGCCCACCCCGCAATCATTCTCTACATGCTTATTCGAATTCGTTAACCGCTAATCACACTTTGACACTAGTAAACGATTTCTGCTTTCTGTATTCAACAGGGGTCAGCCCGTTATAGGATTTGAATATTTTGATAAAATAGCTCTGGCTGTCATAACCAAGCAGCTCGCAAATTTTACACATCGGCTCATTGGTCATATCCAGCAGTTCTTTCGCTCTTTCCATCTTCATTCGGGTCACGTACTCAATAAACGTCTCTCCCGTTTCCTTCTTAAACAAACGGCTGAAGTAACTGGAATTCAAAAAGAGATGTTCGGCCACTTCCTCCAGAGAGATGCGTTTATCCAAATTCATGGACACATATTGCAAGGCATTCAGTACAGACAGACGTTTGCTATGGTCCATAATTTCTCCCGTCACCGATATGGCAGAATGGAAGTAATCGATAAGCCAGCTTTCCAGCTCCGTCAAGGTATCGATCTCTAAGATATCCTTGTGCATCACATCGACGGAATACGTGGACCGGAAATGCTGCAAGGATTGCAGCTTTAGCTTCAAATCGAGCAGCAGCTTCAATACCCAATCCTTAACCATCTCCGGCGGGCAAGCCTGCTCCTTGAATACGTTCATCCAACGTTGGATCGTTGGCAGCAAGGCCGCTTCTCGTTTATCGATCAGAATGTCTCTGAACTCTTCATTGGCCTTATCGTAAAAAGAGAATACGTGTGCTTTGACAAGCCCCCGATCCTGTTGTCTGGCGATCTCTCCCTCACCTAAATAAAAGCGTTGTGCTGAGCTGCCCAGCAGCCCTTTTAGACCCTGCTTCAGCTCCTCATGGTTGGTGCTTATCGTTCCGATCAAATAGTTCATGGTTATTTTCAAGGAACGGCGCAGTGCTCCTTGTATCAACTCAATCGTTCGTTTCGTTTGCTCATAAGGATTTACCTTAAGACCTGGCGGGTACAAATACAGCATAAACGATTCTTTGGCATCGTAGCTGACATGAATCGTCCGGGAACTCTCCTTGTCCAATACTTCCTGAATCACATTATTGACAGCAAAACGCAAAATATCGTGGGATCCGAATCGCTGAGTGACGCTTCGGTAGTTGCTGATAAAGCCCATGACCGGGAGGCATACTTGCCCTTGGAAGCTTAAGCCGAAGGCGTTCGCCTCCAATTGCCATTTGGCTGCATCCAAAATAGGTTCCTGGATGGTACTGCGAATAAACTTTTCCCTCATCAGCTCTTTGCTGCGATCAACCAGATCCAGCAGATGGGTATGGAGTTGATCCTGCTGCTGTTCCTGGTCCAGTTTGTCCTTAAACTGCAGCAGCAGCTTCTCCAGATCTGCAGGATCCAAAGTATCCTTCAGCAGGTAATCCTGAACATTCAGCTTCATCGCCTGCTGCGCCAAACGAAATTCATTATGGCAGGACAGAATAGCGACTCGAATATCCGGTTTGCGCTGCTGCAGCTCACGAATGAGCTCCAAACCGTTCATCTTGGGCATGCCAATATCCGTAATGACAATATCCGGCATAGTTTCAGCGCACGCTTCCAAAGCACTTATCCCATTCTCATGAACACTGATCAGCTGCAAGTCGAGGCGTACCCAGTCTATGGCTTCCGATAATAACTCAAGAACGGGATAGTCATCATCTACCAGCATCACTTTATACATCGCGGCGACCCTCCAATTCCCTTGGAAACAGCATCGTTACCCAGCTCCCTTTTCCGCGTTCACTGTCGATCTTCATTTCAAAGGCATCCCCGAAGGTTAGCTTCATCCGTTCCCATACATTAGGCAAACCCACGCTGGAAAAGCGATATTCATCCTCTCCCTCTGATGTGTCCAAGCCTTTGCCTGTCAGCACATTATGACGAAGTGACGCTAATACGTGGGGTTCCATTCCTTGCCCATTATCCTCAACTACCACTACGAATTGCCGTTCATTTACAGTTGCCCTCAGCGTAATGGTTCCAGCGCATTGATTCAATCCGTGAATAAGCGCATTTTCAATTATCGGCTGTAAAAAGAATCTCGGTACCTTCTCAAAAAGCACATCCGGTGACACATCAATTTCAAGGTTCACCTTTTCCTTTTGCCTCATATCCATTAATTGAACATACTCCTTGACGGTCCCCACCTCTTCGTGAAGGTAGATCAAATCTTGATCCTGAGAGATCGTCATTCTGAGAAGCTTGGAGAGTGAGCTCATCATTTGCGCGCTTTCCACATCGCCTTTCCTCAGCACCTTCATTCGAATCGAATTCAGTACATTAAACAAGAAATGCGGATTGATCTGCACCTGCAGCATAGCGAGCTCCGCCTTGCGCTTGCGCGTCTGGGTTTCTGTAATTTCAGCAATCATATATTTGATATGATCCAGCATTTGATCTATGGACATGCCGAGATTTCCAATTTCATCCTGGCCCCGGATGTAGGAACGCACCTCCAAATTGCCTCGCCGTACCGTTGCCGCCACCCTTCCCAAATGCACGAGCGGCTTTGTAAAAGCTTGCAGGAGATAGAGCAGCAGCAATAAAAATACAAGGAATGAGATGACTTGATAAATAAGTACCCGCTTAAAGATCGAATCGATTTTGAAAATCGCTTTTTTATAAGGAATTAACGACACCAGCTTCCAATCGGTAACGCTTAACGGGAGTGTAGTCAGCAAATAATCTTCATTCTCAATACGAATGATATCCGAGGCACGCTCTGCCGCTTGCTTCACATAGGGGAATTGGGTGCCGACATGTTCGCTGTTTCTTTGTGAAAGGATCGTATCCGACTCATCCAGCAGCAAGGTTTCCTGACCCGATGCTATTCGGTTAAATATTTGGTTCACTTGATTTTCCATGACCGTTACAATGACATAGCCGTAAATATCGAGTCCATCACCTCGCAGTGTGCGGGCTACAGAGAGTTGATGCGTGTTTTTTAATGATTTTTCGGTCGTAAACACCGTTGGCGCCGTGCCTACCCAGTAGGATTGAAGCCCGTTCAATTCTTTTAGCTTACCGAACCAAGGCTCTTGAAAGATTTGCGTCGGATCATACTCATACAGCGGGTAGTTCGTATAATACGTTCCGTTTTTCAATAAAATCGTCACATAGCTCTTTTCACCGGTGAAAGTAATATTCGTGATTTTGCTAGTAATCTTGTATCTATCGGCAAATCTCCGATATTCAATATCGGCTCCCTGATACCCGCCTTTTGAAACCTCATTCAAAATCGTATTAATTTCGGAATCAATTTGAATATAATTCGCAATATTAAGCATGTATTTCAGCAGATTCGTGACGTAGCCGTCTACCAGCTTTAGAGATTCCGCAGCATTGGAGACCGCCTGCTCCTTAACCGCGTCTCGCGTTAAATAATTGTAGACCGAAATGGTTATACAAGCCGGAATCAAAATGCAGACAACGGATGCAATCATCAGTTTAAATCGAAGCGTTCGGGGTGGCACCATTCTAGCTAGCATTTTCCACATCTGCTATCCTCCCTTATCGACCTAGAAAGGGTATAGAACAGGCCCCCTCCTACTTGCTTCTATTATAACTTCTTATTTTTTATTCGTATCAATCAATTTTTGAACACGGTCTTTAGATTTTTTGATCATGGTGTCTATATCCTGCTTGCCGAAAATTAACAGCTCAAATTCCTCATTGATCGCTTTATTAATTTCAGCTTGATACGTAACCGGAGGAATCGACTTGCCTGACTTGTAACCGGTCATAACGTTCGTGATCGAAGCTTTGTCCACCTTTTCCGGATTTTTCGTTTTGCTCAGAATGACATCGACAATTTTACCCATTTCCTCCGGCTTTACTTTGCTCCATGATGGAATTTGCTTGCCTTGAACGATTTGACCTTCTGTCGTATACCAACGAATGAACTTATACGCTTCTTCCTTATGCTTGGAGCTGGCAGCTATAGCCATGTAATCGGTTATATATGGCGCGTAGCCGCTCTCATCGCCAGGTGCATTTTTCGGATATGGCGCTACTGCAACGTTAAAATTCAGCGGGAATTGGTCTGTGCCGCCAAGCTCACTTGTAAACCAGCTGCCCATCAGAACCATACTTGTCGTTTGGTTAAAGAAAGCAGGACGATAATGCAGCTTTTGCGAAATTCTTTCGTCGTACGGAGTTAAGGATTTGTCCTCCTTCTCCATTTTGAGATACAGCTCAAGTGTCTTTTTAAATAACGGGCTATCGAGATTTGACGTGCCGTCCGCTTTGAGGAACTCCATATTATCTGACTGATTGCCCAGCTCAAGCTTCATAAACTCCATGAATCCGCCGTCGGTCGGTCCGTGAAAGAATGCGCCGTAACGCTTGGTTGGGCCCTCGCCCTTCGTCAATTTCTTGGCATAGTCCCTAAACTCATCCCAGGTCCAATCCGTAGGTACCTTCAGTCCAGCTTGATCCAAATGGTCTTTATTCAGGACCACATACCAAGGAGTCAGCTTCGTCGGCAGCGCGTAATATTTGCCGTTGAGCAGCGTATCTACCTTATATTCTTCACTGACCTTAAAGCCTTCTTTGGCAATAAAATCATCCATCGGTGCGGCGATCCCCAATGCAACTCGCTTAGCAAAGCTGGCCGGGTCCGTCAGCATCAAGACATCCATCGTTTCCCCGGATGAAGCGGCCAAATCGAGCTTTTTGTTAGCCTCAGCCGTATCTCCCTTATCGCTAAGCTGCACCAAATCAATCTTAATATCGGGGAATTTTTTCTCAAAAGCGGGAATGGTGTCCTTCCAGTTGTAGTTCGAGTCCATACCGTGCGTCAAAAATCGAATCGTAACCGGTTCCTTCGCTTTCCCGCCAGACGGTGTACCGTTCCCCTCATTGGATTGCGTTTTACTTTCGGTTGAACAACCGGCCAGCAGGCTGAGTACCATAGTTCCTGCGAGCACAACCTTGAACTTATTGTTTTTCAAGTGAACCCCTCCATCATTTGTGATAACGCTTCCACTTCTCGCTCATTGTAACAATATCTTGGGCTCCTTCTCTAAAAGAGAATTGACTTTTTTATCTAATATTTTGACTTTATAACGCCAATCCGCTCTATTGTTAACCTGATTATCCTTTAACGCCTCCCATCGAGATGCCTTCAATTACACTTTTTTGTCCAATCAGGAAAACGATCAGCAGCGGGAAAATAGCTGAAACAGCGGCTGCCATGATGAGTGAATAAAATTCGCCATTAATGCTCGAAAATTTTTGCATAGCCAATTGGATCGTATACAACTTATCTGTCCTTAAGAAAATTAGC
The DNA here is from genome assembly GCF_001956045.1 of Paenibacillus sp. FSL H7-0331. Next base: position 6,003 of record NZ_MRTH01000016.1, on the reverse strand, counting down.
GGATTCTGATAATCATTCCATGTCCAAATGAATCGCAGGATTGCATATGTGGCTATAGCCGGACGCACCAGAGGAAGCGCAATGCTATAATAAATTCTGAAATGCCCCGCACCTTCCATTTTAGCCGATTCAATGTATTCATTGTGGATGCCCATGAAAAACTGTCTCAGCATAAACGTGCCCAGTACACTAAAGCTATTAAGAACAATCAATCCCATATGGGTATCAAAAAAACCGACGGAGCGGTATAAAATAAACTGCGGAATGAGAATCGCCTGTCCAGGAACCATATAGGTAGCCAATACGATCAGGAACAGCCACTTGCCTGCAGGAAATTGAACTTTGGAGAAGCCATAGGCTGCCAAGCTTGAAACCGTGCAGGAGATCAGCGTTGTAAGTACACTAATTTTAATGGAATTCCAATAGTACGTATAGAAGGGATATTTGCCAAACCATACCTCCGTGTAATTTTGCCAAGCATTCCAGTGGACAGGAATCCATTGAATCGGGAAATTAAATACATCGGCTTCAATCTTGAAGGATGCCGAAATCATCCAGAAAAAGGGCATCAGAAAAAGTAGGCTGAACACAAACATGATGATGGTAAGCGATAATTTACGTATATTGAGTGATAGCTGCACGCTGCTTCCTCCTTTCTAGTAATTGACCCATTTCTTTTGACCGAGCCATTGCAATATCGTAATAAGCAATACACAGAAGAATAAAACGGATGCCATCGAGGAGGCATAACCAATCTTCAAATTAACAAATGCCATTTCATACATGTCCCAAACCATCATCGAAGTGGATCTCATCGGTCCACCCCTTGTCAGGATGGCAATCAAATCGAATACCTTAAAGGTTGCAATGATACCGGAGACAAGTAAAAAGAAGGTAGTAGGCGACAGGAGCGGCAGTGTAATTTTCTGAAATTTCACCCAACCGTTGGCACCATCAATGTCGGCCGCTTCATATAGATCCTTGGGAATGTTCTGTAGTCCGGCAATATAAATGATCATGTTAAAGCCGATAGAAATCCATATGGATACCATCATCAGTGAAGGCAGCGCGTAGGACGGGTCTGCTATCCACTTAGGCGGATTGTCAATACCGATAGAGGTCAGAAATTGATTCACAGGTCCTGTAGACGGATTAAAAAGCACCATCCACACGGTCGCAACTGCTACCACGCTAGAAATATAGGGCATGAAAAAAGCGACCTTAAAAAAACTTTTAAAATAAATATGCTTTTCGATAAGAATCGCGAGCACCAAAGAAATACCCATATAAATAGGGACCGTCAGTAAAAACATAGCGTTATTTTTCATCGACTTCAAAAACGCGGTATCGCTAATAAGCGTTTGGAAGTTACTCAGACCAACCCATTTGAAGCCTTGAAGCCCCATAATAAAGTTCCAATCGGAAAAGGATATCAAGAACGTCGCTATAATAGGGATCAGTGTTAAAAACGTTACGCCTATGATCATCGGACTGACGAACAATAAACCAGCCAGGGATTCTTTGCGCTGCAGCGATCCTGTTCGTTGCTTAGAAATTGGTCTATCCATGGAAACTACAGAGGAATTTCGGTTCATAACATTCACCTCTCTAATAAAATCTAATTATTGCTGTGCCGACCACTCACGAATCTTTTTGTCGGATGGAAGTAAGAAGCCCATAGCGCCCAATAAAGGCATAAACGAGCAGGCTGTAATGACCAGTGTCAAGCTGGTGGCATCAATCAATCCTCCCAATGCTACGGCACCGATCGCGCCCATACCGAAAGATAACCCTGTAATCAGGCCCGAAACGGTTCCCACCTTGCCAGGCACCAGCTCCTGCACATAAACCACCGTTACAGAAAAGCTGCTGTGATTGAGAACACCCAGTATAAATAGCAACGGATAGGTCCACAGCTCATTGGCATGCGGAAGCAGCATGGCGAACGGGGCTGAGCCGAGCAGAGAAAGCAAAATCACATTTCTCCGGCCAATTCGGTCTGATAGCGGACCTCCTACAAATGTTCCGAGAATGCCTGCACCCAAATAAATGAAAATATAAAGCTGCGCCGTAGGTACGGATATTTGAAAATGCTCAATCATGTAGAACACGAAATAGGTTGAGATGCTTGATCCAAACCAAGACCTGGCGAAAGCAATGAAAATGATCAAAATGATTGCGTAACGAATCGTTTTTTTGTGCTTTTCATCCAATTGTCTGACGTTTGAGCTGCTTTTCTTCACCGGGATGAGCGACAAATGCGCTCTATACCAGCGCGCGACCCACAGCTGAATAGCTATGCCTGCAGCAGCTAACAGCGTGAACCAAATCGCCCCGAATTGTCCGTATGGAAAAAAGATCAGTGCCGTCATGAGCGGCGCTAGCGCATTACCCGTATTGCCTCCGACTTGGAAAATCGATTGCGCCAAGCCTCTGCGCGGCCCGGCAGCCAAATAAGAAATCCGCGACCCCTCCGGATGAAACATCGCTGAAGCCAAGCCTACGCAAGCAACAGCTGCGAGCACCATCGCATACCCCGGAGCAAAAGCCAGCCCCAGCATGCCGAGAACCGCGATTACCATGCCGAGTGGCAGCAAATTCGGCGTAGGCCGCGCGTCCGCATACATCCCGACAAAAGGCTGTATAACCGAGGATGAAAAATACAAGATGAACGTAATCATACCTATTTGCGTAAATGACAAATGCAACGAATCCCTCAAGATCGGGTAAGAGGCCGGAATGACCGCTTGCAGCGCGTCGTTGATCAAGTGGGCCAAGCTTATTGCAAATATGACAGGGTAAATAGTCGGTTTTGCCTTCTGTTCACTTAATTCACTCATGGCTGTCTGTTAACTCCTCCTGATTGGTTCATGCTTTCCTGTACCTCCCTTGCCTTTTTCATATTGTTCATTATAGGGGAATGAGCTTTTAGAACTTTGCTCTATTTTGATTTTCTTTTGTAGAATTATGACTTTCTTCTCGATTTGTCGGAGGAGTGATTCGCGTACTGTACATCTTGACGACAAAAAAAGACAAGTGCGATATACACTTGTCCGGGTTGTCGAGGAAATCAGGTTATTTTCAAGAAAGTGGCCATCCAGTCGAAGCATACAATCACTCATGGTTTCACAGTGGGAAAACAGTGTTATTTAATGCTATCAACTTCTAAAGGCCGCAGCGTAGATACGGTGTTAGAAGTTGTATCGGCCTTCTTTGTACTACTTTCAAAAAGTCTTAATAAAAAAATAAAACATCAAGCTGTCAGACCTGATGTTTTAAAATCCAATTTTCTATGTCCTCTTCTTTCAATAATCCTTCTGCAACTCTTAATCCCAAATCAATGAGCTCACTTTGACTGTAATTTATTGTTATGTCATTAAGTTTGAGCAGTAACAACATAGTGGCAACACCAATTCGCTTATTCCCATCGACAAACCCATGAAAGCACTATCGATTAATGTTCGATCCCTTATTCCATCTGATCCACCTGTTACATTTACGATCTTCCGATGAAATATTACGATCTGTTCTACAGTAATTGTATTCATTACTTCGCTAACTCCTCAAGAGCATCGCGATTCTCAACTATAATATTGTCCATTAAAGCTTCAAGTTTATTCTGATTTCTAGACTTGAGAAATTCCACAAAATCAATAACTTCTAATTTTTTATCCTCTGGTAGCGCTAAAAAATCCTGTAGCAACTTTTCTTCGATACTCATAGCTACACCCCCAAATACTGATACATCCAGTATACACCAAATTACTATGTATTTTAACATTGGCTTCATGAACTACTCACATATTATATATTGCCGATATTTCTTCTAACGTGGTATTTGCGAACTTCGCAAATACCACACAACTTACAGTTCGGGCAAACTCCATATCTCTTTCTTTGTCCCCACAGTCGCGAGTGGGTTAATACCTGATTTAATGGCCTTTCTGAGTCGTAGATGTAACAATTGGCCAACAGTCATCACAATTAACTTCTGTCTATTATGCCAACAAAGGTAACTGAAAACACATAAAGAAAAAGCATAAGTTGCTGATACGGCAACTTACGCTTAATTTATGCTTCCTTTAACATACGGTTTTTTTGGTTATTCGGATTTGCTTGTTTTTTACCAGCTAAGTCAAGTGTCTGCGCGGTTGAAGTATGAATTTCGTCGATAAGCTCTGGGTTTTTCAACAGTGACACGCCATAAGAAGGAATCATTTCTTTTATTTTCGGCTCCCACGCTTTGATATGTTGTGGGAAGCATTTATTGATGATCTCAAGCATAACGGAAACGGCGGTAGAAGCACCCGGAGAAGCGCCGAGCAATGCAGCTATCGAGCCATCAGCGGCATTAATAACTTCTGTACCAAATTGAAGCGTTCCTTTGCCGGCAGCCGTATCTTTAATAATTTGCACACGCTGACCTGCTACCAGTAAATCCCAATCTTCGCTCTTGGCATTCGGAACAAATTCCCGTAATGCTTCCATGCGCTTTTCTTTCGATAACATAACTTCCTTGATCAGGTAGGTGGTCAATGGAACGTTTTTTACACCTGCCGCCATCATCGTTACGAGATTATGTGGTTTTACGGAAGTTACCAAGTCAAACATGGAACCAAATTTCAAAAACTTTGGTGAAAAGCCGGCAAACGGTCCGAAGAATAACGATTCTTTATTGTCGATAAATCTGGTGTCAAGATGTGGAACCGACATTGGCGGAGCACCAATCGCAGCTTTACCGTATACTTTTGCACGATGCTTGGCTACAACATCCGGTTTCTGACAGACCATAAATAGTCCGCTTACCGGAAATCCACCAATACCTTTTCCTTCAGGAATACCGGATTTTTGCAGCAAATGCAGGCTTCCGCCGCCGCCGCCGATAAAGACGAATTTTGCAGCATGGCTTTCAACGGTACCGTTATCGACATTACGCACTTTCAATTCCCACGAGCCATCGCTAGTACGTGTAATATCATCAACATTATGTTTGAATTTTATATCGACATTTTTACTTTTCAAGTGGTCAAACAATGTACGCGTTAAAGCGCCAAAGTTGACATCCGTGCCAGATTCAATTCTTGTAGCCGCTATAGGTTTATTGGATGTCCGGTCTTTCATCATTAACGGAATCCATTCCATCAGCTTTGCTGGGTCATCGGAAAATTCCATCCCTTGAAACAGGGGATTGTCAGACAGTGCTTCAAAACGATTTTTTAAGAACGTTACATCTTGTTCCCCTTGTACAAAGCTCATATGAGGCACTGGCACGATAAAATCCCGCGGATTACGTATCAGATTGCTGTTAACAAGATAAGACCAAAACTGCTTTGAAACCTGATACTCTTCATTAACTTTAATAGCTTTGCTAATATCTATAGATCCGTCCGGTTGTTCGACGGTGTAGTTAAGCTCACACAGTGAAGAATGCCCCGTTCCCGCATTATTCCATTCGTTAGAACTTTCCTCTCCTGCGTTTTCACGCCTCTCTAACACTGTAATTTCCCAGTCCGGTACTAATTCTTTCAGCAGCGACCCCAAAGTAGCACTCATGATTCCAGCACCAATTAAGATAACGTCTGTTTTAGTTTGTCTGTTACTCATTTTTACCGTCCTTATGCCCTTAGATTTGCAGAAAAAATGTAGGCGCTACGAGCATGGTCGCGACCTATCACACATCTTTTCTGGATCAAATATAACCTACTCATAGTGTACCACTATTAATTGTAGATTAAAATATTAAAATTTACTATTATATGATAGTTGTAAACAAAAAAAGAACCAACGTTTATTATAGGCGAATGGATGACCTTATTTCAAATGTTGGGCGCTGTCCTGTTACTGGGATCAACTTATATAAGTGAAACAAGCAGGAATAATAGAACTATCGTTCTCCGTCAGATTTAAGGTCATCTTAACTTTTAGCCAGTTCCACCCTTCACTGATAAAGTGAGGTATATATTTGCTCCACATCCAGCTTCCAGTGAAGGCACCGTGTACAAA
>NZ_MRTH01000169.1 GCF_001956045.1 Paenibacillus sp. FSL H7-0331 | reverse complement strand
GAACAAGAGACTGTGACTAATCGTCATGGCGCAACTCCTTTACATGTTGTTTAGAGTCATCAGCGCCAGCTTGAAAACTCTCCAGCATCTGATGGTCGTTATGAGTCACCACGATAACAGGCACCTCATTTAACTTTCTTGATCTTAGAGCAAAGAGTGATTCCATCCTGATAAGGAATTGCTGCATCCAATATAACAAGACTATAGTCGAACTGTCGTGCTTTAAGAAATGATGATTTACCATCATATGCTTGATCAACCATGCAGCCTTCCTTCTCAAGATTGATTTAAGAAGCATTTGAATGCGTCTATCACGAGCAATAATGAGAATTTTGGTTCCGTATTTAAAAAATATATAATCACTTCCTTGTCCTTGCGTACCCTACATATTCATTATGCGATACGAATCGAAAAACAAGAATAACTCAATGGGGCTATATACGAGTCGTCCGATCCGTCCAAAACCGTTAATACCTACTTTTACAGTCATTCTCAAGTCCTCCTATAAGTTTTATTTATTCCAAAGAGGCGAATACCTCTCATGAAATCA
>NZ_MRTH01000168.1 GCF_001956045.1 Paenibacillus sp. FSL H7-0331 | reverse complement strand
TGATTTCATGAGAGGTATTCGCCTCTTTGGAATAAATAAAACTTATAGGAGGACTTGAGAATGACTGTAAAAGTAGGTATTAACGGTTTTGGACGGATCGGACGACTCGTATATAGCCCCATTGAGTTATTCTTGTTTTTCGATTCGTATCGCATAATGAATATGTAGGGTACGCAAGGACAAGGAAGTGATTATATATTTTTTAAATACGGAACCAAAATTCTCATTATTGCTCGTGATAGACGCATTCAAATGCTTCTTAAATCAATCTTGAGAAGGAAGGCTGCATGGTTGATCAAGCATATGATGGTAAATCATCATTTCTTAAAGCACGACAGTTCGACTATAGTCTTGTTATATTGGATGCAGCAATTCCTTATCAGGATGGAATCACTCTTTGCTCTAAGATCAAGAAAGTTAAATGAGGTGCCTGTTATCGTGGTGACTCATAACGACCATCAGATGCTGGAGAGTTTTCAAGCTGGCGCTGATGACTCTAAACAACATGTAAAGGAGTTGCGCCATGACGATTAGTCACAGTCTCTTGTTC
>NZ_MRTH01000167.1 GCF_001956045.1 Paenibacillus sp. FSL H7-0331 | reverse complement strand
AATATAAACTAATCGTGGACTGCGATACGGTCAATGATGTCAACGACCAAGGGCAGTTGTCTAATATGGCGCATAAAACAAAGCAGGTTTTTCGTGATCAAAAAACTACAATTGTCGCCGATACAGGCTATTATAATTACCTTGAAATCATCGACGTTGTCGACGAAAGCACAGAACTCTTAATTAAGCCGCAAAAGGGAAAGCAAAACAAAGTGGCAAGTGGATTTGATAAAGCGAACTTTAAATATGATTCCATAAACGATAGATATATTTGCCCGTTGGGTTATGAATTACCTTTCCAATGGAATGGAAAACAAGATGGCAAAGAGTATAGGCGTTACACTTGCGAAGCCTTCGATTTTTGCGGACATAAAGAGTCCTGTACTTCTGCCAAAGGCGGAAGGGCGGTAACCAGGCTTAGTGACGAAGAAGTGATCGAACAGATTACCGAAAATACGCATAGACAAAGTAATATTTATAAGCAAAGAGGGCAAATTGTTGAGCACCCTTTCGGGACGATAAAACGTCACTGGGGCTATACATACTTTTTAAC
>NZ_MRTH01000166.1 GCF_001956045.1 Paenibacillus sp. FSL H7-0331 | reverse complement strand
TGCATTTGGATCACTTATCCTATGTTGAAAAACAACTGGAGAAAGTAGAGTCAGAAATTGATCGGTTACTCGAGCCTTATTTAGCATCAGTTGAACTATTAAACACGATTCCTGGAATCCAAAAAGATGCATCGGCGGTCATCTTGGCAGAGATCGGGAATGATATGTCTTGCTTCGGAGGCGATCCGCAACTAGCAGCTTGGGCCGGGTTAAGCCCGGGGAATAATGAGAGTGCAGGAAAGAAGAAAAGTTCGAAGATAGCTAAGGGGAATAAAAGTCTGAAAGCAGTGCTTTGCCAAGCAGCTTGGGCAGCAAGTAAATCTAAGGGCACGCGACTCGCATCTTTCTTTTATCGAATACAGAAACGACGAGGGCAGAAAAAGGCAACAATAGCGACAGCCCATCTCATACTTCGAATGATCTACCGAATGCTCAAGGACAAAATACCTTACCGTGAAGCAGGCTGGGACTATCTAACCTCTTCGACATCTTCTGTGGAATACTGGATAAAAAAGATTGAGGCCCAGGGGTTCACTGTTAAAGTAGAATCCACCGAAGCCTCTTAAAAATTTT
>NZ_MRTH01000165.1 GCF_001956045.1 Paenibacillus sp. FSL H7-0331 | reverse complement strand
CTAACGGGCAGCACTTATAATGATGGGGTACTAGTAACCAGACAAGAGGTGGTTTAATGTCCGAATATTCTCAAATACAAACTTGTATCAAAAGTAACCCCGAAAATTTCAAGGACGTTGTAAAGCAATTTGCAGAAGTGCTAAACTCTCTGGGACTTGATTCTAAATACTTCATAACTGATCAGGAATGGGAACTCTTACACACTCTGTTGGTTGGTGGTGACGCGGAAGAACAGTTATTTAATAATGATGGGTACCAACTTCATATTCGCCCATATATGACGGGATGGACCCCACAGGAAATAAAAGAACTCCAAGACACTTGGATAGAAGTTAGTTTACTGTTCTTGACAGTAGAAATTGAAAATCGAATTGGACAGATAAAAGATGAACACAAACCCCTCGTATGGGCAATGATGGAAAAGTTCTCAAAAGAGTTTACAGAAAGCGGAGTGTTTTTCACAAACGAAGTTTCAGATGGAAGACCTTGGGAGGCATTAATATCTGGGGAAAAAGAAGGCATATGGGAATTTGATGCAGCCATTCTGCCTGAATTTTTGTCTCATACATATAAGGATTGCCCTACTGAAATGTTCATTAGC
>NZ_MRTH01000164.1 GCF_001956045.1 Paenibacillus sp. FSL H7-0331 | reverse complement strand
AGACGATTAGCGAAAGCGGCAGTTACTTTTTAGAAGTTTATGATCTTGCAGGTAATTCACGATGGTTCCAATTCATTATAGAAAGGGTTGCACCCGACATAAACGGGGTGACGCCTGGTCAACTCTCCAACACAAGTGTAACACCGACCAGCACAGCCACTGATATAGAAACGGTCAGCTTGACGAAGGACGGCGTGGTGGTAGCAGGCTACGCCTTAGGCCAAGTGATTAAGGATAGTGGTACGTATGTGCTGGTAGTTACGGATCAAGCGGGCAATGCGACAACGGTTCAATTCACGATAGAGAGCAATGCGCCTGTTGTGAATGGGGTAACGGACGGTCAATTTACGAATACCAGTGTAACACCGACCAGCCCAGACACTGATATAGAAACGGTCAGCTTGACGAGGGATGGTGTGGCGGCAGCAGGTTACATGATGGGCCAGACAATTAGCGATAGCGGGGCGTATGTGCTGGTAGTCACGAATCACGGAGGCCATACGACAATTGTCCATTTCACAATTGGTGACAGGGCTGCTCCTATCATACTTAATACCATGTATAATGCCGGCTTAGAGGTACCGGATGGGCATTGGTTTAACGATCGAATTAGACTGAATAGCCCCG
>NZ_MRTH01000163.1 GCF_001956045.1 Paenibacillus sp. FSL H7-0331 | reverse complement strand
CAAATGATCGACGCGCACCCTGAATTGAGGGTGTACTTACTTGAACAATTGGCCGATGATGCGATGCGCAAATTTCTGAAGCGGACGGCGCTGTTTGCCCCGCTACATCATCAGGAGCTGCGCTCGCTGCTTGATATTATGGTTATGAAGGAATATGCGCCCGGCCAAACGATTGTCAGTGAAGGGGAGATGGGTGATGCGTTCTATATCCTTCGAACCGGTACTGCTTCCGTACTGAAGGAAAGCGAGGGGAACCGGAAGCTTAATATCGTCAAAGCAGGGGAGTTTTTCGGAGAACTCGCGCTGTTGACCGGAGATCCTCGTAAGGCCAGCGTTATAGCGGACGAAGCGGTTTCCGTGTTTAGTCTGGCCAAGAACGACTTCGACAAGTTGATTCTTAAGTATCCGAAGGTCAGGGAAACGATAATAGGTATTGCTTCTGCTTATTTACAAAATGCGGTAGCGAGCGTTACCGCGAAGGATAGCGCAGTTGATGCTCCCGAAAGTGTTGCGGATGAAGCCGAACAGGAGAAACAACAGCGGTACGGCGGACGAAGGACTTGGCGTTTTAGGAACCGATTCCCCGTGCGCATTCAGCAAAGTGAGATGGACTGCGGCCCAACCTGCCTCTCGATGATCG
>NZ_MRTH01000162.1 GCF_001956045.1 Paenibacillus sp. FSL H7-0331 | reverse complement strand
GAATCCAGATCTCCCCTAAACTCCCCAGCTTTAATCCCGTCACGAATAATACTTTTCATCATATCCAAGAAGCTATGGAGCCCCTGCCTTGCTCGACCACAAAGCTCCGAATGAGTATCGTCACTTTCTACAGCTGTATTCTGCATGGGGCATCCGCCAATAAATGGTGGATCGTTAACGACATCCTCATAGACACGAAAAAAAGCAATCAACCTTCCTGACGCAGACTGCTCTTGATCGACCGCCTCAGAAAATTTTCTGGTGACCAAACTGGCAGCATAATTGTAGGCTTCAAGCGCAATCTCGTCTTTACTGGCAAAATGTCGATAGATGCCCCCTTTCTTAATTCCGGTGTCGCCAATAATATCATTTAGCGATGTACCGGCATATCCTCTCTGGTTAAAAATTTCAGCCGATTTCATAATGATATGTTCCCGTGTTCTGTCCCCTTTTTTCATGAGATCCTCCGTATGAACCGTATTCTAATCATTTATTATAAACAAATTATACACAATTCCGACCTTGCCATTCACTAGAATTATGCTAAAATAAATGATACCATTCGGTACCTTTTATTTTAAAACAAGACGGTCCAGAATGAAATAGCGCCGAGCCATTTTGATTTCATGAGAGGTATTCGCCTCTTTGGAATAAATAAAACTTATAGGAGGACTTGAGAATGAC
>NZ_MRTH01000161.1 GCF_001956045.1 Paenibacillus sp. FSL H7-0331 | reverse complement strand
GCCCAGACGATTATTGATCGTCTATGTCTTCGCTTGGAAACCAACCAACTTCCTGAACAATTTTAGTTCAACTTATATAGTTCCTTTTCGAAGGAGTCGATTTCCTGCCATATTTGTTGGGTAGATTCATTATTTGCGGTTCTAAGTTTTTCAAATGCATTAATTAAATTTCTCTTTGTTTGAATTTCTTTATTCGTTTGTTTTAGGATTCTTCGTCTATCTCTATACATGATGTAGCGTTTCTTGAAGTTCTCCCTAGCCTCTGTAAGTGAATAGTCCGGATTTGGACCGCCCCAAACTTTATCTGCGAGGGGATCATCTTTTCCATCATCTTCCCAGTTACATAAACAACATATCTCCCAACCTCGTCTTTCCTCCAGTGTGGGATAGTTACAACAAGGACAATTAAATCTGTGCATATTAGTTGCTCCTTCATCTCACCTACCCAAACATGCCCGACTTTCACATTAAAAACTGTATCGAATGTACCACTCAAATTTATTGGGTCAATCCTATATGCTTTTTTCTTAATACACTCAATATCTTTTTGTGTTCTATATCCTAAATTTACATCTTCCTGAAGTTCGGTAAGTAAATACTGATCAGAATCAATATGAAGCGCCCTGGATCGGCTACAGTAAATTGGACAGAAAAAATAGGGGCTAGTAGAATGAAAACATCAGACAGGAGCGAATCTACGA
>NZ_MRTH01000160.1 GCF_001956045.1 Paenibacillus sp. FSL H7-0331 | reverse complement strand
CCAAGAAACAGTAGTCGCCTGTGTTCTGTATGGGGAATTAGATCGCAAACCTAAGCAAGAAATTCGCACCTTTTCCACGACGACCAAGGGATTGCTGGCCCTCTACGATTGGTTGAATAACTGGGAGTGTACGCACGTTGCCATGGAGAGCACGGGTGTGTATTGGAAACCAGTTTGGAACATTTTAGAGGAGCAATTTACGCTTATTCTAGCGAATGCTCGACGAATCAAAAACGTACCCGGGCGTAAAACGGATGTCGCCGATGCAGCCTGGATTGCACAGCTGCTTCGTTCTGGACTCATTACTCCCAGCTTTGTGCCTCCATCAGAAATTCGGAATATGCGGGATTTGACGCGTTACCGACGAAAGCTGCTTCGAGACGCGACAGCTGAGAAAAATCGAATTCACAAAATTTTGCAGGATGCTAATTTAAAGCTTACAACTTACATCAGCGATATTTTTGGTGTATCAGGTCGTGCTTTACTGGAATCAGTCATCAATGGCGAAGTCTTAAACGCTGATGAAGTAAAAGAAAAGGTGAAAACTTCCCTTAAAAACAAAGTTCCTGAGCTACTTGAGGCATTAGATGGGCGAATGAGAAAACACCATCGTATGATGTTGGGGTTGCATTTGGATCACTTATCCTATGTTGAAAAACAACTGGAGAAAGTAGAGTCAGAAATTGATCGGTTACTCGAGCCTTATTTAGCATCAGTTGAACTA
>NZ_MRTH01000015.1 GCF_001956045.1 Paenibacillus sp. FSL H7-0331 | reverse complement strand
GACGATTATTGATCGTCTATGTCTTCGCTTGGAAACCAACCAACTTCCTGAACAATTTTAGTTCAACTTATATAGATGCTGATGCAGAGGCGTTTTGGAAGAGTAATCCAACATTATGGAATAAGTATAGACCGATTGGTAATGCTTTGATGGAAGAAAAATTTAATGAACAAACTATAATAAGTTATAATGGGTCAACTGTTACCTTAGTTAATAATGATAAAGAGTATACAGTCACTTTTGCTTCAATGAAATCAATTGAAGATACCTTTTTGACGAGCGATCCTTTAGGTGATTATAATTGGTCTGAAAGTATTAAATCAGCTATTCGTCATGAAAATGTAAAGCTATATCGAGCAGTGGATTTACAAAGGAAATAGGGAATTTAAGTACGATTTCGTTTATTTCGATGTCTCAGGTAAAGTTACTAGCGTTCAGGAATAGATAGAGTTGACAATTAGGTCCTATGCCAAGAACTTCCTAAAGAGGAGGTTCTTTTTTTACACATTTTATCTGAACAGGAGCAGTCCTAGTCTAAAGCCTAGGTTCAGACCCTCCCTAAGACGGTTATGTCAGGCAAATAAGACGGATATAATGGATTTATAACTTAGAGCGTGACTTATGAAGCCAAAGGAAGTGTTTGAATATGAAAACAATAGAAGCGACTGCAAAAGCGCCAACAGGTAAAGTGAGTTGGGTGCTTTTTAATCCAAAAACCTATGCAACGATCCTCTATTTATTGCTGTCTCTCCCGTTAGGGATTATCTATTTTACAGTAGCGATAACGGGACTTGCACTATCAATCGGTTTAACTCCAATATTTATCGGAATACCGCTGTTTTTTGGAGTAGCTAAGCTGTTGAATGGGATTGTGAATTTTGAACAAAGCATGATTAGACAAATTTTAGGTTTACCGACTCCTCCTGTTTCGTATACCTACAATCAACAGTCTGAGGCTGGGCAGAACTGGTTGATGCGAATGGTGAGAGGTTTTGACAGTGGACTATTCATTCGAAATCTGCTGCTCGTATTACTAAAATTTGTAACAGGCATTGTCTTTTTTGTTATTATGGTAACGGTGATTTCACTAGGACTAGGACTTATTGCTCTTCCAGTCGTGCATATCATTTTGATGAATGAAATGCAGCTTGATATTTTAGAGAATAGCTTGTTCAGTTATTTTCATATAGATTGGACCTACAATCAGCAATATATGCTGTACGTAGGCGTTGGCCTTGTACTTTTCTGGATCGCGCTTCGCGTTGTGAATGGGCTCATGCAAATTCAGCGCAGAATCATGTATGTGGATGAGCCATATCAGCAGCCGCCAGTGCCAGTGGAAGCACAAATACATGCGCCGGTTCAGTCGCAATATTATGAGTACCAAGGATCAGCCCACTCAAGGGATGATGCAGCCAGCCTATAGAGAGCTTTAGAAGCTCTCTTTTTTTGATGTTAGAAACCTTACACTCAGGGCGTCCAATTTCCCTATTGCAAAAAGGGATGTATGAAGTGACGTTCGAAGGGACGGGAAACGTAGTTTTTTACGTGAAATAAATATCTTCAAATCGATCAGGTGACAAATAACCGATGGAACCATACAAATTGTTTGGATGACAGATAACCAAACAGTTTTTCTATTAATGGAAAAAGTACGAAGCTTGTTACAAATGTAAATTTTTAATCGTTCATTAAGTAACTTTATTTCAACAAAATGAATAATCCATTAAATCCGCATCACCTCCATTAAACAACTTTATTTATTTTTCAGGAAAATGTAAATAAACTATGAAGGGAGCTTATTATTAGAGCAAAAAATTGTGTGTCATAAAAAAAGCTTGCTTTTGTGCATATACACATATATATTGAATACATGAATGATCTTGGACCTTTATCCTGTCACTGTTTAGTCGCGCGGCAAATGACCCGGTACGTAACAAAACTGTATGAACGTCATCTTGAACCGTCTGGAATAACTTCGACTCAATTAGCGATACTAAACTTCATTGAGCGCCATCAGGAACTGACAATGAATGAGCTGGCCGAGATGCTGCTGATGGATCGCACAACTTTAGTGCGCGCCCTGAAGCCTTTGCAAATTCAAGGTTATGTATTGACCACTCGTCATCTCAACGAGCCGCGTCGGCACTTGCTCTCTCTGTCGCCAAGCGGATGCCTCAAAATCGAAGAAGCAATGCCTTTATGGGAAGCAGCGCAACATGAATATGAAACTGAAATTGGTTATGAGCACGCACGCGCTCTTCGAAACGACTTGTTGAGGATCACGGGAGCACTGTGAAACGTCTCCCGATGATTTATTTACTTCAAACTGTGCATATACACATGTTGATTCAGCTGGGATAACATTGCCATTGTAATCATTCGCTGTAGCAGGGGGATCTAGCATCATTCAAAATTCAATTCGAGGGAGTATCAACTCATGACAAAATTACTAGAAGGGAAGAATGCTGTTAGTACTGGATTTTTTCGTTTTAAATTAACTTAATTTTTTTTTAACTTTTTGAGAACGATAGTTCTCAAAAGGATCGAGACAAGATTGAATAAGCTGGTGACGATAAAAAGCAATAATTGAGTACACTAAAGAACAAACAAAAAAGGAGTAGTGACATGGATATTTCTAAACAAGTTGCAATTATCAGTGGTTCTAACCGAGGTCTTGGCAAGAATTTGGCCCAGGAGCTTCTTAAAAGAGGAGCTAAAGTATATGCTGGAGCGAGGAATCCAGCTTCAATTGATTTGCCAGGTGCTATGCCGCTTCAACTCGATATTACAGATCCCGAATCTGTGGCCGCTGCTGCAGCCGCCGCTGGCGATGTAACCCTTCTGATCAATAATGCCGGTACATCAACAGGAGCTGACCTTTTGACGGGTAAGTTTGACGATATTAACTTGGAATTCAACACGCATGTTTTTGGCACATTATCTATGATTCGTGCCTTCGCACCGATAATTGAAAAAAATGGAGGGGGGACGATACTAAACATTTTATCTGTATTATCTTGGTTCAGTATTGGCAATGAAGGAGCTTATTCTGCTGCTAAATCAGCCGAGTGGGGAATGACGAATGCATTACGTTTAAGTTTAGCCTCAAATAATATTAGAGTTGCGGGACTTCACGTTGCTTTCATGGATACGGACATGACAGCCAACGTCAAAGCACCGAAGGCAGATCCAAGGGATATTGCGAAAATCGCAATAGATGGAGTTGAGTTAGATCTATATGAAATTATTGCTGATGATGTAAGTAAAAAAGTGAAAGAGGGACTATCTGGAGAAATTTCTTCTTTGTACCCTCAATTATTTCAATAAATTTGCCGAGAAAACTTCTAAAACAAAGAGTTACGGGTAGAGAAGCAATTCCCGAGATTGTCGAGACATAGGAACCTTCTATATGCTTTGATTGAGTAAAGAGAAAGATCGGCGCATGTTCGAGTGGTACCAGGCCAATGTTTTAAGCTTTTTCTAGCCCTAATCAAACAACGTATTAAAGTATAAAAAGCCGCCTCCAATCCCAGGATCATTATGGATTTAGAGGTGGCTTTATGTATTGTTTGGGACGGTTACTTTCGAAGCTTTCCAAAGCACGGCTGTTTATTGTTATTAAGAATAAGCAGGGACAGACAATTGACTTCTCGGAGGTGAAGATCGATATCCCGATAGATGGTTCTTTGGGAAACTTGAAACTCTTCAGCCAGCACGGAGGCAGACAAAACTTCGTGATTCAACAGCTTGTAGATTATGGAGATCAATTGCTCCAATTTCATGTGTATCCCCGCCCGTTAGTCCATTTCGTATTATTGCTCATTATTATATTACTGACATACTGTTGTCAACATTATACGTTTACCATTAGCTGTAGGAAAGGAGAGCGGTACTAATCAACGGTCAAGTCGACGGCATATGGAAACGAACGATCCTTTCAAGTGAAGAAAATATAGATAATCAAGGAGGAGCACATGAAATACGCTTATGCTTATGTGCTAGATACGATGGCGGATTGGGAGCTTGGCTTTGTAATTGCAGAGCTCAACTCGGGTCAATATTTCAAGAGTCGAGGGAGCCGTATTCCTGTCAAAATGGTTGGGGCTTCCAAACGTCCGATCACGACAAAGGGCGGCATGACGATCCTACCGGATCTGACGGTAGATGAGATCACGCATGAAACATCCGCGATATTGCTCTTGCCGGGGGCAGACAATTGGAATGATCCCGAACATGCGCCAGTTGTCGAAAAGGCAAAACAACTGCTGGACGTCGGCGGCAATGTTGCAGCAATATGCGGAGCGACCACCGCACTTGCCAATTCCGGTTTATTGGATGATCGTCAACACACGAGCAACAGTCTGGAGTATTTGACTCTGTTCTGCCCCACATACAAAGGCGCTGCCTGTTATAAAGACGAGAAGATCGTTGCAGACGGCAATCTTATCACAACCGGTGCTGCCGGCGGACTTCTATTAGCGCGTGAGGTTATTGCGCTGCTGGATCTATTTAAAAATGAAACGTTAGAAGCGTGGTATAACTACTTCAATACTGGCGACAGTAAATATTTTTATACCATGATGGAGACGCTGCAAGAGAGCAATTCATCCATCAGAAATTAAATTCCCACCAATATTGTTATAAGAATAAAAAAGTCATCACAAATTAAGTTAGTTTAAGTGATAATTGTTGAGTTATCGCTTAGACTAACTTATATTTATGTTAAGGAGGGAATTTATGAATCAAGAGGAACGATTAATAAGTATCTTAAATTATTTAGAACTGCATAAAACGATTAATATTAAACAAATATGTGAGAAGTTCAACGTTTCTCGGGATACAGCCAGACGAGATATTGTAAATCTGACTAATCAAAATTTAGTAACCAGGACATACGGTGGAATTGCAATACCCTCTTTTCATAAGCAAATTGAGGATTATCAGGAACGACTTCAAATCGAGCCATTTTCAAAAAATTTACTTGGTCAAGCTGCTGCAAATATGATAAATGACTCGGATTTGGTATATTTGGACATTTCTACGACGGTAAACTTTATACCTCAATATTTGGAATCAAAAGAAGTTACAGTTGTTACTAATTCGATTGATTGTGTGTACGAACTAGTCCAATCAGATAAAGCAACCATTCATATTTTAGGCGGTATAGTGAACAAATCATCACGACATGTTTCTGGCTACTCTGCTATTGAAAAGTTAAGTGACTTTAACTTTAATAAAGTGTTCATTGGAACTGCTGGAATTACAGAAGATGGCATTTATTATGGTTTTGAAGAAGATATTTACTTTAAGCGAGAGTTAATAAAGAATGCGAATCACGTCATTTTATTAGCTGATTACACGAAGTTTAATAAACATCATAAATATAAAGGGCTGCCATATAATTCAATTCATACAATAATTACGGACAAAACGCTACCAGATAATCTTAATAAAGTTATTTCGAAAAATGGCATAGAGATTAAAGTCGTGAACAAAGAATAGATCAGTTTTGGTTTCTAAAAGTAAATGAAGAGGAGTGTTGGTAATGCCTGAATATAACACTGTAATATTTGATGTTGATGGTACTTTGATTGACACTGAAAAAGCGGTCTTAGCTTCGCTTCAGAAATTGTTAAGCATAGATTATAACAAAGATATTGACCAATCAGAACTCAAATTTGTTCTAGGAATCCCAGGTGCTATTGCATTACCACAACTCGGAATTACTGATATTGATGAAGCAAATGAGAGATGGAATTATTTCATGAAGGACTTCTTTCATACAGTTACTATATTCGATGGTATTATTGATTTAATGAACTCGCTAGGTAATATAGGTATACAACAAGGGATTGTGACTTCAAAAACAAAGATTGAACTACAAAACGATTTTGTCCCATTTGATCTGATGAAATATTTACCACATGTTGTTTGTGCAGATGATACTGCAAAACATAAGCCTAATCCAGATCCATTACTAAAATTTTTAGAGATTTCAAACGCTAATCACGAGGCTTCAATTTATATTGGAGACACCATTTATGATTATGAATGTGCTCGCGATGCTGGCATTGATTTTGGTTTAGCTTTATGGGGATGCAAGAATCATGAGCATATCCCTGCAACATATAAGTTTGTTAAACCACAAGACCTACTTAAGATCATATAGATAGGCGGTGCAGGGGAGCCTATACGAAAGTTGATTGGAGGCTAAAGACATGAACGAGCAGATGGTCGTTGAACAGTTCAAACAGGCGGTCATGAGCAATGATACGGTCGCGACGAGTCGATGCCTAAACGAGCATCCCTTTCTCGTCAAACAAATTAACGAGCCGTGGTTTGCCTTCGATACGCCAGCGATCGTCGCCGCAGCGGCAAACGGGAACCGCGAAGCCGTGGACATATTGCTTGCGTACGGCGCTGATTTGCATGCAAAAAGCAGCTGGTGGGCTGGAGGATTCGGGGTTTTGCATCATGACCATCATGAGCTTTCCAGATATTTGATTGAACGAGGAGCTCCCGTTGATATACACGCGGCCGCAGCGCTGGGCATGTTGGATACTGTGAAAGAAATGGTCGAGATGAATCCCGCCGCTGTCAATCAGCGCGGACCCGATGGGCAGGTTCCGCTTCATTTTGCAACTGAACCTGAAATCATTGATTTTCTGCTCGCTCACGGCGCCGATATCGATAGGCGCGATATCGATCATGGCAGCACACCAGCTCAATGGGCGATCGATAACACGGCAAAATGCAGGTTTCTCATTGAGCGTGGCTCGGCAGCGGATATTTTTATAGCGATCAATATCGGAGATCCGGAGCTGGTCCGCTCTTTCATTCATGCTGACCCCGAGTGCCTTCAAGCTCAAGTCGGACGGGGTAGTTTCACGTCCGGCGATTCGAACGGGGGACATATCTACACGTACAAAATAGGCGCAAATACGCGACCGTTCTATCTTGCGGCGCGCAGCAATCATCCCGAGATTGTGGATCTGATCTCGAAGCATAGTCCTTCAAATCAGCGTCTGCTACTTGCCTGCATGCAGGCCGATCCGGCGGCTGTGCAAACTCTGCTTGAGCAGGATTCAAATCTGATACAGTCGCTCTCGCCCGAGGATCTAAGCTTAATTGCCGATGCCGCATGGAACAATGAGGTTCAAGCTGTTCGTACGATGCTCGAAGCCGGGTTCCCTGCCGATTCCCGCCGCGATGACAAGGATTTTACGGCGCTTCATAACGCGGCTATGCGAGGAAACGATGAAGTGGTACAGTTGCTGCTTACGTACGGCGCATCCGCTCATCTAACCCACGGTTACGGTGGCAACGCATTGGACAGCTGCATGTGGGGATCCGTTCACTTTCGAGATCTGGCTGGGGATTATTCGGCAGTGGCGGAGCAACTCATTCAAGCCGGCGCTCCCTTGCCCAACCAAGCGTCGGGCAGCGAAGACGTAAAGGAAGTGCTAGCGCGTCACGGAGTCGGGAGCATGAATGGGCAGGATAGTTCGAATTGACATTTAAGACTTTATATTCACAAGACACCGGTAACACTCAGGGCGGATTTCTCATATGCTGATTCGAGGAGGGATCACCAGTGCCCTGGCAGCAGAAAGCCATGTCTTTGATTGGCCGGCCGGTAGGTGTTTCCTTGGCGACCGGCCAAGGGGTTTCCGGCATTTTATGCGGAATGCATAATGGCCAAATATTTGTACTTCAATATATGTACCACTCCCAATTTGCAACCATGCACTATACTTTTGCACAGGTTCAGGATATTCATCCTTTTCCGTCCTGCTATCCGCACCCTACATGATATTAAAACGAAAGCGCCCTTCTCTAATAGTGAAGTGATTCTACAAAGGTAAACGCTTTATTACATTAGGCAACTAAAAGGTCTGATTCCGGAATTTTCCGGGCTCAGGCCTTTTTGTTTTGCTTTAATTCGTTCCGCATCGGATCAGATTGCCCCTTATTTTTGTCCAAATAATAATAAGTGCTACATGGGATACCTGGCTATGGACCGCGCCTTCTTTTTCGACCGAATTCGACATTTGTGAGAATTTTGGGAGACAGCTTCTTTATAATAAACAGTTGATAGTGACCCCTAATCAAGCTGAGGAATGGGTAGTCTAGTTGGCTTCCGTGCAGGAGGATGCATCCGTTACCGGTTGCAAGGTTGCAGTATAGGATGAAGCTTGGGAATAGCCAATAAATCAAGAAGGAGTTGAAGAATGTGTTGAGATTCGTAAGTTGGAACTGGAAAAGAATTAGACAAGAGATGACAAACGTAATTCACAGTGTGCCTACAGGAGAATCCTGACCGGCAAGGTTGACGAAAGGAAAATAGATAAATTTTCGGGAGGCAGCAGTAAATGAATAGGATATATAAGAGAAGTATAGCTTTGTTATTAATTGTCGTTCTATTTATCGGTATGATGCCTGGTTTCGACGGGACGGCGAGGGCGGCTGCGCAAAAAACTATCTATACAATCGATACGATAGCAGGCACCGGCACTGGCGGATACAGTGGTGACAACGGTCCGGCAGCGGCTGCCTTGCTCAAGAATCCGGTTGGAGTAGCGGTGTATGGCAGCGGCAATTTCTATATAGCCGACACGGAGAATCACCGCATCCGACAGATTGACGCAAGCGGACAGATCACCTTGCTCGCGGGCAACGGAGTTGCAGGATACAGTGGGGACAACGGTGCGGCGACGTCTGCCAGTTTCAGAAATCCTGGTGGAATTGCGACAGACGGCAGCGGCAATGTCTATATAGCCGATAGTGGCAATCACCGCATCCGAAAGGTAGATGCGAGCGGGAAGATCACCACGATAGCGGGTACCGGTACTGCCGGATACGGTGGAGATAACGCTACGGCGACGTCTGCACTGTTGAAAGATCCAAGCGGAATAGCAGTGGACGGCAGCGGCAATGTCTACATAGCTGATTATGGCAATCACCGAATCCGGAAGATCAATACGAGCGGCAAGATCAGCACGATAGCGGGTGTCGGAACCGCAGGATACAGCGGGGATAACGGCGCGGCGACGTCTGCTCAGTTGAATGGTCCCGTCGGAGTGGCAGTGGACAGCGGCGGCAATGTCTATATAGCCGATATGAATAATCACCGCATCCGAAAGGTAGATGCGAGCGGGAAGATCACCACGATAGCGGGTACCAACACTGCCGGATACAGCGGTGACAAGGGGGTGGCGACGTCTGCCGAGTTGAACATGCCCAGAGGAGTAGCGTTGGACAGCAGCGGTAGTGTCTATATAACTGACAGATCTAATCATAGTATCCGGAAGATAGATCCAAGCGGGCAGATCGATACGATTGCGGGCAACGGCACTGCCGGATACAGCGGTGATAACGGTGAGGCGACGTCTGCCCAGCTGAAGTACCCTGGCGGACTGACGGTGGATAGCAGTGGCAATGTTTATGTTGCTGATCGTGATAATCACCGTATTCGGAAGCTGACGCCATCCATAGTGTCCATCTACACGGTGACTTTTGACAGTCAGGGAAGCGGCACAGTAATGCCAATCAACAATTTAAGAACGGGAACGGCAATCACAGCGCCGACAGAGCCGACAAGGACAGGCTATATTTTTGGCGGGTGGTACAAGGAGGCGACTTTCACGAATGCGTGGGATTTTGCCGCGGATAAGGTGACAGGGGACATCACTTTGTATGCGAAGTGGACGGTGAGGACGAGTGTCATTATGAGAAAAATCGACACGTTCGCAGGCACCGAGTTTGGATACAGTGGGGATGGTGGTGCGGCAGTGTCCGCCAAGCTCAGAAGCCCGTTTGGAATGGCGTTAGATAGCAGCGGCAATTTCTATATCGTGGATACTGGGGATCACCGCGTCCGGAAGATTGATGCAAGCGGGCAGATCAGCACGATAGCCGGTACCGGAGTAAGTGGGTACAGTGGGGATGGTGGTGCCGCGACATCGGCCCAATTGAATTATCCTAAAGGAGTGGCTGTAGACAGCAGTGGCAATGTCTATATAGCTGATCGTGATAACCACCGCATCCGTAAAGTGGATGCTAGTGGAAAGATCAGCACGATCGCGGGTACCGGTACGGGAGGATACAATAAGGACAATGTTGCGGGAACGACTGCCCAACTGAATCAGCCCCACGGAGTGGCGGCAGACAGCAGCGGCAATGTGTATATAGCCGATACGCTTAACAACCGTATTCGGAAGATTGATACGAGTGGGAAGATTACGACAATAGCGGGGAGCTCCCAATTTGGATATAGCGGGGACAACGGACCGGCGACATCTGCCGAGTTGAGACTTCCTTATGGAGTGGCGTTGGACAGCAGCGGCAATGTGTATATAGCTGATCTGGGTAATCATAGCATCCGTAAGGTGAATAAGAGCGGGCAGATCAGCACGATAGCGGGCACTGGCGGACTCACTGGTGGATACAGCGGAGATAAGGGGCTGGCGACGTTAGCCAAGCTGAAAGCACCCATTGGAGTGGCGGCTGACGCAAGCGGTAATGTGTATATAGCCGATAGTGGCAACAACCGCATTCGGATGATAGATGCGAGCGGGAAGATTGACACGATCGCAGGCACCGGCGATAAGGCATTGAGTGGAGACAACGGGCCGGCTTCGTCCGCTAAGCTTAGTGATCCTTACGGAGTTGTGGTGGATGACAGTGGCAATGTGTATATAGCGGATAGCGGCAATTACCGAATCCGGAAGATGACGCCGCCTGTAGAAACATTTGCTGTGACCTTTGACAGTCAGGGAGGCGGTACGGTAGAGCCGTACGACTTTGCAATCGCGGGAGCTACGATCACGGCGCCGACAGCACCTAGAGCACGGTTTGAAGATATTTTTGACGGGTGGTGTAAGGACGCGGCTTGCACCAATGAATGGAACTTTGCCACAGATACGGTTAATGGATTTATCGTACTGTATGCGAAGTGGAGACCTTCGGAGTATAAAATCGGTGGTGTGATAGCGGGCACAGGCGACAACGGATTCAGCGGGGACAATGGTGCAGCTGCTTCTGCCCAATTGAATTATCCCGGTAAAGCGGCGATAGACGGCAGCGGCAATATCTACATAGCCGATACGAATAATCATCGCATCCGGAAAGTTGATCCAAGCGGAACGATTACCACTATAGCGGGAACCGGTGCGGCGGGATACAGCGGAGACAACGGTGCGGCGGTATCCGCCCAGTTGGATAGTCCGGGCGGAATAGCGGTAGACAGCAGCGGCAATGTATACATAGCCGATACGGAAAATAACCGCATTCGGAAAGTTGATCCAAGCGGGAGGATCGACTCGATAGCGGGTAACGGCACACCGGGATATGGCGGTGACAACGGCGGGGCAACTTCTGCCCAGCTGAGCTTACCGGTTGGAATAGCGGTGTATGGCAGCGGTAATGTGTATATAGCCGATTCATATAATCACAGTATCCGGAAAGTAGACGCCAGCGGGCAGATCAGCACGATAGCGGGCTCCGGGTATCCGGGATATAGCGGAGACAACGGGCCAGCGACGTCTGCGAGGTTGACCTTTCCAAGAGGAGTGGCGGTGGACGGCAGCGGCAATGTGTATATAGCTGACTCGGATAATAACCGCATTCGGAAGGTCGATGCGAGCGGCAAGATTACTACGATCGCAGGCACCGGAACCAGCGGATACAATTGGAATGGGAAGAAAATGGATGCGAAGTCTGCGGATTTAAAGGGTCCTAGTGATGTAGCGGTGGACAGCAGCGGCAATGTGTATATAGCCGATAAGTATAATCATCAAATCCGGATAGTAAATACGGCGGGGCAGATCGACCATGTAGCGGGCGCGGGTACTGGGTATATGGGGGATTATTCCGTTGGAAACAACGGCTCTGCCGCGCTCTCTTTTTTCAATAAACCTGGCGGGTTGGTGTTGGACAGCAGTGGCAATCTCTATATAGCCGATACGAATAATAACCGCATCCGGAAGGTGACGCCGCCGGATACCTATACGTTAACTTTCGACAGTCAAGGAGGCGGCGATGTAGCACCGATCAGCCGTATCATTGTGGGGGACAAGGTTACAGCACCGACAGCACCGACACGGCAGGGATATACCTTAAGTGGATGGTACAAGGAAGCGGCATACAAGACGGAGTGGAACTTTACTTCGGATAAGTCGAGCCGGGATTTGACGTTGTACGCGAAGTGGACGCCGAATACCTACACAGTAACCTTTGACAGTCAGGGGGGCGGCGGGGTAGCATCGATTCAAGCAAAGACTGGAGAAACGATCACTGCACCTACAACACCGACGCGGCCGGGCTATACGTTTGGCGGATGGTACAAGGAAGCGGACAGCATCAATGCGTGGAACTTTGCTGCGGATACGATAAGCGGAATCGGCGATATAACATTGTATGCGAAGTGGACGCCTGCTCCGGTTGCGAATTCTGTGTTACACGTAGCCGCGCCAACCTTCAGTGAAGTCAGAGTCGGGTATGCGCAGCCGGAAGCTGGAGCACTGACCATCGTCAACAGCGGAACGGGCGACGCGGTGATCACCGCTGTTTACTCCAGCGACACAAGTAAATTCACCGTTGGAGGCAGTGGCAGTACCGTAACAGCGGGAGGCAGCATCACCAGCTGGATGCTACAGCCTGCGCCGGGATTGGGAATAGGCACGCACACGTCTGTGATTACCGTCACCTACGGCACCTATGGCACCTATAGCACGTATGGCACTGCAACAGCCAATGTAAGCTTGGTTGTCATCCAAGCCGGCGGATCCGGGAACAACGGGAGCAACGGAGGAAGCAAAAAAAATGGCGCTGCGCCAACTCCAACAACCGGGTCGAAACCAAATGAATACACAATTACCATAAACGGTAAAGAGGAGAAAATTGGTACTATCGACACAGTGAAGGTAGGCAACCGAACGGTGAGCACGATTACAATCGATCAAGCCTGGCTTGAGCAGAAGCTGCAGATCGAAGAGGCTGGCGTCGTCATCACGATTCCGATTACAGTTGATTCGGACGTCATCGTCGGCAAGCTGACCGGAGATATGCTGAAGAAGTTGGAGGACGAGTCTGCGGCGCTGGAATTCATCACTCCGTCAGCCTCGTACAAGTTCAAAGCTGGCGATTTGCCCGTCAAGGAAGCAGCGGCTCAATTGGGAGCCGGCGCGGACTTGGGCGAGCTAACCGTACAGGTGGAAATTGCCAAAGCAGATGCAGCGGCAGCAAGTCTTGTGGCGGATTCAGGAAGAGAAGCAGGGTTTACTGTCATGGTTGCTCCCGTCGAGTTCACGGTGACAGTCTCCTATAACGGCAAGAACGTCGTTATTCATCGTTTTAACAGTTATGTGGAGCGTGCCATCGCCATTCCGGACGGCGTGAGCCCGAGCCAAATCACGACCGGCGTAGTGGTGAATTCGGACGGTTCGTCCTATCCTGTGCCTACCCGTATGATGGTGAAAGAGGGCCGTAACTACGCAGCCATCAACAGCATGACCAACAGCCTTTACACTGCGGTACGGCATTCGCTGAAGTTTTCCGACGCAGTGAATCACTGGTCCGGAGAGGCCGTTAACGATATGGGTTCACGGATGGTCATCAATGGCGTGACAGAGGAAACGTTCCAACCGGACCGGGACATCACCAGGGCCGAATTTGCCGCCATCATGGTGCGCGCTCTGGGATTGGCCCCGGGAAGCAGTAAGACCGATTTTACCGATGTGGCGCAATCGGAATGGTATGCCGGGTATATCGGAACAGCGCAGGAATACGGATTAATCGACGGCTATAGCTCAACAAACTTCGCGCCGCTGGCCAAGATTACCCGGGAACAGGCAATGACCATCATTGCCCGGGGGATGAAGCTGACCGGACTGACACCTGCAATGACTAGTGAACAGACACTGGCCCTGTTTGCGAATTATGCGGATGGCAACGTAGCGGCGGAGTATGCTCGGGAGAGCATCGCGGCATGCTTGAAGACCGCAATAGTGCAAGGCCGGACTGCCTCTGAACTTGCGCCTAAGAGCAACGTCACCCGAGGAGAAGTAGCCATTATGGTGAAGAAGCTGCTGCAAAAATCGGGACTGATTGATTAAGCGACATAACTCACATCCCTTCCCAGGTCGTTGACACACGTCACCTTGGGAAGGGTTTTTTATTGTTACGTAAGTGGTTGATCGTAGTTTATGTACTATTTTTTCCATCAAAGAAGTCAATAAGCCCATCCGTTAATAGTCGATGAGAGCTGCTAATAAATCGATCCGTACAGTAGATGAGCTCCAGATGACGTACAGGCGTTGGTCCTGTAAATGGTATAGCTACAATATCGGTGCGTTCTGGATGCTGTTTAAGCAATTCTTTAGGCTGTATAGTAGCGCCTACACCAGCAGAAACTAATTGTAACAGTGAAATGGCTGAACTGGTCTCCATAACTGTAGCTAATTCAATCCCCTCAATTATGCAAACCTTATCAACCAAATCACGACCCAGAAAGCCTTTCGGATACATAACTAATGAATGCTGCTCCAGTTCTTGCAGCGTGATCTCCTTCTTGCTAGCGAGCTCGCTTGCTGAATTAGCGTATAGATAATAGGGCTCTGATCTAAGCGGAACTTGTATTAATCTTTTATCAGGTGGACCTTGTATTCCAATACCGATATCGACTTTATGGTTAAGCACTTCTTCTTGTACATGTATAGTAGAGAAAACTTGCAGCTGGATGTCAGGATATTTCATCTTAAATTGAACGAACAGTGGAACAAGCTGAAAATCCAAATCAGAGGGCAGCACGGCTAGCCGAATGGTTCCTCGTTCGCCAGACAGGAGTTCTTTGATAGCATCTTTGGCATCCTGTTCGGCTTGGAGCATCTTCACTCCATACAACCGCAGGAGGTTGCCGGCTTCAGTTGCGACAACCTTTTTACCGATGCGATCAAAAAGCGGTGTTCCTAATTCCGCTTCAAGTATGCGAATTTGCTGACTTAATGTAGGCTGTGAGATTCCAAGCTTTTCGGCAGCCTTTGTGAAATGAAGATGCTCAAATACGGCCATAAAGTATTGTATATTTCGAGAGTCCATGCAACGACTCCTTTTATCGATAGTTTTTTACTATCATAATAATATAAATTATAGGATTGAACAATGATATTTGAGTCGATATACTTGAATGAATGTTACACAGCTAAGAAGGAGGGAGGCAGAGCATATGAAAAATTATTATTTATTGTTAGCCATATTTATCGCAGCTTTAAATCTAAGACCGATTATTACATCTGTTGCTCCTTTAATTGGTACTATGCAAAGTGATCTGGGAATGAGTGGACTAACAGCAAGTCTGCTTACTACATTCCCTGTGTTATGCATGGGGATTTTTGCACCTGCGGCAACAGCGCTACGTGATCGAGTAGGTCTTGAACGTACCATTTTTATTGCATTAATACTAATTACTGGGGCAACCGCTTTGCGGGGCGTAGTTAGCTCAGTCTTTATATTGGTTGTAAGTGCTCTAGTTGGCGGAATCGGGATCAGCTTGGCAGGACCTCTGCTGTCCGGATTTATTAAAAAGTATTTCCCCACAAAGCCCGGTATTGTAAGTATTTATTCCGCATCCATGACCGTAGGGGCCGCATTGGCTTCTGCATTTTCTATTCCTATATACAATCGAAGTCATCACAGCTTAACGTTGACCTTGTCATGCTGGGCAATTTTAGGCGTTCTTGCAGTAATCGTGTGGTCGGTTTTTCTTCGAAATAGAGCTAATAAAGAAAGCTTCGTACGTTCCAAGCTTCCTATCCGTAATAAAGGAGCTATTCTGTTAACGATATTTTTTGGATTAATGGCAAGCATATTTTATTCTCTTACGGCATGGATTTCACCGATTGCACATAGCTTTGGGTACGGCCCGGCAAGCTCGGCTATGCTCCTTACGATTTTTACCATTATTCAAATTCCTGTATCATTAACGATTCCCTTTTTAGTATCCAGAACGGGTAAACGAAGATTTTTTCTAATCTTTTGCAGTGTGTCTGAGCTGGTAGGGATTGTTATGTTAGTACTCCATCTGCCAATGCTGCCAGCTGTAATATTCCTCGGAATTGGAGCAGGAGGATTATTTCCATTAGCCCTTATGCTGCCGATTGTCGAGACGGATACCCCGGAGGAAGCTGGGGCATGGTCGGCGATGTCTCAGTGTGGCGGGTACATTATAGGTGCGATGGGTCCATTATTAATTGGAGTGATTTATGACAGCAGTGGAAGCTATATGGCCGCCCTTCTCGCCATGCTTGTAATTATTGTTGCGATGATCGGAGTACAACTGCTTATCACCAGCCGTAAAACTGAAGGTCACACAAGCACCTAGTTACTTTTCCCGATAAATAAAGTAAATGCCAGTTACCCTCAATTCCGAAGAATGAGGGTAACTTTTTTGTATATTAGCGATTTTTGCCTGGAAGGGGGACCGGCTCTGCCAAGCCCAGCTCGTATTTGCCTACAGCTTCCCGTCTGCGATCGACCGGATCATGCAGGGTTAGCGTTCTGGCGTTGCGGTAATAAAGATCAAAACCATACTTTTGCGTTGCCGAGGAAGCTCCCATAACCTGAAAAATAGAATTCGTTACATCTAGCGAGACCTCGGTTGCTGTAATCTTGGCATGGGAAGCGGCAATATGAATGCTGCTGCGCAGGTCGGGATACGTCATATATGCCTGCAGCAACCGAGCGGCGCGAATGACCGATTGCTGTGCAGAGGCGAGCTTGGTCGCCATATCGGCTACGCGCAGCTGAATATAAGGATCTTCAGAAGCATGCGCATGCCCGCCCCAAGGACGAGCGCGTTCTTTAACGTAATTCAGCGCGTCACGATAAGCGCCCTGAGCCATGCCGACGAACTGGGCTGCGAAGTTGATCTGGAACTGGGCCGCGAAATAATCGGCGCATTCCTGGTAGCTGCCGGGCTTCCCGAATAAATGCTCGTTCGGAATCCATACGTTGTCTGCCGTCACATGACCGCTGCCGGTACCTCGTTGTCCGATCCCGTTCCAATCATCGGTGATCGTAACGCCGGGAGCGGACAACCGAACAATGGGCATCACATAACGGTCATCCTGGGTGCCTTCCACATCCCCGGACACCGAGCGCCAAAATGCCCATTTGGAGCCGGTAGACGAGGTGGCGAACTGCTTGCTGCCGGTGAGTCGATAGCCACTGCTGCCTTCGGCTTGTCGAAGCGTGCTGTCAAGCTGAAAGCGGTTCGGTCCTGCCTCACTGCCGAAGCTGGCAAACAAATGGCCATCCAACGCCTCCTGGAAAAAGTATCTCTGCTGCGCCTCATTGCCCATGGCATGAACGAGCTGCACACCCGTATGATGAAGTGTAAACACCTGCGAGGTCGATGAGCACCAGGAAGCGATTTCCATTAATGCGAGCGCGAGCATCAAGGTGTCACCGTATACGCCTGCCCCTGAACCGCCTGAGGATTTGGGTACACACAAGCCTGTTAAACCAGCTTGCCTAAGTGCGTTGATACCAACAGTCGGAAAAGTTCCGTCGCGATCGGTTTGTCGTGCTGCGGGTCCAATCTGTGTGCGCCCGATTCTGCGTATTCGCTGAACGAGATCGTACTGCTCGTTCGTATATTCGAATTGTTCGACACGGCTGGCGTGATCATCAAAGCTGAACATGTGACTTCCCTCCGGGTACATTCATTGATTTTATCGACCCGACAGCGTTAGCTCAAGCGGCTGGCGTCACGATAGACCGCGCCTGGATGATGATGAGGCAGCTTGGCTACGCCCTGGCCAAACAAACGCTCACGGAACGTGCCCGGTGCGTAATCCTTTTTGAAAATTCCTCTTTCCTGCAAAATAGGCACAACTAAATCGACGAAGTCGAGATAAGAGTCAGGCAGTATATAAGGCTCCAGATTGAACCCGTCAACATCGGTTTCTTCCACCCAACGCTCGATTTGGTCGGCTATTTTATCCGGTGTGCCGATGACCGTCAGCCCGCGAAATCCTTTGGTAGAAAAATCGTCGATCACATCCTGAACCGTTTTGCGGCTTTGGCTGTGCTTGGTAAAGCGATCGGTATGGGTTTGTCCCTGCTCGGTGTGGATATTTTCAAAAAATGACTGCGGGTCCAACTGCGTCAAATCGATCCCCGTTACGCTCTGGTAGCTGAGCAGAGTCGCTTCCTTGCTTTTGTAATGCTCGTATTCCTTATATTTGCGCTGCGCTTCTTCCTCCGTACGGCCGACGATCGCTGAGAGTCCGGTAAACACTTTAATGAAGCTTGGATCTCTGCCGTACGATTGGGCAATATTGCGGATATCCTTGACTTGATCGCGCAGCACCTGTGTTGTCGGTGCTTTAAGGAAAACACCCTCGGCGTGCCGGGCCGCAAAGGCTCGTCCGCGGGCGGAGCTACCAGCCTGAAATAAGACCGGGGTACGCTGTACTGACGGCTCTGTGCCGTGATAGCCGGTCAATTTGAAATATTTGCCGTCGTGGACGATTTTGTGAACCTTGGCAGGGTCGGTGTAGACGCGGTTTTCCCTGTCCATACGTACAGCATCATCGTCCCAGCTGCCTTCCCACAGCTTATAGCTCAGCTCCAGATATTCATCGGCGATATCATACCGTTCATCATGGGGAACAAATACATCACGTCCGAACAAATCGGCAGCCGCTTTACTGCTGGTCGTTACCACATTCCAGCCAATTCTTCCTTTGGTTACATGATCAAGCGTAGAGAAGCGGCGTGCATTGGCATAAGGCGCCTCATAGGTTGTCGAGGTCGTCATCGTAAACGCAATATGCTGGGTAGAAACAGCCAAAGCCGGGATGATCAGCATGGGATCGTTCGAGGGGGAGCCGGAAGCTTCGCGGAATGCCAGCTCCTCTTTCTGCTTCGGATAGCCATACGAATCGGCGAAAAACATAAAATCAAATTTACCTCGTTCCAAAATTTGCGCAATCTCGATCCAGTAGTTGATGTCCTTGTAGTTCACCCGATTTTGATTGGGATGTGCCCAGATGCCTTGGGTCAAATGATTGATGCCGTTGACTTCAAAAACGCCGAGATGAATTTGCTTCATGGGGATTCCACCTTTATCCATTGTATTTAAATAGAGTTAACCGATTGGAATAATAAATAATATCGTATGAAAAGCATAAAACATAGGTCATGATTTGTAAAATTGAAAAAAGCAAACAGCGAATTTAGTAATTATAAATTGACTGAAGGTTTCTGTTAAAAGTATGGATAATCGGTCAGTTTATATTTTATAAACAGAACGATTAGTTTTTCCAATTATACATATCGGATTGGATGAATTATTATTGCGTTATGCAAAACCAGAAAGCAGATTCACATCGATGATGTGGGATAAGGGGGTTAGCAGCGATGAGTACGACTTTGCAAACGGGCTATGAGCTGCCTGAGGCTTTCAAGGCACAGGTGATTGAATGGCGGCGGCATTTGCACCGGAATCCGGAGCTCTCGTTTCAGGAATTCAAGACGGCGGAATTCGTTGAGGAAACACTTCGAGGTTTTGGCGGACTTGAAATCAGCCGTCCGACACCAACCAGCGTACTGGCGAGGCTGATCGGGCCGCGTCCCGGCAAGGTGCTGGCAATTCGCGCTGATATGGACGCGCTGCCGATCCAGGAGGAGAATGAGCTGGAATTCGCATCCGCCGTTCCAGGTGTCATGCATGCCTGTGGCCATGACGGTCATACGGCTATGGTACTGGGCGTAGCCAAGCTACTGACTTCGAGACGAGAGCAGCTGAGTGGAGAAATCCGATTCATATTTCAGCATGCTGAAGAAATGCCGCCTGGCGGAGCGCAGGAAATGGTGGATGCGGGAGTGATGGAAGGGGTGGACTTCGTTGTCGGCAGCCATCTCAGCTCCAAGCTTGCGCTGGGCCGGATCGGTATCGCCTATGGAGCGATGATGGCTTCACCCGATAATTTCACCATCACAATTCGCGGAAAAGGCGGACATGCGGCTGCTCCTCATTTGACGGTCGATCCGATTATCATCGGAGCCCAGGCCGTTATCAACCTGCAGCATATCGTTTCCCGCAATATTGATCCTATGGAGCAGCTTGTCGTATCCGTAACGCAATTTATCGGTGGCTCAGCCAATAATGTAATTCCGGGGACGGTCAAGCTCGGAGGTACGGTACGGAGCTTCGATCCCCATATACGCAGTGCGGCTCCCAAGCATTTTCACAGGATTCTACGTGGGATTACCGAAGCGCATGGAGCCGAATACGTGCTGGAGTATGAATATGGCTATAGTCCAGTGCTGAACGAGCAGGAAATTACGCGTGTTGTCGAACAGGCAGCCGTTGATTTATTTGGGCGGGAAGCCGTTGTGCATATTCCGCCCAGCATGGGAGGGGAGGATTTCTCTGCTTACCAGCAGGTAACGCCGGGCGTGTTCTTCAATATCGGGGCCGAGAATAAAGACAAAGGCATCGTCTACCCTCACCACCACCCAAGATTCACTGTAGACGAGGATGCCTTGGCTATGGGTGTGCAGGTATTTCTGCGGACTGCTGATAAGCTGCTGGATTGGTCTGAATAATTTATTTTTTAATAACATTACAACATTGGGTACAGGAGGCAATTAAATATGTCAACACAGCCAAAAATCGTTTTATGGAGCAAGCAGGAATGTCCTTATTGCGATCAGGTCAGGAATTATTTGAAAGCAAACCAATACGAGTATGAGTCCATCGATGTGGAAGGACATGATATCCTAAGGGATGTGCTCGAAGCCAAGTACAATATTCGCCGTATCCCTGTAACGGAAATTGGTGGCGACGGCCAATATCAAGCCGTGTTTGGTGCCGATTTAACGCGCCTGGCTGAAGTGCTGGAAGCCTCGAAATCATCCAGCTCATAACGCCGGTTCATATTACGATTTTAAGGCTGCCATACGGCCTGAAGTCAAGCAGAAAGACTGTCCCGTCAGGCTATGATGGAACAGTCTTTCGTTTTGTCCCAAATTAGTCTCAGGCCATTCGGTAAATCATACTCGAATGAGCCACTTTATGGCGAGAGATGAGAAACTGCTCGACTTCCTCCATAAAACGGATGACAGCTGTTCCTTGCGGGGGATCGTATCGCCTTCTCAATATTCCGATTTGAAACCCTTCGTGAAGATCAACGATTGGCTTGAGCAGAGTTCCCGGAATTTCCGGATAAATCGCTACTATCGGTGCCAGTGCAATACCGAGATTAGCCTGCACGTAGTATTTGAGCGAGGAGATGTTGGCGACCTCGATGCTTTTGTGCAGCTCATCGATTTTTTCGGATATGATGGATTCAACTTTAATACGTATCGGGCAGTTGCCCATCGTCATCAAAAACTTCTCGTTTTTCAATTCCTTGACTGTGATTTCTTTCTTGTTGGACAAATGGTGGGTCTGCGGAATCAACAGTGCCATCGGTTCTTTCAGAAGCGGTTTGAACTGAATTTGCAAATTGGCCTCGGGCTCGGTGCATACGGCAAAATCGATCAGATCGTTCGCAAGCATTTCGCTGAGCTTGTTGCTCGTTCCACTCATAATACTGATCTGCACCTTCGGATACAGCTTGACGAACTCGGGCAGCAGCGTGGGCATAAACTCGCTTACCCAAGGCTCGGAGCCGCCGATGCGCACAAGTCCTGCTTCACCATGCCGAAAATCGGTAATGGCATCGCACAAATATTCGTACTCCTTAAGCATTTTGTCGGCCCGTTCATAGAAAATGCGTCCTGCTTCCGTCATCTTGATCGTTTTGGCTCGAACCAAAAGCTCGACCTCCAGCTCTTCCTCCAGCTTTTTAATATGCATGGTTACCGTCGGCTGCGAGTACTGCAATGCCTCAGCGGCTTTTTGAAAGCTGCCAAGCTTGACGATCATCTGGAACGTTCGAATCATACGTATTTCCATGCTGCTACCTCCGTTATCAAGTAAATTTACGTTTTCTAAACTATTCGTTTATTTTTTTCAATTATACATAATGACGATTCTGCTTTATTATATCAAATATAAACATAATTAAAACAAGCGGATTACAGGGAATTGTGAACGAAGAAAAACAATTCGGCAAACAAGGCTTTATTTTACGCGAAACTACACTATTATGCTTCAAGGGGGAGAACAGCACATGAAAACACATCGCAAGCTTACAATTATTACTTTATTATTATCAGCCTTACTGGTTACAAGCGCATGCTCCAAAACCGACTCGGCTGCAACCGGAACCGCAAGCACTGGCGACAAGGATACGAAAGAGGTCGCAACTGTAAGTGAAGTCAGGTACCCGCTCTCGCTCACCTTCGCCTCGTTAGATCCGCATCTGGTTCCTACGGGCGGCGTGGCCAATATCGACAGACACATTTATGAGCAGCTGGTCGCCTTCAATACGAAGTATGAAGCAATTCCGGTACTCGCTGAATCGGTTGATATTAGCAATGAAGGTAAAACGTACACGTTTCCGCTGCGCAAGGGCGTAAAGTTCCACAACGGCAAGGAAATGAAGGCTGAGGATGTGGTAGCCTCGCTGAATCGTTGGAAAGAAATTACGGCCCGTGCCAAAACGTCGATAGGGGCCTCGAATTTCGAAGCGAAGGACGAATACACCGTTGTCCTGAATCTTAATCAGCCAAGCAATGACATCCCGTCTCAGCTGGCCAGCTATCTGCAGTTTGCTGCTATTATGCCCAAGGAGGTTATTGCAGGAGCGGATGCGAAAGGTGTCAAGGAATTCATCGGCACCGGACCTTACAAGTTTGTTGAATATAAGCAGGATCAGTATGTGCACGTCGCCAAGTTCGATGATTATAAATCGGTGGATAAGCCGGCGGACGGGGTAACGGGCAAGAAAGAAGCGTTTATTAAGGATATATACTTTGATCTCGTTCCCGATACTTCGACGATGTTCTCAAGCTTCTTGGCAGGCAACTATAACTTCGCCGATATTACGGTAGATAACCTGAATCAGGTGAAAAGCCTTCCGGATGTAGAGGTGCAAAAGGTTTTGTCTTCCGACTACAATGTCGTGTTCAATAAAAAGGCGCCAATTACCTCCAATCTGAAGTTCCGTGAAGCCATTGCCGCCGCTCTGGACGTGGAAAAAATTCTTGTCGGCTCTACCTCCGATCCGAACCTGATTCAACTGAATCCAAGCTTGATCAACAAGGATAGTACGGACTGGTACAGCGAGGCGGGCAAGGAGAAATACAATCAGAAAAATCCCGAGAAGGCCAAGCAGCTGCTGAAGGAAGCAGGCTATAACGGTGAAGAGCTGAAGCTCCTGACAACTCGCGATTCGGGTGGCGTATTTTATAACCCTACCGTGCTGGTCAAGGATCAGCTTGAAAAAATCGGTGTGAAATCGAAGCTTGAGGTGTACGACTTTACTACGATGATCAGTAAAAGAAGTGATCCGAGCACCTGGGATATTTATGTAGGATCATTCGCATTGCAATCCAGTCCGTCCCAGCTGCTTTATCTTGGAAAAACGTACGGCTGGCCTGAAGATGAGAAGCTGCAAAATCTGGTTAAAGCGACGACGACCGCTTTGACTAAGGAAGACAAACGGAAAGCGGCTGATGCGCTCCAGGCTTACGAATATGAGTACCTGGCGGCCATTAAGATCGGCGATTTCGCTACCTATAAGGCAGTTCGTAAAAATGTTACGGGCTACAAATATTTTGAAGGTCCAATTTTGTGGAACACGAAAGTTCTTAAATAATCGGCGATGAAAGAGGAGAAGCGTATTGGCGATTTATTTGCTCAAACGAATTTTGCACCTGTTTCCCGTCTTGTTCATTTTATCGATTGTCGTGTTTTTCATTATTTATCTGATTCCCGGAGATCCCGCATCCGTTATGCTCGGGGATGGAGCCAGTCCGGAAATTGTTGAACAGCTGCGCGAGCAAATGGGGCTGAACACGCCCTTATACCTGCAGTATGTACACTGGATGTCCGATGTGCTTCACGGTAATCTCGGCAATTCTTACTTTATGAAGAAGTCGGTGACGGAAACGATCATCGAGCGGCTGGGGCCGACGCTATCGCTGGCGATTCTTGCGGAAATCATTGCGGTCATTATTGCTATTCCGGTAGGTATATTTGCAGCTGTGCGTCATGGCTCGGCCGCCGATAAAACAGTCACGGCGTTTTCCTTGTTCGGCATTACGGTACCGGGATTTTTATTGAGCTTGTTTTTGATGCTTATTTTTTCCGTTGAACTCAAATGGCTTCCTGTCGCAGGCTACAAGCCTTTAAGCGCGGGGCTGTGGGAGCATCTGCGTCATTTGATTTTGCCGGCCGTTGCGCTTGGCGTTGTGCATTCAGCTTTTCTGGCACGTATTACCCGATCGTCCATGCTGGAGATTTTGAATGCAGGTTTTATTAAAACAGCCCGCTCCAAGGGGGTAAAGGAACGTTCAGTGATTTACAAGCATGCGCTGCGGAATGCATTTATTCCTATTCTAACGATTATCGGCCAATCGTTTGGTTCGCTGATTGCGGGAGCGACGGTCACGGAAACGATCTTCAATATTCCCGGACTCGGACAGCTGCTGGTTAATTCGGTACAGCGGCGGGATTATGCAGTCATTCAGGGAGCGGTCCTGTTCGTGGCGTTCCTGACCGTCATGATTAATTTGCTGGTTGATTTGCTATATGCAGTGATTGACCCAAGAATAAGACTGAACCGTTAGCATAAAGGAGCTTGGTTATGGCAGCAGATAACGCAAAAAGCCATGCAATCGGCAGCTATACGGCACCGTCGGTAGCACCGGAGCTTGGCAAAGAGCAGCGCAGGCGAATTTTCCGAAGATTTATTACGAACACAGGAGTCGTTGCAGGCAGTGTGATCCTGTTGATCATTATTGTGCTCTCCTTATTTCCTGAATTGTTCGCCACACATGATCCCTATTTGATTGATGTGGCAAGTCGATTTCAGAAGCCCAATGCTGAGCACCTGTTCGGGACTGATAATTTTGGCCGTGATGTATGGAGCAGAGTTGTGTATGGGGTGAAAATTTCGGCGGAGGTCGGATTCGCGGTTTCCATTGGCTCTTCGATTCTAGGCTTGATCATTGGCTTGTATGCGAGCTATTACCGGACGCTGGATCATCTGTTCATGAGAATTTCCGACGGCTTGATGGCGTTTCCCGGTATCCTGCTTGCGCTTGCGATTATGGCGATGCTTGGACCGAGCATCCGTAATCTGGTCATCTGTCTGATTGCTGTTATTACGCCGCATGTAGCGCGAGTTATCCGTTCGACTGCTCTCATTATTCGGGAGCAAACCTACATCGAGGCGATGAAAGCCTTAGGCGCGTCGTCAACGCGAATCCTGTGGGGGCATATTGCGCTCAACTCCATTTCGAATCTGATCGTGCAGGCCTCTTTTATATTTGTTGAAGCGATCATCGTGGAGGCGGCGCTCAGCTTCCTTGGCGCAGGCGTGCCTTTGCCTACACCGAGTTTGGGCAACATGCTGATTGACGGCAAAATGTATATTTTTAACTCATGGTGGATGACGGCCTTCCCGGGTGCAGCGATCCTCGTATTGGCGCTAGCTTTTAACTTGTTTGGTGACGGCTTGAGAGATTTTCTGGACCCGCACACGACAGCTAAGAAATAAAGTCATAACTATTTATACAAAGGGGTGAGGCTTCCTTTGAAACAAGCGCATTTGTTGGAAATCAAGGAATTGAAAACCCACTTTCATACGGAAAAAGGACAGGTTACCGCAGTGGACGGGATCAGCTTTCATATCGATTCAGGCGAATTCATCGGGATCGTAGGTGAATCCGGCTGCGGCAAAAGCGTTACCTCACAGTCGGTTCTCCGGTTATTTGATGAAAAAAGGACGGTACGCTACGAGGGTGAGGTGCTGTATCAAGGGGAGAATTTGCTGCAGGCATCAAATGCAAGAATGCAGGCGATCCGGGGCAATGATATTTCAATGATTTTCCAGGACCCACTCAGCTCCTTGAATCCGGTGTTTACGATTGGTGACCAAATCGCCGAGACGCTGCTGCTCCATCAAAAAATCTCCCGTAGGGAGGCGCGGCAAAAAACGCTTGAGCTGCTCAAGCTGACTGGTATTTCCGCTCCTGAGCAGCGAATTGACGACTATCCCCATCAGCTTTCAGGTGGAATGAGGCAGCGAATCATGATAGCTATTGCGCTTGCCTGCAGACCTCAGCTGCTTATAGCGGATGAACCCACTACCGCACTCGACGTGACCATCCAGGCACAAATTCTGGATTTGCTGACCGAACTAAACCGTGAGTTCGGCATGAGCGTCATGCTCATCACCCACGATCTTGGTGTCGTCGCGGAAATGTGCAGTCGTGTCATCGTGATGTATCTTGGACAAATTGTCGAGGAAGCCGGTGTGATGGAGCTGTTCACGAGGCCGCTGCATCCGTACACTATCAGCTTGATAAAATCGATCCCGCGTCTGAATGGTGACCGCTTGGAGGAGCTGCATGTGGTCGAAGGAAATGTACCATCGCTGCATCATATCCCTGCAGGGTGCCGCTTCGCAGGCAGATGCCAGTATGCAGACGAACGCTGCCGCAAAGAGGAGCCGCCATATATGCGTACGGACGACAATCATGCCGCGCGCTGCTGGTATGCCGGGCAGTTTTCGGGAGAATTACTGGACAGCATTACGGCTGAAGACGCAGCTCGGGAGGTTACTCATTATGCCGGGGATTGAGCCTCATCCTCATCAGGAACCCATTAGAACGGCACCTCTTGACCAGCAGCCACTGCTGGAAATCAGGCACCTGAAGAAATATTATAAGGCTGGCGCTTCGTTTGGATTGAACAAAAATGTGGTCAAGGCGGTGGATGATGTCTCCTTCCACTTATGGGAGGGGGAAACCTACGGTCTTGTCGGTGAGTCGGGCTGCGGGAAAAGTACTCTTGGCAAGTCGCTGCTTCGTCTTAACGACGTTACATCGGGCGAGGTGCGATTCCGCGGAACCGATATCCTGAGCTTGTCCAACCGCGCCTTGCGCCCGCTGCGTCAGCAGCTGCAAATGGTATTTCAGGACCCTTATACGTCATTGAACCCGCGTAAACGAATCGGCAGTATTCTTGAGGAATCGCTCGTGATTCATGGTATTGGTTCACGCCAGGAGCGTGAGCAGCGGATATTTGAGATTTTGGACAAGGTCGGGCTGCAGCCTGAATACTATTACCGTTATCCGCATGAGCTGTCGGGCGGGCAGCGACAGCGAATCGGACTGGCTCGGGTGTTGATCCTGAATCCGAAGATCGTCATATGCGATGAACCCGTATCTGCCCTTGACGTGATTATCCAGTCGCAAATTATTAATCTGCTCAGGAAGCTCCAGGGGGAGCTCGGACTCACCTATCTGTTCATTGCTCATGATATTAGCGTGGTCCGGCACATATCGGATCGGATCGGTGTGATGTATCTCGGCAAGCTCGTGGAAGAGGCCGAGACCGATAGTCTGTTTCTCAATCCGCAGCATCCGTATACGAGGGCATTATTGTCGGCGGTGCCGATCGCTGATCCGACAGTCAAAAGGGAGCGGATTATACTAAAAGGTGATCTGCCTTCACCGCTGCATCCTCCATCGGGCTGCGTGTTTCATACGCGTTGTCCGTTCGTCATGGATGTGTGCAGGCAGGAAATGCCCATACTGCGTGAGGTAGCACCCAATCACAGGTCTGCCTGTCATTTGCAGGCTGAAATAACGAAATAATATGATATAAAAAGGAGCAAACCTGATATGACAACACTTAACGAGTATTTGGTTCAAAAAAAAGCGGCGGTAGAGGCCAGAGCTGCACAGGCGGAACACAACACCGAGGTCATTGTTCACCGGGCCAAGGTGCGTGCGGCCGGTAGAAGCGGTGTCCGTGAAATCAGAATCCGGGATTTTCAAATTATTAGCGATAGCCCGGACGACTTTGCCGGATATAATCTCGGACCCAGCTCACCGGAGCTGCAGCTTGGCGTGCTGGGCAGCTGCCTGACGCATATAACACTAATCCAGGCATCGATTCGCGGTGTTTCAC
Source organism: Paenibacillus sp. FSL H7-0331 (assembly GCF_001956045.1). The sequence continues at coordinate 165,106 of NZ_MRTH01000015.1, read as the reverse complement.
TGGAAACACTGGAGGTTGAAGTAACGGGGGAATTGCATCCGCTTGCCGGCAAGCCTGGTTATGAAGAGATTCCCGTGTACCCGCACAATATCGCTTATACGGTTACTTTGGGTTCAACTGAAACTGATGAAACGATTCAGGCGCTGCGCGAAGCCGTTGAACGGGTGTGCCCGATCTACAACCTGTTGGTGAATCCGCAAACTATCCAAGGTCAGTTCGTTAAGAAATCTTGATGGGATACTTTTAGATTTACAATTCGGTCAGTATTTGCTATCATAAGCCTAATATTCAAATGCGATGAAGAGAAAAGTAAATAAATTGATTTTTTCACAGAGAGCTCCGGTAGCTGAAAGGGAGTAAAAAATGATTTATTGAAGAAAGCCTCTGAGCTGCACATCGGAACCGGACAAAAGGGATGGTGTGACAGGAGCTCCTGTTATAGAGCTAGAGTATAAGCATTCTATGTAATGCCGTACTTGAAGAGGCTGCTACGGCGACGTATCAGCAAATCTGGGGTGGTACCACGACGAATTTAACAAATCTCGTCCCCAAGACTATAAGTCTTGGGGGTGGGATTTTTTTGTTTGCACGTAACTATCTGTAATTGAATTGTATGTACTATCCAATCAGAAGGGATGCTGGTTATGAGTCGATTAAAAGCCGCAATCGTAGGAGCAACAGGAATGGCAGGGCAGCAATTTGTTCTGGCGCTTACAGAACATCCGAATTTTGAGGTCGTCCAGATGGTTATCTCACGCAATGCAGACAATTATGAAAAAGCCCTGATTGAAGCCAATGGCAGTTCAAGGTGGACACAGAGCTTACCCATACCTGAAGATATGAAAGGTATTCCTGTCGTTTCTTCAAAAGACTTTTCACCTGAAAAGCTGGATGTGATCTTTACAGCTGTAGAGTCAGATTTGGCAAAAGAGCTTGAGCCGTGGTTTGCTCAAACCACCCCTACGTTTTCAACAGCTTCTGCATTTCGTTATTTTGAAGATACACCGCTTTTGATCACAGGAGTTAATGATGATCACGCACAATTAGTTCAGATACAACGTATGCAGCGGGGGTGGAAAGGTTTTGTACTCCCTGTGCCTAATTGTACGGTTACAGGACTTGCCATAACACTTAAACCTTTGCAGCAGCATTTTGGCATTAATAATGTGCTAATGGTTTCGATGCAGGCCGTGAGTGGAGCGGGAAGAAGTCCCGGAGTAAGAACGCTGGATATTCTGGATAATATTATTCCTTATATTCCGAATGAAGAAGGAAAAGTAAGAATTGAATTATTGAAAATATTGGGTGAATTCAATAAAACTTCCATAGAACAAGCGAAAATAAATGTTAACTGTTTGTGTACAAGAGTGAATGTACTTGATGGGCATACGGAAGCCGTTTTTGTAGGATTGGACAAGAAAGCGGATATCGCAGAAGTCAGGGCAGCGATACAAGGCTACAATCCGTATAAAAACAGAAAATTGCATTCGGCTCCGAACAATATGATTCATGTGTATGAGGACCCTTACAGGCCACAACCAAGGCTGGACAGGGAAATCGGGGATGGCATGACTACCAGCCTGGGACGACTAGAGGAAGATCCTGTATTGGGCGGGGTTAAATACGTGCTCGTTTCACATAACACCAAGATGGGTGCGGGCAAAGGCGCCGTACTGCTTGCTGAATCGATGCTTGAGCAAGGTATCTTATAGTAGATAAACGTTAAAACCCGCTGGATGGATTCATTCGGCGGGTTTTAACGTCATCATAGGGTATACTGGACTCTTATAGTAATAATTACTATTTAATTGAAAGGTGTTGTTTGGTCTTATTAAGTCGTAAAAACGTTATTTAACGTCGGAATTGGGGTAGGGAAAGCTGTTTCATTATCTTATAATTCTCTATATAAAGAAAGCGCTAGAGACAAGGGAGAGGAAACGATATGGAACAAGCAGAAACTGTCCAACAAAATGCTTTGAACCCTTCATATGCAAGGACATGGAAGAAATTAAGGCGATATAGTGTACTATTTATTATGATGGTGCCAGGTCTTCTTTACTTATTCATCAACAACTACTTGCCCATGCTGGGGATTGTTATCGCCTTCAAGGATATTAATTTTACGAAGGGGATATTAAACAGCGATTGGATTGGCTTTAAAAACTTCGAGTTTCTTTTTAAAACGACAGATGCGTATATCATTACCAGAAACACGTTATTATACAATATATCTTTCATCATTATGAATCTGATCGCGGCAGTGGCGTTAGCTATTTTATTGAATGAGCTGAAAAATCGCTTCTTGTCACGATTCTATCAAAGCGCTGTACTCTTGCCGTATCTGATATCTACCGTCATCATCGGCTATCTCGTATTTGCTCTACTTAGCGGCGATTCCGGAATGATGAACAAGCAAATATTGCCGATGCTGGGCATCAAGGAAATCAGCTGGTATGGCGAGACCCAATATTGGCCCTATATTTTAACAATAGTAAGTGTCTGGAAAGGTGCCGGTCATTTATGTGTTATTTTTCTGGCGGCAATCGTCGGCATCGATAAAGAATATTATGAAGCAGCGACAGTGGATGGGGCATCCCGCTGGCAGCAAATCCGAAGCATTACACTTCCACTCATTACACCTGTCATTACGATCATGACGTTGTTTGCAATCGGCCGCATTTTTTACTCCGATTTTGGATTGTTCTATCAGGTTCCGCTGGATGCAGGCGCTCTGAGCTCTGTGACCAACACCATTGATACTTATGTATATCGGGCCTTGCTGACGCTTGGGGATATCGGGATGTCTTCCGCAGCCGGCGTATATCAATCCGTAGTCGGATTTGCATTAGTGATCTTGTCCAATTATATTGTGAGAAAAATCAATAGCGATAACGCGTTATTTTAAAGGGAGCTATTCAGATGAAGCAAAAGGAAAACTTGTATCAATTCATTATTCATCTTCTGTTTGTTGTCATAACCGCTTTAAGTCTGCTTCCGTTCCTGCTGTTGGTCACCTCGTCAATTACGGACGAGAATGAAATTATCCGAACCGGTTATTCTTTCTTTCCTAATAAAATCAGCTTTGCTGCATACGAATATTTGTTTCACGATGCCAGCACCATTCTGCGTGCGTATGGGATCTCCATTTCGGTAACGGTCATTGGCACGATTATCAGCCTGATCATTATCTCCTTGCTCGCTTATCCGTTATCGAGAAGAGATTTGCCTTACCGCAAGGTGCTAGCGTTTTACGTATTTTTCACAATGCTATTCAATGGTGGGCTCGTATCGACCTACTACATGTATACACAGGTGTTTGATTTGAAAAATACGATTTTTGCTTTAATCATCCCTTACTTGTTACTCAATGGATTTTATGTGCTGCTGGCTAGAACCTTTTTCATGAATTCCATTCCTGTAGCGATCATCGAATCAGCTTACATTGATGGTGCGGGCGAATTCAGAATTTTTTACCAAATCGTCATGCCGTTGTCTCTCCCGATTTTGGCTACCATTGGTTTATTTCAAATTATTCATTACTGGAACGACTGGTTTAACAGCCTGATCTTTATTACAGACAGCAAGCTGTTCAGTCTGCAGTATTTGCTTAATAAAATATTGCTCGATATTCAATTTTTGAGCACCGCCGATCTGGGTGGCAATCAAGGACAAATGCTCTCTGCTCTCCCCAAAGAAGGCGTACGTATGGCGATGGCAGTCATTGGGGTTATTCCGATATTGATTACGTATCCGTTTTTCCAGAAATTTTTTGTCAAGGGGCTTACGGTAGGTGCGGTGAAGGGTTAGGCTACGCCGCCATTGCCATATCATATAAAAAAACAGGAGGGTTAGTATGAAAAAAAGAGCAAGGTCATTGCAATTATTTACTGCAGCTGTTCTCGTATTCACATCGTTATTGGCAGGATGTTCTTCCGGCGCTAAGCAGGCAGGAGATACGGGAGCGCCGGTAGGCAGTAACCAACAAGAAGCCGGTTCCGCAGCTAATTTGGCTCCGTATGAAATCACGATGGCTTTCTTCACAACGAACTCGCAGACACAAGGCATTCCTGAAGTGGAAAAAGCCGTGAACGAAATCACAAAAAAGAAAATCAATGCCACGGTTAAATTTGTTCCGATCAGCTATGGCTCCTATGCACAGCAGACCAACCTGATGGTCGCGTCCAATGAAAAGCTTGATTTATTGGTCAGTGGGGTGGGAGGAACCTACAGCACACATGTGACGCAGGGACGTCTTGTTGCCATGGATGATTTGCTTACCAAATATGGTCAGGATATTACGAAAACGTTGGATCCTGCATTCCTCAATGCTGCCAAGGTTAACGGGAAATTATACGGAATTACGAGCAACAGAGATTTGGCGGCAGACCGATCGCTTACGATGAGAAAGGATCTTGTTGATAAATACAAGATAGATTTAAGCAAGCTGACTTCCTATAACGACCTGGATAGTGTGTTTCAAACGATCAAGGACAAGGAGCCGAGTATTACACCTTTGGTTCTTTACACTAGCTCGGTGACACCAGTCAATATTATTGCCAATAAGGATTTTGATGTGCTCGGGGATTATATGGGCGTTCTGGATTATGAAAACAAGAATCTGAAGGTTGTCAATATGTTTGAATCACCGAAATATGCAGGAATGCTGGACACCGTCAGAAGATGGTATGAAAAAGGATATGTACTCAAGGATGCCGCAACATCCAAGGACAATGGTTCCGATCTGATCAAAGCGGACCGTGCCTTCTCCTTCTTAACGACATCCAAGCCAGGATATGCGATGCAAGCTTCCCGGGTAACGGGTAAAGAGATGGTTGAACTCAAAGTTTCCGAGGCTGTTTCCAATACCAACCAGATTACACGATTCATGTGGTCGATCGCCAACAATTCCAAGGATCCAGCGAGAGCGATGATGTTCCTGAACCTGATGTTCTCAGACAAGGATATTATTAACCTGATGGCCTGGGGGATTGAAGGAAGAGATTACGTGAAAAAATCTGCCAACGTGATCGATTATCCTCAAGGAATCAATTCGACCAGTGTACCTTATGGCGTCAATCAAGGCTGGTTGTTCGGTGATCAATTCAAATCTTATGTGTTTACCGGCGATCCGGAAGACATTTATCAGCAAACCGATAAGTTTAATAAAACAGCTATCAAATCGCCGGCCCTTGGTTTCACCTTTGATGCAACTCCGGTAAAAACCGAAGTAGCAGCGGTTACCAGCGTATTTAACCAATACAAATCTGGCCTGGAAACTGGAACCATTGATCCGAAAACAGAGCTTCCGCAGTTTATTGCCAAATTGAAGTCGGCCGGTCAAGACAAAATTATTGCAGAAAAGCAAAAGCAATTGGATGCATGGGCACAAACAAAATAAGAATCAAAAATGGAGGCTATTATGACAATATCAATCGGATTACAGTTATTTTCGGTGAAGGATGCGTTACAACGTGATTATATCGGGACCTTGGAAAAGCTGGCGCAGATCGGCTACACCAATCTGGAAATGGTCATTCGTAAAACTGATGAGGGCTTAAGTCTTGGGGGGAATATTACTCCCTCTGAGGTAAGGAGGCAGTTGGATCGTCTTGGCATGAAAGCTGTCAGCAGTCATACCCGTGTGAATGAGGAGACAGACTGGGAAGGTATCATAGCGGCTAATCAAGAAATCGGGAGCACAGGAATCGGATGTTCGATCGCTTTCTTTGCCAATAAACGGGATGTACTGAATTTCTGTGAATCATTTAATAGATATGGGGAAATATGTAAGAGTGGCGGTATGCAATTATATTATCACAATCATTTTCAGGAATTTCAGGTGTTTGAGGGTGAAACGGTTATGGACCTTATGCTCGCGCATACCGATCCACAGCTGGTGAAGTTTGAACTGGATACGTATTGGGCGGTTAGAGGCGGAGTTGATCCGATAGAATGGATGAGCAAGCTGGGAGATCGCTGCATCATGCTGCATCAAAAGGATCTGCCTGCGGCGGCTCAGCCTGTCAATTGGTTTGATGTATTCGGGGCTAACAGCAGCATCACGATAGACGAGCTTTATAAAACTCAGGACCCGGCTCATTTTACCCAAATTGGTCAGGGAACCCTCCCTATTGTGGACTATTTAAAGGAAGCCACATCGCTTGGACATGCCAAGTATGTATTTGTTGAACAGGATGTAACCGCTGGTGACGAGGTTGAAGGGGTAGCCACCAGCTATCGCAACCTGGAAAGACTGCTGCAGCAAATAACGGTGTAAGAGATCTCAATCCGAAGCCGCAAGGGGTCAGCCGGAACGTATTCTGGTTGACCTCTTCCATGATATAATTATCGGTTATAGACATCACGATCATGGAGGTCAGAAGAAATGGGATTTATGAACAAGGAATTTTTTAAATCTCTGAGATTTCGAATTGGTTTGGCTTTTTTTGCAATCTTCATTCCTTTGATGGTCTGGATGATCTATTACAGCTCTTATGCGGGTAAGGTCGTCAGGGACCAAGTAGCCCAATCCAATAAGAATCTCGTTACCCTGTATATGGGGCAGATCGATCGTACGCTCGGAGAAGCGGATGAGTACTTATACAATATGGTTGCTGAAGAAACCGATTTGATCATTCTTGATCAGCCGGATGCCTACTATTCAGTAAGATACCAGGAAGCCCGAATTCGATTGTTCAATAATATATCGACTACTATAAATAACAGTAAAACGATGGATATGTTCTTTGTTTATTCGGAAAATAATGATGATTTTTTAATCGGACCGAACCTGGCATTAAGCTTTGATGAGAGGGATCAAGCTCGAATACTTCTCACCTCCATGCTGAAGAATAACGCACAAATGGAGCAAGAATGTACACTGAAATGGTGTGTCCAACAAATTGACCAAGAGCATTATCTGAGCCATGTCGCCAAGATAGGCAATGTATATGTAGGGGCATGGGTGAATGTAAAAAGGATGATGATTCCGCTCAATTTGATCGATTTGGGGGAAACCGGGATTTCAGTTTTGTCTACGGAACACCATGAACCAATGGATCATCAGGAGTTTATTGCACAGAATGGCATCGATCTGACACTCGAAGATGAAATATACAAGCTAACCGGTAACAACCACACATACTTGGAGGTTGCAGAACGTTCCAAGAAGGGCAGCTTCTATCTGACGGTGCTGATCCCGGAAAATGGAATTATGGAGAAGCTGCCTATTTTTCAACGGGTTGTGCTGATAGTTCCTCTTGGCTTTGTCATTATGCTGCTGCTGCTGCTGTTGTTTTTGAGAAAGCTCATTCTGCGTCCGATCTACAAATTATTAATGGCGATGCGGAGATTTAAGGAAGGCAAATGGGATACCCGAATCGTGCCTTACCCATCCTCCGGTGAATTTGAAGTGATAAATGCAGCGTTCAATGATATGGTTGCTCAAATTGAACAATTGAAAATCGATGTATATGAGGAGCAATTGAGCAGTCAGCGTGCGGAGCTTAAGCATTTGCAGCTGCAAATCAATCCGCATTTTTACTTGAATTCCTTAAATATTGTGTATCATCTGGCTCAGGCTCAGAAGTACGAGCTGATTCAGGAAATGTCCTTATCGCTGGTTGAGTACTTTCGGTACATGTTCCGCAGTAACCTGACGTTTGTCCCTTTACAAGATGAAATCAGACATACGTGCAATTACTTGAACATTCAAAAAATGAGGTTTCCGAAGCATCTCGATTACGAGGTGACCCTGAAGGATGACTTGGAGGAAATTCAGGTTCCACCCTTGATCGTGCAAACTTTTGTGGAGAATACAATTAAACATGCGGTCACGATGGACGATTCTATTCATATTCATATTGTCATAGACTCCGAGTCATCTGCCGAAGGGGACTTGTTGAAAATTTCCATTGAGGATTCGGGCAAGGGATTTCCCGATGATGTGCTTCAGCGGCTGCAATCGGATGAGGATCTGATGAACGATAAAGGAGAGAACGTCGGGATCTGGAATGTAAAACGCAGAATTGCGCTGCTGTATCCGAATCGGGCTCACGTGGTGTTCATGAATGGACCCGAAAGCGGCGCGAAGGTTGAAATCCAGCTGCCGATGGAAGCGATGGATAATGAAAAAAACTTATAAGTATAGAGGAGTGGTTACATTATGAATGAACCTTTAAAAATCGGAATTATTGGCTGCGGAGCCATTGCACATCAGAAACATATGCCATCACTAGCCAAACTGCCTCATCTGGGAAAAATGGTTGCCTTTTGCGATGTGGTGGAGGATAGAGCTATTACAGCAGCGGCGGAATTTGGAGTTCCTGATGCTGCCGTGTATACGGACTATAAGGAGCTGCTAAAGGACAAGTCTATCGATGTCGTTCATGTGTTGACGCCTAATTTGTATCATTCCTTTATTACTGTAGATGCATTGGAATCAGGCAAGCACGTGATGTGCGAAAAACCGATGGCGATTAATTCTGTCGAGGCCAAAAAAATGCTGGATGCATCGAGGAGAACCGGTAAAAAGCTGACCATTGGTTATCAAAATCGGTTTAACGAGGAGTCCCAGGTATTGTACCGTGCTTGCTCGAAGGGAGATTTGGGTGAGGTCTATATGGCTAAAGCCCATGCAGTTCGCAGAAAAGCTGTTCCGACATGGGGTGTGTTTACCGACAAGAAGCTGCAGGGCGGTGGGGCTTTAATCGATATTGGTACCCACGCACTCGATTTGACATTATGGTGCATGGACAACTATAAGCCTCAATCGGTGACAGGTTCGGTATATTATAAAATGAAGGACAACATCGAAGGTAATTTATTCGGACCTTGGGATCCGGCGACCTTTGATGTAGAGGATTCGGCTTTTGCTTTTATCAAAATGGAGGATGGTGCGACCGTATTCCTGGAGTGCTCCTGGGCGCTTAATACGACTGATGCCAAAGAAGCGAAGACCTCCTTATTTGGAGTTGATGGCGGAGCTGAAATGAAGGTTGGGGCGAATAGAAAAACAGAGCTTGTCTTTAATAAGGCACAGTACGGCAAGCTGGTTGAAATTACGCCGAATACCGGCGCGAGTGTTGCTTACTTTACGGGCAAGGATGAAGCTCCCGGCGTGTTGGAGGCTGAGCAATGGCTGGAGTGCATCATCCATGATACGGACCCGTTGGTCAAAGCAGAGCAAGCGTATGTAGTAACCCAGATACTGGAAGCTGTCTATCAATCCGCCGAAACAGGGAAAACCATTGATTTTGCTGAATTTGTTACCCTTAATCAATAAGGTTTGAAGGCAAGATAGTAAGGTCCTCCTATGAATAAAGTCCATGGTCATGGAGATCATGGACTTTATGTGCGCTAAATCTGACAACCTTCCTTGTGACGAAGGGTAGCTCCCTTTACCCATCGGGTTTAATGTTATAATCATCCTATACAGTCAGAATACGTACTTGGGGACGGAGGGTTGATCATGGATGGAGTGCTTATTGTAGATGATGAAATTCATGCCGCACATGGAATAGAGACCGGAATTGATTGGGCGAAGCTTGGGGTTACTCAAGTATATGTAGCCTACAACATTCGTCAAGCAAAGGAGATTTATACAAGTCAGGCCATCAGTTTGATGATCTGTGATATAGAAATGCCTCAGGGAAACGGAATTGACTTATTAACCTGGGTTAAGGAGCATTATCCGGCAACCGTGAGTCTGTTTTTAACCTGCCATGCGGATTTTGAATACGCCAAAAAGGCGCTTCAATTGGGAAGCCTTGACTATCTGTTAAAACCGGTTCGATACACGGAACTCGAAGCTGTGCTCCATAAAGCCATACAAAAAATTGAATCCGATAGCGAAGCTGTTAAATTTACCGAAACCTTAAAACATTATTATCAGCTATGGTCTGCACACCATCCGTTATTGGTGGAGCGTTTTTGGCTGGATCTGATTCATCAAACGGTATCCTCCCATCCCGAGCAGATCAGCGAGCTGATCTATAAACGTAATATACCTTATCTCCCCGATGATCAATTTGTGCCGATTCTAATAGCCGTTCGCGGCTGGAGCAAAGAGCTGTCAGAACGCGAGAAGAAGATCATGGAATATGCGCTTCGTAATGCCGCTGAGCACAGCTTTCATTTGGATGGGCTTGAGGGGGGATGTGTGGTACCCATTTCGGAGAGGAATCTGGTCGCCTTACTCCCTCGGGACCATGCGCTTCTTGTATCCACAGCCTACCTGGAGGCAGAGCTCATGAGTTATGTTCGTTCTTGTGATGAGTATTTCTATTGTGAATTATCGTGCTATATTGGTGAGGTTACGGATATTGTCGACATTCATAAAGCGGTACAATCCTTGATTGAAAAGGATAGAAATAATGTAACCAATGCGCGAAAGGTTTATCGTTTGGACGAAATATTCGAGCTTCAGGACCCTATCCAACAACCGAATATAAGCAGCTGGCTGGAATTACTTAAACAAGGTTCGAAAACATCGCTGCAGGAAGATATTCATCATTACCTTGAAGATATGAAGCAAACTGAAGGCAGCGCCAAAATGCTGCAGGAATTTTATCATAATTTCCTCCAAATGGTTTATCATGTGCTTCAATTAAAAGGACTACAGGCTCATTTGATATTCTCGGAAAGATTGTCTACCCAACAAATGGCATCGGTTACACGTACCGTTTCCAATTTGCAGGAATGGTCCAAAGAAGTTGTTGAGCTTGCTGTCGATTTTATTCAATCCATTGAGGAATCCCATACTGTCATCAATCAAGTGAAGGCCTACATTTCCGAAAATATGGACAAGGATATATCCCGAGATGACATAGCTGCGAATGTATTTTTAAGTCCAGATTACTTATCGAGAATATTTAAAAAAGAGACAGGCACATCCTTATTCGATTATCTGATCGAAGAGCGCTTTAAATTAGCCCAATCGTTACTCATTCAATCGGACAAGTCGGTTAGTGAAATTGCAACCTCAATCGGATACACCAACTTTTCCCATTTTTCAAAAATGTTCAAACGCGTCACAGACATGAATCCTCTGGAATTCAGAAAGAAACACCGAAAGTAAAAATTCCTGAGGGAGATTTACGATATAGGAGCTGACAGGCCATGACAGACGTACAACATATTTCAGACAGAGTTCAAGAAATTGCGGATTCGATAGAGAACCAGAGAGACTTGTTTATCAAGGTCAGTAATCAAATATGGGAATACGCAGAAACGCGCTATGAGGAACGGCAGTCGGCTGCATTGTTTGCCGAGGTGCTGGAACAGGAGGGCTTTACGGTACAGCGTGAAGCAGGTGGTATTCCAACAGCTCTCGTTGGAAGCTACGGACAAGGTAAGCCGGTCATTGTTGTACTCGCAGAATACGATGCGTTGTCCGGGCTCAGTCAGAAGAAGGGAGAGTCCCGGAAAGCTCCGATCGTTAGTGGAGCAAATGGGCACGGCTGCGGACACAACCTGCTTGGCAGTGGGGCATTGGCTGCGGCAGTAGCTGTGCGTCAATATATAGAGAAGCATAAGCTGCCAGGCACGGTTCGCTTATATGGATGCCCTGCTGAGGAAGGTGGCGGCGGTAAAGGCTTCATGGTGAAAAATGGGCTGTTTGCCGATGTCGATGCCGCAGTAACCTGGCATCCGGGGACAACCAGCCATATTATGAGTACGTCGAGCTTGGCTACCTGCCAGGTTTACTACAGGTTCAAGGGGCGCAGTGCCCATGCTGGTGGAGACGCACACTTGGGACGAAGCGCGCTGGATGCAGTCGAGTTAATGAACGTTGGCTGCAATTATTTGCGCGAGCACATTATTTCGGATGCGCGCCTTCATTATGCGATTACGAATACCGGCGGCTTATCGCCAAATGTCGTCCAGTCGGAAGCCGAGGTGTTGTATAAAATGCGCGTTCCGCGTTCCGAGCAGCTGGCCGATTTATATGAGCGAATTTGCAATGTCGCCAAAGGAGCGGCGTTAATGACCGGGACCGAGCTTGAGATTATATTTGATTCCGGCTCGTCTGAGCTGATTGTCAACCGGATCTTGGAACAGGTGATGCATGAACAATTTATTCAACTGGGCTGCCCGGTTTTTGATGAAACGGAACTACAGTTTGCGAGCGAAATACGTGCTACTTTATCGGATGCTGAGAAAAACCACAATTTGCCGCAGGAGCTGTCAGGTAAGGTGCTGTCCGATCGTCTGGAACCGTACGAGGTTAAACAAGAAATTACTGTCGCTATGGGTTCAACCGATGTGGGAGATGTCAGCTGGAACGTACCTACTGTACAGAGCTGGATCACCAGCATGGCGCTGGGTACGGCTCTCCATTCCTGGCAGGCGGTCAGTCAGGTCGGGATGTCGATCGGCCACAAAGGCATGCTGCATGCAGGAAAAGTGATCGCGGCGACAGCTGTTGAGCTGTTGTCCAAGCCCGAGGTACTGGAACAAGCCAAGGAGGAACACGCGAAGCAGCTGAGTGGCAGAAGTTATATATGTCCGATTCCGGACGGTCTGATCCCAGGTCCTGTCAGAGGGGCTTAAGGGGAGGGGAATATAGGCAGGAGGATATAGGCAGGAGGATATAGGCAGGAGGATACGGCGTGAGGGCGCAGTGTCCTCCTGTTTTTTGACGGTGGACAAGCTGACCCAAACAAGCTGATAATGAATGACATACTTACTCAGGGAGGTTAACCATGATACAAATAGATCGCTTGGACCATCTTGTATTGACGGTCAGTCAGGTTGAGGCATCATGTACGTTCTACCATCAGGTACTGGGAATGGAAGTCGTTACGTTCGGAGAGGGTAGGAAAGCGTTGAAGTTCGGCCAGCAAAAAATAAATTTGCATCAATATGGAGAAGAGATCGAACCGAAGGCGGCTAAGCCGGTTCCAGGTTCGGCTGATCTCTGTTTGATTACGAAGACACCACTGCTTGAAGTGATCCGTCATTTGGAGCTATACAGTATTCCTGTCGAGCAGGGCCCCGTTATTCGTACAGGAGCCTGCGGCAGGATTGAATCGGTCTATTTTCGCGACCCGGACATGAATTTGTTAGAGGTGTCCAATTATGTTAATACGTAGCGACACTGCTGCTGACCTTGCTTTTCTTCTCCTTATGCAGTGCAGCATGCATCAGGAAAAAAACTAGTGAAACGACGGATGCACAGGTTCCGGCCAGCAGCACGGGGACAATGCCCCAATGATCGTATAAGTTGCCGTATAGAGTAGGCCCCGTCATTCTTCCTACATTGCCAAAGCCTCCGGATAAGCCCATAAAGAAAGGTGCAGCCCGGCCGGTACGCTCGGAATAAAAGGTAGGGATTGCAGGCAGCAGCAGCATTTCGCCTATTGTGCATACGATCATGCCCACCACGAGAAACAGGTAGGAATGGTGAAATAGCATAATAAAGCCGAGTCCAAGCGAATAGCATAAAGAGCTCATGACAATTTGCGCGACAAGCGATTTGGCGATGGTTGACTTGATCAATCCGGTTACTGGTTGCCCGGCAAAAATCACGATACCATTAATCGTCCATAGCAGGCTGTACATCGTTAACGGATACCCCTGCTCGGTCAAATACGGGGCGATACCGTTGCTCCACAGCGTAAAAGCGATATAGTAGAACAAGGCTCCTAATCCGAGAAACAGGTAGATGCGGAAATTCACGATATGCTGGTAAGCACTTTGATTCTCTCCCAGTGAACCGGCAGTTTTCGTCGCAGAGACACTGTCATCCGGAGAGGTTTTCATAAAGAAAAACAGGAACACCCCAAAAGCAAGCGTTGAGACCGAAGTTACAGTATAGGTCAACGGGAATGAGATCGAAGCGATAGCACCACCGACTGCCGCACCTATCGCGAGCCCCGTGTTGTTCCCCACATAGATGGCGTTATACAGCTTGCGTCGATGCTCCTTCCATCTGAAGCCGACATAGGCATTGATGGAAGGAATGGCGATACCATTCATAAAACCGTTCACACTGACAATGATGACAAAAACCCAGTAATCATGGACGAAAACGACGGAGCCTAACAGGGATGCTGTGAGCACCATGGAGCTAACGATCAGCTTTTTGGGTCCGAGCTTATGGTAAAGCGCCCCTCCGACGATTTCTCCGAGAATCCCTGCCAAAGCCTGATACAGCAGGACGAGTCCCGCCTGCCCGTAGGAGCGGCCCAGCACTTCGTGGACGTACAACGTGGTTAGCGGCCACAAAATCGCTTTTCCGGTTGCATTAACAAAGCTTGCCGCCATAAAATATAGCGCATCCTTCGGATACGCCTGGAAAAAAAGAAGCCATCGTTTTTGAATAAGGTTCATAATTAGCAATTCCACCTTCGGTCTGTATGGCATGTATGGCTTGCGCGCGCTTTATTTATTTCCTTTTGGGGTCCAACGCATCACGCACGCCGTCTCCAACAAAATTGATAGCGAGTACGGTAAAGACAATCATCAAGCCGGCAGGAATCCAGAGCCATGGCTCGCTTTGCAAGGTTGTGATCGATTGGGCGGCTGTCAGCATGTTGCCCCAGCTGGCGGTCGGCGGCTGAACGCCCATACCGAGAAAGCTGAGCGACGACTCGGAGAGTATGGCCGTGGCGGCGCCGAAGGTGGCATTGACGAGCAAAGGGCTCATCGCATTCGGCAATATCTCATGGAAAATGATTTGCCGTTTGCTTAATCCCAGCGCCTGAGCGGCTTTTACAAACTCCATTTGCTTGATTGACAGCACACTGCCTCGCACAAGTCTCGCAACGCTAGGCCACCCCAGTAGACCGAGCACCAGGACGATGTTGGACAGTCCGGGTCCGATGATCGTCACCAAGACGAGGATAACCATCAGATGAGGGAACGACATGAACACATCGATCACACGATTGATGATCATATCCACCTTGCCGCCATAATAGCCTGCGATGGCGCCGACTACGGTTCCGATAGCCACATAGATGGCGACGGACCCGAGACCGATCGATAATGATATGCGTGAGGCATAAATCAGTCTGCTGAGCACATCACGCCCTACCTGATCGGTGCCCAGCCAATATTTGCTCGAAGGCGCGGCGCTGAATTCATCCTGGATAACACTTGGATCATACGGAGCTAATAGCGGTGCAAAGCACGCCATAATGAGAAGCAGCGCAAACACCAGCAAACCGGCTACCGCCATTTTATGCTTCATGAATTGACGGCTGACCGAACGGAAATAGCTTTCCTGTTTATCCATATCCTGCTTGGCTAGCGGTTCCAGTCCTTGAATGGCTCTTTCATCTGTTGGTTCTCTCCATGATACTGCGGGCATAGCTGCACCTTCTTTGCTTAATTGTATTTGATTCGCGGATCGACAAAGGCATACATCAAATCGGCCCATAGGTTGGACAGCAGCACGGAAACGGCGGCGACCAGATTAATGCCCATCAGGGCGGGATAATCGCGGGACAGAATCGACTGGATCGTCAATTGGCCCATACCCGACCATTGAAAAACCGTTTCTGTAACGACTGCACCGCCGATCAGCATCGGAATGTCCAGACCTGCTACCGTAATGATCGGAATCAGCGCATTTTTGAGCGTGTGCTTGTTAATGACTTTCCATTCAGGCAAACCCTTGGCCCTCGCCGTACGGAGGTAGTCCTGATTCAGCACCTCCAGCACGCTTGCCCTTACATAACGCACCATACCTCCTGCAATCGAGGTGCCGAGCGTAAGGGCCGGGAGTATCAAATGCTTCAGCGTATCGATCATCTCACCTTCTTGGCCGATCGTATTCATGCCTCCGGTTGGCAGGATGCCGAACGTAACGCCGAACAAATAAATGACGCCCAATCCGAGAAAAAAGCTGGGTACGGATACGCCGAGAAACGATCCGGTGGAGGCCACATAATCGAGCCAGGAATACTGCTTGACAGCACTCAAGATGCCTAGCGGAATCGCAATCAGATAGGCGATTAGCAGAGCCGCCCCCATCAACAGCAGTGTGGCTCCGAGTCGTTCCACAATCATATGCGACACGGGTTGAAAGGAGCTGAACGAAGTGCCAAGATCACCGATCAACAGACGACCCAGCCATTTTACATATTGAACGATCAGCGGGGCATCCAGACCAAGCGCTTCACGCCGTACCAGCTTATCCGCTTCCGTCACATCCGGGTTGGCGTACAAATCCACGGGATCTCCGGGAGCCATATAGATAATGAAAAAATTTAACAGCGTGACGCCCAGCAGTACAGGCAGCGCTATAAGCAGCCGCCGAATCGTATAATCCAACATAGCCTGTGTCCTCCTTTAATAAATTCAGCTTAGCGGGTAATGACAAGCCACCAGATGCTGTCCGCCGAGCAACTCCGGCTGCTCCTCCCGGCAGCGCGGCTGGGCCATCGGGCAGCGGGTATGAAATCTGCAGCCCGATGGTGGAGCGGCGGGATTGGGCACATCGCCCGACAGGATGATGCGTTCCTTGTCGCGGAAGAGCGGGTTGGGCACGGGATACGCATCGAGCAGCGCCTTTGTATAGGGATGCTTTGGCTGGTTGAAAATATCACTTGTCCTTGCCAGCTCGACAATTTTGCCCAGGTACATCACCGCGATGCGGTCGCTCATAAATTTGACCGCCCCAAGGCCATGGGCAATAAACAAATAGGTCAGCTGGAAATTATTTTGCAGCGACTTCAGCAAATTCAGGATTTGTGCTTGAATAGATACATCAAGCGCCGATACAGGCTCATCGCAGACAATCAGCTTCGGCTGCAGGATAATCGCCCGGGCGATGCCGATTCGCTGTCGCTGACCACCGGAAAATTCATGGGGAAATTTATTCAACGAATGTTTCGACAGGCCGACGATATCGAGCAGCTCCATCGCTTTTTTGCGAGCTTCGTCCGGCGTCATTTGAACATGGACCAGCAGAGGATTGATCAGCAGCTCGCTTACCCGTTTTCTCGGGTTAAGTGAAGCGTAAGGGTCCTGGAATATAATTTGCAGCTCTGAACGGACCCGGCGCATATCGGATTCGGACATGCGGTGCACATCCTGCTCTTTATAGTAGACCGAGCCTTCCGTCAGCGATTCCAGCCGGACGATACTTCTGCCGAGGGTTGACTTGCCGCAGCCTGACTCGCCTACGATGCCGAGCGTTTCCCCCGGGAACACCAGCAGGTTGATGTCATCTACGGCTTTTACATGGCCTACGGTTTTGGAAAAGATGCCTTTACGGATTGGATAATATTTTTTTACACGCTCGATGCGTAGAATAGGATCGCTGCTGACCTGTGCTTTATGCAATATAGCGCTCATGGGTAACCCTCCGTTTGGAATTAATGTACAGCTTGTGAATCCAGCGCAGTAAGCGTCAGCTCGTCTTCGGCCAGCCAACAGCGAACGGTGTGCCCTGCGGCTACCTCAAACAGTGGAGGATTGTGTCTTCGGCATTTGTCGGAAGCGAGCACACAACGGGCTTGAAAGCGGCAGCCCGTTGGCATTTCATGGATGGCCGGTACCGATCCCGGTATGCTGGACAGCTTGTCGTCGGGGCTGTTGAGATGCGGAATGGAGGACATCAATCCCTGTGTGTATGGATGCCTCGCGGCTTCGAACAGCGTGAATACATCGGTTTCCTCCACTACCTGACCGGCATACATGACGAGTACACGATCGGCCATCTCGGCAACGACGCCCAGGTCGTGTGTAATGAGCACAATTGAAGTGCGAAACTCGTTTTTCAGCTCCTTGATCAATGCCAGAATCTGTGCCTGTATCGTGACGTCGAGCGCCGTGGTCGGTTCGTCGGCAATCAGCAGCTTGGGCTTGCAGGACAATGCCATAGCGATCATGACACGCTGCCTCATCCCTCCAGATAAGGAATTCGGATACTGCTTCATCAGCGCTTCAGCTCTGGCGATACCGACTCGATTCAGCAGCGCAATTGAACGATCGCGGGCTTCCTGCATGCTCACACGCTCATGCTGGAGGATGGTTTCCGTCATTTGGCTGCCGATCGTCAGCACTGGATTGAGTGAGGACATTGGGTCCTGGAAGATCATCGAGATGTCTTTTCCCCTCAGCTTTCGCAGCTGCTCGGGTGTCAGCTTCGTCAGCTCAACGTCCTCGAATTGAATGTTACCGCTTTTGATGTAGCCGTTATTGCCCAGGAGATTCAGAATGGAGAGGGAAGTGACGCTTTTGCCGCAGCCGGATTCCCCAACAACCGCGACGGTCTCACCATACTTGACCTGAAACGAGACCCCTTCAACCGATAGGACCTCTCCATGCTCTGTGCGAAAGGCAGTCCGAAGGCTGTCGACTTCCAATACATGTTTCATGATTTGCATACCTCCGGGTTTTATTGTCGTTGTGTTATTATTCAATTGCTTTAAAAAAACACAGAAAGCCGCCTTCTCTTATGCAGAGAAAAACGGCTCCATTGCCTATTCCAGACTGGCATCATTGACAGACCGGAAATATATTCGATTGATAAAAATCATCTCATGTCACGTATATTAACACTAAAAAATAATTATTGTCAATATTCGGTTTTAAAAAACAGTTGACTCTTTTTTTAGTTAGATTCATGATATATAACATAACATTCATACAATACTTCTGTCACCTCGTGTTCAGTGCTCATGAGTTATGACACGACACAAATGTTTTCGGCATGACAAGAAAATCCATACCGAAGGTGTTGCTGCTTATGAAATCATTGCTGGTATTTTTTTCCGACTCCTGTCAGCCTGCAGCTCATATGATAGATTGTCTGAACGCTATAGGTATGGATGTCATATCGGTGTATGAAGCCGAGGATCTTACTGTCAAGACTTACGAACCCGACGGCATTATTCTTTGCTGTACCGAGCAGAGGCTGAATGTTTGGCTGGATGTATTGGCCAGGCAGTTCGAGCTGCCTGTATGGTGGTGGTGCCAAAGCTCGGGCTTCATGACGGGTCCCGCCCATCACATTGAAGGCATCCTCACATCCAGTATGAGTCCCCCGGAGCTGCAGTGGGCGCTTGTAGTCGGGCTCAACAACTATGAGAACCGGAGATCGGTGCAGCGGCAGATCGAACAGCTGCAGGAAAAGCTTGACGAAAGAAAGCTAATTGAACGAGCTAAAGGTATACTGGTAAAAACGACGGGGATGTCCGAGGACGAGGCTTTCAAGTATCTTCGTAACAAGGCGATGAAGGAACGCAAGAAAATGGCTGCAATCAGCAGCACAATCGTCGATTTGTACGGACCGCTTATGGAGCGCTGACCTGAATCATGCAGGCTGTGCGGCGTACCTCTTACCCCCGAAAGGAGTTCTGTAACTATGATGTTGACCCGAATGAATGCACCCATGGACAGCTATCTGCAGCCCTCGATCTGGCTTGACTATGACCACCCGCTTATACAGCAAACCTTACATCAGCTGGTTCCCGTCGGTAGCGACGAGATCAGGACCATCGAGGTCCTGTATACCTTCGTGCGCGACAAGATCCAGCATTCATACGATGCGCAGCTGAACCAGGTGACGATCAGCGCATCGGATACGTTGAGGGAAGAACATGGTATCTGTTACGCCAAGTCCCATCTGCTTGCCGCTATGCTGAGGGCCTGTGGTATTCCCTCAGGCTTGAGCTATCAGCGGCTGACGTTGTATGAAACGGCACAGTCCGGGTTCTGTATCCACGCGTTGAATACCGTCTATATCAGGCAGCTGGATACGTGGATTCGTCTTGATGCGAGAGGGAACAAGCCAGGCGTGGACGCCCGGTTTTCCCTGGAGACCGAACATCTCGCTTTTCCTGTGCGGCAGGATATTGGCGAGGTTGATTATGACGTTAATTTTAGTGAGCCCCATCCCATCATTATCGAAACCTTGATGGCGCATACGCATAGCATACGCATGTACGAGCGGCATCTCCCGGATTCACTGCCCTTGCCGGAATCGATCTTGCCCAAAAAATAGGGTTGACGAATTCGTCAGGTGCATGTTAGAGTATGTCACATGAACAACTTGATATGTTATTCCGGTTTGTCAATGATGCCAAACCAGTGAATCCGGCAATGAAGCCGTCTTTCCTCCGAATAGGAGAAAGGCGGCTTTCTGTATTTTTATAAACCTCAATAAGGAGTGGTTACATTGTATCGTCCAATGATCGAAAGAGGTATCCCATTATTTTCAGGTATTCGCACGTTTATGCATCTTCCTTATGTTCAGGATTTGGAGCACGTGGACTACGCAGTGATTGGCGTTCCGTTTGATACGGGCGTCAGCTACGCTGTAGGAACCCGATTCGGCCCTTCCTCGATTCGCGAAATGTCCCAGCGTCTTCGGCCTATCAGTCAGGCACAGGGCATCGATACTACCGAATATGTATCCGGTATTGATTATGGTGATCTCAAGATCGTTCCGGGCTATATCGACCTGAGCTATGAGGCGATCGAGGAGCAGCTCAAACCGATATTTGCCAAAGGTATTATTCCTATACTGCTCGGCGGCGACCATTCCATCTCTTATCCTCACGTGAAAGCGGCCGCCGGTGCCTACGGACCTGTCAGCCTGGTGCATTTTGATTCGCATACGGATACCGGTAAAAGCATGGATGAAAGGCGCAAGCATTCCCACGGCACGATGTTCCGTTATGCAGCGGAAGAGGGTTACATTGATGCTTCAACCTCTATTCAGATGGGCATGCGTGGAACGCCGTTTACGCTGACCGGTCTGGATGATTCCCGTGAACTTGGATATGAGGTGCTAACGACCGATGACGTCAAAAAGCTGTCGATTCCTGAGCTGTGCAACAAAATTAAACAGCGTGTTGGCAATAATCCGGTGTTCCTCACATTCGATATTGATTTTCTTGATCCAGTGTTTGCTCCAGGGACAGGTACCCCGGAGGTTGGAGGGTTCAATACTTATGAAGCCCAGCAAATGCTGCGTGGCCTGACCGGTCTGAACATCATCGGCTTTGATCTGGTCGAGGTGCTGCCTGATCGTGATTTAACGAGAGTGACTGCCCTGAATGCGGCCAACATTGCCTTTGAGTTTATTACACTGATTGCGCTGAACCGTCGTGAGCAAGCCCTTAAAGCAGCAGAGAAAGCTGACGCAACAATCATCGGCTAAGGCGGGTGTTGACGGAGGCGGGATTGGCGGCATAGGCTTCCCGACCTCCAGTCCTGTTTATCATTCATTATCCGATAGGAGGCATGACTGTGAGACTGACAATGAAAAAGGTATCTTGTATATGCGTGGCGGGCTTGCTCTTACTGACAACGGCATGCACTCCCAAGCCGGAAGCCTCACAAAGTCCGGCAAGCTCAGGCGCTGTCAGCGCCGCTTCCAGCCATCCGGATCGAATTACGATCGGGATGACCAATCCCCCCACGATGTTTAATCCTATCGATACCGATGCTTCAGGTTCCAATGCGGCTACGTTCATCAACCGTTATTTGTACGATACCTTGCTGAAGATGACGGCACCGCTTGAGTTCAAGCTGCAGCTGGCTGAATCGTTCGAGCAAAAAGACAGTAAGACGTATGTAGTCAAGCTGCGCAAGGATGCCAATTGGTCGGACGGTAAACCTGTAACCGCGCAGGATTTTGAATTCACGGCTAATCTTGTAGCCCATCCCAAAACATTGACGACAATCCGAACCTATATCAATTATTTGGACGGCCTTAACGAGAAAGGCAGACTGCCGGAAGGTGTCACCATGCTGAGCGGTGTCAAGGTCATTGACGACAAAACCTTCGAGCTGGTGACCGCCAATGCGGTTGACCCGAATATGGTGAAGGAGCGTTTGTGCGATTTCCCGATAATTCCTAAGCATGTATTTGAAACCGCGGATCCATCTACGCTCAACAGTCATGCATTTTGGAAAAATCCGAATGTGACCGATGGACCGTATACCTTTAACAAATTTGAGAACGGCGTCGTCCAGTTGGCTGCGAATCCGTCGTATTATCGCGGTGCGCCGAAAATTAAAGAGGTAGTTGTCAAGGTAATGCCTGCGGCGAACATGGTCGCTCAGCTGCAATCGCAGGAAATCGATATGAATGCCGGGCAAGGACCAGGTAACATACCACCCAAGGAATGGGAAACAATTAAAAAAATGAATCACGTACAAACGACAGAGGAACCGACCCGCCGTTACAACTCAATTGAAATCAATACGACCAAAATCCCTGATAAACGGGTTCGGCAGGCGATGGCATACGCTATTAACCGTGAGGCGATTGTTAATCAATTGATGAAAGGCATCGGTGAGGTGCAAAATGGTCCTTATGCGGTAAGTCATCCTTATTACGACAAGGACATCAAGAAGTACAGCTATGATCCTGAGAAAGCGAAGCAGCTCCTGAAGGAAGCGGGTTGGGATTCCTCGAAAACGCTGGATTTCATCGTTCCTACTGGAGATGCTGTGCGGGAGATGGCGGGGAACATTATTCAACAAAATCTGGAAGCCGTCGGTGTGAAGGTGAAGCAGGTCAATTTCGATTTTGCTACAGCTGTCCAACGCGCGGTCAAGGGTGATTTTGATCTGCTGATCTCCAGCTTCAGCACGATTATCGATCCTGACGGCCCGAGTAATACGTATAAATCAACAGCTGCACTGAATGATATGAGGTATAATAACCCTCGTGTTGACGAGCTGTTTGCGCTGGGCATGAAAGAAACAACCAAGGACAAGCGGTTTGCCATTTATAAGGAGCTTCAAAATGTGATACAGGAGGACGTTCCGCTGATCACGATATACTCCGAGAAAAATTTGATCGCACTGAACAAGTCGGTGACGGGTCGGGGCGGGACGATCTACGGTATGCATTATGATGTTAATGAGTGGACAATAAAGTAGACAATAAAGTAGACATTGAAGTAGCTGCTCCTAATAAGAATCTTCCTCAGAAATGAGGAGGATTTTTTTGTCCGGATCTATCCAAACTTCACTTGAAAATTACAAAAGTATAGCCTACTATTATATATAGAACTATGTTCTTTATTATAGAACGACAAGGAGAGAGATATGAAACTTCGTATCGGTTTTATAGGAACAGGTAGATATGCGGATAAGCACCAACGTATACTTTCACAAATGGAGGGTGTATCGGTCGTAGCCTTTTGCGGCAGAAACATGGAAAATGTGGAGCGGGCAGCACGCAGCTGGCCAGATTCGAAAGCGTTTACAAGTGTGGTACAAATGCTGGATACGTGTATATTGGATGCTGTCTACATATGCGTACCACCGATGGGGCACGGTGAAATTGAAAGGCACCTGGTTGATCGTGGCATTCCTTTCTTTGTGGAGAAACCGCTCGGAATCGAGTTGACCGAGAATTTGGAGCTGCTGCGGAAGCAAGCAGCTGACAAACGTCTTATTACTTCAGTTGGCTACAATTGGCGTTATCTCGATTCTACAGCCAAAGCGCGCGAGCTTCTGTTGGAGGGCACGATGGGTATGGCACTCGGTTACTTTATGAGTTCTTTCCCGCAGATTGCATGGTGGAGGCGAATGAACGGCTCGGGAGGGCAATTCAACGAACAGACCACGCATATTGTTGATCTTATTCGTTATTTATGCGGGGAAGTCGAAGAATTGTACGCAGCCTTCAGCAAACGACGTTTACATGAAATTCAAGAAGGGATGGATATACCGGATGTGGGCACCGTTACACTCAAATTGGTGAATGGGATGGTGGCCACGATATCCAATACATGTATACTTCCAAGAGGTCACCATACAGGCTTGGATGTGTACACGACCTCTGGTGTTGTGGAAATTCGTATGGATAGCCTGAAAGAAATCGGTCGTGACCGAACGGTAGAGTACCGGAATAGCTCGGACCCGTACGTATTGGAAAATGCGGCCTTTGTGCATGCATTAAGAACGGGGGATACTTCTCGTATCTTATCTGATTATGACGATGCTTTCCGCACATTCGAAGTGACCTCTGCTGCACATGATTCTGCGACCGAGGGCCGGATCGTACGGTTACCTAGCTATACAACGAAAGAGAGTTGAATCGAATTGTCAGATGAAGGAAAAGTGAAATCATTAATTAAAGCGCTGAAAATTCTCGATTGCTTCACGGTACAATCGCCTGAGCTGGGCATTACAGAAATAAGCGAGAAGCTGGGACTCTATAAAAGTAATGTTCACAATATCGCAGATACTTTTTTAAAGGCAGGGTATCTGGAGCAAAATCAGGAGAATGGGAAATACAGGCTTGGATTTAAGCTGTTGGAGTTCAGTAATGTAATCCATAGTAACATTGATTTCAGGACTATCGTGCTGCCATTGATGCAGGAGCTATCGGACTTTACGAATGAAACCGTGTACCTGGGTACGCCAAGAGAAAATGAAGTCGTTTATCTGGATTCCACCTGTCCGCGAAATCAGCTTTCCACGAGGTCTATGCTGGGTGTTAAGGCGCCGCTTTATTGTACCGGGATTGGCAAAGCGATGCTTGCTTATTTACCCGATGACAGAATCAAGGCAGTCATAGACAAGGGTCTTATCGCCATTACAGATAGTACGATAACCAGCCAAGAAGCGCTTATACTGGATTTGCAGCAGATTCGGGCAAGAGGATATTCTATTGATCATATGGAGCATGAATACGGAATTAAATGCATGGGAATGCCGATTCGCAACAAAAAGCGGGAAGTCATTGCCGGGGTAAGCATTGCCGGTCCCTCCCTCAGGTTTGATGATTCCACAATTGAAAATTATGCGGTTAAGCTGCGGCAGGTGGTTAGCCATATCGAGGATAAGCTGTGACAGCATGAAACCAGATAGGGGTGATTTAAGTGGCAACGATGGCAGGTTCACTTCGTAATATGAGGCTTAAATCCAAATTAATCGTATCCTTTGTACTACTTATTGTAATATCCACGTCTATCATCGGCTGGATATTTTTTCTTATTTTAAAAGAAACCATCGTTAATGAAGTGGGTCAATCCGTCCAAGAGGTTCTTAAGCAAACGATGCAAAATATCGATTACAAGCTCAAAGATATTGACGAATTGTATGTAAACATCGTATCGAACAAAGAGCTGCAAATCATTATGGAATCCGATGCCTCTACCGACTCGGTCAGAGCTAATTATGAAAAAATATTTTATGAAACTGTGTATCCGAGTATTTTTGGGGGGCGCTCTGAACAGATTCAATCGGTAAGTTTTTTTGGCCCATACGGCCTGAACTTATTCGTGAATACCTCCTATGCCAATCGGACAAGAGAGGAAATTGAACAAACGGCCATTTATCAACAGTCGTATGCGGCCAAGGGCAAGCCCTTATGGCTGTTTGCCAATAAGGACATATTCTCCAACCGTGATTCAGGGCCCAAGGTGATTTATAATGCGCGAAAAACATTGGGCTTGTTAGCCCTTAAAGACTGGGGGCTTATGCTGATTGGTGTCCGGGAAAGCTTTATATTCGACAGCTTCAAAAACATTCTTACGGATATGAAAGCGATTACGTATATAGTTGACGAGAATGGATTCATTATTTCTCATGTTAACAAGGACCAGGTCTCTACCAAGGCAGATCCTGATGTATGGAGGATGATTACCGACTCGTCCAATGGAAGCTCACTGATTATGCTGCAAGGAACGATGTATTCCGTTCATTATTTTACATCGCAATATACAGGCTGGAAGCTCGTTACGATGATTCCGCAGTCTATTGTCTACAAGCATATTGAGCTAGCCAAAGGCACGATTGTGATGATTATACTTATTACCGTGGCGTTATCGATTCTACTGTCCGTGTTCATTTCATCCAGCATTACCCGACCGCTCATGAAATTAATTCGTCACATTAAAAAAGTAAGGGATGGGGACATCCACACCAAGGTTCATCTGGGAACGCAGGAGGAATTTGGGGAAATATCGGAGAGCTTCAATGAAATGACGGAAGAAATCGGGACCCTGATCCACAAAGTGCGGGATGATGAAAAGAAAATCAGAGAGGCGGAGCTGAGGGCCTTACAATCTCAAATTAATCCGCACATTTTGTATAACACGATGGATTCTATTTATTGGATGACCAAAACAAAGGAATATGATGAAATTGCGGAAATGACAACGGCGTTTGCTCAATTTTTCCGGCTTATTCTCAATAAAGGCAGCGAAATGACAACCATCGCCAAGGAATTGGAAACGATCGAGCACTACCTGACTATTCAGAAGCTGCAGTTCAAAAATAAATTTGAGTATGCGATTGAAGCCGATCCTCATGTACTGGAGGAAGCGTGCATTAAGCTCATTTTGCAGCCATTGGTGGAAAACGCGCTGCTGCATGGCATCAAACCGTTAAAAAATAAACTAGGGACGATTAAGATTGTAGCCAAAAGGGAAGGCCAGTTCATTCTGCTGGAAGTTATCGATAACGGAATCGGTATGGATTTGGAACAAATTGAAGCGCTTCTCGAGCCGCCTTCGCAAGATGGAGGTTATGGCATTTATAACATTAACGAACGGATTCATTTGGCTTATGGAGAAGGATATGGCTTACACTTCGAAAGTCGAAGAGATGAAGGGTCCCACATACAAATCATACTTCCAGGGGGATATATCGATGTATAAAATGATTCTGGTGGACGATTCGGAGCGCGTGAGAAATGGTCTGAAAATGAGTATGGATTGGTCCAAGCATCAAATTGAGATTGTTGGTGAGGCCGAAGACGGTGTCGAAGCGATGGAGTTGATTATGGACCAGAAGCCGGATTTGATCATCTCCGATGTGTTGATGCCTCATATGAACGGATTGGAGTTAACGGAAAAGGCGCTCTGCATCGTACCGCATGCGAAGGTGATTTTGTTAAGCGGCTATGATAATTTTCCCTATGTGCAGACGGCGATTCGCAATGGTGCTTTTGATTATTTGTTGAAACCGAGCACAATTGAAGAGTTATTCGCCATCATCGAAAAAGCCAAGCAAAGCCTGGAACAAGAAAGGAGCCAGGTGAAGGACGTTGTACAATTAAGGCAGCAGCTGCTGCATAGCATCCCTGTGCTCAAGGAAAGGTATTTGCGCTACCTGCTTTCCGGCCAAATGTCTTTATTGGATATAAGAAACAGATGTGACTACCTGGATCTTTCCATCGGCAGCCATTTATTTGCATGCCTGGTTGTAGAAATCGATGATGAGGATGCTGTAGCACAGAGTGCCCGAATTCGTGATAAACAGCTCTTATTATTTGCTTTTCGCAACATTGTAGAAGAGCTGCTTCGGGAACAATTATACGCCGAGATCGTCGAAAATTACGATAACCAGCTCATTGTAATCGTTAGCCGAGCGGAGCCTATGGAAAGCAAATATTACTTGGAGCTGCTGCAAGCGATAGCAAGAAAAATAAAATATTATATCCAAACTTATTACAAGGTGTCTGTTTCAATCGGAATTGGCGGCATCTACGATGAACCGGAATGGATACCGGAATCCAGCAAGCAAGCGGTGGAGGCTGTTCAGTATCGTCTGTAT
Organism: Paenibacillus sp. FSL H7-0331; assembly: GCF_001956045.1. The sequence goes on along the minus strand of NZ_MRTH01000015.1, from coordinate 137,620 downwards.
TCAGGTAAAGAAAGCATCGTATACATCGGTGACGTCACATACCAGGCTTCAGTCGAACATACCGTATACCCGTATGACCTGGAGAAACGATTGTGCCTGGCTTTGAAGATCGGGGATGTACACGGAGCAGTTGGGTATGCAAGGCAATTTTTGCGCGCTATTGTCGACGACTTTACCCCAACTCCTGATCATTTACGCAAGATTTGTCTACAGTTGGTCTACGCGCTGCTTCGCCAATTAATCGAGTGGGATCTTTCAGATGGTAACATCATGGAAATCACGGCATTGGATGAACAGATTAAGAAAAGGAAAACCATTGAACAGCTTGAAATGTGGCTTTTACATTATGTCAACGATCTGGCCCATAGCATAGAAAAGAAAATGCAGCAGCGTCATGTTTCGATCGTTCAGAAGGCAATTTCGTTCATGGAGTCGCAGTATGCGCAGGATATCTCCTTGCAGGACGTAGCCGACGTTGTCTATTTGACACCCAATTATTTCGCCAATTTATTCAAGGAAAGAACCAATGAGACGGTTTTGAATTTTTTGGCCGATATTCGGATCAACAAAGCCAAGCAGCTGTTAAAGCAATCCGATTTGAAAATATTCGATATTTCCAGCCAAGTCGGATATACCGATGCCAAATATTTTGGACAAGTGTTTAGAAAAAGGGTAGGTGTTACCCCGTTGGAGTATCGGAAAATGCAGCCCAATTGAATAACATTACAAACCAATCATAGGAATTTCACCTATTTATCCGTGTGCAAATTACGGATAATAAGAGCAAGGGATGAGCATACAGGGGGTGAACGATAATGATCCCGAAAAGAAATATGTTAGTAAATAAACATACGGTTGGCTATTTGTTTTTGCTTCCTCTGATCCTGGGGGTCGTTACCTTTTCCTTGTACCCGATAGGAGAGGCTTTCCGTATCAGCTTGTATCACCATAACGGGGTAAGGGGGATTTGGGCAGGGTTCAGCAATTATGAATTTATTTGGTACGATAAGACCTTTTGGCGTGCGCTTCGTAACACGATAATCATGGGTGTCATGGGGCTTGGAATGGGATTGCCTCTGAGCTTTATTGTCGCTTCATTGATTAACGGGATCGCCGCCCGCAGGATAAGCATTCTGTTCAAAGCGATTTATTTTTTACCGAATGTGACTTCAACGGTTGCGGCCTCGATTGTATTCCTGCTGCTGCTGTATCCGACGGAAAAAGGGATTGCCAACTCGGTGTTAAGCTGGTTTGGCGTAGCTCCACTCGGATGGATGGCAGATCCCAGACTCGCACAGTTTAGCGTCATTTTGATGGATACGTGGCACGGGTTGGGTTATTCCGTATTAATCTGGCTGGCAGGACTTCAAGGTATTCCGCGCGATCTGTATGAGGCTGCCAGCGTGGATGGTGCCAAGAGAATACAGCAGTGGTTCTATATAACGATTCCCGGAATGAAGCCCGTCATTTTCTTTATGGTCGTCATGGGTACGATCAATGCTTTTAAAAGATTCGGCGATGTTTTCGTTATTGGGGGACCGGATGGAAACCCGGGCGGATCGTTGTTTACACTCATGCTGTACGTATACCGATACGGCTTCTACACCTATGAGTTTGGCAAGGCTGCTGCCGCATCGTATGTGATTTTCATTATTATTTTGCTGTTTACCCTTTTTAACTTTAAAGCGTTTCAAAATAAGGATTAACCGGAGATGAGACATATGACCATGATGTCCACTGCAACAAAAACCGGGGTGATACTGCAATCGAGGAAAAAAGTGGATAGGCTTGGAAGGCTTGTGACCCTGTTGTTCCTATTCGCTGGCGGCGTAATGATCCTATTTCCCTTCATTGTTATGCTTTCGATTAGCTTTGACAAGGATGCAATTTTCGAATTTCCTTTTCCCTTTCGTTTGATCCCGGAACACCTCAGTTTCGAAAATTTTAGAATTGCCATCATCAATACCCATATGCCGCGATTGTATGTAAATACGTTTATGATTGCTGTTGGTGTTATTGTGATTAGTACGTTTTCAGCGCTGCTCGCGGGTTATGCGTTGTCGAAGCTGAACGTCAAGGGTGGCAAAATCATACTGCTGGTCGTGCTGGCTACGTTGATGATTCCAAGTGAAGCGACATTAATCCCGCTGTTTATGCTGTTTAAGAAGCTGCAGCTCATCAACACCTACTGGGCTTTTTATTTGCCGGCCATCGCCAATATATTCGGTACCTTTTTGGCCAAGCAATTTATGGACGGCATTCCTGGCGAACTTAGGGAGGCTGCCATTATCGACGGCGCGGGAGAGTTCCAATGCTTCACTAAAATCTATTTTGCTTTATGCATGCCAATCGTCGCTACCTTGATTATTCTCACCTTTCTGAACGTATGGAACAGCTTTTTGTTCCCGCTCATTATGCTGAATGATCCAGCCAAGTACACGATTCAAATTGGAATCGCTTTGCTTAATGCACGCACACAAACCGGACAATCACCTCCGGGTCTGAATATGGCCGCCACGGTATTGTCCATCATTCCTGTTCTGCTGGTATACCTGTTTTTCCAGAAATATATCATTCAAAGTGTTGCCCATTCAGGTATTAAACAATGAAACATCCACTTATAAGGAGTGATACGATGCGAGTGAATAGATGGAAAATGACACTGATGCTAACAATGTGTTTAGTGCTTTTATTTTTAACCGCTTGCGGCGGCGGAGGGACGGGTGACAATAGTGCGGCTCCAGGTCCCGCAGCAAACGCGGATAATTTATCCGGTGTTGTCAAGTTTGCTGTTTTTAGTTATCCGGTGGATGACGGTATCGATCCGGTAACGGGCAGCAATGTCAAAGGGATGAAAACGATGCTGAAGCCATTTTTAGACAAACATCCCAAGCTGACTGTGGAATATATTGAAGTTCCGCAAGATAACAGAAAGGCGAAGTTCCAATCTTTATTGCTTAGTGGAAGTGTGGATGTGTTAATTCTGGATTCGTCTATCGATTTTTATAACCAAGGGTTTCTGATGCCTCTGGACGATTACTTGAAACGGGATAATTGGAAACAAAATTATTACGATTCTTTATGGCTGGACAAAGAGCGCTTTACGAATGCTACCGATGGTAAAGTCATGGCGTTACCGGGAATCGTCAATACCAGTACGGTTATGTATGATAAGCAAATCTTTGATGATTGGGGTGTGGCACCGCTCAGTGATAAACCAACCGCTCAGGAAATATTGGAAAAAGCGGCCAAGCTGACGGGGATCAATCCCAAGACCGGCAAACAAACCTACGGCATGTATTACGACCCGCGCAGCAGCAGTCACATGATGCTCGATTATTTCTCAGATGGGAACGGTGTACAGCTAGGCGAAACCGACTGGGCGAACTTTGGGAACAGTAAACTGAATTTCAATAACCCGCAAATTAAAAAGAGTTTGCAAACCTTGATCGATATGAACTCCAGTCTACCACCCGGATATGAAATTGGACGTGGCTTTGAGAATTGGGGGAAGGTCGAGAACAATGTAGCGATTTGTTTATGGTGCAGCAAAACGGATGAAATCCTCAAAAACAAGCTGCAGGATCGTTATGTCGTGACCAAAGGGGTACGGGACAAGAACGGAAAAACCTCCTATGGTACAGCCCAAACGTATACGATGGCCAAAGATACGAAAAATCCGGAAGCGGCATGGCAGGTGCTGAAATATATTACAGGAGCTGAAGGACAAAAAGCTATCTATGATAACTATAAGTATCTGCCTTCCTGGAAAAATGCCGATTGGGTTAGCGAAAAGGATAATCCGTATGCCAAACAATTGCTAACGGTCGTAGAGGATACCAAAAACGTGCTGTTTCCGCCGATCATGTTCTCACTTATTCGTCCTTGGATGGCAGAGTTGATATCGAGGGCTAATCATGGTCAAAAGTATGATCTGACAGCTGAGATGGCAGATATTCAGGAAAAGATTAATAAATGGGTCGAAGAGCAAAAAGTCATCGATGCCTCCAAAAATAAAAAGTGATTCAAATCCGATAGAAATAACAAGGAATGAGGCGGCAGCTGAAGGCTGCCGCCGTAAGAAGGGATGAATGGTGGATGAACGTTCGTAAAGAGAACTCTACGTGGAGCTATTCAACAGCCAAGGGAATCGCCTATGCTTCCAAGGGCTATGGAGCCCCATATAGTGAGTTAAATATAGTACGGCTTGCTCCGGGAAACCGGCAGCTGCAGTTGGATTGGCAGTATGATGGATCATGCAATTCCGATGATCTTGTTTACGAGGTCAAGCTGACGGCAGGGGAAGAACGGACAGAAATTCAAACTCGCCAACTACCGGGTGACGCCACTTCGATTTTACTTAGCGGTCTGGATCATGCCGTAGATTACGAGGTTGCCGTTCGTGCCACCAAGAAGGATTCCAATGAGCAGTTGGCGGAAAGTCCGGCAAGAAAGGCGCGAACCGGAGAGGTGCCCGGTATTGTCGTCAATTATATTCATCCCGATGACTACACGTATGACTTCTCGGGCCGTTCCCCGGCAAGTCCATCCATCGTAAAGCTTCCGGATGGAACCCTACTTGCCTCCCATGATGTTTTTTGGGGGCTGGGCGGACAAAATCTGAGCAAGATTTTTCGATCTACGGACGACGGTCAAAGCTGGTCATTCCTGTGCGATCTTTATCCGTGCTTTTGGGGGAAGTTGTTTCTTCATCGCGGAGCGCTGTACATGCTTGGAACAAGTACGGAATACGGCGCTTTGCTAATTGGCCGCTCTGACGATGGCGGAGCAACCTGGTCTGCACCAACGGAGCTGATACCAGCTGGAAGCAGGGAGGAAGGCGGACCTCATAAAGCGCCAATGCCTATCGTTGAGCACGAGGGGCGGATTTGGAGCGCGGTGGAATATGGGTCATGGTCTCTCGGTGGTCATGCCACCGGAGTCATCTCTGCACCAGCGGATGCGGATTTGCTGGATCCGGCCAATTGGGCGATAGCTCCTTTTCTTCCATACAGCCATGAATGGCCGGGTGTCATTGAGGGTGGTAGACCATCGCTGCTGGAAGGGAATATCGTAATCACTCCCGGTGGAAGGCTCGTCAACCTGCTTCGTTATAATACGGGCAAGGGCAATCCTGATTATGGAAGAGCTGTTATACTGAATGTGAATACCATACATCCTGATGCGGACCTGACGTTCGGCAGTGTCATTGACTTTCATGGCAATATGTCCAAATTCACGGTTCATTATGATCCTGTCAGCGGAAGATATTGGTCGTTAGTGAACAGAGTAACCTTACCTAATGTATCTCAGCGCAATATATTGTCTCTGGTGTCATCAGCCGATTTGGAATCGTGGAAGGTTCATACGGACGCTTTAAATTATCAGGATAACGGTTGGACGGAGGATGATCTTAAGGTCGGATTCCAATACGTCGATTGGCTGTTTAATGGGGACGATATTATTTATCTAAGTCGGACCGCGCTTAATGATGCCTACAATTTTCATAACGCCAATTATATGACATTTCATACCCTTGAGAAATTTCGTGCATTTCTTTAAACCTACTATCGATCATATGGAAAGGTTGTGCGTTATGCTATGAAGCCAATACAACCGCTTGCCCAGGATTATGTAACCGTGTATGAATCGCCTGATCCCGACAATATTTATACGTACAGTCCCGGCATTGCCGTCTTGCCGAATGGCAGGCTGGTCGCCACGCTTGATCTGAGCGGACCAGGTATGGACGATCTTCCGGGCCCAAAGCGTGTCATCGAGCACGGTCAATTATGGTTCGGTAAAATATTCACCTCCGATGATAAAGGAGCAACGTGGCAGTTTCGTGCGGACTTTCCATTCATGCATGCAAGACCTTTTATAGCGGGGAATTCCGTCTATGTCATCGGCCATTGCAACGATCTTGCGATAGTCCGGTCTGACGATAATGGAGAAACGTGGAGTGAGACCAGCTTTTTATCTAAGGGGGAAATTTGGCATCAGGCTCCTGCTAATGTCCTTTACGTTAAGGATCAGGTGTACCTGGTTATGGAAAGAATGACGTTCACCGGTATGAAAATATGGCCATGCAGCATTCTTGCTCCTGTTCTCATGAGGGGGAGCATCGACAGTGACCTGCTGATCAGGGAAAATTGGACATTCGCATCAGAGCTGGCATTTTGTGATACAGTGCCTGTGGATCAACTGGATTATTTCGGAATTCCCTTTTATAATGCCGCACCGATTACGGGAACGATGATCGCTCCCGGACGCAATTGCGCGCCAGCCGGGTGGCTGGAGACGAATGTCGTGCAGATCGCAGATCCGGATCATTATTTTTACGATCCCGAGGGACGCACCTTCCATCTCTGGATGAGGGCGCATACCGGTGGGACGGGATATGCCGCCATTGCAAAGGTTGTGGAGAACGACGATGGCAGTATGACAACCCTGCTGGAGCAGGTTCCTTCCGGTAAAAATATCGTCTACGTGCCTTTGCCGGGTGGACAGATGAAGTTCCACATTGTTTACGACGATGTCTCGGAGATGTATTGGCTGCTTAGCACACAGGCAACGGATAGCATGACGCGCGCGGAAAAGCTCCCTGAGGATCGGTTCTGGACACCGAATAATGAACGGCATCGGCTGCAGCTTCATTTTTCCCGCAACTGCATCGATTGGTGCTTTGCCGGTATGGTAACGATGGGTGCTTCGCAGAAGCAGTCACGCCATTATGCGAGTCTGGCCATTGACGGGAATGATTTGTATGTACTCAGCCGGACAGGGGACCATCGTGCCAAGGATGCGCATAATGTGAATCTGATCTCGTTTCATACGATTACCGATTTTCGTAATTTAATTTATTAAGGAGGAAGCTCAGAATGACTTTAACCCATAGCGAATTGCTGCAGCTCAAACGTTGGAATACCCCATCAGTCTTTAATGGCTGGGAACAAATTTCTAAGCATGATCGCAGAACGGGCTTTAACCTGGAGGAAACCAAAGACTTCATGCCTCATATGGGAGTTATGGTTGGATATGCGGTGACTGTAGTGTGTGAACCGAGCAATCCCGACCATCAGACCAGAAATCCGAACGCTCAGGTTGAATATCGCGAATATATAGCCAGCATTCCGGGACCGAAAATCGTGGTCGTTCAGGATCTGGATAAACCGTATGCGTATGGTTCTTATTGGGGGGAGGTAGGTGCGAATATGCACCGTTCCCTCGGCTGCGTCGGGACAATTACGGATGGAGCGATTCGCGATCTCGATGAAATGAATAATGCAGGGTTCAAAGCGATTGCCAGCAAAATGTGTATCGGTCATGCCTATAGCTGGCCTGTGCGCTGGAACTGTGAAGTTGAGGTCTTCGGTACCACAATCAAGCCCGGGCAGTTGATTCATGCCGACAAACACGGCTTTCTCGTCATTCCCGAGGAGGATCAGGCCGGACTGCTTGACGCGACGCGGTTTATGGATAAAAATGAGTGTGACACCGTTATAACATCAGGGCGCAATACGGCAGGTATCGAGATGAATGCTTTACTGCAAGGAATGAAAAAGGCAGGAAATCAGTTCGGAGCTGCAGCTCAAGCCCAATTCGGACGAAAAGGCGAGTGGTAGAAGCGATCCGACACAACAAGCTTTTTGAGGAGGCGAGGGGTGGTCCATGATGTTTACTCAAGCGGTCAAGGAATTAGTTATGACTGCCCAGGCACCATTCGAGAGCTGTCACGCATCCAGCTTGGCGATACTCCCGGATGGTGATATGTTGACGGCATGGTTTGCAGGGAGCAAGGAAGGAGCGGGTGACTCTGCTATCTGGTATTCGCGGAGACACAAGGGAACATGGACGTTTCCCATCCAGTTAGCAGCTGCTGACGGAATTCCTCATTGGAATCCCGTCTTTTTTTGGAAGGATCATGGCGAGCTTGTGCTTTTTTACAAGGTCGGACAGCTTCTCAAGGAATGGAGCACTCAAGTTATCGTATCCAAGGATAACGGATACACATGGTCACTGCCGGTTGAGCTGGTAAAAGGCGACCGTGGAGGCAGAGGTCCGGTACGAAATAAGCCCATTGTGCTCTCGGACGGTACATGGTTGGCGCCGGCATCTACTGAGGACGGTATTTGGAAGGCTTTTGTCGACATTTCTACAGATCAAGGAGCCACGTGGATACGGAGCGTAGATATCTGGATCCAGGAGCTGGACTACAGCAGCATTGAAGCTGTGACAGGCAGCGATATTCCGGTTTCGGAGCAATCCTTTTTGGGTAGAGGTGTGATTCAGCCTACGCTTTGGGAGTCGCAGCCTGGGATGGTACATATGCTGCTGAGAAGTAGTGAAGGTTATATGTATAGGAGCGATTCATCAGATTCGGGACATACCTGGTCTAAGGCATATCCGACACCGCTTCCTAATAATAACAGCGGTATTGACGTAGTGAGAATGGATAACGGCGTGTTGATCCTGGCCTTTAATCCGGTTGGGGCCAATTGGGGGCCACGTACGCCTCTGGTGCTAAGAGCGTCCTATGATAATGGACATACTTGGGACGATGAATTCGTTCTGGAGGATCAGGAGGGAGAATACTCTTACCCTGCCATTATTGCCGACGGAAAACGTATATTCGTCACTTATACCTGGAAAAGAGAAAATATCGCATTCTGGCAAGTTGCCTTATAAAAGAGGGTTGTTTTTACCATTTTATGTAAATTGAAAAGACCCATGAGAACGGAGAAAGATTTTCTCTCTAATCTCATGGGTCTTTGGGTTCATCCGATTTACGCTTGGCAGATGCATCTAGAATGCGGAACCGCTAATGGCGACCAATGCCGATCTCGGTATATTGTCACCGAAGCGGTGCGGCCATGTACTGGTCAGTTTAACCCGCTCCTCAGTGGTCTCTCCGGGATGCTTAACTGTCAGAAATAAGGTCTGCTCATCAGGGGTAAAGCTTACTCCGTCAAACTCGGCATCGAATGGAGCGGATGCAAATTGCCGCGTCTCTTTGGTTGAGCCGGAAACAGGTATCACGTACAATCCGTTATTTTTAAATTCAGCCCATGCGCCTTTATTCAAATGACTCGAAGCAATATTCGTCGCAACCCAGAGATTGCCTTTGGTATCGAACGCAAGGCTGCCTGGTGAGCTGAACCCGCTTTGAGGTCCGCCAGCAGCAAAAATCTCATAGGAAAATTCAGTTGCTCCAAGATTGTTGTTTTTCTCAAAGAAACGAACAATTTGTCCATGCAGGTTTCCGCGTCGACCGTTGTTCGTATAAGCAATATACAAAGTATGATCCTGCGGATTTATAGTAACCGTTGCAGGACGGTCGGATAGAGTAGCGCCTACAATAATTGCAGCTTCCCGCGCATATACAAATACGTCTGCCTGCTCCTTAAATATCTCAACAAGTGATTCCCGGGTTTGATTCAATACACTCGGTATGTTATAGCGAGGATTCTTAATGGATTGAGTCACAGCCTCTATCGTTAATTCAACCCATTGTCCAGTTGCTTTATTCGCCGCATACAGCTTTCCGTCGTTTAAAAGCTCGGAGTTGGCCTTGCCTCGCGCCGGATCAAATTTGTTCGAGCTGATAAACTTATAGACGCAAGCGTCCTCGGCATCCTCGCCCATGTAGACGATAACCTTGCCGTCGGTGCTTAAACCCATCGTTACGTTACCGTGATTAAATCGTCCCAATGCTGTGTGCTTCCTCAGCGTGGCGTTAGCATCGTAAGGATCAGCCTCTACAACCCATCCATAATGTATCGGGTCAAGGCCTGTACTCCTGCATGTAGACTCGAATTGATTCTCGCAGGTAAGCACGGTACCCCATAAGGTTGTACCGCCACCGCGGTTGGCTAATGTACCTTGGACCCGGGTTGCATGGTGTACCGACTTGGTTCCACGCACCGGCCCCGTCAGCTCAACAGCATCAAGTCCTGTGATACGTCGGGCATATTCAGACTTGGTATCCATTTTCCAAAGGCCCTTATCATTACGAAACACCTTCAAGATGGAAGCCCCTTGATTATATAACAAGGACCGCTGCTGAGCCGGAGTCAAATGTCGCTGCTGATTGCCGTCCTCAAGAAACAATTCGTTCGTCGATTCGTGACCTACCCAGAGCAGTCCTTCAACACGGGAACCGTCTTGAGGAAAAAAAGCGGTATAGCTGTTGTTATCCCCGAACGTGTCGCCCTTCGTATTAATAGTGTCTCCATAAGCTGCGATGACCTCGTATTTAAAACCGGATGACAGTACCAAATCATCACTCGCTACTGCTGTATCCCGGGTTGGGTTAAAGGAATCCGAAACCTTGATCGTTGAAAAATCGAATAGGGACCTGCTCGCTTCCGATGCATTCGCTTGTTTACCGAAGGAACCGAGACCCATAGAGGATACTGCAAGATACGCTGTGCTGGTTCCCAGATAACCGAGAAATTTCCGGCGAGATAATTGCTTATTGTCGTCCATACCTAACCTCCAAAAATGAAATGTATATGTAAGTCTAGCATTATCATCATTACAGACTCTTTTAAGATAACATAAAATGAGAGGGAAACGACAAAAAAACAAATAATTTATAATCAATTTGCTATAATTATTTTCGATAATTCAGGAAATTTTAGTTTTGATGTCATGTATAGGAGTAGAAACAAACAAATAATCAATATCGACTCGAAAAAAGGAGTTTTTAAGTGGTTATAGAATATGTAAATAATGGCGTTATGTTGATGATATCATGTCAATGAACAAAGATAAATCTCCTATTTGTAAGAGACTCTTACATAGAAAGGGAATTATGCTGAATACGATTCAGGTTACTTCTAATGATGAATCCTTTTTATATGATCTTTATGCAAGCACTCGAGCAGCTGAGATAACGGCGTGGGGCTGGGATGCTGCAGTAACGAATGCTTTTCTCCACATGCAATGGACTGCGCAAAAGCGATCTTATGAGGCTCAATACCCTGATGCGGGCCACTTCATCATTCTATATAACGAACTTCGTGTGGGTCGTGTGATGTACGGTATTACAGCAAAAGAAATCCAACTTATCGATATTGCGTTATTACCGGAGTCTCGCAATCAAGGAATAGGTACGTTAATGATTCGATCCTTACAATCTGGAGAAGGTCTGCTAATGACACAACCGATTCGTCTCAGCGTTCTGCAGCACAATCCCGCTAAACGGTTATACGAGCGACTTGGGTTTACAAGTGTTGGAAGCAATGGATTATATGAAAATATGATATGGTTCAACGAATAAGATGAGCTTTACTGGCGTGTTCATACGAATAATATAATGAGGTGAAAGATAGATGGCTATACCCTATGTAGGTGAAATTCGTATGTTTGCAGGAAACTACGCCCCAGCAGGTTGGGCATTGTGTAACGGCCAAGTGATGAGTATATCTCAGAACGAGGTTCTTTACACTTTGATTGGAACGACGTTTGGAGGCGATGGGATGTCCACTTTTGCACTGCCTGATCTTCAAGGGAGAATCCCCATCCATTCAACTACAGCCTACCCTTTTGGGGCTACGGGTGGTACCGAGACAGTTACCCTTATAGCCAATGAGCTTCCACAACATACTCATGTGCCTCAAGCTTCTACCCAAACGGGAATTCAAGCCTCTCCAAGCAATGCTATTTGGGCGACCAACGTAGCCAAAACGTATACTGAGGCGAATGGCAATCCTGTCACGCTGAACCAGCAAACCATCTCGCTGGAAGGTGGAAATCAGCCGCACGGCAACATGATGCCCTCCCTGACAATTAGCTTTATTATCGCACTGGAAGGAATTTTCCCGTCTTTTGACTAGCCGTTTTATTTACTAAATCAAGTCGGAGGTGCTTAAATGTCAGATCCTTTTTTAGCTGAAATTCGGTTGTTTTCCTATGCGCGTGCCCCAAGAGGATGGGCATTGTGTAATGGTCAAACCATGTCGATTGCCACCAATCAAGCGCTCTTCTCGCTGCTTGGCACCACATACGGAGGAAATGGTACAACGACGTTTGCTTTACCTGACTTGCGAGGACGCGTTCCTGTTCATGTGGGTTCAAACCTTACGCTTGGGCAACAAGGGGGAGAAGCAGGTCATACTTTAAATATAAATGAAATGCCAACTCATTCGCACTTGGCTCAGGGTTCATCAGCTCCTTCAACAAGCGTTTCCCCTCAAAACCAAGTATGGGGTATGCAAAACAACCTATATGGCCCTGCAGCAGCTATTACACCAATGAATGGAACAGCAATTGCCAATACTGGTGGCAGTCAGCCTCATTCCAATATGCAGCCCTACTTGACGTTGAATTATTGTATTGCAACACAAGGGATTTATCCATCAAGGAGTTAAAGGGGGGTTAATCATATGGCAGACGCTTATATTGGAGAAATACGGATTTTCTCAGGTAATTTTGCGCCTGTAAATTGGGCCTTATGTAACGGCCAGCTATTATCAATCTCTCAGAATACGGCACTTTTTTCCATTCTGGGTGCTCAGTATGGCGGAAATGGCACTACTAATTTTGCATTACCCAATCTGAATGGGGCTGCTCCGATGAATCAAGGGCAGGGGGCAGGCTTGTCACCACGCACTGTAGGCGAACAAGTTGGTGTTAATTCGGTAACGCTTAGCGCATCTGAAATGCCAAGACACACTCATGCGGCTCAGGCTTATGAAATACCGGGCTCTTCAATCGATCCTGCCAATCATTATTGGGCAGAGGCACCCGCTCAAGGCAGACCTCATCCGCAGCAAGCTCCGATATACAGCGCAAATGCCAATGTAACGATGCATCCAAGTGCACTTTCTGCAGCTGGAAATGGTCAACCGCACAACAACATGCAGCCCTTTCTCGCGATGAACTTTATCATTTGTCTGAGCGGAGAATTTCCACCTCGGTCATAGTATCAAGTATCAAATGTTAAGGAAGCAGCATTAGGTAAGTGATGAAAGGGGGATCTAATGATGATCAGAATACGAATAGCTAAGCAGTTTCGGCAATCACCCAAATTGCTGCTAACCATATTAGCGATTTCCTTGCTTAGCGTATTCTATGGCTTTCACAATATGGTTATGGCTTCGGGTATTTGGACAAGCCAAACCTCGAACGCTACGATCACAGGGCAGCTTCAAAATGCTGCTTTTGGCGGAGGAAAATGGCTCGCTGTTGATCCTGTAAGCAGTGAGATTGTTTCGTCTGCAGATGGGATTACATGGGTTAAACAGGCTGTTCCGTTTATTCCTAATGATGCTGTGTATACAGGGACTCAATGGGTTGCGGTTGGCTCCAATGCTGCTAATATTATGACTTCTCCTACCGGTAATAGCGGGACCTGGATTCAACAAGCTTCGGGGACGGTTAACGACCTATACGCTGTTGCTTATAGTGGGTCCCGCATAGTAGCCGTTGGGAAAGGTGGGGTAATAACCACCTCTACAGATGGGATAAGCTGGAGTTCACAAACTAAGGGATCAGAGGATCTCAATAGAGTCCTATACGGTGGGGGAAAGTTTATCGCGGCAGGATCTGCGGGTACTATCTATAGCTCATCTGACGGAATTACATGGACACTACAAACCTCAGGCACAACGAATGATCTGTGGGGAGGAGCTTATGGCAGCAGTTTGTTTATAGCTGTGGGGTCATCGGGAACCCTGCTCACATCACCAGATGGTGCCACTTGGACATCGCGGGCTGTTCCGAACGGTTCAGCAGGAATAAACGGTGCCGCTTATGGAGCTGGAAAATTTGTCGCCGCAGGTGATAACGGGAAAATTATTTCCTCATCTGACGGCGTTACCTGGACGAATGAAACCTCGAATACTACAAAATTTTTCAATGCTGTTGCTTATGGCCAAAGCCAGTTTGTTGCTGTAGGCCAAGAAGGCTGGATGGAATCGCAAGCATTAAGTACGAATGCCAACCTGAGTAATTTGACGCTTAGCCAAGGCTCACTATCGCCTCCGTTCGCAGCGGGAACAATAAGCTATACTTCTGCAGCGGCTAATGCAGTGAGTAGTATAGAGGTAACCGCTATTTTAGCAGACAGTAATGCAACGGTTAAGCTCAATGGAAGCGCCGCTGCAAGTGGTAGTGCCGTAACAATCCCATTGAATATAGGGTCTAACCCCATCACGATATTGGTTACAGCCCAGGACGGCACGACACAAAAGACTTATACAGTTACCGTCAATCGTGCTGCCAGCAGCAATGCCGACTTGAGTAATTTGATTGTTGACCAAGGAACACTAACACCTGTGTTTGAATCAGGAACCATCAGCTACACGAATGATGTAGCTCACCCTGTAAGCAGCTTGAATGTGACTCCGATTATAGCGGACAGTACGGCAACGCTCAAAGTGAACGGAACTGCAGCAACAAGCGGTAGTCCGGTAAACTTGCCTATCACAGTAGGCTCCAATACAATTACGATCGTAGTTACAGCTCAAGATGGCACGACACAAAAGATCTATACGGTACTCGTCAACCGTGCTGCCAGCAGTAATGCCGACTTAAGTAATTTGATTGTGGATCAAGGAACATTAACACCTGCGTTTGAATCAGGAATCATCAGCTACAAGGACGATGTAGCTTACCCTGTAAGCAGCTTGAATGTGACTCCGACAATAGCGGATAGCACGGCAGCGCTCAAGGTAAATGGGAATACGGAAACCAATGGTAAAGCGGTAACTGTCCCTTTGAATATTGGCACTAATACCATCACGGTAGAGGTAACAGCACAAGATAACTCGAAGAAGAGTTATACAATAACGGTCACCAGGGCGGCACCGAGCAATAATGCCGACTTAAGCAATCTGGTGCTGGACCAAGGAACACTTTCACCGGTATTTGCATCAGGAATCATCAGCTATACGAATGATGTAGCTTACCCTGTAAGCAGCTTGAATGTGACTCCGACAATAGCGGATAACACGGCAGTGCTTAAGGTGAATGGGAACACGGTAACCAGCGGCAGTGGGGTAACCATCCCATTGAATGTAGGAGCTAATACCATCACGGTAGAAGTGACAGCACAGGATAATTCGACGAAAACTTATACGGTAACGGTCAACCGAGCAGCCCCGAGTAATAATGCTGATTTGAGTGATCTGATACTGGATCAAGGCTCGCTATCACCAGCATTTGCATCAGGAATCATCAGCTACACAAATGATGTAGGTTACCTTGTAAGCAGCCTGAATGTAACTCCGACAATAGCGGATAACAAGGCGACACTTAAGGTAAATGGGAACGAAGCAACCAGTGGCAATGCGGTAACCGTTCCATTGAATGTAGGAGCTAATACCGTCATGGTGGTGGTGACAGCACAGGATAATTCGACGAGGACTTATACAGTAACAGTTAACCGAGCAGCCCCGAGTAATAATGCTGATTTAAGCAATCTGATGCTGGATCAAGGAACGCTTTCGCCAGCATTTGCATCAGGAACGATCAGTTACACAGGTGCTGTAGCTTACCCTGTAAGCAGCCTGAAAGTGACGCCAACATTAGCGGATAACACGTCGACGCTTAAGGTAAACGGAAACACGGTAACCAGCGGCAATGCAGCAACAGTTCCATTGAATGTAGGAGCTAATACCGTCACAGTAGTGGTGACGGCAGAGGATAACTCAACGAAGACTTATACGGTAACGGTCAGCCGAGCAGCGAGCAATAACGCGGATTTAACTAGTTTATCGCTGAGTACAGGCACGTTGAATCCAGCGTTTTCCTCAGGTACGACGAGCTACGCAGCAAGTGTAATGAATAGTGTTTACAGTGTTCAGGTATTTGCTGTTCCTGTTGATTCTCAAGCCAGATATGAAATTATAGCTGACGGCACAACGGTAACTGGCGCTGTATATCTGAATCATATCGGGTCTAACACCGTTTCTGTCAAAGTGACAGCACCTGATCATGTATCTAGCAAGACTTACACCATAGATGTGAATAAGCAAGGTTTGGGCGTAGCTGATATCAGTACGATCACTTATATGAACAAGATTTTGCAGCGTACCTCCAACAGTTATCATCTGGATGTAGGGTATGAGATCAAATCAGTGGACCTGAGTGTAGTTCTTTCCGATCCCAATGCTTCATTCAGCGTAACCGGGGCCACGTACACGGCGAACTCCATCCTGGTATCGAATTTAGCAACGGGAACCCGCTCTTTAACAATCGTTGTAACTACGCATGACGGCCAGCAAAAATCCTTTGAAGTGACGATCAACCGTTCGGCCCAGCCTTCCTTGGGTTACGTTGATTTGAATGGTGATGGTAATATAACCGTAGAAGACGTGTCACACTTCTCTACTCATATGTTCGATATCAATCAAGATGGAAAGATTGATAGTGATGATATGCGCTTTATGCTGCTACAGATTTTACCTATAATAATCAAATAGATTCATTGCGAATCGGCTTATCCTTCGGGATTTGCCGATTTTTTTGAGTCTATTTGTACGTGATTATGCTTATACATGGTGATAGCGAATACGAATAAACTATATTTGGAGCTCCGCGTGGAAGCGATGGAACTCTTCTATATTGAGCTGCTGGGCTGCATCGGACAAGGCAGTGGCGGGGTCGGGATGTACCTCCACCATGATGCCATCTGCGCCCGCGGCCAATGCGGCTTTGGCGCAAGGAGCGAATATATCTTTGCGGCCAGTTGAATGGGTGACATCCACCAGAACCGGCAGATGGCTCTCCTGCTTCAGAATCGGAACTGCCGATATATCCAGAGTATTGCGGGTTGCCTTCTCATACGTCCGAATTCCGCGTTCGATCAACATTACTTGCTTGTTGCCACCAGCTAAGATGTATTCTGCCGCATGAAGAAATTCTTCAATAGTAGCGGCAAGGCCACGCTTCAACAGGATAGGTGTGCGTACTTGGCCTGCGGCCTTTAGAAGCTCGAAGTTCTGCATGTTAC
The DNA here is from genome assembly GCF_001956045.1 of Paenibacillus sp. FSL H7-0331. The sequence continues at coordinate 120,660 of NZ_MRTH01000015.1, read as the reverse complement.
GCGCACCAATTTGAATGACGTCAATATATTCACTTGCCAATTCGATATGGGCAGGGTCAACGATTTCACTGATTGTTTTAAGACCGAATTCGCTTGCTACCTCCTTCAAAATTTTCAACCCCTCTATCCCTAACCCTTGAAAATCATACGGGGATGTTCTTGGTTTGAATGCGCCGCCGCGCATGACGGTAACCCCCGCTTGCTTCAATGCGGCAGCTACTTGACGCACCTGCTCATAGCTTTCGACAGAACAAGGGCCGGCGATCAGAACCGGCTTTCCGCTACCAACAGTAATACCTCCCAGGGTCACAATAGTATCTGCTTTTTGGCTTTTTCGGCTGACCAGTAATGGTTTTTTATGACCCGTTTGTTGAGATTCCGTAGTGGCTTGGAAAATTTGCTTGAACAGCTGGCGAATGGTTTCGTGATCCAAAGGCCCGGTGTTACGGGCGACGAGCTCCTCCAGCATTTGCTTCTCCCTTACTGGATCGAACCCAGGAATGCCGTGCTTCTCTTTCAGATGCCCAATCTCCTGAGCAATCTGTGCCCGTTCCGACAACAAATCCAGCAGCTGTTGATTGATTCCTGTTAATTTTCCCCTTAATTGCTCTAAATTGATTTGATCCATTCTCATTCGCTCCCTTTAAATATGATTTTTGACAAACAAAAAGACTCCTCATCGCAAGGGACGAGAAGCCGTGGTACCACCCTAATTAGAACGACAGTTCCTGTACTATCAGGAATGCTATTCTCACTTTAGTCCCTTAACGCAGGGAGTTACGGGTATCCCTAAGAGATGCCAGTATGCAGGCAGCCGTTCAGGAACCAGCTCGGGAGTGAACTTCGACGGGTCGTTCGATCGGGTGCTTTCAGTCGGTGGCACTCCGTCCCTGTAATGAATCGATTACCGTGTACTCTTTCCGTCATCGCTTGTTTTGCAATGAAGTTGTACTTGATTATTATGCATTCTAAATCATTTTTGGAATATTGCAAGCATGTGGTTTAACGCTGATTCGCGTTATCGTTGTGACGTGTACAAGGGGCTGCATGTAAGCCTACAGACCGATTTGTATATTTCTTAGCGGAACACATCTTGACAAAATTGTAATTTCGATGGTAAGTTTATAACCAAGTATTCACATATGAATTTTATAAATTGATAGGAAAACCGGACCACCGGAAACTAGCCTCGGCTTGTTTCTGGTTTTTTTGCATTCTGGGAAAATGCGTTTTTGAAGTAGGAGTGGGCATGAAGGTTAATGGATAACGTTCGGTGTGGTGACTTTAATTTGCGGAGCGGAGTGTGGGAGATATGAGTGAAACGGAACGAAAGATACGTCTTAATGTGTTTGTTCGCATTGCGGGGCACCATGCGGGGGGATGGAAGCATCCTGATGCGGAGCCTGAACGAGATTTGGACATTGACAAGTATGTGGAGCTGGCTCAATTGGCTGAACGAGGGCTAATCGATTCACTATTCATGGCGGACAATTATTCGGGGACGGGGAGAAGGCTGGAGCCATTCACACTGCTCTCGGCGCTGGCGGCAGTAACGACCCATATTGGCTTGATCGGTACGGTAAGCACGACCTATAATGATCCGTTTCATGTTGCGAGAAAGTTGGCATCATTAGATCACTTGAGTAAAGGGCGGGCAGCATGGAATATCGTAACAGGGCATTCGCCAGAGGACGGCAACAATATTACGAGGTGGGGAGGTTACCCAGAGCCCAGCAAACGCTATGAAATTGGCGATGAGTTCGTTGAGGTCACCAAGCAGCTGTGGGATAGCTGGGATGAAGATGATGTAACGAGCAGCAGTGTGCGGAATCTGCAGGTCAATCATACCAATATTCATGAAATTGATTTTAAAGGCACTTATTTTAATGTAAAGGGACCGCTGAATATACCTCGCCCTCCGCAAGGCTATCCGGTTCTGGTGCAAGCAGGTTCCTCGGAAGCTGGCAAGGAATTGGCGGCCAAGCATGCCGAGGTGATCTTTACTGCACAGCAGACGCTTGGGGCCGCGCAAGAGTTTTATACCGATGTCAAATCCAGATTGGCGAAGTATGGAAGAAATCCGGATCAATTGCTCATTATGCCTGGACTGGGATCGATTGTTGGCGAGACCGAAGCAGAGGCCAAGGATCTGGAGGATGATTTATTTTCTTTGTTGAATCTGGAAAGCTCGTTAAAGCAGGCCTCACGTTTTTTCTCGGTCGATCTGTCCGAGTATGCGTTGGATGACCGGGTACCACTCGACAAGGTTAAGCCTGAGGATGGCAGCCGGAACGGAGGCATTACAAGCCGGCGTGAGGTTGTGCTCGACGCCGTGCGCAGAGATAATTTGACGATCCGACAATTTTTAAATCGCAGTGCTGGTGGCCATGGTCACGTTACTTATCGGGGTTCTTATTTGCAGGTAGCCGATTTTATTGAAACGTGGCTGCGGGAGCGTGGAGCTGACGGTTTTAATTTATTGCCGCAAGTTGTGCCGCACAGTCTGGAAACCTTCATCAATAAGGTAATACCCGAGCTGCAAAATCGCGGTATTTTTCGGACAGCTTATGAGGGTACCACATTACGTGAAAATTTTGGACTGACGCGCCCTGTGAACAAAAATCGGGAAATATGGACAGCCAGACACCACCAAGTAGTGAAGGATACCGTTTACGAGCCAGCTCAATAGGGTTGGGAGAAATCTGCTTTACGCACGACTATGATGATATGAGGTGAATGAATTGACCGATTCTTCCAGAAAGGCCCATTTTAATGTATTTATCCGTGGTACCGGACATCATGCGGCTTCTTCCAAGCACCCGTTAGTCAATCCGAACGCTGGCCTTGATCTAGCGCATTTTGCCAATCAGGCGCGAACTGCCGAACGGGGACTGTTGGATTCTCTGTTTGTCGCGGACGGTTATGCCGGTTTATCCCGAGGGTTCGAGCCGTTCACGCTGTTCTCTGCGCTTGCCGCGCTTACGAAGCATATTGGCTTCATTGCTACCGTCGGAACGACCTATAACGATCCTTATCATGTTGCCCGTCAGTTTGCCTCGTTGGATCACATCAGCAAAGGACGTGCTGCCTGGAATATTGTAACAGGAGCCCAATCTGCCGCACACAATTTTGGTCGGGATGAGCACCCGGATGTGGAACAGCGCTATAAGGTGGGAGAGGAATTTGTAGATGTCGTCAAGCAGCTGTGGGATAGCTGGGAAGAGGATGCGCTCGTGTATAACAAAGAAAAGGATATTCGCCTTGATTCGAGTAAGGTCTATAACATCAACTTTCAGGGAGAATATTACAAAGTAAAAGGTCCGCTCAATATTCCGCGTCCGCCGCAGGGGTATCCTGTGCTTGTTCAGGCTGGTTCTTCGGAAGGCGGCAAGGAGCTGGCGGCAAGGACGGCAGAAGCGATCTTCACCGCTCAGCAAACGCTTGGCGCTGCGCAGGAGTTTTATAAAGATGTGAAGGGTAGGCTGGGCAAATTCGGAAGAAAGACGGATCAATTGCTGATTTTACCCGGGCTTTGCCCGATTATTGGCGATACGGAAGCGGAGGCCAGGGACCTCGAAGAGGAGCTGTTCACGCTGCTGGACACACAGAACGCGCTGCGTAACCTGTCTCGCTTCTTTACAGTGGATTTATCCGAATATCCATTGGATGCGCTCGTGCCGATAGACAAGCTGAGGCCAGCAGAGGAGTTCAGAGTAGGGATCACTTCAAGGCGTGACGTGATTATCGATGCTGCGATTAGAGATAAATTTACAATCAAACAATTCATTAGTCGGAGTGCCGGAGGCCATGGGCATATTACCCACACAGGTTCTGTTCTGCAAATAGCTGATTTTATTGAGAAGTGGTTCCGCGAAGGCGGAGCTGACGGCTTTAATATTTTGCCGCCAATTTTCCCGACCGGTCTGGATGCCTTCGTGGACAAGGTAATACCGGAGCTGCAAAATCGCGGTATTTTTCGCACGGCCTACGAAGGCAGGACGCTTCGTGAGAATCTCGGTTTGGCAAGACCGGATAACCAGCACAATAAAATCTGGGCGGCCAACAACCAGACAATTGAAGCACAAGAGGCAGCGAGGTAGCTGTTGCAATATGATCATGAATCATACACTTCCAGACAACTGGGGACATGCTTAATACCATGTTTCCGGTTATTTTTCATGTCAATGAACAAACGACTGAACCAAAGGAGCCTGTTGAGGATGAATACAACCAAATCGGCACTTGCTATTATTGCAGCTTTATCTGTTCTATTCACGGCCTGCTCCCAAGATGGGAAGAGGACTGACGAGCAGAGCCAGCAGTCGTTATCAGACAAGCCTGTGGAAATTACCGAGCCTGTTAATCTGATTTTTTATGTGAGTGGGGCGACCTTTACGGCTACTGAATTCAAAAACCAGATCAAGGACCCGGTTGAAAAGAAATTTAAACATATAACGATTGACAGGCTGGAGCCACCCTCTACGGTGACGGTCCCGGAATTATTTTCATCAGGTACCGTTCCAGATCTGGTTTTTGGAGACAATTATCATACATTAAAAAAGCTTAAGGTAGTCGAAGATTTGCGTCCGTGGTTTAAAAAATATAATTTTGACGAAAGCCGGATCAAGCCCTATTTGACTGGCTATATTCATTCATTTGGCGACAGCGGTGAGATTTATGGCGTTCCTTACAATTCCAATCAGCACATTTTGTATTACAATAAGGACGTTTTTGATAAATTCGGTGTTCCGTATCCGTCAGACGAGCAGATGACCTGGGAGCAGGCTCTGGATTTGGCCCGTCAGCTGACACGGACAGAAAATGGGGTACAATATATCGGTCTGGATGCCGAAGGCCTCACCTACTATTCACGAAGCTTGGCTCTGGCTACGATTGATCCGATAACGGGGAAATCCTTGCTTGGCAGCCCGGACTGGCTGCGGGTATTCAATATCACGAAGGCTAACTTTGAAATTCCCGGCTTTCTCCCTAAGGACAACACCAAATATTTGTGGGGCAGGGATGTCTTTATGAAGGATCGGACGATGGCGATGCGGCCGGCCTGGTTAGCTAATATGGTCGGACCGATGGAGGAGCTGCGACAGCAGGGGATTGATGTGAACTGGGATATTGCGCCGGTTCCAACCTTTGCCGATCAGCTAGGCAAAACACGGGAGACCCAGGTTCATTCCATCACAATGACCAGTCTCAGTAAGAAAAAAGACGCCGCCTTCCAGGTTATTCAATACCTGCTGTCGGATGAAGCACAGCGAATTATTTCGCGCAACGGCAGGGTGCCTGCGATTATTAACCCTGAGCTGGAGAAGGAATATGGGGCAGAGGTAGGCACTTTGAAGGGGAAGAAGATTCAAAATATTTTTGTAGGTACACCACTGCAAACGCATAAATCCAATCCATTCGAAACGGATATTGCCAAATACATGACCGAAGCGAATCTGGATTTGGCCCATGGTCTCGATGTCAATTCGACGATTCGCAAAGCGTCTGAAAACATCAATAAAGAGGTTGAAAGGCTGCAAAAAAATCAATGATAATGATCCAAAAGGAGAGGTTGATTAGATGAGTACATCCGAACGTAAGCTGCATTTGAACGCTTTTATCCGTGGAGCCGGGCATCATGAGGCGGCATGGAGGCACCCGGACACACATCCGGAGCTATCGCTTGATATTCAACATTTTATTCAACTGGCTCAGACCGCAGAGCGTGGCTTGCTCGATTCGCTTTTTCTGGCTGATGGTTATGTGGGCAAGACGAACAAGCTGGAGCCGTTCACGTTTTTGTCTGCACTTGCTGCCGTTACCCGGCATATCGGACTGATAGCCACAGTCAATACGACGTATAATGAGCCCTTCCATATTGCGCGCAAATTCGCTTCTCTGGATCATATTAGCCACGGACGTGCTGGCTGGAACATCGTAACCGGATCAGGCTCGGCAGAGGCGAATTTCGGCAGGGACGAACACCCGGAGCACTCTCTTCGCTATGAAACCGCAGAAGAATTCGTTGAAGTGACGAAGCAGCTGTGGGATAGCTGGGAGGACGATGCGCTGGTTTATGATAAACAGTCAGGTACCCAGTTTGCCCATGGTAAAGTCCACGAAATCAACTTCAAGGGAAAGTATTATTCCGTAAAGGGTCCACTGAACATACCGCGTCCACCTCAGGGCTATCCGGTGCTTGTACAAGCAGGCTCCTCTGAAAGCGGCAAGGAATTGGCGGCCAGGACAGCCGAGGTTATATTCACAGCGCAGCAGACGTTTGCGGACGGCAAAGCCTTTTATACAGATGTTAAATCGCGGTTGGCCAAGTATGGACGAACACCGGAGCAGCTGCATATATTACCGGGAATCAGTCCGATTCTGGCGGATACGGAAGCCGAAGCGAGAGAGATTGAGCGGGAGCTGGACAATCTGATAGATACAACGGATGCTGTGAAAAGGTTATCCTCTCGCTTTGGTGTTGATTTATCGGAATATCCGATAGATGGCCCGGTTCCCCTGCATGAAGCGAAGGAGCTTGAAGAGGTCAATGGCAATAAAAGTCGTCATCAGCTTGTAATCGATCTGGTCCGCAATGAGAATTTGACGATCCGTCAGCTGGTGCAGCGTCTTGCTGGTGCAAGGGGTCATCTTACCTTTACAGGGACACCCTTGCAAATGGCCGATGTGATGGAGCATTGGTTCAAAAATGGGGCTGCTGATGGTTTTAACGTGATGCCGCAGCTATATCCGAGCGGATTGGATGTATTTGTGGAACAAGTTATCCCTGAGCTGCAAAACCGAGGCTTATTCCGAACTGCCTATGAGGGTCAAACATTGCGTGAGAATCTGGGTCTGGTTCGACCGGCAAATTTGCACCAAATTCCTAATCTTGCCGTACAGCAGATCTGATACGATAGCGTAAGAGCTCGTCTATTTATTGCCAACCCTCTGGTAGAAATGGCTGCGGGGTGTTATGATTGGCAGCATTCATGTCAATGACAAGGAGGAGTTCCAATGACTACGTATACAATTGGCGTCTTGCTGGGGGATGGGATTGGTCCGGAAATCGTTCAGGCTACGGTTGAAGTGTTGACGGCTGCATCGAAAGTCGTGCCGAATGTTGAGCTTAACTGGCTGGAGCTTCCAATGGGCTGGTCTGCGATCAGGGAGTACGGCGATGCACTGCCTCTTCTCACGAAGGAGGCGCTCGGAAGCTGCGATGGCTGGATAATGGGACCTCACGATTCCTCATCCTACCCACCGGAGCATCAGGAAAAGCGAAATCCAAGCGGCGAGCTGCGTCACCATTTTGAGTTATATGCCAATATCCGCCCGAACAAAACGATTCCGGGAATCGAGAGTGTAGTGGGTGTTGCAGACCTGGTTATCTACCGTGAAAACACGGAGGGCTTTTATCCGGATCGTAATCTGTATGCAGGCACAGGAGAGTGGCTGGTTACCCCTGATGTAGCTATATCGGTGGGTGTATTTACGCGGAAGGCTGCCGAACGTATCGCCCATGCTGCTTTTCAGATGGCGATGAAGCGAAGCAAGCACGTGACCATTGTCCACAAGGCTAATGTGATCAAGCTCGGTTACGGTTTGTTCTTAAGCACCTGCCGTGAGGTGGGGGCTCAATATCCGGAAGTCAGGGTGGACGACTATCATATTGATGCGATGGCTGCACATCTGGTGCGGCGTGCAAAGGATTTTGATGTCATTTTGACAACAAATATGTTTGGCGATATTCTCTCCGACTTGGCAGGTGAGCTGGTGGGGAGCCTTGGACTAGCCCCTTCGATTAATGCAAGCGATGATAGAGCGATGGCGCAGGCGGCCCACGGATCGGCACCGGACATTGCGGGACGCAATATCGCCAATCCGATCGGAGAGCTGCTCTCGGCTGTGATGCTGCTGGACTGGCTTAGCAATCGGCATAACGATCCTGCGCTTTATCAATTGGGACGACTTATTGAACAGGCAATATTAAGTACGATTGCGGACGGTGTACGGACACAGGATCTGGGCGGCTCGGCTTCAACGACTGCATTTACACAAGCAGTTATCAGAAAGCTGGTTTGATGTTAACTGGGATTGGTTCTTATAAATTATTCCAAATAAATGTTGCGAAACCTTATTGACACAGAACATAAGGGGTGCTATATTTCAAACTACAGTAATAGCATAGGAATAATAAACATTGTATGACCAACTACCGGACAACCGGAGATCTGGCTTTTATAAGCTATGTCTTCGGTTTTTTCATGTGGACCTATGATGGACACAGAGATCAATAACATGAAGAAAGGGGCGGGGATGATGAGTACAACCAAACGTCAAGTACACCTGAATGTTTTTTTGCGGGGAGCCGGTCATCACGCAGCGGCATGGCGGCATCCGGATACTCACCCGGAGCTGGGATTTGATTTTCGCTATTATTTAAAGCTGGCACAGATCGCAGAGCGGGGTCTGCTGGATTCACTATTTATGGCAGACGGCTATGTAGGAACTGGAAGGAGGCTGGAGCCTTTCACGCTGCTCTCGGCTTTGGCATCTGTGACCGAGCACATCGGGTTGATTGGCACCGTTGGGACAACGTACAACGAGCCCTATCATGTGGCGCGTAAATTTGCATCGCTCGATCATATCAGCGGGGGGCGGGCCGGATGGAATATTGTTACCGGACATACGGATGCGACTGCATACAACTTCGGCCGGGAGGAGCATCTGGAGCATTCCAAGCGTTACGAGGCTGCGGAGGAATTTGTCGAAATAACGAAGCAGCTATGGGATAGCTGGGAGGAGGAGGCGCTTGTCTTTGATAAGCAGTCCGGCGTTCAGTTTGATGAAACCCGCCTGCATGAAATCAATTTCAAAGGCAAGGTCTACAAGGTCAAAGGGCCGCTTAATATTCCACGTCCTCCGCAGGGCTATCCCGTGCTGGTTCAGGCGGGTTCCTCGGAGAGCGGGAAAGAACTGGCTGCGAAGACGGCGGAAGCTATTTTTACGGCACAGCCTACATTTGGAGAAGGTAAGGCATTTTATACAGATGTCAAAGCCAGATTGGCTAAATATGGCCGTACCCCGGAGCAGCTCGTTATTTTGCCGGGACTAAGTCCGATTATAGGCGATACCGCAGCTGAAGCCCAGGACCTGGAGGACGAATTGAACGCATTTAATAATGTCGAGGATGCCGTAGACAAACTGTCTGAGCGGTTCGGCGTTAATTTGACGGGTTATTCCATTGATGGTCCGTTTCCTGTGTCTGCATTTGACAGCGCCAAGGGGATAGATTCGGTCAATGGCAGCAAAAGCCGTCATCAGCTTATTCTGGATTTGATCCGCAAGGAGAACCTGACGATTCGTCAGCTTGTGAATCGTCTTGCCAGCGGTCGTGGGCACTTAACCTTCACAGGTACGCCTATTCAGCTAGCTGATGTGATTGAACATTGGATTACCCATGGTGCCTCCGATGGATTCAACTTAATGCCGCCGCTTTATCCGAACGGGTTGGAGGCTTTCGTTGACAAGGTAATCCCCGAGCTGCAGAACCGAGGTCTGTTCCGTACGAGCTATGAAGGGAAAACTTTGCGTGAAAATCTGGGGCTTGTGCGTCCTGCTAACAGCTTGCTTCATGTATAGGCATTAAATAGTTAAAAAATATCATTGCCATATTGGCAGTGCTATGGTAAAGTGATCAAATTCATACTAAAACTATAGGAATAATAAATTGCGATGACCAGACCACTGGAAGAGCACAACACTTTGTTGTGCTCTTTTTGTTTAAAATCGCAGACTGGATTCAAAGGAGTGAGGAGAAGATGGTAAAGCATCAAGCCATTGAGCCGGAATTCGGTTGGTATATGCCAACAAGAGGAGATGGCCCATTTATTGGCGTCAAGCCTGACCGTGTCGTGGATACCGCCTACATGATACGTGTTGCACAAGCTGTGGAGGAGGCTGGCTACACCTTTGCTTTGATCCCGACAGGCGGGCATTGCACAGATGCCTGGATTATGGGAGCGACACTGGCCGCACATACGAAGGTGTTCAAGCCGCTGGTAGCTATGCGTCCAGGCTTAATCGCTCCTGCGCTGGCTGCAAGGATGGGAGCAACGCTCGATGAAGTGACAGGAGGCAGGGCGCTGATCAATATCGTGACAGGCAGCTCTGCTGAGGATATGAAGGCTATGGGCGATTCATTGGCTTTTGACAAGGATGCCAGATACGCACGTACGCTGGAATATATCAAGATCGTCCGCCAGCTGTGGATTAATTCTCAGCAGGTTGAAGGGAATCGAATACTGGCTTCCCGTGGCAAGAGTCAGGAAGTAGAGCCGTTTGACTTCAACGGCCAGTATTTTCAAATTGAGGGTGGAGTCAGCTATCCATCACCCGTGCAAAAGCCGCATCCACCGTTTTATTTTGGCGGCAGCTCTCCTGCAGCGAAGCGAACCGCAGCCGAGATTGCCGATGTATATCTGATGTGGGCGGAGCCGCTCGATTGGATCAAGGAGCAGATCGATGAAGTGGAATATCACCGCGATGTGCTGCACAGGACGCAGGGAATTGACCGCAATATCCGCTATGGCATCAGGGCACAGGTAGTTATTCGCGAGACGGAGGAAGAGGCTTGGGCAGCAGCCAAGCTGATTGTAAGCAAAGTCGATCCTGCGACGCTGCAGGAAACAGAGGCAAGGTTTTCACAGGCCGAGTCGGCTGGACAGCAGAGGCAAAATCAGGTGCGGAGGCAGTCGGCCAAACATGATTATGTCATTGCCCCCAACTTCTGGGCAGGGCTATCTGTTGTACGCGGAGGTGGTGCAATGGCCTTTGTTGGCACACCGGATCAGGTTGCGGATCGTTTGATTGAATACATCGATATCGGCGTCTCCTCCTTCATTCTCTCAGGCTATCCGAATCTGGAGGAAGCATCGATTTCCGGCAAAGCATTGATCCCTGCTGTAAAGAAAAAGCTGCAGGAGCGTGCTGCTGTCACCAACAAGGATAGTTTCGTATCTTAACGCATTCATAAATATAAATAACCCATACCCATCTATAAGGAGTGTTTAATCATGAGTATCCATCTTAGAAAATTTGGCAGAACCGGTTTAAAGGTATCCGAGGTCAGTCTGGGCACCATGGCATTTGGACGCTGGATCAGCGAGCAGCAATCGGCTGACGTATTGGACACGGCACTGGACGCTGGTATTAACCTGATTGATACCGCAGATGTGTACGGCACGGGTTCGGATCGCAACAATCCGCTGGAGGGCGGCCAATCCGAAACGATTCTTGGCAACCTGCTCGGAGAACGCAGACACCGTATCATTTTGGCAACGAAGGTTCACGGTCGAGTAGGACTGGAGCCTAATGACGCAGGGCAGAGCCGTTATCACATTCTTCGCGCGGTAGAAAACAGCCTTAAACGCCTGAAAACGGATTACATCGATTTGTACCAGGTCCACCGCTTTGACGAACAAACGCCGCTTGAGGAATCCTTGAGAGCTTTGGACGATCTGGTCCGTCAAGGCAAGGTTAGATACATCGGTGCTTCCAATTACGCCGCTTGGCAAATTGCCAAGGCTCACGGCATCTCAGCCCGCTTAAACCTTCACCGATACGAAAGTGTACAACCGGAATACAGCATTATTGCCCGCGATATTGAAAAAGAGCTGCTGCCTTTTGCCGCTTCCGAAGAAGTTGGTGTAATTGTATACAGTCCGCTTGGACGTGGTTTGCTGACCGGCAAATACAACTTTGAGCAAGCTCCGCCGGAAGGAACTCGTGGAGCAGCTGGCGAGAAACGTCTGCAGGTGCTGCTTGATGAAGAGCGCAACTTCCGAATTGTTGAGCAGTTGAAAGGGATTGCCGAGCGCAAGGGCTGGTCATTGGCTCAGCTGGCACTAACATGGGTTGTGAGCAGACCGCATATTACGTCCGCTATTCTGGGTGCTTCCAGTGCGTTGCAAGTCATAGAATCGGTGCAGCATGTAGGCGAGAAGCTCTCGGCTGAAGAGCTAGCCGAGATCGATGTCATTACGAGCGAAGCGGCAGGTTCAGGCCAAGGTGGATCAGCGCTTAAAGAACCCGCAGGTACAGCAAGAGGTTGATCAGGAAGCATCGGATGATGGATGACCTAGAAGTGCGGTGAATAAAGAGCGGAGTGGGCGGAATCGTTCTGGAGAAGCGAAGCGTTCGCCTTTGTCTTCGGATTTCTACAGCTAAATGTCTTATATAATCAAGAAATCTGAAGACAACAGCGATCGGAGGAATGATCCGCCCGCGCAGCGGAGACTTATTCACCGTACTTCTAGCAACAAGAGGGAGTGGTGATAATGGCGGAAATTGTGATTAATCATTTATACAAGCGGTATGGCAAGGATAAGCATCCGGTCGTTCACGATTTCCATCTGGACATCAAAGACAAGGAATTCCTTGTCTTTGTAGGTCCATCCGGCTGCGGCAAATCAACGACATTGCGGATGATTGCCGGGCTTGAGGACGTCACGGAAGGCGAAATTTATATTGGCGACACGCTGGTGAACAACCTGCCTCCCAAGGATCGGGACATCGCAATGGTTTTTCAAAACTATGCCTTGTACCCGAATCTGAGTGTCTACGAGAATATTGCCTTCGGTCTCAGGCTGCGCAAGCTGCCCAAGCATGAAATCGATCTGGCGGTGAAAAAGGCGGCGCGTGTGCTGGAGATTGAGCAATATCTGGACCGCAAGCCCAAAAATTTATCAGGAGGTCAGCGTCAGCGTGTTGCGTTAGGTCGTGCGATTGTGCGTAATCCCAAAGTGTTCCTTATGGATGAGCCCCTCTCCAATCTGGACGCGAAGCTGCGGGTGCAGATGCGTACGGAAATTATCAAGCTTCACAAAACGCTGGGTGTCACCTTCATCTATGTAACACACGATCAGATCGAAGCGATGACGATGGGTGATCGGATTGTGGTGATGAAGGACGGCGTCATCCAGCAGGTGGATACTCCGGAAACGATCTATAGATACCCGAGCAATACCTTCGTTGCCAGCTTCATCGGTTCACCTCAAATGAATTTTATCGATGGGCGCATTGTGGAAAATGTTCCGGGCAAGCTGGAGTTTTCCACATCTCGCTTTACATTGGAAATTCCTAATGATTTGGTACCGATCCTGATTAAACACAATCAAATTAATCGGACGTTAACGCTTGGAATCCGGCCGGAAAATATTAATTTGGAAGGCCTTTACTCCGATGCGATTTTAACCGGTGTGTATAAGCTCAGTGAATTGATGGGTGCGGATCGATTCCTTCATCTGGATATTGGTCAGGATAAGCTGCTGGTCGTTCGGGTCAATCCGGGATTCCAGGCCAAAGAAGACGAGAAGGTTCGGCTTTCTCCAGATATGACGAAGGCCTTATTTTTCCATAGAGATACCGGAACAAGGTTTTTTTAAATCACATTTGTCATCGGGAAGGGAGTGTACGCTTTGTTGTCCATTCATTTTACTAAACACGCTCGGAAGCGAGTCCTGCCCGTTGTGTTAGCTTACGTCTTGGGAGCGATAAGCCTCCTGCCTGCGGAAGGGACAGCTCCGGTGGCAAATGCGACAGCTATTAAGCAGGAGCAGCAGCCCCCGACTGCTGTCACACCACAAGCTGCCAAAGCAGCGGATGCCAAAACCATAAATAGCCCTGATTCCGAGCCTTATTATGCAGATGTTCTGCAAACGTGGAAGCAGCAGGGAGCTCAGGATGCAGCTAAATCCGTTACCATTAAAGCTGCAGCACCTGCGGCACGCTCTGAGGGTTCAATCTTTTCTACAGGCAGCTTGGAGGGAAAAACGGATGTTTTGCTATGGAAGGCAGCTTCTACAAGCTGGGTGGAATACCAGTTTAACGTATCCGCAAAGGGCCCATACGAATTTCAAGCTTCTTATCGTCCGCTTCCGGGTAACGGGGTCGGCAATCCAATCGCATGGGACGTAACACTTGATGGGAAGCATCCCTTTCGGGAGGCTTCATCGATTACATTTTACCGGGAATGGAAGGACGCGCGTCCGATCCTGAAAAATGACGATGGAGACGAAGTCAGAGCCCGTTCGATTGAAGCGCCGGCTTGGCGTATACAACCGTTTATTGACTCGGAAGGCGCGTATGCGAATCCGTTAAAGTGGTATCTCACCGAGGGCGTTCATACGATCAGACTCAGTGGAAACGAGCCAGTCGCCATAGAGGAGCTGCGAATCGTACCTCCCGAAAAGCTCAAGCCTTACGCAGGGGTTGCTGCAGCTTATCCACAATCCAAGCCTGTTGAAGCGCAAGCCTTGACTCTACAGGCCGAGGATATGGCTTTGAAGAATGATACTTCGATCAAGCTGTTTTCCGATACCGACCCGCGGACAGTTCCTGTTGCCAAGGGTAGAATTACCTACAATACGGTAGGAGCCAAAAGATGGATGTATCAGAATCAGGAAATTACCTGGAATTTCGAGGTGCCGGAGACAGGTAAATACAAGCTCGCACTGCGATCCCTACAAAATCAAATTTCGCAAAAGTCCTCTTTCCGCAGAATCAAGATTGATGACAAGGTTCCATTTGAAGAGTTCCTTATGTATCGTTTTCCCTACAATTCGAGCTGGAAGGGAACTGTCCTTGAACAGCCTGACGGCAAGCCCTACGAGCTGTTTCTGGAAAAAGGCAAGCATACCTTGTCGATAGCTGTGACTGGAGCTCCAGTCAAGCCGATTCTGATCGGAATTGATGAATTGTCGCAGCGGCTTCGTTCTATCGATCAGGATTTAAGAGCGCTCACGGGTGGTTTGATTGATAGAAACCGCACCTGGAAGGTGGATCAGGAGCTGCCTGATCTGGCAGGTCGTTTGGATGAAACTGCCAAGCTAATGGATAGCTTGTCCGGGCAGCTGCTGCTGGTGAACGGAAGTAAGGACAGCATTATCCAGGGCTTCAGTACGTCCGCGCAGGATATTCGCGAGCTGCTGAAGAAGCTGGATGATGTACCTTATTATGCCGATCAAATTACAAGTATTAATGAAAAAATTAGTAATTTCATTGAACAACTGCTGCAGCAGCCATTGCAGCTGGATGAAATCTACATAGCTCCATTGGAAAAACCGTTTCCAGAGATGGAGGCCTCCTGGATTTCGCAAATAGCGGGTTCAGTCACGAATTTTTTCTACTCCTTCCAATCGAGGGACAGCTTGAGTGATCTGGATGAACGTGTATTAAACGTCTGGGTGCAGCGCGGTCGTGACTATGTGGATCAATTGCAGCAGCTCACGGATGAGGTATTCACAGCGGATACGGGTATTAAGGTGAAGGTTAACCTGCTGCCTACGCCACAGCTGCTCGTCATGTCCAATGCAGCAGGCATCCAGCCGGACGTGGCGCTTGGCTTAACGCAGGATTTACCTGTGGATTATGCGATTCGCGGAAGTGTCACGGATTTATCGAAGCTCCCTGATTTTGCTAATATTTATAAGCAGTACAGCCCCGGGTCATGGCTGCCGCTACATTACAATAAGGGATATTATGCGATCCCGGAAACGCAGTCGTTTCAGGTACTCTTTTATAGAAAGGATATTTTAAAGCAATTGGGCCTGGAAATCCCGCAGACGTGGGATGATGTGTATGCACTGCTGCCGGTTTTACAGCAAAATTCTTTGAATTTTTATATGAATCCGAAGGATTATACGCCTTTCTTTTATCAAAATCATTCGGAGTTTTATGAGCCTCAGGGTTTGCGAACGGCGCTCGATACGCCGCAGGGCTTTAAATCGTTCAAGCAGTGGACCGACCTGTATAATACGTACGCAGTGGAAAAAGAGGTCCCGAGCTTTTACCAGCATTTCCGCAGAGGAACGATGCCGATTGGCGTCTCGGACTACAATATGTATGTACAGCTGACCGCTGCGGCGCCTGAGCTTAATAACCGCTGGGGAATTGCCGAAATTCCCGGGGTGAAGCAGCCGGATGGAACCATTGAGCGGTGGGCCGGAGGCGGGCAAAGAACAGGTGTTATTTTTGAAAAGTCCAAGAAAAAGGATCAGGCCTGGAAATTCATGCAGTGGTGGATTTCTCCTGAGACCCAGGCACGGTATGGTAACGATATCGAAGCGGTGAATGGCGTGGCTTTCCGCTGGAATACATCTAATGCTCAGGCGTTCACCAAGCTGCCATGGAAGCAGGAGGATGCCAACGTTATTCTCAAGCAGTGGAGCTGGTACAAGGATGTACCCAACCTGCCAGGCGGATATTTTCTGGAAAGAGAAATTACGAATGCCTGGCTGCGGGCTGTTGTGGATGGCACGAATTATCGAAGCTCACTGGAAACGGCTGTTCTGGACATCGACAGGGAGCTCAGGCGCAAGCAGCAGGAATTCGGTTATGTCGATCAGGATGGACGTGTAATCAAAACTTTGGATTTGCCGGTGATTAATAAGCCGTGGGAAGGGGTTAACGCCTATGTTAAATAAAATCTCGAATGTCGCGATCAGTACGCCCGTCAAGGCGTCTGCAAAGCCTCAGGTGGAGCCGCAAGAGAGCAGGCTTGGCAGCCTGCTCTCGGAAATATGGGCGTATCGTCTATCCTATCTCTTTATTGCACCGTTCATGCTGTGCTTCACCGCCTTTATTTTTATCCCTGTGCTTGCGGCGGTGGGTTTGAGCTTCACTTATTTTAATGCGATTGAACAGCCGAGATTTATCGGATGGCAAAATTTTCAGTATTTGATCTCTCAGGATCTGCTGTTCCTGAAATATGCACTGCCCAATACATTCAAATTTGCGCTTATCGTCGGGCCAGGCGGATATATTGCAGCTTTTACACTGGCCTGGTTGATTACCCAACTGCCCGATTCACTGCGCAGATGGTTCGCGCTTGCGATGTATACACCATCCCTGACGATTGGAATTGCAATGTCGATCGTCTGGCTGCCTATGCTGACGGGTGATAGAATCGGCTATTTGAACAGTATACTGCTGCAGCTTGGGTTCATTGATGTGCCTAAGCTGTGGGTAACGAGTAAAGATTATTTAATGAATTCGATGATTGTGGTCACGCTCTGGTCCAGTATGGGCGTCGGCTTTCTGGCCATGCTGGCAGGTATTCTCAATGTGAACAAGGAGCTGTATGAGGCAGGGCGTCTGGATGGCATATCCAGCAGAATACAGGAAATCTGGTTCATTACGATTCCGTCAATGAAGCCGCAGATGCTGTTCGGAGCGGTGATGGCTATTGTCGCGACGTTCAAAGCGGGAGCGATTGGTGTGGAGCTGTCCGGTGTGAATCCGACCCCTGAATACGCAGGCCATTTGATTATTAATCATATTGATGATTATGGGTTTATCCGTTTTGAAATGGGCTATGCAGCAGCGATTTCCGTATTTCTGTTGATTCTGATGTATGTGTCCAACAAATTGAGCTGGACGTTGTTCGGTTCAGCCGACGATTAAAGGATATGCTTACGATGCAGGCTTTCCAAAGGAAAGCCCAAGTGATGCTTACGATGCAAGTTTTCCATACGGAAAACTCTAAGGAGGTTGAAAGATGACAACATTGCGCTTGCCCTGGAAGCTTTCCCATGTATTCCGCAAAAGACCCCGGCTGCAAAGAATGGACACGTTTCAAAAAATATTGATCGTCCTGATGGTTCTTTTGTCCATCTTCATGCTGCTGCCTATCGTATATATTTTGAATCATGCTCTGAAGCCTTATCATGAATTGTTTGTGTATCCACCTAATATTTTTGTCAGGGAGCCTACCCTGCAGAATTTCACGGAGCTGTTTCTGGTAGCTGCCAACTCTACGGTGCCGATTACCCGTTATTTGTTTAACAGCGTGCTCATATCGGTTGCTGCCGTAGTTGGTGTTACGCTGGTGAGTGCAATGTGCGCTTATCCGATTTCCAAGCATAAATTTCCGGGTCATCGCTTTGTGTTCAGCCTCATCCTGCTGACGCTGATGTTCGCTCCCGAGGTGATGCAAATTCCGCGATATCTGGTCGTCAGCCATCTCGGCATTATGAACACCTATTGGGGGCATATATTACCGCTGCTTGCAATGCCGGTTGGCGTTTTTTTACTTAAGCAGTTTATCGATCAGCTGCCGAACGAACTGCTGGAGGCGGCGAGAATTGACGGAGCAGGCGAAATTCGGGTGTTTCTGCGAATTGTTATTCCGGTGTGCATGCCAGCTGTAGCGACCGTAGCGATTTTGACGTTTCAAAATTCATGGGGGAACGTGGAAACCTCGCAGCTGTTTATGCAAAATGATGAAATGAAAAACTTTCCGTTTTTTCTGAGCACATTAACGAACAATGCAGCCAATATTGTAGCCCGTCAAGGCGCAGCAGCAGCAGCGGCTTTAATTATGTTCGTACCCAACCTGCTGATCTTCCTGTTCTTCCAGGGAAAGGTGATCTCCACGATGGCGCATTCCGGTATTAAATAAGAAAGGAGGACGACTTCTTGCGCTCGTATCTTATCAAACAGCTTCTTCTGATCCTGCTTGCGGCTATTATCTCGACGGTGTTCATTCGACCGGCGGAAATCCTTGCCTATACGCCATATAACACGAATTACAAGGATGGCTACGATCAATTGGTCTGGACCCAATCTGCCTACAATCCGGTTGCGGCTCTTGGGCGCGAGATTTATATTCCTGACCCAAAAAAGCCGGATCAGCTGATCTTTTCACCGCTTAAGCAAGCCCAGGATCTGTTTATAGATGACAAGGATCAGATTTATATTGCGGATACCGGGAACAACCGAATTGTCCATCTGGATGAAAAGGGGAATCTGGTTCGTATTTTGGACGTTAAGGAAAGTCCGCTGAATAAGCCGCAAGGGCTGTTCATCGATCCCAAAGGAACGATTTATGTTGCCGATACGGGGAACAAGCGTGTGGTTAGCCTCGATAAAGATGGTAAGCTCATTCGTGAGTTTAAGCGTCCTGAATCCAAGTTTCTTCCAGCATCGTTCAAGTTTGATCCGGTGAAGCTGGTCGTCGACAAACGTGGATTTTTATATATAGCGGCACTTGGCGGCTATCAAGGGCTTGTCCAGCTGGACCCGACAGGCAATTTTCAAGGCTTCTTTGGTGCCAATACGACAAGCTTTTCCTTAATCGACATGTTCAAAAGACTGGTATATACACGGGAGATGTACGTACGTGAAATCAGCAAGCTGCCGGGCTCGATAGCGAGCGTGACAGCCGATCAGGATGGCGTGATCTATACGGTTTCCAAGGATGTGGAATACGGACAAATCAAGAAGCTTAATATCGCAGGGCTGGACCAGTTGGAAAGCAAAGGCGATTTCGCCAAGAGCGATAAGAAAACGTCTTATGGGGAAATGGCCTTTTTTGACTTCCAGAATCGCGTGCCTTTATTGTCGGATTTAACGGTAGACCTAGATGGCAACATTACCGTGATTGATTCGAAGCTGAAGGTTGTGAACCAATATGACAGCTCCGGTAATTTGCTGTTCTTCTGGTGGGGCGACGACAATGCGGTAACGACCAAGCTGGGCTTGGTCAAGACACCTACGGCCATTACGACCAACTCTAAAAACGAATTGTTTATTCTCGACGGAGAAAACAATTTTGTTCAATCGTTCCGGCTTTCTGAATTTGGCGCCTTGGTGCACAAAGCTAACCATTTGACCCAGGAAGGCAAATATGAGGAAAGCGAAGCGCTGTGGGCGGAGGTAAATCGGCTTAACGCCTATTATACGCCTGCGATTTTGGGGCTGGCGAAGGCCGCTTATAAAAAAGGCGACTATACCCGGGCCCAGCAGCTGTTTTATGAAGCGGGGCAGGCGCAAGGCTATTCGGATGCCTTTTGGCAAAACCGTCTGGTCTGGTTCCAAAAGAACTTCGGCGTGCTGATGAATGTCATTATAGCGGTATTCATCGTGCTGTTTATTTTGGAAAAGTGGAGCAAGCGAAGCGGTTGGCGGCAAAAGTGGCGTCAGCGTAAGCGCAGTGAAAGTTTGCTTGTACAGCAGCTGGGGCAAGCCTTTTATATATTAAAGCATCCGATTGACGGGTTTGGAGGGCTTCGCTACGAAAACAAAGCAGGGGCCTGGAGCAGCCTGATTATATGGATATTGGCTTTGGCTTCCTACTGCATCATGCAGGCAGGTATCAGCTTTATTTTTAATCCGGCTGTTATTCTTGAAGTTAACTTGCTGACGATAGCCGTTCAATTTTTAGCGATATGGCTCGCATGGGTCATTTCCAACTATTTGATTTCTTCGATTTTACGCGGGGAAGGTCGCTTCCGTGATGTTGTTTATGGAAGCACATACGCCTTATTCCCATTGGTGCTGGTCGGATTGCCGTTAACGATCCTCTCCAATGTGATGACATTAAATGAAAGCTCGATTTATTATTTTCTGTATTTTGGTTTATTTGTCTGGATTGGCCTGCTGTTGTTCTGGAAGGTGCAGAGCTTGCAAAATTACAGTATAGGGGAAACGTCGGTGAGCGTCGTGCTATCGTTGATTACGATGACGGTGCTCGGCGTATTGATTTTTATTACGGTTGGATTAACGAAAGAATTGACGGATTTCGGTTATTCGGTCTTCCAGGAGGTAACGATTCGATGAGGCGTAAGCAGGTTTGGTATCGATCAGCAGCTGCGCTGATAATAGCTTTGATAGTGGGTATTGCGCTGTTCCAACAGCCGGGAATTAATTGGTTGTATGCTGCCGATCAGAAGGAGGACGGTAAAGTGGTGCCAGGCACGGCGTCGCCGCAGCCTTCGAGCGGAAATAGTACGGTAGTGGCGTCATCCGCACCCGCAGCTTCGGTCCAAAATCCGACAACAGCTGCTCCACCAGCAGCCCCTCCAGCATCGCAGCCAGCAGCGACCTCTGCTCCCGCCCCGCAGTCGGCTGGAGCAGCCAAATCCGGGTTACCGGAAGAAGCGGGCTTTCGTGTCATAGCCGAATCGTCGGTGTTAAAGCTATGGGTCCATGATGCGACTGCCCACTTCAAGGTGGAAAATAAGCAAAGCGGACAAGTATGGCGTTCCTATCCGAATCCGGAGCAGTGGGCCAAGGAAACGATAACTGGAACGTGGCGAAATAACTTGTTATCACCGATTATGCTGGAATACATCGATGCGTCCAATTCCAAGTCTCAGGCCAAAACGATTAGCTGGACGGAGGACAAAGGCGTTCTGGAAGGCTTCCAAACGACGCCGAACGGGTTCAAGGTCGTGTTCAATTTTACAGGCACGCAGTTTAAAATTCCGGTCGAGGTCAGATTGCAGGATGATTACGTAGATACGGTTATTGTGGATCCGGATATTAAAGAAGGCAAGCTTAGCCTGCTGAATTTGAAGCTGTATCCGTTATTGGGAGCCGAGGCTTACAATGATAAGCAGGAGGGCTATCTGTTTGTACCGGACGGTTCAGGGGCACTAATACGCTTCAAGCCGAATAAGGCCAATGATAAATCGTTTTACCGTGCTAACGTATACGGTCCAGATAGTGGCTTCTTTAATGAAACGACAGCACGCAATCCGCTTAGAATCCCTGTATTCGGTTTGAAATCGGGAGCTCAGGGTCTGGTCGGAGTAATGGTTTCGGGTGAGGAATACGGCAAGGTATTCGCATCTCCGAATGGTGCCTTCGGACAATTTAACTGGGTAACGACAGAATGGCAGTACCGTATCAAATTTTTCCAAAATACGAGCAAAAAAGCGCAAACCGGATTTTTCACCTACAGTAAGGATCGTTTTACAGTTCCTGAGCGCAAAACCCGCTATTATTTCCTTGCACCGGACAAAAGCGATTACGTAGGTATGGCGGAAACATACAGGACCTATCTGGTTAAAGACAAAAGCTTGAAGCCTGTTCAGCCCAAAAGCGGCGAGGTTCCCATATATATCGACATCATTGGCGCTGATATCAAAAAGGGACTGCTGTGGGACAAATATTTGAAAGGGACGTCGACGGCTGAGGCTATTGATATGATCAAGAGCCTGACCGCACGGGGGCTCAAAAATTTGACGGTTCAATATGCAGGATGGCAGCAGGATGGCTACAGCTCGCATGGCGGTCTGTTCCCCGTGGATTCACGAATAGGGGGCAATGATGGGATGCAGCAATTTATCCAGCACGCTCATTCCCAGCAAATTCCGGTATACCTGACAGCCAACTATACATTGAATAATAATGGCAGAGACCGATTTTGGCCGATGTTTGACGGGCTTCGTGACTTGGCGGGCAAGGTAATCGAATTTGAAAATTATGCTAATCACGAAATGACAACGCTGGTGAGTCCGATCTTTACCGCTAATGTGGCCCAGAAGGATTTGGGCAGCTACAAAGCGCTCGGTGCCGACGGTATTTATTTCAATGAGGGTATCGGGCAATATTTGAATAGCGATTACAATAACAGCTATCGGGCCAGCCGCAGTGAGGTGTTGAAGAGTCAGCAGGCTATTCTTAAGCAGACGAAGGACACGCTTGGCAGCGTCCATGCGGAGAACGCTAACTTCTATGCTTTGAATGAGGTTAACCATATTCATCGATTAGCTGACACCTACTCGTATGATATTTTTGTGGATGAATCGGTACCTTTTACGCAAATTGTGCTGCACGGGTTGATCACGTACACATCGGAATGGTCTAACTTACGTGAACAATATCGTACGGATTTCCTGCGCAGTATCGAATTGGGCGCTTATCCAGCCTATGTATTTACGAGTGCTCCATCCGGTACGATGAAAGGCGCCTATTCTGTCTGGTATTACAGTATGAATTACCGGGATTGGGAGGCGTCGGCTGCCGAAGAATATAAACGGTTTAATGAAGCGCTTGGTGATGTTCAGGATAAGCTGATCATCGGGCACAGGACGCTAGCTCCCAATGTCAAAGAAACCACCTACGAAGGTGGCAAAACCATCATCGTGAACTACAACGAGCAGGAATTCACGAATGGCAGTATTCGCGTTCCGGCCCAGGATTTTATTGTCGGGAAGAGAGGGACGCAGCGATGAGCAAACTGAGACTTCAAGGAGCCACTCTCCGCAAATTGGAGGGAACGCTCTTTATCACTCCATGGGTAGTCGGTTTTCTGGTTTTTGTGGTCTTTCCATTGGTTTTCTCTTTATACATGAGCTTTCATCGTGTAAAAGTGACGGTCAATGGGATTGAGACGATACCCAATGGTGTGGAATATTATCGTGAAATTTTATTTGCTGACGGCGGGCTGCTTTATGATGATTTGATTCCCTTTCTGCGTGAAGCGGCCGTAATGATCCCGATTATTCTCATATTCTCGCTGCTGATTGCGATTTTATTGAACCAGCAGTTTTGGGGAAGAACCTTTTTTCGAGTCGTTTTTTTCCTGCCTGTTATTTTTTCATCGGGTCAAATTATACTGGAATTTATTAAACAAGGTGAAGGTACATTATCCTTTGTGGAATCTTTACGAATCGATTCGTATATTATTGAATATGTCCCCAAAACCTGGGTGGAACCGATCAATCATGTTATTAGCTCGTTTGTGCTTGTACTATGGTACTCCGGGGTGCAAATTCTGATCTTTCTGGCGGGGAGGCAGACGATTTCCTCCTCGGTGTATGAGGCTGCCCGTATCGATGGTGCAGATCCCTGGAATACATTTTGGAAAATTACGCTGCCGGGACTCATCCCATTTATATTTTTGAATTTGATCTTTACGGTTGTCGATTTGTTTACGTTCCCGACCAATCCGATTATTAGCAAGGTGACGACAGCGAATTATGGGTTGTCCAGCGCTCTGGCGTGGATTTATTTTATGATCGTACTCGTTTTTATTGGTATTGTCATGCTGCTCTACAGCCGGGTCGACAAGGCATTCAGCGGCAAACGCAGCTAGCAGAAGCTTAGGAAGCTTAGCAAATGCTTACGAAGTCAGTTTTTGCATACGCAAAAACTCTTAGGAAAGAAGGGACCACCATGGAACGCGTGCTCCAATTATTCAAAAAACGTCAATTGGCCGATGTATCCATCAGGGACCGATTGATCTCCACGAAATATTTTTTTATCGGCAAGGAGGCGGATAAAGGGTTTCTATTCCGCTTGTTTCTGTATCTGATCTTGATCGATACCGCTTTTATTTATTTGAAGCCGATTTTGTATATGATGATTACGATGCTCAAGGATGCTAATAATATGCTGGATTCGTCCGTGATCTGGGTACCCCGGTCGCTGTATACCGGACATCTTCAGGCGGCATTCGAGATGCTCAAATTTAAAACGGCGTTTTTTTACAGCCTCACGATTTCGTTGTCCGTTTCGATTCTGCAAATTATATCCTGCTCGATCGCGGGTTATGCATTTGCCCGGCTTGAATTTCCATTAAAAAAGCTGTTATTTGCCGCCTTGATATTTACGTTTATTATGCCGCCGCAGCTGACGATATTGCCGTCGATTCTGATGTTCAAGGAAATAGGCTGGGCGAATACGTACTTACCGATGATTGTACCGGCTATATTCGGACATGGACTAAAGGGGGCGCTGTTCGTCATCATTTTCCGGCAATTTTTCTCAACACTGCCCAAGGAACTTGAAGAGGCGTCAAGAATAGACGGTGCCAATGCCTTCCGGTTTTTCTTTAAGGTCATGCTGCCGATTTCCAAGTCTGCGATCATCGTCGTTTTTTTATTTTCGTTTGTGTGGAATTGGAATGATTTCTACCTACCGTCGATGTATATGTCCGGTTCCAAGGAAGTCCCGCTGTCGATCAGCTTGGCCAAGCTGGCTGCATCCTTGTCGGCCGATGAGGCACAGGGAGGAACCAGTATTTTCTCGGAGCCGATCAAAATGGCCGCGTCCTTTCTCATCATTGTCCCTGTATTGATCGTATATGGAATAGCGCAGCGATGGTTTGTTGAAGGTATTGAGCGCACGGGGCTGGTCGAGTGAAGGCGACACGTTTGTTGACGGATTATGTGCTGTCCAAATGGCCGATATATGTTGTGGCTGCTCTATCTATTTCTTGCGGGAATATTATTCAATCGTATTATCCGAAGCTGCTAGGCTTGTTTACCGATCAGCTGCAGCAGGGGGAACTGACCAAAACGTTAATTATCGATTACAGCCTGGAGCTGCTCGGTATTGGCGTTTCCTTCGGGCTGTTGACAGCGATCGGACAGTATTTGATCATGAGGATGGGCCGGCGGTTTGAATACGTTGCCAGAAAACGATTATTCGATCATTTCACGACGCTAAGCGCTGAATTTTATTCGAAGCATGGGGTAGGCAAGCTGCTCAGCTATGTGATGAATGATGTGACCGCGATCCGCGAATCGATTTCGATGGGATTTAATCACATCATCAACTCGACGATTCTGATCCTGTCCGTTGTGGTCACGATGCTATTCAGCTCCATTCCGTTTTATTTGATCGTCTGCTGTGTATTCCCGCTGCTGTTCATTCCGTATCTCGTTGTCCGCTTTCGTCCGGTTATCAAGAAGCGTTCCCTGCTCGTACAGGAGTCTCTGGGCAAAATGACGGAGTCTGCGGAGGAGCAGTTCGGCGGTATTCGCGTAGCGAAGACATTTGCCGTTGAGCCGATCATGATCGCACGGTTCGGGGAGACTGTAGACCGCATCCGGGATCATCAGCTGCGTCTGGTTCGTTTATCCTCGTTGTTTGAAGCGATGATTCCGTTTTTGGGTGCGTTTTCGCTCATTGTTACGATAGCATTTGGGGGATATTTAACGATTCATCAGCAAATTTCTTTAGGGAATTTCGTAGCGCTGACGTTATATATCCGCATGATGGTTAATCCGCTTCAACAAATTGGTCGTGTCATTAACACGATGCAGCGCTCAAGAGCATCGCTTGAGCGTATTAACCATTTACTGGATATGAAGTCGGATATCGTGGAAATCGAGCAGGCCGTTTCGTCCAATTTTAACGCTTCGGGGATTCAGGTAAGAGGGCTATCCTTTGCTTATCCGGGAGAAGAGGATGAAGTGCTCCATAATATCAGCTTCAGTCTGCAGGCAGGTAAATCATTAGGTATTGTTGGCAAAACAGGCAGCGGCAAATCGACCTTGGTTAAGCTATTGCTCCGTATTTATGATCCTCCGGCAGGCACGGTGTGGATAGGGGGTACGGATATTCGCGAGCTTACGCTGGAAAGTCTGAGAACCCAAATTGCCTATGTGCCCCAGGAGGGATTTTTATTCAGCACGACGATTCGCGATAATATCGCTTTTTTTCGGAGAAGCTCATCCTTGGATCTGGTCGAAAAAGCCGCCCGGCAGGCGCAAATATCATCCAGCATCGCTTTATTTCCCGATAAGTTCGAGACCAAGCTGGGAGAGCGTGGGGTTACGCTATCAGGTGGACAACGGCAGCGCACCAGTCTGGCCCGGGGCCTGATCAAGGAATCGCCAATTATGATTCTGGACGACAGCGTCAGTGCTGTGGACTCCGTAACCGAAAAAAGCATCATTGATACGATGCGCAGGGTACGCGCCCAGAAGACGACGATCTGGATTGCCCATCGTATTAGCGCTATTAAGCATGTAGACGAAATTATCGTGTTGGATCAGGGGCGTATTGTTGAGCGCGGCTCCCACAGAGAGCTGGTACAGCAAAAGGGCTTGTATGCCAAGCTGCTTGCCATACAAGAGGAGGGAAGCAGCATTGCCGAACCTACGTAAGGAAAAGCCTAACAGTAAACAGGAGACCACGCCGCCGCAAGCGAATCAAGCCTATAAGTCCGCATTTCGCGATCTATCGGTATATGCAAGGCCGCACAGGGTCACTTTTATCATCGTATTTTTCTGTACCGTGCTGTCGATAGCCGCAGATCTGCTGCAGCCCTATCTGGTCAAGATCGCTATTGATGATAACTTGATGGTGGGCAAAAATGATTACAGGACCCTCCTGATCATATGTGCGGTCTATATGGGATTATCGGTCAGCAGCTTGTTTTTTACTTATTTGCAAAATAATTTGCTGCAGCTGGCGGGGCAAACCATCGTTGCTCGCATTCGTAAGGATTTGTTTCGCCATATTTTCAAATTGTCGATGTCCTACTATGACCGTACCTCCAGCGGCAGCTTAATTACGCATGTGTCCAGCGATACGGAAACGCTCAATCAGTTTTTTACACAGGTGCTGTTAAGTCTGGTTCGTGATGGGATGACGCTGATTTTTATTATTGTCATTATGTTTCAATTGGATGTTCAGTTGACCTGGTACTGCATGCTGCTGATGCCGATTATCGTACTGATTGCCTCGGGATTTCGTTCCTATATGCGCAAAACCTACCAGATCTCCAGAGCGCAGCTGTCCCAGCTGGTATCGTATGTAGCGGAAAATTTGTCCGGGATGCATCTGATTCAAGCCTTTCATCAGGAGAAGGAGCAGCAATCGCGGTTTTTGGATCACAATGTCAGTTATTACAAGGCAAATTTGCGTGAGATTAGAACGAACGTGATGTTTAACCGCTCCTTTGATATATTGGGTAATTTGTCAGTTGCTTTTGTGACCTGGCTTGGAGGTATTGCTGTATTTGATAAAGCGATTGAATTTGGGGTATTGTACGCCTTCATTACGTACATCCGGCAGTTTTTCCAGCCGATCAATACGATTACCCAGCAATGGAATACGCTTCAATCGACCACGGTTTCGTTGAACCGGATCTGGAATGTATTTTCGATTAAGCCAGAAATTACGGATGCAGTGGAAACACAGTCTCTGGATTTGGCTGCCATCAGCGGGAAAATCGATTTTGATAACGTAAGCTTTGCTTATCAGGAGGAAACGAAGGTCATTCATGATCTCGATCTGCACATTGCACCGGGTGAAATGATCGGGGTCGTAGGCTCCACAGGTGCCGGGAAAAGCTCGCTGATCAGTTTGCTTTGCCGATTTTATGATGTGCAGCTGGGCAGTATTCGGATTGATGATGTAGATATTCGGGAGATCCCACAATCCGAGCTGCACCGATTAGTTGGACTTGTGCAGCAGGAGCCGTATTTATACTCGGGCAGCATTATGGATAATGTCAAATTGTTTGATGAGACGATTTCACAGGAGCAGGTCATTCAGGCCTGTAAGCTGGTTGGGGCTGATTCGCTCATAACCCGTTTGAAGGAGGGCTATGATACGCGTGTATCGGAGCGGGGAAGCGGATTGTCCGCTGGAGAGCGGCAGCTGATTTCCTTTGCCAGAATTATCGTATTTCAACCCAAAATATTGATTTTGGACGAGGCTACCGCTAATCTGGACTCCCATACGGAGCAAATGATTCAGGGTGCGTTAAGTATTGTTGCCCAGGGGAGAACGTCGATCGTAATCGCCCACCGACTGTCCACGGTTATGCAAGCCGATCGCATTATCGTTATGAGCCAGGGAGGTATTGTGGAAGAGGGAAACCATGGGGAGCTGCTGGAGCTGCATGGCTACTATGAACAGCTTTATCTTCATTCCCAAGGGACGATTACGCAAGAAACGGGGTAAGGCAAGCGGGACAACCAGACTCTTTTATGTTATACGGCACGTGAAAATAGCTGAAAATAGGATTGACACCGTTCTAGTTTGGTGTTATATTTCATTTCATAGTAAGTCTATAGGAATAATATAAATCTACCGGAACACCGGAGACAACCAACAATTGTTGTGGGGTCTCCGGTGTTTTTGTATGGAGAATAAAGTACCCAGAGAGGAGTGGGGAGTTCGGAGAGTGGCATGGAGGTTGATCACACAGCTATAACTAAACATAATCAAGGGGTGCAGACCAAATGAAGTTCAAACATTCAATAACCGTAGCTCTTATTTTTATTCTACTTATACTTTCAGCCTGCTCGAAAGAGGCTCCAACCGCAGCAGCGACAGACCCTGCCAAGCCTGGAGCATCATCGGCACCAAAGGATGCAGCAGCCAGCACCGAGCCTATCACCTTGAAATTTTACAACAGCAGCGGTACGTTTACGAATACCGAATTTAAAACATTTATTGCCGATCCGGTTAATAAAAAGTTTCCGAATATCAAGGTGGAACGGATCGAGCCGCCTACAGGCACAACTCCGGAAGATTTCTTTTCCTCCGGGCAAATACCCGATATTATTTATTCCAGCTCCAGCTCACACCGTAAAGTTATTAGCTTGGGCGTACTGCTGGATTTGAACGAGTATGTAAAAAAGTATAATTTTGATCTTACCCGAATTAAGCCGGAGATGTTGAGCTATGCCAAGGAATTATCCAATAAAGGCGAGCTGCTGGAGCTTCCGTTTAACTCCAATCAACATATTCTTTACTACAATAAAGATATTTTCGATAAGTTCGGCGTTCCTTACCCGTCCGATACCCAGATGACCTGGGAGCAGGCGTTGGAGCTGGGACGTCAGCTGACTCGTACGGAGAATGGTGTGAACTATATCGGTATTGATGCCGAAGGCCCAATCGGGATTGCTAAAAATCTGGCACTGCCTGTGATCGATCCGAAGACAGGTAAATCGTTATTAAGCACACCGGATTGGGTTCGTGTATTCAACATTGCCAAGCAAAATTATGAAATTCCCGGTTATATCGGCAAGGCTGATAAATACGTGTACGGACGTGATGAGTTTATGAAGGACCGCAATCTAGCGATGAGGCCTACATGGCTGGCCAATATGGTAGGGCCGCTTGAAGAGCTTCGCCAACAGGGACTTGAAGTGAATTGGGATATCGCACCTGTGCCTACATTCAGCGATCAGCTGGGCAAGTCGCGTGAGGCGCAAAACCATACACTGTCCGTATTTACCAAGAGCACACATAAGGACGAGGCGTTCCAGGCGATCGCACATATTTTGTCCGATGACACGCAAAGGATCTTGTCTCGTAACGGCAGAGTGCCTGCGATCATTAACCCGGAATTGGAAAAAGAATACGGAGCCGACCTTCCGGTGCTCAAAGGCAAAAAGGTGCAAAATGTATTTGCCGTCAAGCCGATTCAGGAGCATACCTCGCACCAGTTTGAGCTTGATATTAATAAATTTGTAACGGAAGCGGCGGCAGGTATTGCCAAGGGTACCGATGTCAATACAGCCATTCGTAAAGCATCGGAGAGCATTGATAAAGAAGTCGAGCGATTGCAAAAAAATCAATAGTTCTGCTGGAGGGAGTACAGTGCCATGATGGCTTGAGCTGTGCTCTCTCGAATTCATCTTAAAAAACGAGGTGTTTATTCATGAGTGAGACAGATCGGAAGCTGCATATTAACTTATTTCTTTTTATGGCAGGACACCATGAGGCAGCCTGGAGACATCCGCTTGCCCAGCCGGAGCGCACACTGGATGTGAATTTTTACAAGCACTTGGCCCAAACGGCCGAGCGCGGTCTGCTGGATTCCCTATTTATTTCCGATAATTATTCGGGAACCTGGAGACGCTTTGAGCCGTTCACTTTGCTCTCAGGCTTGGCTACGGTAACCGAGCATATCGGCCTGATCGCAACGGTCAACACGACCTACAATGAGCCCTTCCATGTAGCACGTAAATTCGTATCCCTGGATCATCTGAGCGGAGGCAGAGCTGCCTGGAATATTGTAACCGGCGGTGGCTCGGATGCACATAACTTCGGACTGGACGAACACCCTGAGCATGCCAAGCGCTATGAAAATGCAGAGGAGTTCGTGGAGGTTGTCAAGCAGCTATGGGATAGCTGGGAGGATGATGCTCTCGTATATGACAAGCAGGCGGGTATCCAGATCGATAGCAGTAAAGTCCATGAAATCGACTTTAAAGGAAGCAGCTATTCGGTCAAGGGGCCGCTCAATATTCCACGTGGACCACAGGGGCATCCTGTACTGGTGCAGGCGGGCTCCTCAGACAGCGGCAAAGAGCTTGCAGCCAAAACGGCGGAAGTGATCTTCACGGCACAGCAATCGTTAACAGGTGCACAGGATTTCTATCGCGATGTCAAAGCAAGATTAGCCAAATATGGACGTACCCCGGAGCAGCTGCAAATTTTGCCGGGACTTAGCCCGATTCTTGCCGATACGGTTGCAGAAGCGAAGGATATTGAAAATGAGCTGTTTGAGCTGACCGATTGGAAGGGAGCGATTCAGCGGCTTTCCGAAAGGCTCGGAATCGACTTCAGCGGATATTCGCCCGACAGCCGGATTCCTTCTCTAGAAGGTGCACGCAGTGTTGAAACGATTCAAGGCATGAAAAGTCGGCACCAGCTGCTGATCGACCAGATCCATACAGAACAGCCAACTTTTCGTGAGCTTATTACGCATCTGGCTGGTGCCCGGGGACATCTTACCTTTACTGGCACTCCACTTCAGCTTGCGGATGTGATTGAGCATTGGTTTAAAGAGCGGGGCGCAGATGGCTTTAACCTGATGCCGCCGATATTCCCGAGCGGACTTGAGATATTTGTCGATAAGGTGATCCCGGAGCTGCAAAATCGTGGATTGTTCCGTACAGCTTATGAAGGCACAACCCTTCGTGAGAACCTGGGACTGGCTCGTCCTGTTAATCTGCGTCATGCAGTTACGAATTAGGCGGAATATTGCAACTGGGAAGCACATCGTACATCGCACAAATAACAATACCCCACCAATTCCACGAAATCGTGGTTTTGGTGGGGTATTTGTTTAAACGACAGTCTGTACTCGACTAATCTCTGGAATAATCGATTTGCAGGCCTTGTTTAATCCGGCGATAAATCGGAATGCGGGGCCATGTGTGTGGGAGGAGAGTGGGCCTGCAAAATAAAGTCCTGGAAGGCTGCTTTGGAAATGGGCGTCTAGCAGAGGGTATTGATCATATCCAGCTTCTTCACGCTTAATTTGCTGCAGCAAATGCTGATCGATGAATGGGACACGGTCCAATTGTATTTGGAATCCGGTAGCGGCCAGTACATGATCGACGATACGATGCTCACCATTGGTTAGCTTAAGAAACAGCTTGCCGTCAGCGGTCGTAGCTGCCTGCTCAACGGATACATGAGCCGTCTCTCGTATTTTGCCCTCGACATAAGGACGCAGGAAATTGGCAATGCTGCCGGCTGGTTTTGCCCAACGTGCTTGCTTTTGCTCCAGCGGCAAGTCGTAGAAGGTATTGGCTAGCTCAATTAATTCGATACCAGTAGCAGCTTTGACACTATAGTTCGGAGTTTCACGCCTATAAAGCAATTCGCATTCGCTGTCTGCGAGATGCAGCAGGGCTGCTGCTTCCCAAGCGCTTTGTCCGCTTCCGATTACAGCAACCTTTTTCCCAGTAAATGAGCTGAAGCTGCTGTAGCCAAATGTATGGGATACGAGGTCAGAGGAAATACCGGCGAATACCTCCGGAATATAAGCGTAGTGCTGCAGACCTGTTGCCACGATAACGTTATGTGCAGAGTATATTTGACCGGATTCGGTGGTGACCGAATATCCGTCTTTACTGGTTTCCATCCGCTGCAGAAGGGATACATACTCAGGCGTAAATACGACATTCGTTGTATCAGCAAACCACATGGCATAATGAACAAAAACAGGGCGGGGCAGGGGAGTCGTTATCTGAACCCCAGTTTCTTCTGAAAAACGTTCCAGTGTATACACGTTCTGTGGATCGGAAAGTCCTATGGAAATCGGATTGGTACGGATAAACATCTCCTGCGGCATTTGGTTTTGCCAAAAATGCATGGGATATCCCAGCAATTTGTAAGTCAAACCGTGAGCGGAAGCATGAGCTGCCAAGGAAATCCCATAAGGACCCGCACCGATAATAACTAAATCAAGCATGAAGGCCCTCCTAAAAGTTTTGCGTATGCAAAACTGACATCGTAAGCATTAACTGAGTTTTAATTTAGTTCAAATCCCTGATCGTGGAGGAATTCCGTGACATCATCGCGTTTTCGGGATTTCAGACGTTTAGCCATTTCCTTGGACCAGTTCGTGTCTCGATTGCCACCTACGCGAGTTGCCATAAAAGCCTGCAATGACTGATTATACTGTTCAATGCCTTCGTCGTAATGGTCGGTGGAGTAATGCTCCCGATGAAGGATTGTTTCTACAGGTAGACGGGGACGGGAGGTCGGCTCTTGATCCGGGTAACCGACACACATGCCAAAAACCGGATAAACCAGCTTAGGCAATCGTAAAAGCTCGGACACCTTGCGAATATTGTCGCGAATCCCTCCGATATAGACGGCCCCGAGTCCAAGTGATTCGGCTGCCAGTGTAGCATTTTGGGCTGCAAGTGCGGCATCAACCGTTGCGATAATAAAAATTTCAGTTGTGGTCGGTATTTGAATGTCTTCTACTGATGCGGTGGCATATTGAAGGCGGTACAAATCGGCGCACCAGACCAGGAATACAGGACATTCCTCAATATACGACTGATTGGCAGCCAATTTAGCAAGCTCACTCTTGATTTCGGGGTTCGTTACAGCAATGACACTATACGCCTGCATGTTGCTGGAGGTTGGAGCACTTTGTGCGGACTGGATAATGGCTTGGAGCTGTTCATCGGTCAATAAATCTGGTTTATACTTACGGATGGAGCGGTGCTGCTGTAATTGGCTTATTGTGGTATTCATCGCGGTTTCCCCTTTTCAACTTGAAGAAGTATGACTGCTGGACAACAAAAAAACCGAAGACTTCAGCCATTAGGCCAGTCTCCGGTGATCCGGTAGCAATTATAAACATATTATTCACAGTGTAATACTCGAAATTAAATATAGCATCGTTTTTTGGTGATGTCAACGTTCTTCGAGATGGATAGCTTAAGGTGACTTTCACTGCTGCATGCGGTATGATGCTTATAATTGGGGATTTACAAAATACGGGTACCACGTGTATAATGTGAATTAACTAAATGATTAAGAAAATTAAAGGAATGAGCGAGTATCTCTAACAAAATGATTTATTTACAGCAGGTTAAACAAAAAAATATGTCAGAGATCCTTGAACGGATTTGGGAATATCGTCAAATTTCGCGTGTGGAATTGGTCGAACTAACGGGGCTGACTTCAGGTACAATCACCAATCTTACACATGATCTGATACAATTGGGCATTTTGCGGGAAAATGAAGCCATTTCGGGAAATGTCGGGCGTAGACGGGTTATGCTCGGTTTTGACCCACGCTTTTACCGCATTATCGGGTTGGATATCGGACGCACCAGCTTTGAAATCATAGTGATGGATCTGAATGGAACCATCCTACAATCTATTGAACGAGAGATGAATGGCGTTCAAGGGCCGGAAGCCTATTTTCAGGTCATCACGCCGACTCTAACGACAGTAAAGCAGGAGATTGAAGCTGCTGGCGAAAAAATCCTTGGATTGGGAGTAGGCATTCCGGGCCCGATCTACTATGAGAGTGGGTCGCTCCTTGCACCTCCCAACTTTCCCGGCTGGAAAGGCTATCCGCTGAAGCAGATGCTGGAGCAGCAATTTGACCTTGTCACACTGATTGAGGATGATGCCAGAACCTCGGCAATGGCTGAACGCTGGTATGGTCTTGGAAAAAGTGTGCAAAATCTCGTTTCCATTACAATGGGAACCGGGATTGGTGGCGGTGTAGTTACCAATGGTAAAATCGTTCGCGGAACGAATGGACTATGCGGTCAGGTCGGCCATATGACGATTGTGCTGGATGGTAAAATGTGTGATTGCGGCAACCGCGGTTGTTGGGAAACAGTCGGTTCCATCCCGGGCATTCTGAGCCGTTGGTCACAGGGCAGCACGCTTATGGAGCTGCAGACAGCGATACGGCAGGGGGAGCCTGAAGCCCTTCGGTGTATCGACGAGACGCTTGCTTATTTGGAGGCAGCCTTGGTCAATGTTCAGAATCTGTACGATCCTGAGCTCATTTTACTCGGAGGCAGATTGTTTCCGTTGCTGGCAGAGCATTTGGACCAATTAAAGCCGCGTCTGCAGTCGAGACTGTATGCTTTTGCCAAAGACCGCTTGAGAATAGAGCCAGCTACCTTTGGGACGTCTCAAAGTGCGGTTGGTGCTGCTGCCTTAATGTTGGGCTTCCTGTTATCTGAGCCTGTTCGCTTGTTGTCGCTACAAGATAGCTAATCCCTGTCCGTTCTGGACAGGGGGCGGACCAAATTTTTTTTGAATAATTAACTTAATAATTAAGTAAATATAAAAAGAGGTGTAAAATGGCCGATTTACTGTATCGATCGCTGCGTAATGAAGGCTGTCGAATTGTTGATGACATTCAATACAAAGGCTACCGTTCGCTGCTGCTGGAAAATGACAAGCTGCTTATACATTTGCTGTTGGATAAAGGGGCGGAGCCTATTCGTTGGCTGCATAAACCTACAGATACCGATTTCATCTGGATATCAGGTCAGGGCCTGGTTCGCGCTAACGCATTATATTCGGATTATCAAAGCAGCTATATGGGCGGGTGGCAGGAAATGCTGCCGGAGGTGAGCTATACGTCGCAATATCGGGGAGCAACCGTGCACCGTGGAGAGTCGGCCGTGACGCCATGGGACTATCGCATTATAAAGGACGAATCTGACGAAATTCAGGTTGTGCTGACCAACTCTATCCGTTCTCTGCCTTTACGTGTGGAAAAGCGGATAACGCTCACCTCAGGAAGTGGAACGGTGAGAATCGAGGAGACACTGTACAACTTGTCACCAGCAACATCGGTAGAGGCGAACTGGGGGCATCATTTGGCCTACGGTGCTCCGTTTGTTGGGAGGGAAGCGGTAATTTCCCTCGGAGAAGGTGCTCAAATATGCGACCCGATCAGCGGTGAAAGCTGGGAATGGCCGTATATGATAAAAGAGGGGGCTGCTGTAGATTTATCGATCATGCCTGCTCCAGGTACCATAAGGGATTTGCTGTACATTAAATTGGCAGCTTATCAATATCGTGTGACCCATCCGCTTAAAGAAGTATCGCTTGAGGTTCGCTGGGATGGCGAGGTATGGCCGTATTTGTGGTATTGGCAAAATTTCATGGCTGACCGCGATGCTCCCTTTTTTGGCCGGGATTATAATATAGGGCTGGAAATGTTCAATATTCCACCGAAATTGACATTGAGTGAAGCGGCTGAGCAAGGATACGCGCTGGAGATCCCTGCCGGGGGGAGCATTTCTTCCTGGCTGGAGATTGAGGCAATTTCTGTAACGAAGTAAGTTTTGCTAACGCAAACTTATAAATAAGTGCGGAGAATAAATAGCGGAGTGACCGTGGTGTTCTGGAGATAGCGGAGCGGTGCCTTTGTTTCCGGAATTTTACCGCTATATTTTTATAGAATAAATCTGGAAACAACAGCTGAGAGTTTGCTTAAGCAAACTAGCTTCGTAAGCATCATCTCGGAGGAATACTTCGGTCACGCAGCGGGACTTATTCACCGTACTTATCAGCTTATGTTTTGCATACGCAAAACTCTAAGGTTAATGCTTACGAAGCTAGTTTTGCATACGCAAAACTCTAAGGTTAATGCTTACGAAGCTAGTTTTGCATACGCAAAACTTTAGGAGGAACCAAGTGGCACACACACAACGATTATCTTTTGAAGGTATTAAGACAAATTCCGTCTATTCACGGACGAATCTGGTCACGATCACCAACATGGCCCGTCCCTATGAAGATCAAGCTGATGCTTTAACGGCCACAGAGGCTCCTGAGTTTCAGCAGTTGATCGAGCATATCCTTGAAAAACGTCTGGCTGGCAAACCAGTGATCTGGTCGATGGGCGCGCATGTCATTAAAAACGGTTTGTCCCGATACATCATCGAACTGGTCAGACACGGATTCGTGACGCATGTTTCTGGTAATGGGGCTACCAGCATTCATGATTTTGAGTTGGCCTTTCTTGGTGAAACCTCCGAGGATGTAGCCCGCTCCATTGAGGACGGCTCCTTTGGGATGTGGGAGGAAACCGGTCGCTATATGAATGAAGCGATCCAACAGGGAGCGAAGCAAGGCTTGGGCTACGGCGCCAGTCTATACAAGTATTTGTCAGCAAATCCTGATAAGTTCCCATATTACGATGACTGCGTGTTCGTGCAATGCCAGAAGTATGGCGTCCCCTATACCTGCCATATCTCCATTGGAACCGATATTATTCACCAGCATCCCATCGTTGATTTTGCGGCTTTGGGAAAAGCTTCCGGTGTGGATTTTGACCGCATGTGCAGGTCCGTTGCGGAGATGAGTGACGGAGGTGTATTTCTTAATTTTGGATCAGCTATATCAGGCCCGGAAATTTTTCTGAAAGGATTATCGCTTGCCCGTAACCTTGGTCTGCCCATGCACGATATGATCGCGGCCAACTTCGATATTGTACCCGTGTCTGCAGATGAGAAGCCGGAACCCACTGACCCGGATTACCACTATCGTCCGCGCCGTGTGTTTATCGATAGGTTCAGTGAGCTTGGCGGGAAAGGTTATTTATTTCACGGGCTGCATCAGCAGACGATCCCGGCGTTGTTTCACAGTCTTTTGAGGAAAAAGCAGGAGCTTGGGATTGAATTCCCGCCAACGGCCGTCAAGAGTGAGGTTAATCAAGGCACCAAACCCGCATCAACCAATGGAAATAAAACGATCCTTCATCCAATCAGTACAAGAGTCAGCAGACTGCATGTAAAGGATTTGGTCGATCCATCAGCAAGCGCAACTGGCGATACGAGCTCGAATCATGCTGCTTCGCAGCAACCGTGGCAATCTCCACATTTCGACGAATTCATGCAGCGGCTGCTGCTAGCCAGAGTGCACAGCAATCGAATTCTCGTCTCCATTGGAGGCAATATGATAGGCAGCGGCGTTAACCGTTTGCTGATCGATCTGATCCGGCGAGGTTTCATTAGCCATCTGGCTGTGAATGGAGCCGCCTGCTTTCAGGATGTAGAGCTTGCAATAAGCGGGCAGGCAGAAGAGCGGGAGGATGGTTATTTACGCGAAGGAAAGCTGGGCATGTGGCAGGAGGCAGGAGATTTGATCCATCAGGCACTTGAGGATGGCCATGTGTCCAAACGTGGTTATGGTGAAAGCTTGATCGATTACAGCCGTAAGCATCCGCACAAGCTGCCCTACCTTGAAGAAAGCTTGCTTGGGGCATGCGCCAAATACGATATTCCTTATACATGTCATATTACGATAGGTACCGATGATATCCAACTGCACCCAAAATCGAATTTAAGCATTCAGGCTGGTGCCAGTGGCTATGATTTTCAATCGTATTGTCACACGGTTGCGCATCTGGAGGGCGGGGTGTTCATGAACTTTGGCTCATCGGTTACGGGGCCTGAGGTATTTCTGAAGGCACTGTCGATCGCCAGAAATTTGCAATATCCTGTGAATCAGATTACGACCGCTAACTTTGATATTATCCGGCTTGGTGATTATTCGCTTAAAGTCGGTTATGCCGATTGGGAGTATTACTACCGTCCGCGCAAAAATATCGTACATCGTCCCACCAGTCTTGGCGGGAAAGGATTTCATTTTGAAGGCCTGCATCAGGAGACCATTCCGGCAATCTGGAAAGCGATTGAAGCAGCTGAAGCCAAAAGTTGATCCATTAGAAAATTCGTTACTCGATGTTTCATAGAAAGCAATATTATCCATTATCATCCAGGTAGAAGGAGACGGGCTCGAATGACAAGTGAAAAGCAGGCAGTTCGGATTAAAGCGGTGCTGTTCGATTTTGACGGTACATTATCGACACTCAGGGCAGGTTGGGAGGAAGTCATGATTCCTCTTTTTACGGAAATGATTACAGGCGATCACCAACTGACAGCTGAGGAAGCAGAGAAGCTGAATGAGGAAATTATCGATTACATTGATCAATCCACAGGGATTCAAACTATTTTCCAGATGCGCTGGCTGGCCGAGAAGGTAAAGGAAAAGGGCTGGAATACGGAAATACTCGGAGAATGGGAATATAAAGCGGAATACAACAGGCGTCTGCTGCTCCAGGTGAATGAGCGGATCAGGGGCTTAGAAACGGGGCTGTATCAACCATCGGATTTTTTGATAAAGGGTTCGGAACGTATCCTTGAGCTGCTGCAGCAGCGTGGAATCCCGATGTACATCGCCAGTGGAACCGACCATCCCGATGTCGTTCATGAGGCTGAGGTGCTCGGCGTTAGGACGTATTTCAAAGAAATTGCCGGCGCTCCGGTTGGACGTGCGGACTGCTCCAAGGAGAAGGTCATCAGGGATCTGCTGGGGCACGAGCAGTTCGATAGTGAAGGGCTTGCGGTCATTGGAGATGGCAAGGTAGAGATCAGGTTGGCTAAGGAAAATGGTGCATTGGCGCTTGGGCTGGCTAGTGACGAAGACAAGCGTGAGGGACTGAATCCCATCAAGCTGGAAAGACTGCAGGCTGCAGGAGCGGACTGGATAGCAGGGGATTTCACGGACATGACAAAATGGAAGCAATGGTTGGGGTTGGACAGCTAAAAGGTACATAAGTGCCGGACTGACGGAGTAAATTTTCTTACGAAAACCAGAAGTGCGATGAATAAAGAGCGGAGCGGCCAAATGATCCTGTAGAAGCGCCAGCGCTCGCCTTTGTTTCCGTATTTTTACTGCTAAATCTCTTATAAAATTAAAAAATACGGAAACAACAGCGATCGGAAGGATATTTGGACGCGCAGCGGGACTTATTCACCGGACTTCTAGAAGAAGCTTACGAAGTAAGTTTTCTTACAAAAACCTTGAGGGGGATTATACATGTTTTTAACATTGGATAAATTAGCAAAGCGTATTGAGGAGCTGAAGGAGCACCGTTATATCGATCATCGTGAGCTGCCCTCTTACTTGTTCTGGATCGATAAGGAGGCAGAAATTGCCGCGAAGCCGCCTGAGGATGCAGCCTGGGATCGTATTGCTATCGGCGACAGATGGAAAGGGTGGGATTTGACCGCTTGGTTGAAAACCGAAGCAACCATCCCCGCGGAATGGACGGACAGACAAATTGTTGGCTTGTTCGATTTTGGCAAAACCGGCTCCGGTCATAACTGGGGCTTCGAATCACTGCTCTATGTGAATGGAGAGCCTTATCAGGGTGTGGGCAGCAATCATACGGAGGTATGGTTCCCCGAATCGTATAGAGGGCAAAAGGTGGAGCTATTATTTAAAGTGTGGAGCGGATTAAGCGGAGCCGATGGTACGAAAACCGTGCAGGAGCATCAGCTCCGGACGTCCGCATTTGCCGTGCTCGAAACGGAAACGGACGACTTGTATCATACCGCGTTCGCTGTGTATCATACGATTCAGGTATTGGAGGAGAACCGCTGGGAACGACAGGCGTTGGTGAAAGCGCTTGACCGTGCTTTTCTTCTGCTGAATTGGAGGGTTCCTGGAGACGAGGCATTCTACGCAAGTGTTAAGGAGGCTAATCAGAAGCTGAAGGATGAGTTGGCGAAGCTGCCCACCTACCAGCCTCTAACCGTTCGCTGCATCGGTCATACGCATATCGATGTGGCCTGGCTGTGGCGATTGAAGCATACGCGGGAGAAAGCAGTTCGTTCTTTCTCGACGGTGCTGCGCTTGATGGAGCAGTTCCCGGAATATGTATTTTTACAAACGCAGCCGCAGCTGTATGAATATATCCAGCAGGATTACCCTGAGGTTTTTGCCAAAATTAAAGAGCGTGTTCAGGAAGGACGCTGGGAGGCTGGAGGCGCTATGTGGCTGGAGTCGGACTGCAACATCCCTTCCGGGGAGTCGCTTGTCCGCCAGCTTCTGTATGGCATACGCTACTTCGAGCATACCTTCGGTGTGAAATGCGAATATTTATGGCTGCCCGATGTGTTCGGGTACAGCTGGGCACTGCCGCAAATTTTACAAAAGAGCGGACTGCGCCATTTTATGACGTCCAAAATCAGCTGGAATGTATATAACCGCTTTCCGCACGATACCTTTTATTGGCGCGGAATTGATGGGACTGAGGTGCTGACGCATTATATTACGACGCCGGACCCTGATATTCCGGAGAGCACATTCACCCGCTTCTATACCTACAACGGTCAGGTGCTGCCTGCTACATTAAGCGGGATCTGGAACAATTACCGTGATAAGGAAGTCAACGATTCCGAGCTGCTGTTATCCTACGGTTGGGGAGACGGTGGCGGTGGACCGACACGTACGATGCTGGAAATGCGCAGAAGACTGGAAAATATGCCGGGCTTGCCGAAGGCGACAACAGGTCGGGCCGACGAATTTTTCAACAAGTTGGAGCAAACGGTAGAGCAAACAGACCGCTACGTTCACCATTGGGACGGGGAGCTGTATTTGGAGCTGCATCGCGGTACCTATACCTCACAGGCCTATGTGAAAAAGATGAATCGCCATATGGAATTTTTGCTGCGTGATGCCGAGATTGTGTCGATCTTTAACAGTCCGCTCACCGGTTATTCCAGTTATCCGCAAAAGCAGCTGTATGACAGCTGGAAAATTGTACTGCGCAACCAGTTCCATGATATTTTGCCGGGCTCCTCAATTACAGAGGTCTACGAGGATTGTCGTATTGAGTATGCGGAGTCGGAGCGGCTGGCTCAGGGAGCACTTACGGATGGGTTGAGTCTGTTAACCTCATGCATATCCTTGGAAGGCGAGGGCTGGATGATATTCAACTCCTTGCCATGGACGCGCAGCGAGCTGGTAGACTTATCCTGGAAGGAAGACTATGAAGGACAACAGTGGGTGGATGCTGAAGGCCGTGTCCTTGCTGCTGAACGGATTCGTGGATTTGATGCCGATGGAGTAGGAGATCGGCTGCTGCTGCTGGTCAACGACATTCCGGCGATGGGCTACACGACGATTCGTATGGAGTCAAATGAAGGACTAGATGCAGCAGCTTCGACGGATGCAACCGGAACAGTCGATCTGGCTGCAGCAAAGCTGCAGGAAGTACCAGCAGCGCTGACACCAGCAACAACAGAGGTTATGCAACCTTC
The DNA here is from genome assembly GCF_001956045.1 of Paenibacillus sp. FSL H7-0331. The sequence continues at coordinate 78,769 of NZ_MRTH01000015.1, read as the reverse complement.
ACCATTCTCCTTCACAGAGAATGGAGTGTCGACTCCATTTTATGATATCGAGTGGAATGAGTTTGGTCAGCTTAGCCGCTTGTTCGATAAACGCTCTAAGCGAGAAGTGCTTGCCGCGGGAGAGACGGGCAATCGCTTTGATGTGCACGAGGATAAGCCAGCGTATCATGATAATTGGGAAATCGATATTTTTTATGTGGAAAAGGTCCGTCATGTTACGGAATTGCAATCGGTGGTCTGGCTAGAGAAAGGTCCGCTGCGCGCCGTTGCCCAATTTGAATGGTCATATGGTAAGACGGTCATCCGTCAGGAGCTGATTGTGCATGCACATCACCCGCGGATTGATTTCTCCACCTGGGTCGATTGGCACGAGCGTGAGACGCTGCTGAAGGTGGCCTTCCCGGTATGCGTTCGTGCAGCCGCGGCGACTTATGAAATTCAATTTGGACACGTACAGCGTCCGACTCATTGGAACACGAGCTGGGATTATGCGCGGTTTGAGACGTGCGCACATAAATGGGTAGATCTTTCCGAACGTGGATTCGGCGTCAGCCTATTAAACGATTGCAAATACGGCCACGACATAAAGGATCATGTGATGAGGCTCACGTTAATTAAGTCCTCCAATAAGCCAGATCCTGAATGCGATAAGGGTGAGCATACCTTCACATACTCCTTACTTCCACATGATGGCGATTGGTTCGCAGCGGGTACTGTAGAGCAGGCCTATCGGTTGAATGTGCCTGTCGTGGTTTCGGAAATAACAGCTCAGGCAAGCCGTCCACAATCGCAGTCTCTGCCTGCGCAGTTAAGCTTTATTGGAGTGAGTGGTGATCATGTTATGATTGATACCGTCAAGAAAGCCGAGGATTCAGACAGCTGGATCGTACGGTGCTATGAATACGCAGGTAAACGCGGCGAAGTCACCTTTACTACGCATTTCAAAGTCGACCAGGCCGAAGAGGTCAATCTGGTTGAACAAGAGGGTATTCCTGTTGAGCATGGCGAGCATGGGTTCGGAGCTTTCTTCAATCCATTTGAACTGAAAACATTCCGCATCGTCCTGGCAGCGCAGTCGGAGGACCAGGAAGGGAGACAGTCTCATGCTCAGTGACGAATCGATGAACCTGGCTTCGATCCGGCAATTTGACGGATTGGCTCGGGAGCAGGTATCTGATATTTTGCAGCGCATATCCCGATTAAAGGTCGGTGTGATCGGGGATGGCTGCCTCGATATGTATTGGCATGCCGATATGACGGCCAGTGAATTGTCCAGAGAGACGCCGCACTATAATGTACCGGTTGTTGGGGAGCGCTTCGCTCCCGGAGCAGCCGGCAATGCAGCAGTTAATTTCAAAGCACTTGGCTGTGAAGAGGTCAGCTTCTGCTCGATTGCAGGAGACGACTGGCGCGGACATCTGCTGAAGGAGGCTTTACGCTCACGCGGTATCAATGATGCGTTTGTGCAGGTGGAACCGGGGCGAGTCACTCCCGCCTACTGCAAGGTTATGCTGCACGGCTTGCAGGAGGTGCGACAGGAGGCGCCGCGGATAGATTTTATCAATCAGGAAGGTTTGTCCGACGCTGCCGGGCACAGGGTTGTCCAGCAGTTGGACCGCATGGCGGAAAAAGTCGATGTTATCAGCGTAACCGACCAGCTGGAGTATGGTGTGGTCGGTTCTATCGTCCGCGAGCGGCTGAGTTACTGGGCAAGTCTGGGGAAAAAAATCGTTGTAGACAGCCGAGATCGGATCGGTACATTCAAGAATGTCGTGCTAAAGCCGAACGAGCTGGAGGCATTGCGCTGGTATAATGGAAGCTCGAAGCATCAACAAGCCACAGAAAGTGGTATATTGAAAGCAGGATTGCAGCTGAGTAAACAGGCCGGTGCTCCTTGCTGCATCACCTTGGGGGAAAAAGGAGCGGTATGGTTCGAAAATAATGAGATGATACTGGTGCCGACACGGCCAGTGCCGCCTCCTATTGATATCGTGGGCGCAGGCGATTCATTCACGGCCGCTTTTTTATCCGCTTGGGGGACCGGGTGCACAGGGCCAGAAGCAGCAGCATTCGCACATCTGGCGGCAGCGGTTACAGTGAGGAAGTGCGGTGAGACCGGGACGGCATCTCCGCAAGAAATATTGGACCGCTGGGATCATAGTGAAGTTTAGAAGTCCGGTAAATAACGAGCGCAGCGGGACTTATTCACCGGACTTCTAAACAGGTAGCATAAATGGGATTCGGGCATAAGGAATCATACTCATGCCCGACCCATGTATTTAACAAGGGGGATACAGAGATGAAAGGTCATCCATTGAAGCAGCTATTCCCGGCGAACAAATTATTTGCCAAAATTTTGATGTACTTTCTTTCCTTATTGATTCCCATCATGATCATAGGGTTGATCGTGTATTTCAATGTTGATCAAGTTGTAAAAAAGGATGTTTCTCAGAAGCTGACGGATAATTTGAAGTTTTCTTCACAAACGGTTGATATTTATTTGCGCAGTGCACAATTGACCAACAATAATTTATTTTCAAACCCGATTATCGAACAAAATTTAAAGCCTTATATGCAGATGAACAACGAAGAAAAATTGAGTATGCAATTAATTGTAAGAGCGATTGCGGGAAATCGGAATACGATCAGCTCTTTCATTGATCATATTTTTATGTACACGGACACGGTAAAGGTTTACACGAGCCAGGAGATGGCTGACTTTGATATGTTCTTCGACAAGTTTTACCGGATGGAAGGCTACGATAAAGAGTTTTGGAAGAAAAAGCTGCAAGCAAGCAGTTTTTTTGAGCTGCTGCCGCCAACGGATGTACATAACTACATCGATAACGATATTACCCGAAAGGTAATTCCAAGCGTATCAACCCAATATGTTAATGGCAGATTGGTCACGATGGTAACAAGCCTGTCACTGCAGGCGATTTCTGCTTCCCTTAAAAATAATGCGATGTATGCATCGACTACATATCTCATATTGGATAAAAAGCGTCAAGTGATTTTGAACGAAAGCGGCTACAGTGCTGAAATGATTGAACAAATCAGCAAGCATTTAGATAAAACGGATTCCACGGAGTTCATGGAGGTTGCTGACGAGCAAGCCTTGGTCGTCCATATGCCTTCAGAAGCTTTTGGCTGGGACTATTATTCCATTACGCCGGTTCAAGCCTTTGGCAAGGAGCCAGCGAGCATCCTGAGCCTCGTATTTTGGATATGCATCACTTTGATGATTATTGGCGTTTGCTTTTCCTTTATATTCAGTATGAATCTGTACAATCCCATCAAAAACATCCGCAATATTCTCGTTCAGAGTGAAAAGGAAATCGAATTTACGAATGAACTGAGAAGCAGCGATGAGTTAAGTGTCATTGGCAGCCGGATTGATCAGTTGATCCAGCAAAATCGGGACGCGGTGCAGAAGGTGAGTCAATATTCCAACGGGCTGCTGGATCATTTTTTTGCCAGTTTATTTCGCGGTCAGCCCTGGACGCAGCAGGAGACGCTGGATCAGGTTCTGGACGATATCGGTTTTCGCGGCGACAGCTATTTGTGCTGCTGCTTTATGTTTCATTACAAAGAACGGTTTTATCGGGACATTGAGGAAGCAGACCGATTATTGATTCAGGAAAAAATGAAAAAGGTTTTATGGGGGATCATGCAGCAGCAGGTGAACTGCTACTTGATGGAGTATGAGCACAATTTTTATGTATGCATGGTTAATCTGAAGCAGGAAGCAGACAATGAGCGGCTAGTGCTGGCGCTGGATTCCATTAAGAAAACCTTTGAGTACGATATGATTTACTGCGAGCTGATTATCGGACTGGGCAAAACGTATGACAAGGTGAGCGATATCGCCAAATCCTACAGCGATGCCATTACAGCGATGGATCAGTGGAAGGATCATTCAGATATAGCCATTGCGGATGCGGTCGGACTGACTATCGAGCAAAGCTATTACTACTCATTTCTGGATGAGAAAAAAATCGTCAATGGCTTGAAGGCCGGTAATGTAGAGGTACTGGCAACCGAGGTGGAGGGTCTGATCCAAGCCAATAAAAGCCGCGGCGTATCCTATACGCATCTTGGAGTCCTGCTCGTTGAATTGTGGAATACAGGGATTCGCTATGCGAATGAGCGGCAGCTGGACATACACCTTCTCCTTACCGAAGAGGAGTATGCGGTGCTTGCCAATAAAAATATAACACCCAATGAGTTTACGGATCGTGTAGAGAGGCTGATTAACTTCTACGAGCGGATCGTTGCTGAAACAGGGACCAAGGGAGAGCGTCGGACGGGTACGGTGATCTCTTTTATTACTGCCTATATTGAAAGCAACTATGCCAAGGATATTTATCTCGAAAACATTGCTAATGAAATTGGATTGTCAGCCAAGTATGTCTCCCGGATGTTTAAAGAAACGACAGGAACGAGTATTACGGATTATATCAGCTTGATCCGGATGGCCAAGGCCAAGGAGCTGCTGACGGAGACGGATTTGAAAGTGAATGAAATTGCAGATCGGATCGGGATGAACAGCAGAACGACCTTCCTCCGAATGTTTAAGAAGCATGAAGGCATCTCACCTATCGACTACCGCCATATCAAAGCCAGAAAAGAGTGAAAATCGTCCTTTTGTAACAGGGTGGAATAAAGTATCATCGCTGTCCGAAGTGGAATAACGTATCATCGTGCGTCGTATCGGATGTATTCAAGGTTGCAGAATACCGCTTACACTATGGGTGTGAAAGCAACATTACATGTTTCAAGGAGGAGAACGACGATGAACAAAAAGGGGTATCTGGCCGCAGGCTGCTCGGTCGCTTTATTAGGAACTATAGTAGCAGGCTGCAGCACAGCTGGAACAAAACCAGAGGCAGGAACGAAGGCAGCAGACGATGCGAAGAACGCAAAGCCGGTAACTGTAACATGGATGAGGTATGAGCATCCGAGCCAACCGCTGATCGCCAACTCGATGGTCGTGCAGGAAAGTCTGAAAAGAAAGAACATCAAGCTTGAAATTCAAAGCACTCCGCAAAGCAATTACGATGATAAAAAGAAGACGTTGATAGCTACGAATACACTGCCTGATGTGCTGCTAGTCAAGCAGGATGATATTTCCAACTTTGCAGATACGGGTGTGTTTCTGGATCTGACTCCTTATTTGGATAAGATGCCGAACTTCAAAAAAGTAATCGCAGACAACCCGGAAATTAACAAAAATAAAATTGATGGCAAGTTGTACGGCTTTCCGCTTGCGCAAAAGTTAGGTGCTTCTCAATCAGGTCAGGTACCTGTTATTCGGGTCGATCTATTGAAAAAGCTGAATATTCCAACCCCAACTACCTATGAAGAATTGTATCAGGCTTTTAAAAAGCTAAAAGAAGCTTATCCGGATACGTTCCCGTTCACGAGCCGCGCGGCAAATGGGTTAACGGGCACTGAAAACCTGATCAACCCGATCGCTTTTGGAATGGGCAGCGGTTATACGAATGTAAGTGGAGCCAAGATTTATTATGATCCTGCGTTGAAGCAATATAAATTTGGACCAGCAATGCCGCAATTTAAAGATGCTGTTACTTACTTGAACAAGCTGTATCGCGAGAAATTGCTCGATCCGGATTATACGACCTCAACCTCGCAAATTTGGCAGGAGAAGCTGAGCTCGGGCAAATCGTTGTATTATATGGATAATACTGGGTTTGGCGTTAATTTCAATACGGCCCTGCAGAAGAAGGATCCCGATGCGCAATTTGATATGCTGCCGATTCTTGCCAGCGACAAGGGCGTAAAGCGTGGTCTGCTGTATCAGCTTGACCATTTGTCCGAATCCTACGCAATTAGCGCAAGCGTGAAAAATCCCGATAAAATCATCGAATATATCGATTGGATTTACTCCGAAGAAGGTACGAAATTATTTTCCTGGGGAATTGAAAATGAGCATTACACGATGGTTGACGGAAAACCGATTAGAAAAGAAGAATTTGCTAACAAGTTCAAGGATAAAACCGATCCGTTTGCAGCTATCAAATCGGAGCTTGGAACCAGCTACCTAGGTTTTGCTCTATATGCTGATGATACTGTTGATATTCCAGGACAAGCGAAGCTCATGACGGAATGGACCAATAAAAACCTTGCCTACATCAAAGATGGCTCAGCGTTTAGAATGGCGTATGATCCTGCATTTACCAAAGAAGAGCGTGAGAAATTGAAGCAGCTGCGGACGCAGTTGGATGCTTACCTGACGCAAACGATGGATAAATTCATTATGACCGACGGTGCAATAGACAAGGAATGGGCTGCTTTTATTCAGCAATGTAAGGATAAAGGCTCGGAGGAAATTGAAAAAATCTATAATACGGCACTAGCCCGAGTTAAATAAAGGATGGAAGAGAGGGACCTGATCTTAGTCCATGGACGGGGACGGTCCCTTCATTTTCACCCAAAGGAGCGGATTATTATGTCGACCATCACTGGCAGTACGTCCTTGTCATCCAACCCTTCGGTTAACAAGAAAACCAAATGGCAGCAAGTAAGAAGAAAGCTGCGGAAAAGCCAATATTTGTATGCCATGTTCGTGCTTCCGTTTATTTATTTTCTTATTTTTCACTATGCTCCGATGATCGGCAATATTATGGCTTTTCAAGATTATTCGATCATAAAAGGTGTTTTTCACAGTCCGTGGGCGGGATTAAAATATTTCAAGCAATTTTTGTATGAGCCTTACTTCTGGAAGGTGCTTCGTAATACGTTAATGCTCAATTTCTATGCACTGATTTTTTATTTCCCGGCTCCAATTATTTTTGCGATTTTGCTAAATGAGCTGCGAAGCAGTCTGTTCAAGCGGTTTATTCAAACGGTGACCTATGTTCCGCATTTCTTGTCGACCGTCGTTATTGCCGGGATGATCGTCAATTTTGTCTCGATTTCCGGTTTGTTCAATCAATTGATCGTTCATTTCGGTGGAGAAGCACAAACGTTTCTTGCCTTGCCGGAGTGGTTCCGTACCATCTATATCAGCTCCGAGATCTGGCAGGGTATGGGCTGGAATTCGATTATTTATTTGGCCGCCTTGGCCTCGATTGACCCTGGATTGTATGAAGCGGCAACTATTGATGGTGCCAACAGATGGCACAAAATTCGCCATATCACACTACCTGGTTTGGCTACAGTAGCAACGATATTATTACTGTTAACGATTGGACATATGCTATCTGTAGGCTTCGAAAAAATTATTTTGCTGTACAGCGGCCCGACCTATGAAACCGCAGATGTGCTGCAAACCTATGTGTACCGGCGCGGACTTATTGACGCTGATTTCAGCTTTGCTGCGGCCGTGGGCATATTTCAATCCGTCATCTCGCTTGTATTGATTGTCGTGGCCAATCAGGCTGCCAAAAAGATACAGGGTGCCAGTTTATTTTAATTTATCCTTGAGGAGGACAACTACGGGATGAGACTTAACAAAATAAGTCCCTTTGACATTGTGAATGTGCTGCTCATGCTGGTTTTAATCATCGTTACGATCTATCCCCTCTATTATATGGCAATTGTGTCCGTAAGCTCGGGCATTGCGGTGCAGAGGGGCGATGTATTTTTGTACCCGATTGAGTTTTCAATGAAAGCTTACGGGATTGTTATGGATGATCCGGCCATTCTGCGTTCCTATACGAACACGCTGCTGTACACCTCGCTTGGTGTCATTGTCAATTTATTGATGACGACGCTGTGCGCGTATCCACTCTCGAAAAGGTATTTATACGGAAGATCGCTGTTTGCATTTTTCGTAGTATTTACGATGTTTTTCGATGGCGGATTGATTCCAAGGTATACAGTCGTTCATTCGCTCGGCATGGTGAATACGATATGGGCGCTGCTGATTCCGACAGCGGTCAATGTGTTCAACATGATTTTGATGCGAACCTTCTTTGAGGAAATACCGGAAGCCCTCTATGAGTCGGCAACGGTGGATGGTGCTGGAGAATTAAAAATATTATGGAAGATCGTGCTGCCGTTATCGCTGCCGGTTATGGCGACGATGTTTATCTTTTATGCGGTAGCGCACTGGAACAGCTTCTTCCCGGCTTTGATTTATTTGAACGATAAATCGATGTTCCCGCTGCAAATTCTTGTACGGAACATTGTCGTTCAGGGCGAGCTTACTTCACAAGCAACAGAAACAGGCTCTGCCGAAGGCATTACGATGATGGCTCAAAATATTAAGTATGCCGTCGTATACGTAGTCATTTTACCGATTCTGCTGGTGTACCCGTTTGTTCAAAAGTATTTCATACAGGGCGCTATGCTGGGAGCGGTAAAGGGTTAGTTAATCATGAGAAAACTATTTCAAAGGAGCAGTGGATATGTCGGAAAATACGAAGGTTCATCTTATTGGTAATGCCCATCTCGACCCGGTTTGGTTATGGCAGTGGCAGGAGGGTTATGCGGAAATCAAGGCAACGTTCCGCTCTGCCCTGGATCGCTTGAACGAATTTCCCGAGTTTGTGTTTACGTGCGCTTGCGCCGCCTACTATCAATGGGTAGAGGAAAATGCTCCTGATATGTTTGCAGAAATCCGTGAGCGGATTGCCGAAGGGCGTTGGGTCATAACCGGGGGATGGTGGATCCAGCCGGATTGCAACTTGCCGTCAGGTGAATCCTTTGCGCGTCACAGCTTGTATGGACAGCGCTACTTCCAGGAAAAATTCGGGATCATGGCGACCGTTGGCTATAACGTCGATTCGTTTGGTCATCACGGGATGATGCCGCAAATTTTAAAGCAAAGCGGTATGGACTATTACTTGTTTATGCGTCCTGAAGAGCACGAGAAGCATCTGGAAAATGACTTGTTTTGGTGGGAGTCCGAAGATGGCAGCCGCGTGATGACCTTCCGTTTGTCAGACAGCTATGCCAATTTCACGAAGCATGGCAAGGATGCCAAAATTCTCAAGCATCAGCGGCTTGCCAAAGAAAAAGGTCACGACTACATGTCATTCTATGGAGTGGGCAACCATGGTGGCGGACCGACGGTAGCTAACCTGCAGCTGATCGATGAAATTCGTGAGGAGCATGGCCGGGAACAGATTATTTTAAGTTCGCCGAATCAGTTTTTTACCGATATGATCACGGAAAATCCGGCGATTCCTGTTGTCAAGGATGAAATGCAGCGTCATGCTATTGGCTGTTACTCTGCCCATTCCGAGTCTAAAGCGAACAATCGTCGTGCTGAGCATCGATTACTGAGCGCTGAGAAATTCTCTTCTTTTGCCAATGTGTTGTTGGGGCTTCCTTATCCGAAGGCACCACTCAACCTGGCTTGGGAAAACGTCATGTTTAATCAGTTCCATGATATTATGGGCGGCTGCAGCATCAAGGAAGCCTTTGACGATGTGAGAGAGTTTCACGGAGAAGCATTGGCTATTGGCGCGAGAACACTGAACGCGGCTTTGCAAAAAATATCGTGGGCGATCAATACGATGAAGCCCGAGGTCAAGTCACTGAGCAAGGATAAGGATTGGCAAACCTGGGAGCAGGATGATTTGGGAGCACCTATCGTTGTGTTTAACCCTTTGTCCTGGGAAGTCGAGACGCTTGTTAAAGTGAACAAGAAGCTAACAAGTGTTACTGACGAAGCGGGTACGCCGATTCCGCTCCAGACTGTACGCGCGTCACGGACAAATGGAAGAGACGACAAGTGGGACTCGTTAATCACGGCTCGTGTTCCTGCGTTTGGCTATCGTGTTTATTGGACTTACCGCGATAAGGACATTCCAGCGGCACCATTAGCGGGAGAGGTTCTTGTGGATAACAATGTCTTGGAAAATGCTCAGATCCGGGTGCAAGTGGATGCTCATACCGGTTACATCAGCAGTATTCTCGACAAGTTGACGAATACCGAGCTGTTGAACGGCAAGGGCGCTGTGCCGATTGTGATCGACGAGCATCACAGCGATACATGGGGCCATCATCTGGTGCAATACCGGGATGAAATCGGCCGCTTTGGCGATGCGCAAATCAAGGTACTGGAGCAAGGTCCACTGCGCGTTACACTTCGTGTGACGAGCTATTATAACAACTCTGTGCTGCGTCAGGATATCAGTCTGGGCCATCATTCATCGGATATACAGGTTCGTGTGCAGCTGGACTGGAGAGAAAAACACAAGATGCTGAAGCTGTCCTTCCCTATTCATGTGGAGCAGCCACAGTCTGTCTCGGAAATTCCTTATGGCTTTATTGAGCGGCCGACGAATGGCAACGAGGTGCCAGGACAGCAATGGGTGGATGTATACGGTCTCGCACCGAATACTGCGGATGGTGAAGAGCAGCAGGTCAGAGGAATAGGGCTGCTGAATGATTCCAAATATGCGTATGACGTGCAGGGAAGCGAGATCCGAATGACGGTTGTCCGCAGTCCGATATTTGCCGATCATTTTAGCGAGCGTGACGATGATCAGGTTGAATATATGGATCAAGGTGTACAGGAATTCGGTTATACACTTGTACCTCACTCCGGCAGCTGGAAGGACGGCAGATTGGTCCAAAAAGCAAATGAGCTTAATGTTCCGCCGCTGCTCATGTGGGAAACTTACCATGAAGGATCGCTTCCGCAAATATCAGAGGGTATTGTCATTTCTGACGCTGCTATTGTGGCAACGACGTTCAAGCGTGCGGAGGATGGCGACGGATGGATCGTTCGCTGCTATGAGACCTTGGGGCAGGAAACCGAATCCGCGTTCAAGCTGCCTGCGCTGCAGCGTGAGTGGAGCGCAGCGTTCCGCAAATGTGAAATCAAGACATTTTTTGTTCCCGACGATGCAGGCTCAGCAGTGAAAGAAGTCAATTTCGTTGAATTGGCTGAAACCGAGTAAAGTGAATAAGCTGAACCAAGTCAAGTGAACGAGCTAACTTTATTGTTGTAAAGGAGCGTATACCGATGAGTGCAGTACTTGATGTAATGTGTGATAAATACCCGGAGCTGGTCGTGTGTCTGCCTGATGTGGAGAAAGCGGCTGAGCTTCTAAAGCAAACGTTCCATGGAGGCGGCAAGCTGCTGCTGTGCGGCAACGGCGGAAGCGCATCCGACAGCGAGCATATTGTAGGCGAATTAATGAAAGGCTTTCGATCCAAGCGATACTTGTCGGACGAAGCACGAAGCTCATTTCTCAAGGAATTCCCCGATGCTGGGGATTTCCTTGCCGATCATTTGCAGGGAGCACTGCCTGCGATATCACTGGTCAGTCATTCGGCCTTGATAACTGCTTATGCCAACGATGTGTCAGCGGAAATGATCTTTGCCCAGCAGGTTTACGGATACGGCAAGCGAGGAGATACACTGCTTGGACTGAGCACCTCCGGCAATTCCGCGAACGTCGCCCGGGCGATCCAGGTCGCTAAGGTTCAAGGTCTTCATACCATCGGTCTTACAGGGAATCAAGGCGGTCAGATGGCGGAGCTTTGCGATGTAACCATTCGGGTGCCATGGGAGCTGACGCCGGATATTCAAGAACGGCATTTGCCGATTTACCATGCCTTGTGCATCATGCTGGAGGAGGAGTTTTTCCCCTCATGAGTATTTTGGCCGGTATCGATATTGGAGGCACCAAATGTGCGGTAAGTCTGGGAGTTATGGGGGATAGGGCTGACCAGCAGATCGAAATTATTGCCAAACGCCGCTTTGCTACTTTATTAGGCGCGGAGGCCAATATCGTTCGATTGTTAAGCGAGCTGGAAGAACTGCTAGCCGAGGCTGGTCAAGCAGATGCTGAACATGGGCAGCTCGAAGCGATAGGCATCAGCTGCGGCGGTCCATTGAACAGCAAAGCGGGACTCATTCTGTCACCGCCGAATTTGCCGGACTGGTCCCGTGTCGATATCGTCACTCCATTTCGCGAGCGCTTCGCCGTGCCTGTCGGCTTGCAAAATGATGCCAACGCGTGTGCATTGGCAGAATGGAAATGGGGTGCTGGTCAGGGCAGTCGCAATATGATCTTTCTCACCTTCGGCACCGGGATGGGAGCCGGTTTGATTCTGGATGGCAGGCTGTATTCGGGAACGTCAGATATGGCTGGAGAAGTTGGACACATGCGTCTCTCCCCAACAGGTCCTGTCGGTTATGGAAAAGCGGGCTCCTTTGAGGGCTTCTGCAGTGGCGGGGGTATTGCTGAGCTAGGGCGCATGGAAGCAGCACGTTTATTTAAGGAAGGAAGGACTCCTTCCTTTTGTGCTGAGCCTGGCGCTATACCTGCGATTACAGCGGAAGCTATCGGTGAGGCGGCGCAGCGCGGGGAAGCGGATGCGGTTGAAATTTTCCAGACGGTAGCTCGTCAATTAGGCCGCGGCTTGGCGATCCTTGTGGATATCCTGAACCCCGAAGTCATCGTGATCGGCAGTATTTACGGCAGACAGCTTCCTTTGTTGGAACGGGTGGTGCAAGAGGAGCTGCAGCGCGAAGCGCTCTCCCATTCGTTGTCCGTGTGCCGGATCCTGCCTGCTGGACTGAAAGAACAGGTCGGTGATTACGCCGGTTTATCCGTAGCGTTGAATCAACTGATAACAGCCAATTAACAGTCACTGCTCAATTAGCAATGAAGCAACATTAATAATAAAGGGTGGGAATACAAAATGGGGAACACGATTACGAATGGCGTATGGCCAACGATGCTCACGCCGTTCACAGAAAATAATCAATTGGATGAGCCTGCCTTGGAGCGGCTGGTGGATTGGTATATCGAGCAGGGCGTACATGGTTTGTTTGCCGTATGCAATTCTAGTGAGATGTTCAAGCTGAGCCTGGACGAACGCGTGAAGGCGACCCGGATTGTCGTCAGACAGGCTTCCGGCCGTGTGCCGGTTATTGCATCCGGACATATCTCAGATTCTATCGAAGACCAGATTGAGGAAATTAAGCAAATATGGGCTGAAGGGATTGAGGCCTTCGTCATGCTGAGCAACCGTTTGGCAGCAGAGCACGAATCCGATGAGGTATGGAAGGCTAACGCGGAGCGTATTTTGCAGGCGGTTCCCGATGTCAAATTCGGGATTTACGAATGCCCTTATCCTTATAAAAGACTGATGAACCCCGCACTGCTGGAGTGGTGCATCTCGACAGGACGTTTCTTGTTCCTTAAGGATACGTGCTGCGATATTGTTGAGATCAAGGCTCGGCTTGAGGTGCTTAAGGGAACCGGACTGAAGCTATTTAATGCTAATTCGGCAACACTGCTGGAATCACTGAAGCTCGGAGCTTCAGGTTTTAGCGGAATTATGGCCAATCATCATCCGAATTTATATGTGTGGTTAACTGAGAATTGGAACACGCAGCCGGAGAAGGCCGAGCAGGTTCAGGACTACGTGGGTCTTGCCTCGGGGGTCGAGGGCCAATATTATCCGGTAGATGCCAAATACAACATCCAGCTGTCAGGCGTTCCGATCACACTGACTACACGTGTCAAGGATGGCGCGGGTCTCCAGCCACATCAGCGTATATTGGTTGAGCAGCTAAAGCGTTATTCAGATCGATTGATGGCTGAGCTGAAGTAAGATTAGTAGATTAGTTATATTTGGCGCTTTCTTTGTGTCTACTTGTCTATAACAAGATCCTCCAAGTAGATACAAAGAAAGAAGCCTAAATTCATGAAGTTAAAGCCAATCGATCGATTATTTACGGCAATATACGATTGCTGATGTCATGAAGCGTGTCGATTTTATTGCAATTCGAATTAATAGCTGACTGTAGGCTCAAGCACACTTAAAGTATTATTGAACGTATTCAGATTTACCATTGCTCCTATAGGGATCGCAGCTTTATATTGACCGTGGGCACTTGCCAGATTCGTCATAAGAGGTTTGCCAAGGGGTACAACAAATTCATTAATCAGATCTTGATATGACTTTCCATAGGCATCTGCACAATCCGTACATTCCCCCATAATAATTCCAACACAATTCGCGAATTTGCCAGCCAACTTTAAATGGTTCAAATACCTGTATATCGTGTTGATGGGTTCATGCGTATCCTCCAGGAATAATATTTTCCCCCTCGTATCGATTTCAAAAGGTGTGCCCAAAGTATCAACCAAGGAAGTCAGATTACCCCCGACTATGGGGCCAACAACGTTACCACCCACCCTGCTCACCAACGGCAATCCTGGCGGATTTTGGATTTCCCTGTATAAAGCTAACGAAGACGTTGCAGAAAAAAATTGGTTGAAACTATACGCAGGCGTATCTGGTTTGAAATCGATAAGCATGAGACTATGGAAAGTAATCAAATTTGAAAATTGGTACAGGGCATTCAGCAAAACGGTTATATCACTATAGCCGGATATAATTTTGGGATGGCTCTGGATGAAACGATAATCAAGATAGGGGATTATTCCGGCAACCCCGACACCCCCTCGGGTGGGTAGGATCATTTTCACCTGATTGTTTTCAAACATTCTCATCAAGTCCAGAGCCCTTTGCTGATCGGTACCCGCTATAAAACCATTTTGGGCATATACATATTGACCCAAAACAACATTAAACCCCATACCTTTAAGAAAATTAATGTTTGCATCTATAACCTCTGCCTCCAATGGACTACCCAAAGTAACAACCCCGATGGTATCGCCATTCTGCAAAATAGCCGGTCGAATTGCCATTCGTACACCTTCCTCCTCAAAATTGCATATGTAACTTCATTTCTTTAATGTATATGGACAAATTCGATGAGCCATAACACAAAAAAGCCTCAAATTTCGAGGCTTTAGCTTTATTATTGATTATTATGAATGGAAATGGGGCATAGTATCATAATCAATGATGCAATCGTCTACGCTTAAATACTATAATATTGTGTCTAATAGATACTATACGGAAACGATTGTTCAAGAGGCAGCGTTCAGCACGCAATACACGACCACCCACAAATAAAAAACCTCTACATGGAAATGCACTGCCAATAATTCGAACAGCTCTAATAATTCGAATACCAGCAATCCGACGGAACTCAATAATTACGACATCATTTCTTATAAGAGACATAACCTTTCACCTCGCTTTCATATATGAAACTACTCATAGTAAATGCAAGTAGAATTCCAATTGGAACTGCTAGTACCCTTCGGGCTTCACAAATCCGCTAGTGGCATTTCTAGTTGTGATGGTTACCTACAGCCCTTGTATTGACTTGAAAAGTTGTATCCTTTCATTGTATGTGCTACAATTTATACCGAACGTTCAGTATAATAAAATGAATGTTCAGATAGGAGTTTCAACATGAGAGAACAACACACGACACACCTACTGGATACCCAATCGGTTGGTCGAGCTTTCCTTCGTTATTTGATCCCTTCCATGCTGGGGATGCTGCTGGTCGCTGTCAACATTGTCGTCGATGGTGTCATGGTAGGAAACAAGCTGGGGTCCACGGCGCTCGCAGGCTTGGGCATTGCAAGTCCTGTATATACGATATTTGTCGCGATGTCACTCTGGATTGGTATCGGGAGTGCAACCTTATATTCACAGGCAATGGGTGCGAAGGAGCATCATAAGGCACAAACTATCTTTTCGTATTCCGTGACGATTATTACCGTAGCAACACTCGTGATAGGCATCACTGCCTTTATGTTTCGTGATCCGCTCATCTATGCGCTTGGTGCTAATGCCGAGACATATCCCTATGCGTCTGCCTATATGAATGTGATGCTGCTGTTCGGATTTGTATTTACTATAGAGAATGCTGTGAGCATCTTTGTCCGTAATGACGGTAATCCTAACCTGTCGATGATGGCGCAGATTACCTTTGCACTGTCTAACATTGTTATCAACTATTTTGTTTTATATGTGTTCGAGCTGGGGGTTGCCAGCGTGGCTATGGGGACGATCATTGCTGCATTTCTTGGTTTAATGGTACTCTTCACCCATTTTCTCAAAAAAACGAATCATCTGAAGCTGCGGCGTTTCAAATGGGATAAGGCACTCCTGATTACAGTTATCATTGTAGGATTTCCAAGCTTTCTGGCTGAGGTCGGTATTTCCGTATTCACGATTTCGCATAATGTTTCGTTGGAAAAGTATGCCGGGACTGACGGGGTCGCTGCATTTTCTATTATGAGCTATATTCACAGCATTATTTTGCTGACCTTCTTGGGAATGGGCTCGGCGATCCAGCCACTGATCAGCTATTATCATGGAGCTCGGCAGGATGAACGGAAGCGGCAAACGATCCGAATTGCTGTCCGCACGGCGCTTGGAGCGGGAGCTGTCCTACTGCTGATTGTACAGCTGGCAACATTGCCGATCGTTGGGATTTTTGGGCACTTTAGCAGTCAGGTCACAGCCCATGCTGTCCATGGGCTCAGGATTTTCGTAATCGCCTATCTGTTTATGGGCATCAATTTTGTGATGATGACTTATTATCAATCAATCGGCAGCATGAGGATGGCAATCTGGATCACTGCAGCGAGGGAAATGATTCTTATGCTGGCTTTTATTACGGTGCTTCCAAGGTTCATGGGGATCACGGGGATCTGGATGGCTGTTCCCTTGTCAGAATGTATTGTACTGATCACGATTGTTATTTATTATAGGAGGCAGGGATCTTTAGGGAAACATTCATTGCGTAAGGCTGGTATCTAAAAAGGAGATGGACCCGATGAATAAAAAACAGCTGCAGAGTGAGCAGACTAAAAAAAAGGTGGCTGAAGCCGCAAGGGCATTATTTGCCCAAAAAGGGTATACAGCCACATCCATTGAGGATATTGTAGCCGCTACGGGAAGCAGCAAAGGGAATATTTATTATCATTTTCATAACAAAGAAGGATTATTCTTATATTTGCTGGACGAATGGGATCGGGATTGGAAGGAGCAATGGGCTGAGAAGGAAAAACTGTACGCAACCGTGGAAGAAAAATTATATGGGTTTGCTGAACATCTCGTCGTGAATGATCTGAACCATCCGCTAACCAAAGCTACGGATGAATTTATATACAGCGAATGGGCAAGAAATGATGTACAGGAAGAGGTAGCCAATTATCTTTCTGACCATGTGCAATTGAACCAAAGGATGCTTCAGCAGGCAATGGACGCGGGTGAACTGAAGCCTGCTGATGCTCGGACACTTGGGTTTATACTGGAGGGATTACTAATGGGGCTTGGCGAAATGTCCAAACGTTCCCCCAACCATGAAGCGACGTTAAACATATATCGTCAAGCCATTCATGTGTTTCTCCATGGCACAGTCGTCCCTAAACCAAGGGCCTAATGCTAATAGAGGGATTAGTATGGAATAAATTGGATGATATCAGATCGCTTCATCATCGTTTTTTATTGGAAAGCTTGGAGAATCTAATGAAAAACGATGAGGGGTCACAGGCCATTGGATACTTCCAAATACGATTGCATTATTATTGGGGGAGGTATTGCGGGCTTACAGGGAGCGATCCAGCTGGGCAGGTATAAGCACCGCGTACTCGTTATAGATAAGGGTGAAGGTCGTTCAAGCCTCTGCAGGAGCTATCACAATATACTCGGTTGGCCGGACGGGGTGTCGGGCAATGAGCTTCGCAGTCTTGGTAAATTGCAGGCGGAACGACTTGGCGTGCAGTTCATACAAGATGAGGTAACTGGCCTTGTAAGATCAGAAGACGAATTTATGATAGAAAGATCAAAGGGCAATCAAAGCTTTGAGGCTAAGACCGTATTGCTTGCAATGGGGTTGAGCGACAGGTTCCCGGCGCTGCCCGGACTTGAGCAATGTCTCGGTTTAACGGTGTATGTATGTCCCGATTGCGACGGTTACGAAGTTAATGGCCGACAAACCATCGTTATGGGTGCCGGCAATGTCGGTGCTGCCATGGCGCTGACGTTGACCTACTGGACCCAAGCTATCACGTATATCAATCATGAGTGGCAGAATAAAACCGTTGATGATGAACATTTGGAGAAGCTGGCTTCACATGGCATCGTCCATATCGACGCAGCGTTGTCAGAGGTGGTAAGAAGTGAATTCAACGGTGATTTTCAGGGTGTTCTTCTGGATGACGGACGTATGATTGCAGGCGAACGGGGCTTTATCGCTTTTGGCGGGAATCATGTTCATTCGGAGCTCGCTCGCCAAGTGGGCATTGAGTGCCTGGAAAATAAGCATATCCTCACGGACCCACGCACCAAGATGACCAACATACCTGGCATATGGGCAGCAGGTGATATCGGTGTGCATGCGGAGCAGCTGACTATAGCCATGGGCGAAGGCTCTCAGGCAGCGATATGGATTCACAAGGAGCTAGTAGGAGCACATAGAGTCACGCCAACTTACAGGCGAGATCTTCAGCTTGAACATCATTGAATACGTCGATTACCGTATATGGATAGAGTAAGCAGAGTTCATTCTGCTCGCTCTATTCATTTTTATTTTCATAACTACTTGATAGGGAAGCCAGCTTCTCTTTTTTCATTATATCAGTCCATGTTCGGTACATTGGCATTCGGCAGACTGAAACGGGAGAACAAGCTCCATATGAGTTCTCTTCGGCTCGTCATGCCGGTTTTCGTGAAAATCGATTTCATATGATCTTGAACCGTATAGGCGGAAATATGCAGAGAGCTGGCGATTTCTTTCGTGGAAAAACCCCGTAATACCGACTCAAGAATTTGTTTCTCTCGTAATGAAAGTCCATGGGCTTCCGCCATAAAGGGCATAATATCCAGTGGCTTCGCCGTTTCGAAGCAAACTGCCAGCAGCATGGAATTAGAGGGTCCGCTTAACCGACTTGCCCGGATAACCAGAAATTGTCCATCTGGTGTATAAAAGCAGACTTTGGACGGATACGCTTGGTCTGGATATGGAGTATGGTTCGATTGGGCGCGAGCACATACCGCTCGAACAGGCCGGGGCAGCGTGGTGCTGTCGATTCGTTCCCATTTGCGAAGCAAGGAAAGCCAATAATCGGCCGCTGCATCAGAGGATAGGGAGGTAAGGCTGTTCGACAAAATCAGGATGCCAGCGTCCATGTGCACCTGCTCCGATTCATGAGTCGTCAGCTTCAGGCTTCTCTTGCGCAGCATCTGAGAAATAGCAGGGACCAGAGAGGAAACGCAGGAACGCTCAGCCTCCCCAAACACAGGTTGATTCTGAGCACGGAATAAAGTCAAATACCCCCAGCATGCGCCATCGCTCACCAAAGCCGCTCGCATTTCATCGCCAAAGCCTGCCGGACTGAGAATGTCGCGGTAGCGGGAGCTCTGCTTCAATTGACCATTCGTAGCCCCACTGAGCGTGGCGGTGGGGTCATCAGCTTGGACCAAGCTGGTGTATTTATTGAAATCTTCGTGCTGGTATTCATTTTCAAACAGCAGGTGATGAATTTTTTCTACACTATGCTCCGTAACAGCCCCCGTTGAGAGCAGTGTCCTCGGATCAACAGTCGTGCAACAAGCCGCATCGAACGGTACGACGCTGCGTAAGAGTTGAATTACCATTTCCCGATAATCCGAACCAGATGCAGGACTCGTTTCCAGTGCAGATATCTCTTTGGTGACGGCTCTTATATGTGTATGAACGCTCATGTCGCTTCTCCTCGTACAAACCGGTATGTGCTTTCTGCGAGAATCCCAGATTTGTGGGATTGTCCTTACCGACTACATCCTTATAATTGAGAATGATTCTTATTGTTATTCTACTATATAAAAAAGGGGATGAAAAGAAACTATGCTGCGTCGTCGTACCCTGCATTTGTTGTTGTTGACTCTGACCGGTCTCATTATTCTTTTAGCTGGTTGCTCCAGAAGTGCGGAAGACGTTAAGGAAACAACGGTCCCGTCGACAAATGTGGAAAATGTCGTCCTGTTATCTCCGAAAGCACCTTCTCTGATTCCAGCATTGTTGGCCGAGAAGAAAGGGAGTCCAGATATGAAGCTGAAGGTGGAAACATGGGATACCATTGAGCAGTTGCTCGCTCGTATCCAGAACGGAAATGTACCATTTGTCGCCGCACCGCTTAATCTTGGGGCCAATATTGCTGCAAAGGGATTGCCGCTGCAGCTGCTTCATGTCAATACGTGGGGTTCCATGTATTTGATTTCCACTTCACCTGATGCACACCGTCTGGCTGATCTGACCAATGAGACGGTATATATTCCCGGACAAAGCGGCCCGCCCGATATTTTAACCCGATTTTTGCTGAGAAAGGAAGGGCTGGATGGAAAGATCAAGCTTGCTTATTCTACCGTTCCAGAAATGATGCAGCAGCTTGCAGCAGGTACCATTAAGTATGCTGTGCTGCCAGAGCCTATGATCAGCGGATTGCGTGTGAAGCTGGATGGCAGGTTATATGAAGTTATCGATTTCCAGAAAGCGTGGCGGGCCCAATTTGGAGAGGATTTACCGCAAACAGGTATTTTCGTGAACCGTGAATGGGCCAAGACACATACCAAGGAAGTAGCGCAATTTCAGATTATGTATCGGGATGCGCTGAATGAGACGGTTCTAAGGCCAGAGGAATCGCTTAAATTGTCTGCTGAAGCATTCGGTGTACCGCAAGCCGTACTATTTGCTGCCATGACCAAGATAAGTTTGGTTTATAAAGATGCCAAGGATGCCAAGCCGGAAGTAGAGCGATATTTTCAAATTTTGCTGCAGGACGCACCGGAATCGATAGGAGGCCGGCTGCCTGATGCGGGTTTTTATTACGGTCTATAACAAATGGCCAGGCTGCTATACCTTTCTTGTTATTCTTGCCATCTGGGTGGTTGTGGCCCGTGTATACCCTGCTGTTATTCTTCCTTCACCACTTGAAACCTTACAGGCGCTGCTCCATATCGCTGGAAATGGACATTTATGGGAGCCATTGTGGCTTTCCTTCGTACGTCTAGCGATTGGTTTCGGGATAGCTTTTGTCATTGGAACTGGACTTGGAATTGCATCAGGCTATAACGATAAAATATACGCATTCGTGCGGCCAGCAGTGACACTGTTACAATCCGTACCTCCCGTGTCATGGATTCTTTTGGCTATACTATGGCTAGGAATAGACGGAGGGGCGCAGATTCTGGTCGTCGTGATTGCCCTTTTTCCAGTGTTTTTCTTTAACTCAGTGGAGGGCATCCAACAAGTACCCATGGATTTGCTTGAAATGGCAAGCGTCTTTCGTGTTCGTCGTATGAAGCGAATCCGGGACATTTATTTGCCGGCCCTGCGGCCTTACTGGTTGGCAGCCCTCACCATCAACATCGGCAGCGGATGGAAGACCATCGTCATGTCGGAGTTAATCAGCGGCCAAACCGGAATAGGCGCAGCAATGAACACCTCACGATTATATTTGAAGACGGATGAAGTGATCGCCTGGACACTACTAGTCGCTCTGTTGGGAATGAGCCTGGAATGGTTAATGCGAACCTACTTCTACGGAAAACATAAGGAAAGAGAGAACAATGAACGCTATGCGGTTTGAACAAGTGACCAAACATTACGGTAATCGAACGATTATGTCGGAGCTATCTCTTGAGCTTAATGAAGGGCAAATTACTTGCATAATGGGCACCTCAGGTATTGGTAAAACGACGCTGCTGCGAATGGCGGCAGGTCTGGAGCTGCCGGATTCCGGAATCATAGAAAGAAGAAGCGATATGCGAATCGGTTATGTATTTCAGGAGCACCGGCTATTGCCATGGAAAACGGTACTGGACAATGTTCGATGGGTGCTCGATGATCAAAAGCATGTGACAAATAATGAGATTGCGATTTGGCTGACAGAAGCGGGAATGGCACATGCGCTGACAAGCTACCCCGATCAGCTCAGCGGTGGGATGAAGCAGAGAGTTTCATTGATCCGGGCATTCGTAACCAATCCGGGTTTGCTTTTGATGGATGAGCCTTTTCAAAGTCTGGACGCCGGAACCCGGCAGGACATGCAGAAGCTGCTGCTGCGACTATGGCACAAGAATAAACCAACCATCCTGCTCATCACCCATGATCTGGATGAGGCTCTTGCTCTTGGATCTCGTATCGTAGTACTTACAGGGGTCGGTTCGCTTGTGATGGACATTTTCCATGCTGCAGCCGATGTTGGAGCTGACACCATGCGGTTTACGGCAGACGATATCGTTAAGCTGCTCAAACTTGTCAATGGACATCAATCAACCTAAGGAATGGAGCGATAACAATGAACAATCCTCAATCAAGAATGAACTGGAATAGCCCGAATGTGAACCGCTATGGAGAGACGATCTCCTTAAAAATACCTGGTTACGAACTACTGCATGATATGACGGATCGCATATTGAACGCGATCAACCATAGTGAAGATGCCGAAGATACCAGCTTGGATGTGCTAATCGTTGGGGCAGGCGGCGGTCATGAGATTGTGACGCTGGGCAGCAAGCATGACAATTGGACATTTACAGGTATCGATCCCTCCGAGCCGATGCTGAAGATCGCGGAATCAAGGATCAATCAGGCGGAGCTTGGGGATCGGGTATCCTTAATAAAAGGAACCGTTGATGAGCTGCCGCTTGAAAAGCGTTATGACGGTGCAACTTGCATGCTGGTCCTGCACTTTGTCAAAGGCATGCAGCACAAGCTGGAGCTGCTTCGCGGTATTTCCGCACGTCTGAAGCCCGGTGCTCCTCTCTTGCTTGCATCGCTGAACGGTGAGCCGCAGACACAACAGTTTGTCACTCAGATGCAAGCCTGGGAAACGCATATGCTGGATAACGGAATTACACTAGAGGAATGGGAGCGATTCGCCGCTTCTATCGGTCAGGAATCAGATCCAAT
Source organism: Paenibacillus sp. FSL H7-0331 (assembly GCF_001956045.1). Next base: position 56,001 of record NZ_MRTH01000015.1, on the reverse strand, counting down.
TTCCGCAGAAGACGTGGCAATGTTATTACATGAAGCTGGATTTACTCACACATCACGTTATTTTGGTTCTTATTTAATAGAAGGATATTTTTGCTTCAAATCCGCCGATACGATGGAATAGAGAATACAGCATACGGGGTCAGGAGAATTATTGTGAAAAATCATATGATGGTGGTTGGTGGTTACGGTCAGGTAGGACAAATGATCTGCAGGGATCTGGGTGAGTTATATCCAGGAAAAGTGATTGCGGCAGGAAGAAGCTATGATCGTGCTGAGCAATTCTGCTTAACAACCGAGGGTAAGGTAAAGCCTTACCAGATCAATATCAAGGAAGCCGTTGATCCGGAAATATGGAAGGATATCAAGCTGGTCGTGATGTGTCTGGATCAGATCGATCCTGCATTTGCACGGACTTGTTTCAACAACGGAGTGCATTACGTGGACATTTCTGCTGATGATTCGTTTCTTTCACAGCTGGAACATCTGCATGAGGAAGCCGTAGCAGGTCAAGCAACGGCGGTGCTGAGCATTGGACTCGCGCCGGGGCTGACCAACCTGTTGGCTGCTCACGCCAAACATCTGATGGATCAGACGGATGTCATAGACATATCGATCATGCTGGGATTGGGCGACCAACATGGTAAAGCGGCTATCGAATGGACAGTGGATAACCTGGGCACGGATTTTACTGTGATGCAGGCTGGAAGCAAAGTTGTTGTATCCAGCTTTACGGACGGTAAAATAACGGAATTTGGGTCAGCGTTGGGACATAGAAAGTCTTATCGGTTCAACTTTGCTGATCAGCATGCTCTATCGCGAACACTGGGTGTGCCACTTGTATCCACCCGGCTCTGTTTCGACTCGGCGTCCGTGACCGGCTTGCTGGCGTGGTTAAGAGTAGGCGGAGTGTTCCGTTTATTGAAGTTGCAGCGGATTCGTCATGCTGTCATCCAATTGTTCGGTAAGCTGCGATTTGGAAAAGAGATGTTTGCCGTGAAAATTGATGCGTGGGGAAAAAAAGGTCAAGATGACGTGTTGATAGAATGTCTGGTTCAGGGGATCAAGGAAGCCAATATTACGGCAAAAGTGGCTGCTACTGTAGCAGATAGGGTTTACAGCTCTGTATTGCCGCATGGCGTGTATCATATTGATCAGTTATTTGAATGGGAAAAGCTGCTTCCTTCGCTTCCTCCTGAGGTTATGATTGATATACGAATAAACGACTATAGATAAAATCTCCGTTGTAACATTCTGGAAGAACAACTACACTTTTGATATAAATTGAAAGTGGAGAGAGGTTATCACCATGTCCATTGCGCTGCGGCCCTTGAGGCTGCCGGAGGATTATGCAGAATTAGCAGAGCTATTAAACACATACTGGTCAGAACCAATCACGGCAGAGAGGCTTGAGGAAGACGATGCCAAGCTTTACGAAGTAGGCCATACCTACATCGATGATAACGGGCTGCTTGCAGGTTATGATCGCGCACGTCAGGTTGCGGTTACAGAGCAGGGCGTGATCGTAGGTTTTGTTTGGGTTTGGCGGGCACCCTGGACAGAGCCCGGCCATCTCAATAACACGCTGATCGTAGCTAAACAGCACCGCAATCAAGGTGTGGGGCAGCTTCTCCTGCGCCATGTGACAAATTGGGGAATCCAGCTTGGAGCTAGCCTACTTGTAATGGAGATTTGGGATGACAGTCCGGAATCGCTTCAATTTGCTGAACGTAGAGGGTTTATAGTCGAACGTCATTCTTTTCAGTCCGTGCTTGATATGGAGAAGGTCGACTTGGAGCGTATGAATGACCATGATCTTTTCCGTGCACTGGAGTGTGAAGGGGTGCGGTTCTCTACTTTAGCCCATGAGGCTGAAGAGGGGAGCGAGCAGAGGCTGTACGAGCTCTACAAGGAGACACTTCAGGATATACCGGGGTATACAGGTGAGGTCCCAGCCATTGATGAATGGCGTAAGTGGTACTTGAAGGTCGATGGCTATGCACCGGAACAAGTCATTATTGCGATAAAAGGTAATAAATATGTGGGTGTATCCAATGTATTGCACAATCAGCTGACCAACGGAATGTATCATGAGTATACCGGTGTGAGTAGAGCTTACCGTGGTCGTAAAATCGCGCTAGGACTGAAAATAAAAGCGATAGAGCTTGCCAAACAGCGTAATGCCGCTTATATCCGTACGGACAATGACTCCACGAACGAGCCCATTCTTCGAATTAATCGGCGTTTAGGGTACGCGCCATTGCGAGGCAAAAATCGGATAATTGCCAAGCTGCAGGATGTATGGAATCATGTCCAGGGTGGACAAGGATGAGAATCCGCCATACAATGCGAGAGGTCCAAACTCTTTAGAAATAGATATGTATAACGAAATAAATTGTAAGCCCCCTCGTAACCCTGACAGTATGCTGTCAGGGTACTTGCTTTATGATTAGAAGTGTAAAGAAGAAACACAGAGACCCCAAATTCGAGGAGGCACTTCTAATGACAACGATTAACCACACATCAAACCATGTAGACACTGAGATTCGCCCTTTCCACATCGCCATTCCACAAGCTGATCTTGATGAACTGCACTACCGCTTGTCCCGCACTCGCTGGCCTGAAGCCTTGCAGGACGCTGGATGGAAGTACGGCGTGTCGCTTCCGTATGTGAAGGAGCTGGCAGCTTATTGGAACAATGAGTATGATTGGCGCAAGCATGAAGCGCGTTTGAATGAGTTTCCACAATTTACAACGACGATAGATGGGGCCAATGTGCATTTCCTGCATGTCCGTTCACCGGAGCCTGATGCGATGCCGCTCATCCTCACACACGGTTGGCCAAGCTCGATTGTGGAGTTTTTGGACCTGATTGGACCGCTTGCGGACCCACGGTCACATGGCGGCGATCCGGCGGATGCCTTTCATCTCGTCATCCCTTCTGTGCCTGGATTTGGCTTCTCTGGTGCCGCTCTCGAAGCCGGTTGGAATATAACTAGAATTGCCCGAGCATGGGCGAAGTTGATGGAACGTCTCGGTTACGAACAATATGGTGCTCATGGCAGCGATTGCGGTGCGCTCGTTTCCCGTGAGATGAGCATTCAGAAGCCTGACGGTCTGCTCGGTATTCATGTGCTGCAGTTATTCTCCTTCCCATCAGGGGATCCCGCTGAGATGGTAGACCTGTCCGCAGACGATCAGAGCCGACTTCAATTTCTGGCCAGCTTTCATGAACGGGCAGGCTTCAATGCGATCCAGCAGACCCGGCCGCAGACATTGACATATGGGCTGACGGACTCTCCTGCAGGCCAGCTCGCCTGGATCGCTGAGTTGTTCAATGGGTTTGGCGATCATGTGGACTTCATTAACCGTGACGCGTTTCTGACGAATGTAATGCTGTATTGGCTGACCAATACGGCGGAATCCTCCACTCGCCTCTACTATGAAAATGCACATAACAGCGAACAGGTTGTGCAAGGCCCTAATACGACCGAGACCGGGGTTGCTGTATTTGGCTACGACTTCAAATCGATGAAGCGTTTTGCAGAGCGCGATAACACTAATATTGTACATTGGTCGGAGTTTGAGCGTGGCACGCATTTTGCCGCCATGGATGCGCCGGATCTTTTGGCACCCGACCTGCAAAGCTTTTTCCGTCGCTTCAGATAATAACATGACTTCCTTGTATAAGAAGGTTATAGACGATTAGGTGTAGAAAATAATAAGAATCTGCAAGTGTGACCATTAAACTCGGCAAGGAGGAGCTTCAAGTGAAACTGGATCGGTTGCTTGCCATTACGATGACTTTACTTAATCAGCCCCGTGTCAACGCAACTGAACTGGCCGAGCGCTTTGAAGTTTCTCTGCGTACGATCTATCGGGATATGGAATCTATTAATCAGGCTGGAATCCCGATTGTTTCATTTCCCGGTTCGGACGGAGGGTATGAGATTATGTCCGGATATCGTATAGATAAACAAGTCTTAACCCTCGATGACTTTTCGTCTATTTGTTCGGCATTGAAAGGAGCACGCTCTGCTACCGACAGCTCGGACATCGATGGGCTTTTGGAGAGAATCAATGTCTTGATGCCGACTCCATCGAATGCCGCCAATATGGTTCATGTGGATCTCGATTTCACCCCAACCCCCAATGACAAGGTGAAAATCGCCCCTCTTCGTCAGGCTATTAAAGAGCTGCATATCATCCGGTTTGACTATTTAGATAGCAAGGGAACGGAAACAGAAAGAACGATCGAACCGATGGGATTGTTTCTCAAAGGATATGTTTGGTATTTGTATGGCTACTGCCTCACTCGATCTGCTATGCGTGTGTTCAGGCTTTCCCGTATGCTCAGACTGCGAAGCTTGCCTGAGACCTTCGTTCGGCGTACTTATACGCTGCAGGATGTTGAACAGCAGTTCATGAGCCATGCTAATTTTTCCAAGGTGCGAGCGGTTCTATGTTTTAATCCAGAGGTCAAGACGAGAGTACGGGATGAATATGGTTATGACCAGATCATAGATAACCCGGACGGTACGATATCAGTAACGGCACATTATTCCTCCACGGAAAAAGCGGTTCAGAACATTCTTAGCTACAGCAGCTATGTCAAGCTGATAGAGCCTCCCGAATTAATTGCCGAGCTGCAAGGTCATATTATGAAAATGGTCCAGATCTACAAGGTCGACTGATTCGATACCCAAGTGCTGCCGCGGGCGGTTGGAACGAGTATGGAGAGGTGATAAGGTGATAGGGGGAGAAGGTTGATAGCCGTAGGAGCCGTCTTGATCAATATCCGCTATTTGTGTACAAGGATACTACCTATTTTCCAATGACATGGTACGATTCCAGGTTGTTGGGATTCGCAAGATTATGGCAGAGCGACTAATGCCGCAACGAAGTACGCGCTAACGTGGAGGAGTTCCTTATGGAGTTGCTCTAATTGTTCATAGAGTGGGGAAATACGGAATTTTTATCTATACAGGATCTGCGTACCTTCAATCTCTTGTGAATCCTGTGGGCCCTTCGAGCTTGTCTTAGTATTTGTCTGAGATGCGGTTTCGTTAGGTGCTGCTGAATTTGAAGGCAATGCTGTACAAACAGTTGATGATAATAATAGAGCAGTGAGACTGAGGCTGCGAGTCATAATTAACATGGTTCATTTCTCCTTATAGGTTAGTTGCTGGTCTCATGAGTATCCCAAACAGGTTGTCATTTTAACAAGTTACCTTCTGTCATATCTTTGCATCCTGCGCTGAAATGGGCTGGTTTCCATGTCATATGACATTTAGGCACTGGTCTATATGACGTAGGGAGGATTAGACTGTGGATGACTATAAGAGTCTCAAAACAACCTGGGAGGGAAATGAACATGCACAAACGATTCGTGAGTAATATGCACAATATGTACTTTTTGTTTCTAACATTTATAACGGGATTGTTTTACTTTTGTTTTTATTTGGTTGGTCTTATACTGGGTTTAAGCTTGTGCTTTACATTAATAGGGGTTCCGATACTCTCTTATGTGATGCGCACGACACAAACATTTGTACAATACGAGCGTATTCAAACCAAGCTTTATGCTGATATCACGGTGGAGCCTTATCCAGAGAAACCACGCATAGAGGGTACCTTGTGGGCACAGGCTAAAGATGAGCTGCTCGATCATCGGAACTGGAGCGCTATCTCTTGGTTAATGCTGAAGTTTATTATTGGACTTATTGCTCTAATTAGTGCCGTATTTGTCTATGTGGCTCCTGCCCTATTCATCCTGACCCCGGTTCTATTCCAGATTGTCGATATCCAGTTGATGGGGATGCCTATCGATACATTCACCAAATCCCTTTATACGATGGCTGGGGGATTCGTTCTTGCTATTGTAGGTGCTTGGCTGGGAAATGGTCTGGTTCGAATGGTAGGGGGTTACACGCGTCATATGATTAACAGGTTAATCCGGTAGGACTTCCTAATTAGATAGCGATATGAAGTGAAACAGAAGGTTTGTTAGGGAGTTGATTGACTTGTACGACATGGTTAAACAATGGTTCTGGTATGATTGGATCATGTTCCTGATTCGAATTATTAGTAGTGTATCGCTCTTTCTCACAACGATTCAATTCCAGGATCAAATACCGATGCCGCTATGGGGTATGGGTATTTGGCAGCTTGTTGCATTTTCCGTACCTTGGCTGTGCTTGCTTCTTAACTATAAGTACTATCTGCTAACGGAAATTGTTTTTTCCGGGGGGCTGTGCTTGTTTTTGGGATATTTATTTCCAGAAGCCTATTTGTCGTTTTTGACATATGCTTTTCTGATCGCTGCCAATAGTGCACATCTTTCCTATCGTTGGTCGGGGCCTATTTCCATCGTCCTCATACCCTTACTTATTAATCTGCTGTCTCATCAGAATAACTACTTAATCATGATCATTCACATCGGGCTGGCTTACACGCTCGGATTTACCTTTCATCTGCTGGTCGTTAATCATAAGCAAAATGAGATCATCCGCGGGCAAAATGCCGTCCTGGAACAATATTTATCTCAAATCGAACGTATCACATTGGCTGAAGAACGTAACCGGCTTTCCAAAGAGCTGCACGATACGATCGGACATTCCTATACCTCTATCATTATGGGATTGGAAACAATGCGACCTCAGCTTTCGGAAAAGGCGCAGGAGAAAGGACTCGATCCTCTATTGCTATTGGCTCGCAAAAGTATAGAGGAAGTCAGAGGCTACTTACATAAGATGGAATCACCGCAAGAAAAGCTATCGCTGCTGCAATCTTTGCAGAATTTGGCCGATGAATTTCAAGCGAATACCAAAGTGCAGGTTCATTTTCGAACCTATGGCGCGGAATACCAGTTACCCAAGCAGGCCAAGCTGACCTTTTATCGCTGTCTTCAGGAATCATTAACTAATGCGGTACGTCATGGTCATTCCACGGAAATTAATGTTTCTGTGCAATTTGAGCAATGGCAAACGAGACTCGAAATAAAGGATAACGGTACAGGAATGCAGAAATGGCAGGAAGGCTTCGGCCTGAACGCAATGAAAGAACGAGCCATCAATCTGCAGGGACATGTCTCTGTTTACTCTGAGCCCAGTGAAGGAACTGTTGTTGTTTGCACACTGCCCAAGCAAGCGGAGCTGCCAGAAGAAATTATTCGCTTGCTGCTCGTTGACGATCAATCCTTCATACGTGAGAGTCTTCGTACCCTGATCGAAAGACACAAAGATTTGCAAGTGGTGGGCTTGGCTGAGGATGGGGAGCAGGCCATTGAAATTTGTGAGCAGGTCCAGCCGCAGCTGGTGATCATGGACTTGGACATGCCCAATATGGATGGTATGACTGCATCGAAAATTATGAAGCAAAGGTGGCCGAACATTCGTATTCTCATTCTGACCACGTTTCAAGATACGGAGCAAGCCCTAGAGGTGCTGAGAAGTGGGGCGGATGGGTACTTATTGAAATCTATGGAGCCACGTGAGCTTGTAGAAACGATTCGTCTTGTGTATCGTGGGGGCACTCTCATAGATCAGGATATGTCACAGAAATTGTTTGAGAAAATTCAACTAGACAAACAGGAGAGCAGCTTACCCAATACGAACACAACGGATGAATATGGACTAACGCCTCGTGAATTAGAAATTTTGCAGCTCGTATCCAAGGGTTTACGTTACAAAACTATCGCCTCAAAGTTATATTTATCTGACGGCACCGTCAGGAATTACGCCTCAACCGCCTATATGAAACTGGGCGTACGTAATCGGGAAGAAGCGGCCAAGAAAGCAATGGATGCCGGATTTCTCTAGTGCCTTAAAGAGGTTCTTGTTAATTCATTTAGATAATTTTTCAAGGGAGTGCTATATTCCCGAAAGACATGTTATAATATGGTGGATAATGGAAGTAATTTATCGAGAATAGTTGAGATGAGAAAGGTGAGATGAGGAGCATGGCTCAAGTGAAGATCTTTGGCATTAAGGAAAATCTGAACCCCATTAAGGAAAGGGTTTCGGATATTATTCATCTTTGTGTTGTTGAAGCTTTTAAATTTCCAATGGATAAGAGGTTTCATCGTTTCTTTCCAATGGCTAAAGATGATTTTTATTATGCCGCTGGACGAACTGAAGCCTATACCATTATTGAAATAAGTATTTTTGAAGGACGTTCAGTGGATTCCAAAAAACAATTAATTCGGTTGCTTTTTGAAAATTTTCATAACAAATTAAATATCACTGCGCAGGATTTAGAAATTACAATTTTTGAGACTCCTAAATCGAATTGGGGGATCAGAGGTTATCCAGGCGATGAACTTCAGTTAAATTATAATGTGAATATATGAATGTGGTTAGTGGGCAGCCAATGAACTTGGTTGCCTATTTGCTTTGCTATACATAGTGAAAGGTTGCAGAATAAGTTCTGCTGCGATACATTGAAAATAAAAAGTATTTGTTGTCAAAAAAATGCTCTAAACCCTTGTCTTACAAGGATCTAGAGCAAGCTTTACCATACTTCTCAGCCCTATTATTTAATAGAGTATGCCCAGGATTCTGTACGATAGTTAAGGAAGGGAAAACTCCAATATTCGATTGATCACTCTATTGCTGGAAGAAGCTTCTCCCATACGATATCCAGTAACGCCTGCATTCTTTTCTCGTCCGAGGTAATCGCAATGACCACATCCTGCTTGGGCATTATGATACAAAATTGACCGTTTGCACCTCTTCCACAAAACCCGCCAAACTGGCAGCGCCAAAACTGATACCCATAACCCTGCTGCTTGTCTATACCATCCATAGCAGCAGTTGATATATGAACAGAAGTCGCCTTCTCAATCCAGTCCTCCGATACGAGGCGTTTGCCGTCCCAAACTCCTTTACGTAAGTATAACTGTCCAAATTTCGCGATGTCCTCTGTCGTAAGATTAAGACCCCAGCCGCCACAGCTAATTCCCATAGGACATGATTCCCAAGTTACATTTTCGATTCCAAGAGGTTGAAAAAGTCTGGGCCGTAGATAGTCGAGAAGCGTTTGTCCGGTTACCTTCTGCACGATCGCGGACAGTAGGTAAGTAGCGCCACTGTTATAGACGAATCGTGAACCTGGAGCTTCTTCAATGGGTGTTTCGAAGAAAGCTTTTACCCAATCACCATCTTGTGTATTCCGTATGAGGTTTGTAGGATCTTCTGAATGGCCAGAAGTCATTGTAAGCAGATGTCGGATCAGTAAGGAGCTCATGTTGGACTCAATTTCCGGTGTCATATGATCAGGGAAATATTGCAGTACCGGTTCCTCGATGGATAGCAGACCATCATCAACCAACATACCGATAGCTGTTGAACAGAAGCTTTTACTAATTGAAAATAAAGCATGCGGTTCGTCCGGATGATGCGTTGGCCACCACTTTTCGGATACTACGTACCCATGACGAAGGAGCATAAAGCTGTGCATATTCAATCCGGCAGCTTCAATGGCGATAATGAATTGTTCAATGGCCTGTGGAATGATATTCTGATCTTCAGGTTTGGAACGAGGTAACAGATGTTCTGTCATAATAGCCCTCCCTTAGATATGGTTTCTTTTTCCATCATAACATGGATTGGGCAGAAGCGATGAGGACAATTGGAATAAAATGAAAGATTTATTTCCACTATAAATAAAGCAGACATGCGTTTGCAGGTTTCAAGTGGATACGATATGATGATGGCAGTTTCGGAAAACTCAATAGGAGTTGATTTCATATGAACCTAGAGGTCAATACAAAAATGAAAATATCAAAGTCTGTAAAGGACGTATTCGAAGCTTTTGTGTATCCTGTACAAATGGCAAACTATTGGTTCACAGGCTCGGATCAATGGGAACAAGGCAAAACGATTACTTTGAGATATATGGAATACAATGCACAAGTGGATATTAAAATATTGGAGCTCGAAGAAAATAAGAAAATCGTGTTCCAGTGGGGAACAACCGGGGATGGGAATGTGGTTACGATTACGCTGAAAGAGCTTGACTCTAAGAGTTCCCTTATTGAGATTAATGAAGTAGGCTTTAAAGAGAATGATGATGAACTCATAAGCAAATTGTTGGGCAATAAAGAAGGCTGGGTATACATGTTAACCTGTCTAAAAGGTTATTTGGAATATGGCGCTATTTTGAGAGCTGCATTGGTGATATAAGGTTTATTCAATGTTTAACGGTAGTCTGGACTGAATTCCTATGTCCTGGGCTACCGTTGTATTTGTGTAGAACGACCCATACTTATATTTCCGAAAGTTTGTCCAAATAAGCGCGCAGAACATCGTGTTGGAGAACAAGACTCATGAACTTGCCTTCACGAATGCATTGAACCAAATCGGCTGTCTCCAATTCTTTAATATGATGGGAGATGGTAGCGGCGCTCACGTTGTGGGACTCATGCAGTATACTGCAGGGTAGCGGCTCTTTGGCTGCTCCGATTTCCTTGAGCATTTGATAACGACGCGGTTCGGCCAGGGCGCGGGAGATCCTCGAGAACTGCTGGTCGGATAAGGTTGTCATACAGATTTCTCCTTTTCTGTGACATTGTGTGTTGTTGTATTAACTTCTTTTTATGTCGTTGGTCGCTCTTCATTTTGATGATATGGAAGTATCTTGATTTGTCAACGCAGATTTAGGTAACCATGAAAAGCAACTGTGATTATGTTTATCATACCATATTTGGTCTAAAATTTCTCCTGAGCAGACAGGATGATCGATCCTCCACTCCCGTGCATTTCTGATCCTATCAGGCATTATCGTATAATTTAATTAAGGTACCCATTTAAATCCCAGAATTGACCATGTTTGAGACATTGTTATAATTGGAGATGCTATGGATTACACAATCCCTACAGGATTTATAACAGCAAATAAACAGCTCCATTTAGCAATAGTCATAGAAGGGAATTGTAGTTCCCTCTATGCTTATTGCTAAAAGAGCTGCTTGTCTGGCAATCAGTGATTAGTGAGGGTTAGCTTAGATCTCGCTTTTTTTGAACCAAGGGATGTTCTTAGCATAATGGTCACAAAACCAAGCGCCAGGAATATGATGCCGGACCATACGACATGATGAGTGCCCATATTTGCAATAAACATACCGCCAATTAATGTGCCGACCGTTACGCCTAGATTGGCAAAGGCAACAAACAAGCCGTTTGCAAAGTCAGGCGCTTCTGGGGCTGAGGAAGTAATCCAGTATTGAGATATATTGAGTCCGAGGGTAAAAAGAACACCCCATAACGCGATAATTATCGTCATTGGAATAGTGAAATTCCCTAGTAAATACGCGAGTAAATAAATGACTCCGAACACAAATGGAAACACGATTGCTGTTGCGATCGCTCTATTGCTTAGTAATTTTCCAGCCAATAGATTACCTGCCATACCGGTTACACCGAATAATACCAACATCAGGCTGATTTGTTTTCCAGTCATATGAGTAACGGTATCCAGATACTCGGCAAAAAAACTGTAAACGGCATACATCGATGAATTCAAGAAAATGACAGTCACAATGCTGATCCAGACCAGTGGTTTCTTCAACACGCCCAACTGTGCTCCGTAGGATAGTTTTTCCTTAACGGGCATAGACGGGATGAAAGCGAGAATGGTTACGAATGCTATCGCATTGACTACAGCAAAGAACCAAAGTGAAGCTTCAAGCGACATGACGTCCGCGATAAAAGACGTGATGGGTGTACCAATGACCATCCCGGCAGTAACGCCCATGAATACCTTGGATATGACTTTGGGAACCTGGTCTTTGCTAACGGAATTGGCTGCTGCTGTAAAAGCTACCGAGAAATAAACGGGATGCAGGAACGCAGGGATAATCCGAGCTATAAGGAGCACGGTAAAGTTAGGCGCATAAACAGATATCACATTGGTGATGACGAAAAGTCCGATTACCATGAGCATGGCTATCTTACGATTCATTCCTGAGAAAAGCAAGGGTAAGAAGGGGCCGCTAATCGCAACAGCCAGTGCGAAAAGGCTGACAAGCAAACCTGCGTCGGATACGGTTATGCCAAATTGTTGGGAAATCTGTGGCAAAATGCCGATTACACCCATTTCGGTATTAATGATACCAAAGATACCGAAAGCGAGGATGAATATAATTAAAGATTTAGATTGAGCCACCTTTGAAATCATCTCCCAAATATCGTGTAGTTGTATATCTCTCAATTGACGCTAGTCACACGCGCCGATTTTCTTCAAACCTCAAGCAGTTCTGGCGGGATTAAACAGCTAAATCACATCAAACCATCCTTCTTTTTTTGTCGTCAATTAGATACTTGTATAACTATATAACTAAAGGTGTTGTTCGTCAAGTACCTTATTCGCGCATAAAAACAAGGAATATGAGCTTAAATGTGGAATTCGTTAACATAACGTGAAGTGCAGACAAGATAGAGGGAAGGTGTGAAGAAATGAAAGAAAAGGTTCTCCAAGCTTACGAAAAGCTTGCTAAAGACTATGAAATACATGTGGATATTGAGAGTGGGCATAACGCTTATTATGAACGACCGGCGATGATGAAGCTTATGCCAAGCGATATGAGAGAACTAGCAGTCCTGGATGCTGGCTGTGCCGCAGGTTGGTATTCGGAGCAATTTATAAAACGGGGTTCTCAGGTTACGGCTGTTGATCTAAGTCCTGCCATGGTAGAAGCTTGTAAAAGGCGAGTTGGTGATGAGACAGCGGTGTTTACTTGTGATTTGGCTGAAACACTTCCGTTCCATAACGAGACATTCAACCTGATTGTAAGTTCATTGACCCTTCACTACATCGATGACTGGGCACCCACCTTTCGTGAATTTCATCGTATCCTGAAACCAGGAGGCTGCCTGATTTTCTCTGTGCATCACCCTTTTATGGACTTTAAACACTTTGATAGACCCGATTACTTTGCCCATGAGCTACTGAAGGAAACATGGAACAAAAAGGAGTCCGGACCCGTAGAGGTTACATTTTACAGGAGACCTCTTCAAGAAATACTTAACGTCACCTCAGCACAATTTGTAATTGACAGAATCGTTGAGCCGCAGCCCGATATAGAGTTCAAAGATAAACCTGAGTCCATGGATTGGTACAAACGATGGTTTGATCGTCTTTCGACGAACCCGCATTTTCTTATTGTAAAAGCACGAAAACAATAATCGTTCCTTATAAGACATAGTCTGAACCTCCATTTGGTAGCATACCAGAAGGAGGTTTTTATTTTAACGAACATAGTTCTTTACGAACTATGTTCGTTGTGGTATAACTTGAAGAGAAAGGAGCGAGTTGAAATGAATACAAATACACAAGCGAATCATGCCACAGCCGCGTTCTCAGTCGAGTGACTCCTATTACGACATCTGCTCAACAAATCGTAACCTCATTTGGTATTACTATTGTCACTGCTTGTTTATCACACCGTATCAACGCCTTACAAGATGTCCACAAGTTGGGGAAGAGGCTTGTCCCTGTAAGTGTTAGGATAAACGGAAATATTGTCATATCTAAAAACGAACAATGTTCGTTATATTATAAAATAGTCAAGACATTCACAATCTAACTTTGAGGAGCTGAAAAGGATGACAGCAGCATCAGCAAAAGAACAACGTATCGCAATTATAGGTGGAGGTCCCGGCGGATTGACGTTAGCCCTGATTTTGCAGCGGCACGGTATAAAAGCGGTTGTGTATGAACGCGAAGATTCGGATAAAAACAGCGACAGTGGTGGCTCGTTGGACATTCATGAAGATACCGGGCAAATCGCGCTTAAAGAAGCAGGCCTTTACGAGCAATTTAAAGCGATTGCCCGCTATGAAGGAGAAGACTTCCGGCTTCTCGACAAAACGGGCAAAATTTATATGGATGAGGTGGCTGGCATCGATGATACCGGGGAACGTCCCGAAATCGACCGCGGAACCCTATGTGATCTGCTGCTGAACGATCTCGACCCTGAATGCCTTCACTATGGGCATAAATTAATTGAAGCCATTCCTTTGGATAATGGCATGCATGAGCTTCGCTTTGAGAATGGGCACGTGGATACCGTCCATCTTGTCGTCGGTGCCGATGGCGCCTTCTCCCGTATACGTCCTCTTCTCACGGATGCCAAAGCCGAATATAGCGGACTCAGTATGGTGGAGCTTAATGTGGACAATGCAGCCGTCGCCCATCCTGAACTCGCCGCCTTTAACGCTCGTGGGAAGATGTTTGGTCTTGCCGATCATCAAGCGATTCTTGCTCAGCTCAATGGAGATGGCCGTATCAAGGTATATTTAAGCTTTAGAGCCGAACGTGACTGGCTGGATACGTGCGACATTCCATTCAATCAGCCCAAGGAAGCGAAAAGGAAGCTGCTACAGTATTACAGTGATTGGGACGAACAACTGAAGAACTATATCCACTGCTCTAACGACAAGATGATCCCAAGACGCATCTATATGCTGCCTGTCGGTCTGAAATGGGCCTTCAAGTCGGGTGTCACGTTAATCGGTGATGCTGCGCATCTGATGTCTCCTTTTGCAGGAGAAGGCGTGAACTTGGCGATGCTGGATGCAACACAACTGGCGCTAGCCATCGCTCACTATGACGATCTCGATGAAGCGGTCAGCGTATACGAGGAGAAGATGTACGTCTACTCATCCCGATCAGCCGAGGAATCAGATAAGAACCTCAAGCTTATTTTCTCCGATGACGCTGCAACCAAATTGAAGGAAACGTTTGATCAGTATCATCATCAGGCTGAACTTAAAGAATAAATCAAGAACCGCTATGAACCTCGGACTTCGTGTAATAGAGCGCATTGAAAATGAAAAATAGTACAAAGGTTAATCCATTGGGATATAAAGGGTTGAGAACACCTATATCCACATTTGATTTAATCAAATCAAGCATATGAATGATTGCAGAACCGAATGGAAAATAGCTTACAAAAGTAATGCGTTCCGGAATATGGTCCTCAACTCCCTGAATCGCCATCATATTAATGAGGATAGCGACTATTCCGAGCACGACCGGAGGGATGAAGCTTTTTCCAACAATTCCGGCTGTCATCATAATCGGGATAAGCAGAGCTTGCAGCACAAACATCCACAAATACGCATCGGTATATTTCCAGAACAGTTCTGCCGTAATCGGTTGATGGCCTATTAGGCTGCCTGACAACCAAATCAATGAATAATTAAGGGCAGATACCGTAACAGATAGAAGCAGAACGACAACCATTTTTGCAAATAAAATCGTGACGCGACGATGAGGATATACGAAAAGTTGATTAACCGTATTATCATTGTATTCCCGGACCACCACATATCCTGCTAGCATCGATAATAACATCGGACCAATCATTACGTTGAGAAACAGAAGATTGTTATTTAACAGATTGGTCCAATTCATGTCCTTGAATTCACCGAATGTGGTGATCAACGCAGGCAGTACAGCGCCAATGATCGTTAACCAGAGAATGTTGGAGCGTTTTAATTTCAGTAATTCGGTATACATAATATTAAGCACTTCGAGCACCCCCCGTCAGGCCAAGGAAATAATCCTCCAATGTTTCACGCAGCATCGTAATTTCGCACACATCTATGCCGTTATCAACAAGTGTTCGATTGATCATAGCCGATTCTGATAGCTGTTCGAACACCCTGACAATGCCCGGTTCGGGAACGGAGTAGTCGTGAATGCCCAGCTTCTGCTCCAGCAGCATAACTGTCTGACGATCATTGCTTACCTTATACTCCACACAATGTCTGTTTCTCATCTGCAGCGCTTCTTGTTCAATTTCCTCCACTAATTTTCCGTTATGAATAATGCCAAGTACCGTAGCCATCTGCTGAACCTCACTTAAAATATGGCTCGATACCAAAACAGCAATATTGCGTTTCGATGCCAACTCAATAATTAAATTGCGTACTTCCTTTATTCCAACAGGGTCCAAACCGTTTGTCGGCTCATCGAGGATAAGCAGCTCCGGATGATGCAGTAGAGAACGGGCTATGCCAAGACGCTGCTTCATTCCGAGCGAGAAGCTTTTCACTCGCTTGTTGCGAACGTCCAGCAAACCTGCTTGCTCCAGTGATTGTTCAATGCTTTCCTTGTTCCCCATGCCCATCATTCGGCGGTGGATGTCGAGGTTCTCGGCGGCAGTCAGATTCGGATAAAAGCCGGGTATTTCAATCATCGAACCGATGCGTTCAAAAGCTGCTCTGTGCCCCGACTCCAAGGTCTGCCCGAACAGTTCGATCTGGCCTGATGTGGGCTGGATGAGACCCATAATCATGCGAATCGTCGTCGTTTTACCTGCTCCGTTCTGGCCGAGAAAACCGTAAATCTCTCCTTTTTTCAAGGAAATGTTGATACAGTCGACCGCTGTGTGATCTTTATACTTTTTGGTGAGGCCGCTTGTTTTCAAAATGGTTTCCACTTGTTCCCAACCCCCTATAAGTTTTGCATAGCAAAATGACTTCGTAAGCCATCATTTTGGTTGGTTTTAATTATATAGAGTACACTTTACATCCTAATTAACTATTCCTTACATTTTTCTTAAGTTGCCTTGGGCAAGTAGAAGGAAAAGCTGGTTTTTTGATTTGGGATGCTGTCGACATGAATTTCACCTTGCTGTTTCTCAACTAATTTTTTGGTAATCGTCAGGCCCAGACCATTCCCTTGCTGAACAGCATTTCTGGATGCTTTGCCCGTATATAGGCGCTCGAATATATACGGCAAATCTGTCTCTGAAATCCCTTGGCCTTGATCCCAAACATCAATCCATACGCGTTCTTCTTCTTCCCGAACCCTAATGCCGATCATTCCACCTTCCACTCCGTAACGAAGCGAATTGGACAGCAGATTGTTCATAATCCGATCTATGCTGTGCCCATTTCCCCAAACGTAAATGGGGTGTTCGGGAAGCTGCAGCTGTGGACTCAATTGTACGAGCTGAAACTGGTGATAGAAGGAAAGTATCGCTTCTTGTATTTTGTCAATGATGTTGATTCTCTCAGGGTTCAATAGTTCATCATCGGCCTCCAGTTTGGAAAGCTCGAAGAAATCTCGTATCAAAGTTTCCAGCTTGTTCCCCTTGGAGGAGATGATTTGGAAGTAATGCTGTCGTGTAGCTTCTGTAAGGGTTTTATCTGTCTGCATGAATTCTACGTAGCCTAGAATGGCTGTTAGCGGTGTTCGTAAATCGTGGGAGAGATGGGTGATCATTTTTTTTCGTTCGCTTTCCAGCCAGTTGACCTTCTCCATGCTTCGCTGAAAGTCATCGATGAGTCGGTTCATACTGCCTCCGAGCTCGTTCAGGGATTTCTGCGTGGTGGAAATACGGACTCTCTGATTGATGCTGCCATTGCGTATCTCTTCGATACGGGCGGTCACCATCGCTAACTGCCGTTTGAAATGCCACTGTCGAATAACAAGTAAGCTGCTTGCAGCAAGCAAAATAACGGTGATGCTAGTCTGGATGTACGTGAACATCAGTTAGCAGCCTCCCCGAGTTTGTATCCTATTCCCCAAACCGTTTGAATATATTCCGGCTGAGACGGATTCAACTCAATTTTAGTGCGAAGACGGCGGATATGTACCATGACCGTGTTGTCATCAGACATACAGTCTTCCTTCCAGACGGCTTGAAAAATTTGCGCCTTCGTGAAGACCCGGGAAGGTTTGGAGAGAAACAACTTTAATATTTCAAATTCTTTGGAGGTCAGCGTTATTTTACCGGTTCGTGACGCGACTTCATAGGTATGTAAATTGATCGTAAGATCGCCATGGGTCAACACGGACGAGGGATCGTCTTTCGTACTATTGTTAAAGTAGACATAACGTCGAAGCATAGCCTTGACCCTCGCGGACAGCTCTCCAAGCCCAAAAGGCTTTGTTAAATAATCGTCCGCACCGAGCCCAAGTCCGATGATTTTGTCCACCTCGTCTCCTTTTGCAGAGAGGATCAGTACAGGAATATTTTGTGTTTCTCGTACGCGACGGAGTACTTCATAACCGTCAATCTCAGGTATCATCAGATCCAAAATGAGGATTTGAAATTGTGTTTGTGCTAAGAGGCTGAGTGCCTCTTTTCCGTTGTAGGCGGATGTTGTTTCATAGCCTTCTTTTTGTAAATAAGCGGCCAGCAATTCGTGAATCTCCCAGTCATCTTCGACAATGAGTATTTGTGAAGTTATATTGTCCACTCCTCGATAGTTCGGATAAAAACATCTTACCTTTTTTTGGATTTTTGGAAAAGCAGTAACTAGGATCAATCGTCTAATGAGCATTCTTTCTCTGAGGTATGCTGTCATTAGGCGCAACAAAAAGCTTATCCAGTCATACAAATCATACATATATGGTATGCTGTAAACTAGTTGACTCCATGGGAAAGCATGTGTTCAGCAGTTGCAATGTGACAAAATGGAAATTTTAACATCTGGGAGGGACGTTTATTAGATTATGGTTACCAGAGAGACACTCGAGCAAAAACAAATTTTGATTTATGTGATTACCCTAATCGTTGCTGCAGTTATTGGGTTGATGTGGCCAGTTTTTTCTTCGACATTTGGGTATATAACCTCAATCGTGATTGCCATTCTACTATTTAGCATGTTCACTCAAATTCCTTTTTTTCGTTTACAAGAAACGTTATCCAATCGAAGATTTATTTGTGCCCTGCTCGTTACGAACTACGCGGCGGTTCCTTTATTGGTCTGGCTGCTAACGAGCTTTTTACCTAATCAACCACCACTATTACTTGGCGTTATGCTTGTACTTTTAGCACCCTGCATTGACTATGTTATCGTCTTTACTCACCTTGGACGAGGCAACGAAAAGCTTATGCTGATCTCGACACCTTTTCTTTTTATTACCCAAATGTTATTTCTGCCTTTGTATCTGTGGCTTTTTATCGGCGATCAGGCCGTCGAATTCATTAGTTTGGAGCCTTTTTTTGAAGCATTTATCGGACTTATTCTGCTTCCCCTTCTGCTTGCTTTGGGTGCACAGTTTTGGGCGACCCGCAGTAAAATGGGAGAACTGATGTTAGATGGTGCCGCATGGCTTCCGGTTCCTTTTATGGCCTTAACACTTTTTGTGATTGTAGCGTCCCAGATCAGCCGCATCTATGAATATTATGAAGTGATCATATACGCAATTCCAATTTATATCGCCTTTATGGTCATTATGCCTTTTGTCGCAGCTCAGCTTGCAAAATGGTTTCGATTGGACGTTTCGGCTGCCCGTGCGCTCGTTTTTAGCGGAGGCACACGCAACTCACTGGTTGTCTTACCGTTTGCTTATGCATTACCGGATCCGTTAGATGGGTTGGTTGCTGCGGTTATTGTCACTCAAACGATCGTGGAATTGGTAGGCGAGCTCATTTATATTCGTGTGATCCCGGGTTATCTGATTCGTGATAAGCAATAATTTGAGAAAAGGACTGCATCTGGTGGTTCTTTTTCTAATTCTCGGATGTACGAGTTCAGGCAAGATGGCTTTACTCTGATTGGGTATAGATATTACCCATATTTGGAATATTAATCTTTAGGGACTTTGAGCAGAATCGAATGATTGAGGTGACAACGATTGGGAAATAAAATGAATCCGATTATTCTGAAGATGTTAAAGTCATCGAATCACACTTTCCTTCTAACCTCGCTGCAAGAAGCCTTCCAGGATGCAGCGGATTTTGAAGTCGTCTGCATTGGTGAAATGGAGTCCCAAAAAGTCTATCTTTGTTATTTATCTACACTTGTTGGTTCCGATCATTTGGGCTTTCATGTAGCTTCCATGGAAGAAAACCAGCTTCATACGGTGTTGGAAAGCTTTTATGGAACTAAATATGCAGAAGGGAACTTCAATACGTGTGAGAGCTCTATATGTAACGGTAAGACCGTATTATGTATGTCACACTCATCCAATGGAATCATTCTGGAGACGTATTATCCGCATCAAAGTGCGGTGCAGTCACCTCAAACCGAGAATGTGATTCAAGGGCCGATGTATGCATTCAATGAAAATTATCAAACGAATGTTGCCTTACTGCGCCAAAGAATGAAAACATCGCGCTTAAAAATATGGGAATCTACCGTAGGTAACGTGATGCATAGCAAGGTGGGCGTCGTTTACCTGAAGGATGTAACGGAAACCAGTCTGGTACAACGTATATGTGACCAAATAAGCCAGATTGATGTAGATGGTATTCAGGATTCGGGAGAGCTTCTACGATTAATGAACAATCATTCCACTTTTAATTTGTATCCTATTGCCATTACCTCAGAACGTCCGGATCGAGCAGCAGCTTCCCTTTTGGATGGAAAAGTTATTGTCATTCTTGAAGGGACCCCTTTCTCCATTATTGCACCAACTGCTTTCGTGGATTTTTGGCAATCAGCCGAGGACCAGTATCTCTCTCCTTTTGTTGCTGTTTTTCTAAGGGTGCTGCGGTTTGCTGCTTTAATGATTAATTTGTTCTTGCCGGGCTTTTATGTGGCGATAACCTCAGTTAACATTGATGTCAATCGGTTGGAGATTAGTCTTGCCGCTGCAGCGAGCAGAGAAGGCGTGCCCTATCCTGTCTTGATTGAAGCCATGCTCATGTTATTGATTCTAGATTTCATAGTAGAGGCCGGAGTTCGTCTGCCTAAGTCGATCAGTTCCACAGTGACCATGGTAGGTGGTGTCGTGCTCGGCCAAGCGATCATTCAAGCCAATATAGTTAGCAATCTGCTGGTAATCGTCGCTGCAACTACGGCCATTACGAATTTTATCGTAATCGATTATCAAATGGGGCTTGTACAAAGACTATTAAAATATTTTGTTCTTTTAGGAGCCAGTATAATCGGAGTTTTGGGAATTGTCATTTGTTTTGTGATCATGGTTATTTTTCTTTCCCGTATTGAGTCCTTTGGTGTGTCGTACCTGACACCTATTGGGCCAAAAGCTCGGGTTCGCTCTCGAGGCATCGGTCTGCTTGCAAAAATGCATCCTTTTTCAATTAAATTCCTCATGAATTTGTGGAAAGAGAAGAGGCAGGGAACTTGAACCCATCCAAGCTGCAAATTTCCTTTAGTGAGTATTTTGTATTGCAGATTATGATATTTGGGGGTACTTCTTTTTTTCTGTATCCTTATTTTATCATTCAAGCTACACATGAGAGTTATTGGATGATTATCGTCATCTGGATGCTGCTCGGAATGTTAGGTGCATGGCTGTATAGCTGTATGTTGGCCTTAGAACCTGGAAAAGATGCTTTTACTATTTGTAAACATCAATTTGGCATGGTGGGAAGCTTATTATTCATTGTACCTCTGCTGTGGTTTGTCGGGAGTTCTATTGTATTAATGATTCGTGTGCACGGGGAAATGATTTCCATGACCATGCTGCACACAACCCCTCAGTGGTTTTTAAGCGGGGTTGTTTTTGTCTCCGCGTTTTTGGCATCAGGTGGACTCATTTCGATTGTTCGTACAGCGGGCGTGTTCATTATTGTTAGTATTCCACTATCCATTGCGCTAACCCTGTTAGGTCTGAGCGACATTCAGATTCAGCTGGGAAAACCATGGCTGCCTAATAACGGAGATTTTTTACAGCAAGCCTCTTTTTATGGATCTTCTTATGTATGGACGGGTTTTATTTATTTTGCAGTTACTGGAGCTTATACGAATAAACCCAAACAGCTCTGGAAATCGTACGGGATAGCTACAGTCTTTTTTTTTCCAATCATATTTGGGGCAGTTTACTTTCCCATTTTGACCTTTGGTCCTGAACTAACGAGAAGTCTTACATTTCCGTACATAACCAAAATGGATTCGATAAGTCATTACTGGCTTGTTATTGAGAATCTAACGGCTGTGTTTGTTTCCGTATCTATGTTATATGTCATACTGGCCATGGCTCTAATGATCCATTGCTTCGTCGTCGGAATTCGTACCCTGTTTCCCAAATTTAAGGAAAATTTGTTGTATATAGTCACGGGTGTGCTGACGTATGGATTGGCGTTAATTATTCCCTCATGGAATTGGATAGAACAAGCGGTTATATGGGCTACCCCACTTCGTTTATATGTCGTATTTGTCATTCCGGCAGCTATTCTTATCAAATATCGGATACAGAAAGGGAAGAAGCATCAGCCATGAAACCAACACATCCTCTCCGCCTGGGCGGTATCGTGATCTTATGTATGATCTTGCAAGGATGCTGGGACGTCAAGGATATAGATAATCGAATGCTGGTCGCCGTCTTGGGAATTGAACATGCCGAAGATAATAAAATTTCGCTTTTGGTGCGGTTTCCTGTAACCAAATCGGCGCAGCCAGGAGGAGGAGGAGGAGGAATCGATAAAAGTTTTTTTATGGCCAAGCAAAAGGGGGATACGGTGGTGGATGCTCTGGATGAGCTGCGATTGAGATTACCCAAATCGCTTGATTTGTCTGAGACAAGAGCCATCTTTTTGGATCAGGAATTAGCCGAAAAGGGAGTAAAACCTTACCTGGAATTCGCGGTGAGAGATCGAACCCTTCCGTTAAGTACGGTGGTGGCCTTGATTTCGGGCAGTATGGAGCCAATATTTTCAAAACCTAATCCAACAGGAGAATTATCAGGTATTTATACCAAGCTTTTTTTTGAATCGTATGCCGGTGGAACTCCCCAAAAAAACAAGGTCCCGCTTTGGAGCTTGTTCAGTCGGATGTACAACCCATTGGAAGAAAATATCGTGCCATTATTGGTGAGAAGTAATATGAATATGTTTGAATTAAAAGGAAATGCCTTCTTTGTAGAGGACAGGATGGTGGGTAAGCTCACTCCTGAAGAAACACTTATTTATGAGATTATTACCCAAAAGATGAGTGATTTTGAAATTGAAACGACAGAAGGAGCCAATGTGAAAATTCTTAAAAATAATACCATGATCTCGTCGAAAATGATGGATGGCAAGCCAGTCATTCGCATCCATACCTTATTAACAATGACGTTAATGGATTCTTCACAGTCAGCCCAGAACAGTACAACAGAAATTGAGAAGTCAGTCAGCAAGGAGCTTGAAGCGAGAGCTGAGAAAGTATTTAAACTAACGAAACAGAAAAAGTCCGACATATTTGGTTTCGGAAATCGCTTTCGAGGTACACTAGCTCCTAACCAGGACTGGTCGGAAATGTACCAGCATGCAACAATTGAAATGAAAATTGTGTCCATGCTGAGAAATACGGGACTTCAGATGTTGAAATAACTGAAGTAACGAGTTAATTTTATTAAAGTGAATGCTTATATGGATTATGACGGATCATCTGAATGAGGTTCGCCGCGGAAGCAGATAAAGGTTCGTTTTTACGCGTACAAATGGCAATCGTATTGGTGAGATGGATACCGTCCACATGAACCCGGCATAGCTCTCCACGATTCACATATTTGCGTACAACCAATGACGATACGAAATTTGCACCATATCCGGCGATAACAGCTGTAATAGCTTCATGCAGCCCATTGAACTGCAGGGAGATTGTAGGCGCCGGTGAATTGTAGGTGCGACATAAAGAAAATAATCGCTCACGTGTGGAGCTGCCTTCTTCGCGCATGACAAACGGCTCTTTCATCATTTCCGGCAAAGTTACTTGCTGATTGGCATATCGGTGATTCGGTGCAACAACAAACCATAGCTCGTCCTGAAACAATTCCTCGGTCTGAATCTCATCCACATATTCTTCAGGTAGCCCCCCGTAAATAGCCATATCCACATCCACATGTAAAAGCTGCTTCAAGGCGTCACTTGAATTGGTCGTCGTAATAATCATTTCAACTTGTTCATACTGCTGTTTAAACTTGGCAATCCAGGTCGGAATCAGGAAATGAGCGGGTAAATACGTAGCGGCTAATCGAATACATCCGTTGGTGCCATTCCGGTAATCCAGAGCAAATTGTTCGATTTGCTGTTCGACTGCGAAGAGTCTTTTTGCAAGTATTGCAAGCTCTTCACCTGCATCGGTTAAGGCTATGCCTCTTCCTTGAGGCTTCAGAAGGGTGAGGAGCAATTCCTTTTCAAATTTTTTTATTTGAGCGGTAATAGCAGGCTGACTGATATTTAATAATTCAGAGGCACGTGTCACACTTCCGGTTGAGGCGATCACATGGAATAAACGTAATGCATGCAGATTCATTTGAACTGCTCCTTCTACATATTTTATACATTCAAAGTATCGATCTTATTAAAAGATATATTATATTTATGATTATAACTCATTTACAATAGAACTAGAAGGCCGGTGAAAACCGAGCGGAGCGGCCAAATGATCCTGGAGAAGCGTAAGTGCTCGCCTTTGTTTCCGTAATTTTACCGCTAAATATCTTATGGAATCATAAAATACGGAAACAACAGCTAAGAGTTTGCTTAGGCAAACTGGCTTCGTAAGCATCATCTCGGAAGGATATTTGGCCGCGCAGCGAGATGTATTCAACGGACTTCTACTAGAAGTAAAATCAATGAGGGAGAAGTGATCCATATGAATCAAGCGAATACTTGGGATAAAGTCGATCAGTATGTTACAGAGCGTCTGATTCCACATGATGCTGTGCTGGAAAAAGTGTTATTTGCCAATCATCAGGCAGGGCTGCCAGCAATTGATGTAACGCCGAATCAAGGTAAGCTATTAAACCTGCTTGTTCAAATGAAAGGCGCACATCGTATTCTGGAGATCGGCACACTGGGCGGATACAGTACTATTTGGATGGCGAGAGCACTACCGGCTGATGGACAATTGATCACCCTAGAGCTT
Source organism: Paenibacillus sp. FSL H7-0331 (assembly GCF_001956045.1). The sequence goes on along the minus strand of NZ_MRTH01000015.1, from coordinate 31,222 downwards.
GACCCCCTTCATGCTCAGGTAGCACAAGCTAACATAACCCTTGCACAGTTGGATGGACTTATAACTATTCGGGTAGGTGATGCCTTGGCTCAATTAGCCCAGATGATAGATGAGGGCGTGCCACCATTTGATTTCATATTTATTGATGCTGACAAACCTAATAATCCCAACTATTTAAAATGGGCACTTCATTTCTCCCACCCTGGGACTGTCATTATAGGAGACAATGTCATTCGTGATGGCCAGGTCATTAATGAAAATAGCCAGGACCCTCGTGTACAAGGCGTCAGGCAGTTCTATGACTTGTTGGCTGAAGAATCAAGGATTTCGGCTACAGCGATTCAGACAGTGGGGAGTAAAGGTTACGATGGTTTTGTATTGGGGATCGTTAGCAGCTGATATGTAACTTTATCCAATTGCCTTTCGTCTATAAGATAGGTTATAAAGTTTCACTCAAGGGGCAAATCGGATGAGAAAAAAGATGATATTGGTGATGCTGCTACAAAGAGGTTAAGAAAGAAGATAACTCAGTCAGGGCAATTGGTAAGCATACAGACGGAAAATTACTCGTCACACCTGCTGGCAAAGCAGTCTCAGCTCCTTTGGGAGCCCCGAGCTGTTACGGATTTTTGGAGTAAGCGGCGGGAAGGCTTTCCCGATAACGCTGGAGATGAAGCCAGAACAAATCTGGACGCATATAGGCCAGCTGCCGCATCACCCTTTTCAGGTAACTAATGACGAACTCATTTTGACGGGAGGTTATGGGGCAGGACAGGACTTCATTGATGTATATTTTTTTCGGTATGATTCGATGAAACAGTCCATGATTTTGCAATCTACGGATCAAGTGAAGCCGGGTGATCTTATCCAGGATCAGGATCAATAAGGGCATCTGATTATGTTTTTTTCAATGCGTCCAATCCAATCTCCGCTGATGTTCATAATATACAAATATGGAATGCGGAAGGAGGGGGACATATGGGTGCATTAGGAGTTGGCGGAAGTTGCGCTAGTTGTGCAGGATATGGTTTGGGTACGACTACGGGTGCAATTCTTGTACTATTTATTTTGTTGGTAATTATCAGCAGCACATTTATCTAAATAACGCCTCCACCTACGTGGAACATAAACCGATTTTTCAGATTTCAATTGAATGAAAGCTATGTGACAGTTGATGATTATAAATATTTACCAGAAGAGCAGGTACAAGCAATCGTTGAATCGTTTGGATCGATCGACGATTTGAAATAGACTCAATGAACTCATCGGCTTGGTTGCAGAGTTATATAATTAAGCGATTAATGTACGGATACAAAAGGGCCTCGCGAAAAGTACGCGGTAGGCCTTTTTGTGCAGCTCTGGAAGCTGCTATTTTATCCAAGATGAGGCTACCGTGCTGCTTATACCTTATGTGCTCGGATTTCTTCTTCCCATCGCTGTACTCCTTCCGGACAAACGTACATATATTTTAGATATGAAGTCTGCTTCCTGATGAAGACCAATGGTGTATGAGAGACCCGATTATTACCTGTAAATGTAAGGGTTTGCAATTTTATTTCTGGACTTTGTAAGCTAATAGTCGAAGCCAAGGGAGGGATAGATTGTGCATATTGATTTACGTGGGAAGGTGGCTCTTGTGACAGGAGCGGGGCGGGGAATTGGCCGGGAGATTGCACTCACATTAGCCAGTGAAGGCGTGAGGACGGTCGCCATGGATGTGAATCCGGATCATTTGGCAGAGCTGCATCAAGTATTCGCTGAGCATCAATTCGAGGGCTTTCAACAGGTGTGCGATATTCGTGAATACTCGGAGATCGAGATGGTGATTCAAGAGGTTGAGCACCAATACGGTCGAATCGACATCCTTGTTAACAATGCGGGTGTTGCAAGCGGTGGTCTGGTCGAGAGCTTATCCGAGGAGGTGTGGGATCTCAATATGGATGTCAATCTGAAGGGCAGCTTTCTTATGTGTAAGGCTGTGCTGCCGATAATGAAAAGGCAAAAATCAGGACGTATCCTGAATGCTGCCTCATTCGCCGCCATTATCCCGAGCTTGGGTGGGGCAGCGTATGCCGCATCCAAAGCGGGGATTGTGCATTTTACCCGAGTGCTTGCCGGGGAGCTGGGGCCATGGAATATAACGGTGAATTGTTATGCCCCTGGAGTCATTCCTACCGATTTGAATCGGTTTGCAGATCGTTCTCCTAAGGAGCAAAAGGAGCTGCTGGACAATCTCTCGCTTCGGCGTTGGGGCAATAAACAGGAAATAGCTCACCTGATTTGTTACCTGGCATCCGACTATGCGAGTTATATAACCGGAACCATGATCGATATTAGCGGAGGAAAGCTGGCGACTCAAGTGCCGCGAATGGCTTATGAATGGGCAGCGAATGAATTGAACGTATAGTTATCAAAGCTCGAAGGAGGAATAAAATGAGTTTAAGTACGTTTAATTTGGATGGCAGGGTTGCCCTGATTACTGGCGGCTGCCAAGGGTTGGGGTTAGTTTTTGCCAAGGCGCTTGCAGAAGCTGGAGCAAGTGTGGCAGTAACGAGCAGGGATGAAGCGAAAGCCGCTGAAGGCGCAAGGCAAATCCGTGAGAAAACCGGACAACAGGCAATAGGATTAGCCGTGGATGTTACGGATGTTGAGCAGGTTCAGCGTATGGCAGCTGAGACGGTGCAGAGCTTGGGACGGATCGATATTCTGGTCAACAATGCAGGCATCAACGTGCGCAAGCCGATTCTGGAATATGATGAGGCGAGCTGGGATCTGGTGCAAAGCACGAATCTGAAGGCTCCTTTCCTATGCCCAAGGCTGTAGTTCCCTTTATGATCAAACAAGCCTATGGAAGGATTATTAACCTGTCCTCGATGCTGGGCACCGTCGCGCTCCCTGAACGCTCTGCTTACTGCTCCAGCAAGGGCGGATTAATTCAACTAACCAAAGTTATGGCGCTGGAATGGGCTGAGCACCATATTACGGCTAACGTCATATGTCCGGGGCCATTCGCTACCGAGCTTAACAAGGTGGTGATCGACAATCCAGTGGCTAATCAATTTTTCCTCGATCACCTTGCGATTAAACGTTGGGGCAATCCGAATGAACTGACAGGTTTATTGATTTATTTGGCTTCAGAGTCATCCAGCTTTATGACGGGATCTTCCATTGTCATCGATGGAGGGTGGACGGCACAATAATACGATGAGAAAGGGCTGAAGCGCTTGAGATACGGTCTCACGGTTTATGGCACAACCTATGGAATGGGCATCCATCCACAGTCGGGCATCAAACCAATCACGCCTATAGAGCTGATGGATATTACGGAAAGCTATGGACTGGAAGGGATAGAGATCCCTTATCCAATATTGAAGGAACATGACCTCGACGAAGTGGCAGACTACGCTCGCTCCAAAGGGATGTTCGTGAATATCGCAGCAAGCGGTTATGATCCTGAATCATTAAAGGAAGCGCTGCTGCTTGCCAAGCGAGTGGGGGCAGTAACGGTGCGGACCGTGGTGGGCGGAGCCAAATTTGGTGGCGATCGCAGACATATGGCCGGTACGTGGAAGCTATTTTTGGATCAGATCCTTACATCCCTTCAGGCAGTGGCGGAAACTGCGGAGCAAACGGGTGTCAATCTAGCCGTGGAAAACCATCAGGATTTGGCCTCTGAGGAACTGCTCTGGCTGTGTGAAACTATCGGTTCGGACAGGTTTGGTATTAACCTCGATACAGGTAATCCGCTGGCAACCGCTGAAGAGCCCAATGACTTTTTTCGCCGGGTAGCCCCTTATGTAAAAAATGTTCACTTGAAGGATTATTACATGTATTGGTATGAGGAAGGGTATCGGCTGGTAAGGAGTCCGCTTGGTCAAGGCGTGATAGATTTTCCTGAACTGCTGCGAATTTTCTCGGTAGCGGCTCCTCAGGTAACGATGTCCGTAGAGCATGGAGCTTTGGAGGCAAGAAACGTTAGGGTGCTTGAAGAGGACTATTGGACGGAATACCCAGAGCGCTCAGCTAGACAGCTTACTCGCCTGCTGAGGTATGTACATGACCATGCTAAGGCAACAGGCGATTGGAGAACTCCATTTGAGAAAGGCGAATCGCCCGCAGTAATAGTTACTTATGAACAATCGCAAATGAATACAGCCCTTGCCTATTTGAAAACGTTGATCCGGGAGTTTCGTGATCATGAAAATTTGGTGAAAAGCTGAGGTGCAGGTATGGCAGATTTTGATTTAAGGGGTAAAAACGCGCTAGTCACCGGCTCCAGCCGTGGTCTTGGCCGACAGTACGCAATGGATCTGGCCCGTGCCGGCGCTAATGTAATCATTCACGATGAAACGGAAACCAAATCGATGGAATTCAACGAAGCACTTTCCGGCTTTACAGTGGCTGAGGAAGCTGTTGAGCTAGGTGTGAAATCCGGGTTTATTGCCGCCGATCTCACCGATCCTGAACAGGTTGAGCAATTGATTCTGCGGTCGATAGAAATGCTGGGTTCCATAGATATCCTCGTCAATAATGCGGGTGGTGACATTGGCTTCAATACCCCACGCCCGGAGCCGAATGATTGCTTGGATATTCGTGTTGAGGATATCCGATCTGTTGTCGAACGCAACCTGCTGTCTACGATGTACACGTGCAAATTTGCGGGTCAGCATATGCGTGAACGGTGCAGTGGCAAAATTGTAAATGTTGGCTCAATTGCAGGACATGTGCCCGTTACGTCAGGCATCATTTATGCTGCTGCCAAGCTGGGAATTTCCCATTATACAAGAAGTTTGGCCCAGCAGATGAGACCGTATGATGTGAATGTCAACTGTATTTCACCCGCACCGACCTACACAGCACGCTTTTCAGCTACACGTACGGTGAGCAATGAAGAAGGCTTGTCCAGACTGCAGCGGATTGCCCAGCCTGAGGATATGTCCCGAATCGTCATGTTCCTCTGCGGTCCGCAAGCAGATTATTTAACCGGAGAAACGATCGTTTGCTGGAAATGAGAATAAGGAAAAGGGTGAAGCCAATTTGAACTTTGATGGCAAAATCGTATTGGTAACCGGCGGAGCCAGAGGAATCGGAGCCGCCATCGTGAAGCAGTTTCTGGAAAATGGAGCCAAGGTCATGATAGCAGACGCTTCCCCGGACGGGGAGCAAGCTGCGAAGCAGTGGCAGAGCCAAGGTAAAGAAGCGGTGTATGTCCAATGCGACGTGTCCCGGGAAGCTGAAGTGAATCATGCGGTTTCGGTTGCCGAGCAGCAATTCGGAAGGCTCGATATTGTAGTCAATAACGCTGGGATCTTTCCGCGTGCTGATTTGCTGCAAACAGATGAGACTTTCTGGGATCGTGTGATGGATATCAATCTAAAAGGCGTTTACCTGATGTGTCGAGCGGCTGTCCCCCTGATGATCAGGCAGGGCGGGGGATGTATCGTGAACATAGGCTCGCTGCATTCGACCGTAGGAGGAGAAGAGTTGTTTGCATACGCGATATCGAAGGGCGGTGTTGTGACGCTGACCCGGAATTTAGCCCGCGCTTTAGCGAAGCACGGTATCCGTGTCAACTGTGTGCATCCAGGCTGGGTAGCCTCTCACGGAGAGAGGGCGATGATGAAGGCTAATGGAGAAGAAGACAATTGGCCGGAGCAGCATGCATCCAAAATGCCCTTCGGCAGATTGCAAACCGAGGATGATATTGCGGCGGCGATTTTGTTCGTATGCTCTGCCCATGCAGGGCAAATCACAGGTCAAATGCTCACTGTAGACGGGGGGCTTGGATTTAAATTATCGTAGCAAAGGGATGTTCGATTTTTCAATAATGGATTCAAAAGCCGATTGCCAGGCGCAGTCGGTTTTTTGTGTATACACGGTGAGGACAGACAGCCTCGTATCTATTTTTTTGTTGGTATTAAATGGATATTTTCGTATACTGGAATTAGATGCAGCCAGATAAGATATGAATAACCTTGAAGGAACGATAGCCAGGCATGAAGAGTTGAATGAAATCGATAGCTGCTGCTGTCGGCTGAAGGAGGCGGAAACGGTTTATGAAAAAAAACGCACTCATAGGTTCTTGAGGCTCAGGGAAATCAACGCTTGCGCGTAAGCTGGGGGATGTTACACAATTACCTGTTTATCATCTAGACGCCTTGCACTGGAAGCCGGGTTGGGTTCCAACGCCCGAAGACGAGTGGTATCAATATCAGCAGGAGCTTACCCAGAAGGATGAATGGATTATTGACGGGAATTACGGTCGTACACTGGATATTCGGCTGGCCGAAGCAGATACGATCATATTTTTCGATTTATCCAGGTGGATCACGACGTACCGAATTATTAAGCGTCGAATCCAGTATCATGGAAAAACAAGACCTGATCTGACAGAAGGCTGCCCGGAACAGCTGGATTTGCAAGAAAATCATCATTCTAAAAACAACAGCAGATGCGGACTTGCTGATTACTCGTTTAAAGGAAAATAAACCTGTTGAAAGCAGTATATGATAAGCGTGCGCAACACAAGCATTGAAAGGGTTCCTATGTTGGGATAAAACGCTATTGAGAGGACATATTAAATAGGAATGAATCTACCAGGACAGGAGGAATTTACATGACTGAATTCAAGGGAACCAACAGTGAAGGACCATCCAAACCGGGCAAACCTGAATCCGACCGGGCTAGAAGTCCATTGGACCCGCGCTCCCCGGGCTTCGATAAGAAATTAGATGGCCCGGTCAGACCGAGTGAATGATCGCAAGTGCTGAAGAAGCACGCAATTTCCAATAGCAAGGCAGCAATCAGAAGCAGCTTCGGGGAGAATATCCCCGAGGTTTTTTAGCATACTCTCTGTTATCTCAATATTGGATATCTCTTTGCCAAGCGCCGTCGATTGGAGTTGCTGGAAGATTGGGGAGCTTCAGCTCCTGCGCGGCAATACGCAAATATTTAATATTATAGCGGATTTCCGAGCTGACCAACGGGGGTGTGGATGGGCCGAAATATTTGCTGGGGTCAAAATAGTTGAGCATCTTCAGGTCGTTACTATACAGAGCCGCATCCCAGTGAATTTTGGATATGGAGCGGCTGACAACTTCCAAAGGAAATCCAGTTTCCAGCGCAAAAACTTTGGCAGCCTGATGGGGCTGCTCCCGTATCAGCCGATTGGCCTGCATATGTGCCTTTAAGTAAGCGACTACCAAATCCTCATGGTCGAGTGCCCAACGCTCGTCAGCGACCACGTTAGCAATAAAACCAAGTCCCAGCTCCTGGTTGAAAATCGATTTGCCGATTTGCTGATGATGGGCAAGACTCAGGAAGGGCTCCCACATAATCGATGCGCTCAGTCTGCCTTGACGCAGGCTTTCCATACTTTCCTCGATAGAACGATGAATAATGTTCAAATCCGTCATATAATGCGATTCCAGCATCTTTCTCAAGCGGTACTCCGCATTGGTGCGGAATGTGGTGGCGATAGGCAGAGTGGCGAGATCGCCAATACTCTGAAGTGCCAGATCTGTCGGAACAACCATTCCAAACCCGTCACCCTTCGCGGATTTTCCTCCGGCGGCAAGCAGAATCGGACGGTAATCGGGCAGCATTGTGCTGATCATATGGCTGACCGACAGGGCATAATCTCCAAAGGTAGCAAAGTGAATATTGCCTGCTATCATTCCTTTTATCAATTCCATTCCGTCCTTGGCCTTGTGCCATTTGATTTCGATCCGGTCCTTGGGACGGATACGCCGCAGCTCTTGTTCGAGAAATCCGAATTCCTTAATAATTAACGGACCCCACATATGCGTGGAAACGGTCGTATATCCAATGGTTATCGTCTGATTGGCGGTAAGAACCGGGGAGGATTGTCGTACTTGGCCAAATTGCCTATACCAGCGCATAACCTCATTTTTATCAAAATATATTTCTTTTCCTATTTTTACGCTGGGCAGCTGCTTCGTTTTTCGCCAACGGTCAATCGTCGAACGGCTAACATCCAATTGATCCATGACCTCACTGATGTGGATTAAATTAAATTGGTCTTTAATCATGCGAGTGACCCCCTTGGAATGTAAATTATTGGTCATTTTGGTCAATAATCATCAGTAATCTTTTATATTTGTCATTATGTTGACTAAAAAAATTGCACATGCTAACTTATATTAATCCTAGTATATCGATATGAATAGGTATATTACAATCATTTTTTTTTGAAAGAAGGGGGAGGGTCTGCTTGTCGAATACAGTTAGCGCGGAATGGCTCCATGAACGCTTGAATCATACAGAGATCGTGATCGCAGATTGCCGGTTTCTTCTTGGCAAACCTGCTGCAGGTAAAGAGGCGTACGAGGCTGGCCATCTGCCGGGTGCCGTTTATTTTGATCTTGAACTGGACTTATCAGATGCGATTGGCGTCCACGGAGGCAGGCATCCTTTGCCGGATACGAATCAGTTGTCAGCGAAGCTTGGAGATGCGGGAATCGATGAGTCCAAGATCGTCGTCGTTTATGATGATCAAGGTGGTGCTATGGCATCACGATTATGGTGGATTTTGAAGTATTACGGACATCCACAGGTTTATCTGCTGGATGGTGGCTTACCCCGGTGGAAAAGCCAAGGTTATGAGCTTACAAAAGAAGTCTCATCCGTTAAAGGCAGTACGTTTGTCCCGCAGCTTCAGGAAGGGTTGCTGCTGGACGCCCAAGAGGTGAAGCAAAGATTGGGTCGCTCGGACACCCAACTCATCGATTCCCGTGAAGAAAAACGATATCTGGGTCTGGAAGAGCCCATTGACAGAATAGCTGGACATATACCTGGGGCAGTAAACCATTTTTGGAAAAATGCCTTTACTGCTGAAGGCGAGTTGAAGGATTCGGATGAATTGAAAGCAATCTTTCATGAGCTGGATGCATCCAAGGAAATCATCGTTTATTGCGGATCAGGTGTTACAGCCTGCCCTAATGTTCTGGCCCTAACAGAAGCTGGGTTTACCAACGTCAAATTATATGGCGGAAGCTGGAGCGATTGGGTATCTTACCCGGATAATCCGATTGAAACAGGGACTGGAAATACCTAACAGGATGGAAAGGAGCAGTGAACGAACATGAGTAGAAGAAAGGGACAGCTGCATCTTACTTTGTCCGTACAGGGCACTGGTTATTATCCTGGGAGCTGGCGTCATCCTGACGTCAGTAATGTGAAGCTGCATGAACCAGCTTATTACTACAGTCTGGCGCAAACGGCTGAGCGTGGGAAATTCGATATGCTGCTTCTGGACCAGACTTTCATCGGTGAACATCTCCGTGCAGCAGGCAGGGAACCCGGGCTGCCGTTCGAGCCATTCACCTTGCTGGGTGCGTTGGCTTCCGTCACGAAACATATGGGTTTGGGAGCTCCTGTATCGACCTCCGTTATCGAGCCGTTCGCGGTTGCCAGGCAATTGGCCGCGCTGGATCATCTCAGTGACGGAAGGACGGCATGGCTGGCGAGCGCGGTCGATCTATATGAACCAAAACGCCGTCTCGGCGGTCCACCCGTGCTCTCCCAAGTACAGAGAAATGAGCGCAAGCAGGAGTTTATCGAAGTCGCAGCACGTTTATGGGACAGCTGGGAGGATGGGGCAGTCATCATTGACAGGGTAGAAGGGCGCTATATTGATTCTGACAAGGTGCATTTGATCCATCATACGGGACAGCACTTTAAAGTGCGCGGTCCCTTAAGTATACCACGGCCTCCACAGGGACATCCGGTTCGCATCGGTATAAGCTCTGCTTGGGATAACCGGAATGGGGACGATCTGGATAAGCCGGAGCTTGTGATAAGCTCCCGACCATTGATAAAGACGGCGGCTGACTTTTATCAAAAGCTTCAGAAACGAAGGGCTGTGAGTGGGTACTCTGCTGCTGGAGTGAAGGTGCTTACCACCTTGTCCCCGATAATAGGAGCAACCGAAGCGGAAGCCAGGCGTAAAGCAGCCGAGCTGCAGGGGCTCGCTGATCCAAAGACGGGAATTGCCATCCTGTCCGATCTGTTGAAGCAGGACTTGACGGGGTATTCGCTGGACGGACCCCTTCCTGATATTCCCGGTTTGTGGGAGGCGGTCAAAGCTTCAGGAATCGAAGCGGCAACACTTCGTGAGCTTAGCTCTCAGATTGTGAGGCTTACCGGAACTAAAGTATTTGTTGGGACACCTGAGCAGCTTGCCGACTGGATGGAAGACTGGTACCAAGCTTACGGTAGTGATGGGTTCCACCTGCAGCTTCCGCTGCTGCCAGGGGGATTGGATGAATTTGTTGCACAAGTAATTCCCGTGCTGCAGCGAAGAGGGCTTTTCCGAACGGAATATACGGGAACTACGCTGCGGGACCATCTGGGACTGGAAGCTCCAGTCGGCGTGCGAATAAGCAAGGAGGGATAACGATGGGTAATACCAAAAAACAGCTGCATCTCGGTGTTTTTCTATTAAACACTGGGCAGCATGTAGGCGGATGGCGTCATCCGGAAACGCACGCTGACCGGCTGCTCGATTTGTCTTTCTATCAAGACTTTGCGAGGCTGTCAGAGAGAGGGTTGTTCGATACGATTCTGGCGCTGGAGCAAATCGCCATTGGCGAACAGAATGGGAAGGTAGCTGAGGAACGCTCCATTCCGACGCCGGATACGCTGACCCTGCTATCCGTGATGGCCACAGTAACGGAGAAGATTGGTCTGACGGCTACGTTATCCACGACGTACAACGATCCCTATCATGTCGCGGCCAGATTTGCAACACTTGATCACTTGAGCGGTGGAAGGGCTGGCTGGAATATGGTCACCTCCCAGGACCCGCGTGTCGCCTCCCAATTCAGCAAGGACGCGCATATGGACCATGCCCTGAGGTACCAACGCGCGAACGAATTCGTAGATGTGGCGATGAAACTGTGGGATAGCTGGGAAGAGGATGCACTGATCGGGAAGCAAAGCTCGGGCCAATACCTCGACCCTGCCAAAGTACATGATATCGATCATACAGGGACTTATTTCTCGATCAATGGAACCTCCTATATTCCGCGCCCGATTCAGGGGCATCCGGTGCTCTTTCAGGCAGGTTCATCCGGCAGCGGCCTGCAGTTTGCAGCCCAGAAAGCTGAGGTCGTCTTCACCGCTCAGGATAACCTGCGCGACGCCTTGGATTACTATGCCAATCTGAAGGGGATGCTGAAGTCCCATGGACGCAGACCAGAGCAGCTTCATATACTGCCGGGGCTTGCACCGATTCTGGGTTCTACGGAGCATGAGGCTAAAGAACGCGAAACGTACTTTAATGAGCTGGTTTTGCCGGATATTGCCGTGAAAACCTTGTCTGGCACCATCGAGGTCGACTTATCCTCGTACCCTCTGGATGGTCCGTTCCCATACTGGGAAATTAACCCGGAGGCGAACAATAACAAGAAAAGCCGTCTACAGCTATTGAAGGATTTGGGACAACGTGAACAATGGACGGTCAGGCAGATGAGCAGGCACGTGGTATCCGCCGGCGGGCATCATACGTTCGCAGGCACACCGGAGCGGTTGGCTGATCTGATGGAGCATTGGCTGGATCAGGGGGCTTGCGACGGATTTAACATTATGCCCTCTCACTATCTGCGAGGACTAGAGGAGTTTGTCGATCACGTCATTCCGATATTGCAAAAACGCGGATGCTACCGCACTGAATATACCGGTAATACGCTGCGTGATCATCTGGGATTGACGCCACCGGTTAATCGCTGGTCTGCGCTCAGTACGCCATCATCCAAATAACAAACCATTTATCAGGAGGAATAACTTCATGAAAAAAACTCGTTTTCATTTTATATTTGCAGTCGTATTGCTTACCATTCTGGCAGGCTGCGGAAAAACGGCCCCTGCTGCGGATGGCGGCTCGACCCCGGCTTCAGCAACGCCTGCAGCGGCTTCAACTGCCAAAGCAGCACCTAAAGTGATTAAATCTGCACTTAATACAGTTCCCGTACCTTTATTCAGCTTTCTGGATGAGAAAAACCAACCGGCAGGATTTATGATCGATTACCTGAAGGAGCTGGAAAAGAAGCTTCCGGAATATAAATTTGAGTACGAATCCGTGGATAACGAAGGGCAACTGATCGGTACCGACACTGGCAAGTACGCATTTGCCGCCAACTTCTGGTTCAAAAACCCGGAGCGGGAGAAAAAATATTTGTATCCGCAGCAAGAATTCGGTTATTCCATTACAGGTTTGGCTGTTAAGCCGGACCGCAACGATATCAAGACCCTGGATGATCTGGTAGGCAAGAAATTGGTTCCAATGACCCCGGTTTCCGGCTTCCGCTACATCCTGAAGGATTATAATCTCAAGCATCCTGGCAAGGAAATCAAAATTGAAGATGTAGAGAAGACGACCCCTGCTGACGATCTGAAACTTGTTGAATCGGGCAAATACGATGCCCATCTGCTCAACATCAATCATTTTGAAGATGCCGTTAAGAAATTAAATCTGAACCTGAAGATCGGCGGCGTCATCTCGAAGGAATCGGTATATTTGCTCTTCAACAAGAATCAGACAGAGCTTGCCCAAAAGATGGACGCGGCAACTGTAGAGTTAATTAAAGACGGCACGCTGCCGAAGCTTTCGGAAAAATGGTTCAAGGTGGATGTATTTAAAAGCCTGGAGTATGTGCAGCAGGGCTATAAATTCCGGAAGGATTAACGAAAATGAACAGCGCCGGAATCGAAACGACTTTGAATCTGGTCCTGCGAATAGCCGAGAGGCTGCCGATTACGTTGACGATCATGCTCTTATCCCTTGTTTTTGGACTCTTGCTGGGGTTGGTTATCGCCCTGGCCAGAATTCAAAAGAATAAAATCATTTATGCGCTTGCCACGTTTTATCTGTCGTTCATGCGGTGCACCCCGACCATCGTTCAGCTTTTTCTGGTCTATTACGGGCTGCCGCAGCTGTTGATACTGGTAGGCGTGGATGTGAACGACTGGGATAAGATCATCTTTGCCGTAATCACCTTCTCGCTGCACAGTGCAGCCTTCTTCTCCGAGGTTATCCGCTCTTCCTATCTGGCGGTCGGAAGCGGTCAGCAGGAGGCTGCCTATAGTGTGGGCATGACCTACGGACAATCACTCAGGCGGATTATTTTGCCACAAGCCTTCGGTATTGCGATCCCCAATCTCGGCAACAACGTGATTATTTTATTAAAAGAAACGTCACTGGCCTTCTCCATCGGGATAGTTGACATTATGGGGCAGGTACAGATCATACTGGGAAATAATTATGGAGCAAATACGTTCCAGGTGTATATTCTCGTTTCGTTGATTTACTGGGTTCTGAGCATTGCCATTGAAAAGGGCTTTGGACGGTTAGAAAAAAGCTATAAGAAAGGCCATGTCAGTATTGCAAGATAAGGAAGAAAGGGAGGGGAGCTGCATTGGCTGAATTTAGCTTGGCCTTCGCTATTGAGAAATTCCCGGAGGTTCTAAAGGGTGTACCCTCCATGCTTATTGTGGCGGTTATCTCGATGCTGCTGGGTACGATTATCGGACTGATCATCGCTCTGTGCAGGATCTATAAAGTACCTGTGCTGGATAGGCTGGGCGCATTGTACGTTTCCTTCATCCGGGGGACTCCCTTGTTGGTGCAGCTTTATGTAGTGTTCTACGGTACATCGCTCCTTGCTGATACCTTGAACCGGGAGTGGGGCTGGCATTTGCCTCTTCAGGAAATGTCGCCTCTCGCTATTGCACTGCTCGCGTTTACGATCAATTCGGCCGCCTACCAGTCGGAGGTCATCCGCGGGGCGCTGCTCACTACGGATTCGGGTCAGATGGAGGCGGCGTATTCAATCGGAATGACGACATCCCAAGGGCTAATAAGAATTGTTGCTCCGCAGGCATTTGCCGTTGCGCTTCCGAATTTGGGGAATATTTTTATTAATCTGATTAAAGGCACCTCGCTAGCTTTTGCAATCAAGGTTATCGAGGTGATGGCCCAAGCCAAAATCGTCGCCGGTGACGGTTATCGATACTTGGAAATGTACTTTGATGCTTCTATTATTTACTGGGTTATTTGCTGGATCTGCGAGAGGCTCTTTGTATGGCTGGAGACCCGATACAGCCGCCATGAAAAGAGAATGGCCGCGTGAGCAGCAAGTCAGATGTATTGATTCTATAATCGAGGTGGCGCAGCATGATTCAAATGTCAAAGATCAAAAAATCCTTTGGCCGCAACCAGGTGCTGAAGGGCATCGATTTAACCGTGCACAAGGGTGAGGTCGTCGCTATTCTTGGACCCAGCGGTTCGGGTAAAACCACCCTGCTGCGCTGCTTGAACTATCTTGAAAAGCCGGACGAGGGCAGCATCACCATCGGCGATTTCGCTATCGACTGCAAGCGTGCAGGCAAGAAGGAAATTCATCAGCTTCGCCAAAGGTCGGCGATGGTGTTCCAGCAGTATAATCTGTTCAAGCATAAAACCGCGCTGGAGAATGTAATGGAAGGGCTCTTGGTCGTAAAGAAGCTTCCTAAGGAAGCAGCCAGAGATTTAAGCGTCGAGCTGTTGAAAAAAGTAGGGCTTGAACACAAGCTGGACGCTTATCCGTCACAATTATCCGGCGGTCAGCAGCAGCGGGTAGGCATCGCCCGGGCGTTGGCGCTTAACCCCGAGGTGATTTTGTTTGATGAGCCGACCTCAGCGCTCGACCCGGAGCTGGTAGGCGAGGTGCTGTCAGTCATTCGCAAAATTGCCAAGGAAGGAATTACGATGATCATCGTAACTCATGAGATGGGCTTTGCGCAGGACGTTGCGGGCCATGTTGTATTTATGGATGAAGGCGTAATTGTCGAGGAAGGCAAGCCGAATGAGCTGTTCAGCGATCCGAAGGAAGAGCGGACCAAGCAATTCCTCAAGCGGATACGACCGGAGCTGAACTATTCCATTTAACATGACATAAATAAATCTACCTAATCACAGAGCTTCAAATAAACCACGTCAGGAAGCCTCCATCCCCACTGCCCAAGTGGAAGCCGGAGGCTTCATTTGAGGTGGTTTTTTAGGTTCAAGATGTGTATTCTGTATGCCCAAAATCGGAGAATCACTCAAAAATCCGTATGTTTACCAATCGCGCTTTTCAATAATTGCAGTTATAATTAGAAGGCGGACGCCGCAATATAGTACAACGGGTTCTTCACTCAGGAAGGAATGACAACACGGATGTCCTTGCTCTTCAAGCTCAAATCGTTCAATAATAAGCTTTTTTGGAAGTTTTTTGCCAAATATTTTATGCTTATTCTTATTCCTGCCATTCTGGCAAGCGCGTTTACGAATCTTTTTGTCGTTAGTCTGATCCAGAAGGAAGCAGAGCAATCGAGCTACATCGTTATGAAGAACAATGCTCGTCAGGCTGACGCGAGCTTTCATTCTCTTCAAGTGGATATGATCAATTTATTAAGCTCGTCCAATATGAAAAGCATTCTGAAGTATGCCGGTAAGTCCCAGCTCAATATGGAACAAACAGAGATGATTTACGCGATGATGACACAGGTAAACTCCGTCATCACAGAGCCGCTCGTATCAGGTGCTTTCCTTTATTTCGCAAATGCCGATCTGGTGATCGATAATAATATTTATACGAACAAATCATTTTATTTCAAAAATTATTACTCTCTGGATGAATCGGAGTCATCGAAGCTGATTGCTCAATTTAAGGGCAAACAAATGATGCGTTTCACCGATCCGTATCCTGCCAATCTTAGAAATAATGTTTTAGGTGACAATCAAACACGTGGTTCCAACGTTTCGGTTATGATGAGTTATCCGTTCAACTCCGATAATCCCGAAGTGTACTTTGAGGTTCATTTTCAGAAGGAAAAGCTGGAGCGGTTGATCCAGACACAGGAAAAATGGATTTCCCGGACTGCGATCATTCATACAGACGGAAGTGTGATCAGCCAATCGGATACAGCAGAGCTGAACTTAAACTCCCTGAATGAGGCTATCCTCGCCAAATCGGAAGGAGCGTTCTCTGCTTATAATGACCAACAGGCCGTTTCATTTGTCAGATCCGAATACGATTCTTCCTGGTACTATATCAGCTGGGTTGATTTGAAAACGCTTTTGAAGCCTGCTGAGACGCTGCGTATTCTGAGCATCGTGTTTGTATTGTTTTTTCTTCTGGTCGGAGCCTGTGTGTCTTATTATTTGAGTAGGCGTCTGTATACCCCGATCCTGGAAATTCGCAATCGTTTGCAAGCTCACCAATCCTTTACTCCGCCTGATGGAGTCGAGATTGTGCAGGATGGCAATGACTTCGATATGATTAAACGATTTTCCAAATTGCTCATATCCGAGCATAAGGAGATGTCTCAATGGGTTAAAGGGGCGCTTCCTATCGTACAGGAGGATTTTATTACCCAAATCCTGTTAGGTGAGTACAGAGATAACCTGTCGATTGATTATTACTCCAAAGAGATCGCCTTCCCCTGCGAAATTAAAGCTGCACGTACGGTGCTGGTTATTGAATATCATTATTATGCACATGTGCTGGAACAGCTGTCCGAGACGTCGAAGTCGTTCCTGCTTGTTGAACTGAAGGAGAAAATCGGGAAGCAGGTATCCAACCAAATGTGGCTAAGCCAAACAAGAGCAGATGTACTGGCCTGTGTATGGCATCATGACCTGGACAATTCCACCGATGCAGCAGAGATAGCCAGGCAGATCAAGCGGGTGCTGGAGCCGTATATGACTTATTTCAAATCGACGATCGGGATCGGCAGGACCGTGCAGGAAATAGGCGAACTTCATAGCTCCTATCAATACGGTCTGGCTATGCTAAAGCAAAAAAGTCTGAACGCAGAGGTCGAAATCTGCAGCGAGGACGATGCTTGGGAGGATCGGGCTCAGATGGACAGCTTCCTGTCGTCCGAGGAAGTGAACCGTATCGCGAATATGTACAAGGCGCAAGAGTATGAACGGCTGCTGCAATCCGCACTTCACCTGCTGGAATTGGGACAACGCAAGCAGGCAGGCGCGATGCAGATGAAAAGCTTGTGCGCGGATGTGCTCAATACATGGATTCGTGCCGTAGAGACAGGGCGCAATGATTTTAACATTTCGTTATATTCCGGATTATTCGAGTCGTTGAACAGGTGCCAGACATGGGATGAGCTTAAGCAGCATTTCGAACATATTCATTCCTTGCTGTTCCAGGCTTCGTCTTCCATGAATCGAAGCGATCAGTTTGCGGAAGTGGTGCAATATATTAACGAGCATTACCAGGAGGAGCTATCGATAGAATGGTTTGCCGGAACAATGAATATGTCGGTAAGCCACTTTAGCCGGACGTTCAAGGAAGCTGTCGGTGAGAAATATATGGAATATATAACGAAGTATCGATTATCCATGGCCAAGAAGCTGCTTAATGAAACCGACATGAAAATTGAAGAGATCGCGGAGCGGGTAGGTTATCTGGGCAGCAATGCATTTATCCGAATGTTCCGCAAGTACGAAGGGATCACACCGGGCAAGTACAGAAATGTAAAATAGGCGTTTTTTGTGAGATGAGCTTTTTTTGCGGAAGGGCCTATAACGTTAATAAAAGTGCAGAAAAGTCGGCCATTGGGCTGGCTTTTTTTGTATAACCTTACTGTCAGACAAAAAAAGACGATACGAAAAAATGCGCGATTTACAGCTGTTCATATAATCCGTATGCTGTGGCTATGCGTTAACGGTGTGATACAGATCATAGCAAGATTTGCAGAGCACGCGGGAACCGATTGGATAACATCAGGAGCGTGATGAGATGGTGGTAAGTAAATGGAAAGCCGGTTGGCAGACAGCAAGGAAGCATAAGGCGCTGTATCTGCTCATGCTGCCGGGTATATTGTATTACATTATTTTCAAGTATGTGCCCATGTATGGGGTAGTCATTGCGTTTCAGGATTATTCCATGGGAAAAGGAGTTTTTGGAAGCAAGTTTGTCGGAATGAAGCACTTCGTTGAGTTTTTCGTGAATACGCCTGATTCCTGGAAGCTGATTCGCAATACAGTGCTGCTCAACTCCTATGATCTGTTGTTTCACTTTCCGGCTCCCATTATATTGGCACTTCTGTTTAATGAGCTTAAGAACAAATATTTCAGACGGTTCGTGCAGACGATCAGCTACATGCCGCACTTCTTATCAACGGTGGTTATCGCAGGCATACTCGTTATTTTCCTGTCACCGACGACCGGTATTGTTAACTTTGCACTAAAATGGCTGGGTACGGAACCGATTATGTTTCTTGGGATTCCCGAATGGTTCCGAACGATTTATGTAGGCTCAGAGATTTGGCAAAAGATTGGCTGGGGAACGATTCTGTATCTGGCAGCCATCGCCGGAGTAGATCCGGCCTTATATGAAGCGGCCAAGATGGATGGCGCTAATCGGTATCACCAAATTCGCCATATTACTTTTGTTGGCATGATTCCGGTTATGGTGATTTTGTTTGTACTCAATCTGGGCCATTTTATGGAAATAGGCTTCCACAAAATCATATTGTTGTATAACCCGTTAAATTATGAAACTGCCGATGTTATTAACACCTTTGTATATAGAAGAGGGATTCTCGATGCAGATTTCAGCTTCGCTTCGGCCGTCGGATTGTTCCAATCGGCTATCGGCCTGATTCTGGTCGTCATTGCCAATCGTGTTGCCCGTAAATATTCCGAGACCAGTCTGTGGTAGAAAGGAGGACCAACATGCGTTTGAAACAAAGCTTGGCATCCACGATATTCGATACGATTAATATGATTTTCATGGTTTTCCTTATCATCATTATGCTTTATCCCATGGTGTATGTGTTCTCGGCTTCAATTAGTGATAATGCAATGGTAGCTGGCGGCAAAGTATTTCTTTGGCCCAAATCACTGACCTTTGCCGCCTATGAGCGAATATTTGGAGATAAGCAGCTGTGGGTCAGCTACTGGAATACAATCAGGTTTACCGTAGTTCATACGGTGTTGACGCTGCTGGCAACCTCAGCTATGGCGTATCCGCTCGCCAAGAAATGGCTTCCTTTACGAAAAACGATATTACTTATGGCCGCCTTCACCATGCTGTTTAATGGTGGGTTAATCCCGACCTTTATCGTCGTCAAACAGCTTGATTTATTAAATTCGATCTGGGCCATTGTGCTTCCGTCATTAATCAGTACATGGCATTTGTTCATTATGCGTACCTTCTTCGAAGCTCTTCCCGAAGAAATCGAGGATGCGGCCACTATGGATGGTTGTGGGTCTTTTCAGGTGCTGCTGCGTATCGTCATTCCACTTTCCATGCCGGTGATGGCGACCATTGGTTTGTTTACGGCAGTAGGCCAATGGAATGCATTTTTCGACGCACTTATTTATTTAAGTGATAACACGATGTATCCGCTGCAAATTATGATTCGTAATTATTTGATTGCGGGACTCAATCCGGCTCAGGGTGAGGGTGATCTGCAAACGATGGAAACGGTGAAATACGCTTTGATCGTGGTTGCGACACTGCCCATCCTTTGTGTATATCCATTCTTGCAGAAATACTTTACACAAGGCAGCATGATCGGCGGCGTAAAAGGCTAATCTTTGCTGGAAGGCAGCTGAATTAAGGGTAATGTTGGTAGCTGCAGATGGTTTGTTCATCTGTTACTATATACAAACAAGTTAACGAACGATAATTGGGAGGTTTAAGTAATGAAGCACAAACAAAGAGCAATAGCGATGGCACTTACCTCAGTAATGCTTACGGGAGTAGTAGCAGGATGCAGCAGCGCTGGAAACAAACCTGAGGCAACGGGAGATGGGGGTACCAGTGCGATCAAACCGGCTACTTATACATGGTTGGTTGGAGATCGTATTGAAGGACCGATTCGCCAAGATTGGGAAATTTTCAAGGAAATTGAGAAAAAAACCGGTGCCAAAATTGAGTTTCAGGCTGTACCTGCTACATCCTTGGAGGAGAAGAAAAAAATTCTGATCGCTACAAACTCTGTACCTGATATTATGCACATCACCAATCAGGAAGGGCGTGAGCAAGGTCCTGAAGGCGTATTCCTGAACCTGAAGACGTACTTGGACAAAGCACCTAATATCAAAAAATATTTTGATGAAAATCCGGAGGCAAAAGCACTTGCAACCGCAGCGGATGGTGGGATTTACACCGTACCGAATCTGGATTCCTATATTGGAGGCAAAGGATTTGACCATGCCTGGTATTTACGTAAGGATCTATTAGATAAATATGGTCTTAAGGTTCCGACCAATATGGATGAATTCTATCAGGTGTTGAAGGGACTTAAACAACAGAATCCAGATTCTTATCCATTGACCATGTTCCCGCCTGCAACAGAGAAGAAGATGGGACTGTATACGGTTTTCCTGAGAGCGTTTACCGGCATTCAGGGACTTATCAACCTGAATCCTGATAACGATACCTATACATTCGCTGGATATCAGAAAGGATTCAAGGAAACCTTGCAATATTTGAACAAATTGTATAGCGAAAAGCTGCTTGATCCCGAATATTCGTTGTTAACTCGTGCGCAGTTTGATGAGCGGCTAATTTCGAATAAATCGTTCGTTACGTTCGTCTGGAAAGCCGACATTGAAGACATTGCTGAAAAGGCACGCAAAGCAAGCGGAAATGCAGAGTATAATATGGAAGGTTTCATGCAGGTCACTGCTCCGAATGTGAAAAACTATCAATTCGCTCGTTCAGTCGTTAACGTCAACGGGATTGCCCTTTCCAATAAGGTTAAAGATAAAGAAGCAGCAGTCAAATTACTTGACTTTTTGATAGGTGATGAAGGTGAGAAGCTGCTTTCATTGGGGATTGAAGGTAAAACATACCAGATGGTGGATGGAAAACCGCGCTACCTGGAGTCATTTGGCACGTCTCCATTTAACGGACTTCGCAAAGATTACGGTGTTTGGTTTCCTGGTATTGGCTCCGACTTTGCGCTTGCACGGTTAGCTTGGGAAAGTGCTTTGAACCCAAGGACCAAGAAGGTTAATGAGGCCTATGAACCGATTATCGTACCAGCCCCAAGAGGTTATGCAAAAACTAAAGAAGAGCAGGAGCTTGAAAAATCGAAGCTGAGTAATCTGGACAAATACATGGACCAAAAAATGGCTGAATTCGTTGTTGGCAAGACACCGGTCAATGATGATACCATTAAAGAGTTTGTAGACCAGACAAAAAAGCTGGGATTGGATGAAATCCTTACTATGTACAACACTGCCTATAAACGGACGTATGGCGGCAAATAAGCAAATATAGCTCCTCTAGGCCAACCCCTTATCCGCGGATAGGGGGTTTTTCCTGAAATCGTAGAATTACTGAATATAACGTAGTATTATTAATCGCAAATCAACACCCTGCATTTTACAATGTATGTATCAAATGTAAGGGGGCTTTTAGAAAATGAGTTCAGTGCAGAAAGTCATTGATACCGATGTGCATAACACGTTTAGAACCCCGACAGACCTTGTTGAATATTTGCCCGAGCCGTGGAAATCGCGTGTTGCAGGCAGCGGCATTGGAAATCCATGGCATGGAATATGGTCACCCATAGGTGTGTTCCGCAAGGACTGTATGCCTCCTACCGGAGGGCCGGCTGCTTCGGACCCGGAATTTTTGGTAGAGAATTTGATCGAACCGAATCATATCGAATTTGCGATCCTGACGGGTGACGCGATGAATATATGTGTGAATCCCGACCCTGACTATGCGGCGGCTATTTGTACGGCATACAATGATTATTTGATTAAGGAATGGCTGCCGGTTCATAAGTCGTTTAAAGGGGCGATGTTAGTTGCTGGTCAGGACCCGCTGCTGGCTGCCAGGGAGATTGATCGGGTTGGGGGACATCCTGACATCGTGGAGGTGCTCATGGGCAGTGCCCAACGTGCAGGGCTCGGTCAGCGTCAATTCCACCCGATCTATGAAGCGGCCGTACGCAACGGCCTTCCCATGTCCATACATCCGGGTGCTGAAGGCTCTGGTGGAACTTATGCTTCAGCGGCGGGTATTCCGACCCGTTATCTGGAATGGCATACTGGTTTATCACAGAACTATATGGCCCATACGATAAGTCTCGTATGCGAAGGTGTATTTGAGAAGTTTCCCGAATTAAAATTTGTCATGCTGGAGGGTGGACTGGCTTGGCTGCCGCATCTGATGTGGCGTTTGGATAAAAACTACAAAGCACTAAGGGCTCAGGTTCCTTGGTTAAAGAGGCTGCCGAGCCAATACATCCGCGATCATTGCTACTTTTCTACTCAACCGATTGAGGAGCCCGACAATCCGAACCATCTAATCGATTTGTTCAATATGATTGACGCTGAAAACTTCATTGTTTTCTCCAGTGACTATCCGCATTGGGATAATGATGCTCCGATGGAAATATTGAAGCGTCTGAATCCTGATGCACGCCATAAAATCTTTTACGAAAATGCCAGAAAGCTGTATAACCTGTAAATGTGATTCCAACTATGCTCGAATCCAACATTCCCTGCGGATTTTGTCGTTTATCACGGGGAATGTTTATTTAATTTCGAACCTTGCCAACCCCTAAGCAGATGTGTGAAAATAGAAATATACAAATAATTGGAAGGGGATTGGTGTGATAGGTGAATCGGTTTTTCGGCCCCCGCTCGTTTAATATAGCGTTGTTTTGGCAGTTTTTTGCAAGCTATTTTATTCTCTTTCTCATTCCCGTTATTATAGCCAGTACATTTACTTATGTGTTTGTAGTCAAGCTGATCGAGCAGGAGGCGGAGAATTCGAATAACATCACGATCCGCAACTTCTCCACCCAAACCGACACCGCCTTTTCTTCTCTCCAGGCCAACATGATTAATCTTCTGGGTACCTCTAACCTTAAAAGCGCTATGAAGCTGTTCGACGAGCCTGTCAAAGACCCCGACTATTATGAAATTACCCATTATCTGATGGATCAGTTAAATACGCTGGATACAGGCGATATCATCTCCAACGCCTACTTTTATTTTGCCAAATACGACCTTGTTATAGGGTTTAACACAGAGACAAGCAAAGAAAATTTTTTTCAATATTTTTATCCGATCAGTGATCAGGAAAAGAAAGAATACCTGAACAACTTTTCCGGTAAAAAAATGATGCATTTTACAAAGCCATATACCTTGCATCAAAAAATACTGTTCACGAATGATATTGTATCGTCTAGCTCCAGCATTTCGGCAGTGATGAGCTATCCATTCAATAGTGATCATCCCGATGTGTATCTGATCGTCAACATGAAGCTGGGTGAGCTTAGCAAGCATATTCGTATTCAGGAGAAGTGGGTTGCAGGGACCGCTATTGTTGATGTGACGGGTAACGTGATTACTCGGGCTGGCGAATCCATTGTTAATCCGCAAAAGCTGCTTGACGCAGCCCGTTCTCATTCCGAAGGAGCGCTTTATTCAGACGACCAGTTGCAAGCGTTATCTTATGTAAAATCCCGCTTTAATGATACGTGGTATTATGTCAGTCTGATCGATCTCGAAACCTTATTGAAGCCAGCGCACAGGATTCGTATGTTCAACCTTGTATTTCTCGGATTTTTTTTGGTTCTAGGTGGATTGGTTTCTTATTACTTAAGTAAAAGGTTATACAAACCGATCCTCGAAATCAAAAGCGGATTGACGTCGCACCTTCGTAAATCTGTTTTACCTGTACAGCAAAAAGGAAATGACTACGATTTTATTAAGCAGTTCTCGAAGCTATTAATATCTGAGAATAAAGAGCTGTCTGAATTGGTGAGTGGGATGTCTCCGATTGTACAAGAGGATTTTATAGCGAAGATGCTGTCCGGCGAATATCGTGACAATTTATCGATCGAATTATATGCCAGAGAGATCGATTTTGTTTACGAGCGGAATGTAGCACGAACCGTTCTGTGTATTGAAATCCAGTACTATTCATGGGTACTTGAGCAAATTTCGGAAACGTCCAAAACGTTTATGATGGTGGAATTAAAGGAACGTATTCTCAAATCAGCATCAGGAACCGTTTGGCTATGCCAGACGAAGCCGGATATGCTGGCGTGTGTGGTCCAGCATTCGCTTTTTTTACATATGGGCCCTAAAGAGGTATCAGAGGTTGTGGAGCTGATTCTACAGCAATTTAATCCGTATTTTAAAGCTGCGATTGGAATCGGGAAAAAAGTTCACGATATCGGTGAGCTGTACTTGTCCTATGATTCAGCCTTGGCCATGCTGCAGCATAAAAGCCTTCACTCCAGAGTGGAGATTTTAAGTGAAGAGAATGCTTGGGAAGATCGAACGCAGCTTGACAGCTTTTTATCTAGTGATGAAGTCAATCGGATTTTTAATATATACAAATCACGGAATTATGCCAAGCTGCTGAAATCGGTCTTCGACCTGTTGGATATGGCAGTCGTGAAAAACGCAAGTGCCTATCAGGTAAAGGGATTATGCTCGGACGTGTTGAATACATGGATCCGCGCAGTAGAGACGGAACGTAAAGACTTGAACATTCCTTTTTACTACAGCTTGTTCGAGAAGCTGAATCGCTGTGCGACCTGGGATGAAATCAAGCAATGCTTCGAGCATATCCATACGATTATGTTTCCATTGGTGGAGCCAAGCGACCGGAGCGCGCAATTTGCAGAAATATTGGACTATATTCATCAACATTACGGAGAAGAACTATCTGTGGAGAAATTCGCTCAGCAATTAAACATGTCGGTAAGTCATTTTAGCCGTACCTTCAAGGAAACAGTTGGGGAAAAATACGTGGAATATATTACAAAGCATCGCTTGATGATGTCCAAAAGATATTTGCTTGAGACCGACATGACCATCGACGTCATTTCTGAAAAAGTCGGGTATTTGGGACGGACTTCATTCATCCGAACCTTTTGCAAATATGAAGGTATTACTCCCGGCAAATATCGAACGATTCATCATCAATAACAATGGCATATCACTCCATGTGGCCCGTTTCACTGTCATAATGACAGGGAGCGGGTCTTTGGTATTCAGCGACATCGGCAGGCTCATTATACGTAGCTATAATTGTATGTGTCGCTATTTTTGCGGGAAGCGTGGAATAGGATATAAGAAGGGTAAGATACACAAATAGCTACATAGCACAAAAATGCACGCTTTACGCCTGCTGCCAGAGCACCTATCTTTAGGTCAGGAGTATGCGTTATCAAGTACCGAGTGAAGTGAATACAAAAGGAGTGAGGGTGCTTTGTCAGCCAATAGCGGAGTCAATAAAAGAACGAGTGAGCGCGTCGTTTCTCAAATCACAACTGGAAAGCGCTTACGTGCCAAACGTTATCTAATGAAACATAAAGCCTTATATTTATTAATGCTCCCAGGCATCATCTATTATATTGTTTTCAAGTATGTGCCGATGTACGGAATTATTATTGCGTTTCAGAACTATTCGATTGGAAAAGGCATGCTGGGGAGCAAGTTTGTCGGGCTGGCGCATTTTGTTGAGTTTTTTTATAATACGCCTGATTCGTGGAAGCTGATCCGCAATACCGTGTTATTGAATATTTACGATTTGTTGTTTCATTTTCCAACTCCGGTTATTCTGGCCTTGCTGCTTCATGAGATCAAAAATAAAACATTCAAACGAATCGTGCAAAGCATCAGCTACATGCCGCATTTCCTGTCAACGGTGGTGATCGCCGGAATTCTCGTCATCTTCTTGTCTCCGTCTACCGGTATCGTCAATATATTGCTGCATAAAGCGTTTGGCATCGAGCCGACCATGTTTCTGGGCTTGCCCGAATGGTTCAGAACCATATATATCAGTTCGGAAATATGGCAAAAGGTCGGTTGGGGGACGATCCTCTATTTGGCGGCTATTGCCGGCATCGATCCCGCTTTGTATGAAGCAGCCAGAATGGACGGTGCCAATCGTCTGCAGCAAATACGTCATATTACGTTGATTGGGATGATTCCGGTCATGACGATTTTATTTGTGCTCAGTCTCGGCCATTTTATGGAGATCGGGTTTCAAAAAATATTGCTGCTCTATAATCCGATGAACTACGAGACGTCCGATGTGATCAATACTTTCGTCTATCGAAGAGGAGTATTGAATGCCGACTTCAGCTTCGCCTCAGCTGTAGGTCTGTTTCAATCGGTGATTGGCTTTACATTAGTCGTTACGGCCAATCGGCTTGTGAAAAAATATTCGCAGACCAGTTTATGGTAGAGGAGGGGCAGCATGAAACGAAAAAGCTTTGGCTTCAAGCTGTTTGATATCGTCAATACGCTGATCATGGTAGTCGTCATTATGATCATGTTATATCCGATGGTGTTTGTATTTGCAGCCTCGATTAGTGATAATGCGATGGTTGCCAGCGGACAGGTTCTGCTGTGGCCCAAAGGCATCAATTTTGGCGCTTATGAAAAAATTATCGTCGATGAAAACCTGTGGATCAGCTATTGGAACACGATTCGTTATACCGTGGTGCAAACCGTTCTTACTTTAATAGCAACTTCTGCTATGGCGTATCCCTTGGCCAAAAGGTGGCTGATTGGTAGAAAGTGGATTCTGATACTGGCCGCGTTTACTTTGGTATTCAATGGAGGACTGATTCCAACATTTCTCCTTGTCAAGCAATTAAACATGTTGGATACGATTTGGGCTATCGTGCTGCCATCCTTGATTAGCACCTGGCACTTGTTCATTATGAGGACGTTTTTTGAAGGGCTACCGGAGGAGATTGAGGATGCAGCGATTATGGACGGCTGCGGCTCCATGCAGGTGCTGCTGAGAGTCGTTGTTCCTTTATCGCTGCCGGTCATGATGACGATCGGATTATTTACAGCCGTCAATCAGTGGAATGCTTTTTTTGATGCACTGCTGTATTTGAATAACGGCAAGATGCATCCGCTGCAGATTATGCTTCGCAGTGTCCTTATAGCCGGCAACAACCCGCAGGGTGAGGGTGATCAAAGTTATATCGAATCGTTGAAATATGCATTGATCGTAATCGCGACATTGCCGATCCTGTGCGTGTATCCCTTTATCCAAAAATATTTTGTGCAGGGCAGCATGATTGGCGGCGTGAAAGGCTAGATAGCCATAGATTCCCCTGGAATCTGTTCCTATATATGAACCATTAAGGGAGGTATTAGGGTGAAAAAGAGAGCATATGCAGCGACGCTTACAGCTATTATGTTTGGCGGCATGATTGCCGGCTGTAGCAGCGGGGGACCCAGTGCTGGCACTTCAACGCCAGCAAAGGATACAGGTGGCACAACGGCGCCGCCATCAGCGACAACGCCAGCCCCAGCGGCAAGCCAGCAGCCCAAAGCGGTAACGTTCACATGGTTGGCAGCTAATCGCGTGGAGGGACCGGTTAAGCAGGATTGGGAAACCTTCAAGGAAATTGAGAAGAAAACGGGCGCCAAAATTGATTTTCAGGTGATCAGTGAGGAAGCACTCCCGGAAAAAAGAAAAATAATGATTGCGACGAATACAGTCACCGACTTTATACTTGTGCCTAATCAGGATGGAAGGGATTTTGGACCGGAGAAGGTGTTCCTGAATTTAAAAGACTATTTGGACAAAGCGCCGAATATCAAGAAGTTTTTTGACAATAACCCGGAAGCGAAGGCTCAGGCGACAGCAGCGAATGGCGGATATTATTCCATGCCTGTATTGGAAAGTGATCCCAGCACGAAAGGCTTTAACTACGCCTGGTACGTTCGAAAGGATTTGCAGGACAAATACGGCTTGAAGGCGCCGACTACTGTGGATGAGTTCTACCAATATCTGAAAGCGTTAAAAGAAAAACACCCGGATTCGTATCCGCTCACATTTCGCACACCTGTCAGCAGCCCTAACCTGACCGGGATCTTTACGGTATTCTTAAGAGCATTCACAGGCGTCGAAGGATTCATTAACGAAACACCAGGAAGCGGCGGTCAATATGAGTTCGCCGGGTATCATAAAGGGTTCAAGGATTCGTTGGTGTACATGAATAAGCTGTATGCCGAGAAGCTGCTCGAACCGGAGTTCGC
Source organism: Paenibacillus sp. FSL H7-0331 (assembly GCF_001956045.1). Next base: position 3,159 of record NZ_MRTH01000015.1, on the reverse strand, counting down.
GCTGTTGACTACAGCCCAATGGGAAGAGCGGCTGCTGACGGGAAAATCGATGGTTACCTACTTCTGGAAGGCTGACATGGACCCGTTAATTGAGAAAGCCCGTAAAGCCAACCCCAACAATAAAGATTTTGATATGAATGTCATCCCGCAATTCGCTGCCGAAGGTGTCAAAAATTATCAGTACGCACGGCCTGCCGTCGGTACAAGCGGCCTTGCGATTTCAGCTAATGTAAAAGACAAAGATGCGGCGATCAAATTTATGGATTATTTATACAGCGAGGAAGGCACGAATTTGATGTCGCTCGGCATCTTGAACAAAACCTATAAACTGGTAGATGGCAAGCCCAGATACATGGAAGAGTTCGGTACCAGTCCCTATGTTCCATTGCGCCGTGATTGGGGCGTGTGGTTTCCTAACGTCTCGATCAATAACGCGATAGCACGTGCTGCATGGGAAAGAGGTCTGGACGCCAAAAACAAGGAAATCAATGCTTCCTATGCCAAATTTATTATTGACGCACCCAAATCGATCGTTAAAAATGCGGATGAGCAGGAAATCGAAAAATCGAAGCTGAACAACCTGAACAAATATTTTGATCAGAAGCTAACCGAATTTGTCAGTGGAAAAACACCGATCAATGATCAAACCGTTGCCGAATTTATTGACCAGTCGAAGAAACAGGGCGTGGACGATCTGCTGAAAATGTACAATGCAGCCTACAAGCGCACTTATGGGAAATAAGCTTATTCACTTGGAGTTTCGTGCGTAAGCGTATGAATATATACACGAAAGGACCGTCCGCGACCTTGCTGGACGGTCTTTCTTAAACATGATGAGGTGAGTACCGTATCGGCTCTTAGAGCTTAGAAGTGGCAGATAGCAAACAAGGATGAACAGAGGACATGGGTGTGGGGTGGAAAGTTTACGGGCCGTTGTTGAAGTCGTGTTCCCACCGCCTAGTCTAATCCACGGAACACGACTTCAACAACGGCTGGAACCCCATACCCATGTCCTCGCCAACGCGCCAACGTATGGGTTTAGACAAGGATAGTTTTTCTATTTGGCCTCCATTGAACAGCTGCTTTTATTCCGCTGCCTGCTTCATGCCACGCTTGGGCGTAGATGTTGGAGGATAGCCTATATTTTTTTTGTAAATATAATTAAAGTAAGTTTGATCGCAATAACCGAGATAATCGGAAATCTCCTTGATTGTCATATCGGTATTAAGCAGCATCTCGCGGGCAGAGGTAATACGCACCTGATGCAGGTATTCGACCGGTGTGCGGCCTGTTACTTCTTTAAATACACTTGAAATGTAATTCGGAGTCCGGTCAACGTGTTGAGCAAGCTCACTGAGACGAATCGGCTCCCGGTAGTGCTTGACGATATATTGCTGAATGTGCATAGCCAGGCTTTGCTTGGACGTGGGATGCTGCTTGGACATAAGCTCCCGTTGGACGATCCCCAATATTTCCAGCATAATTCCCTTGGAAATAATTTCATAACACGGCATTTGCCCGATCCAGCAATCATAAAGCAAAGAAAACCGCTGCTTCAGGTAATCGAAGCTGATGGTTCGAATAAAACGGTGGTCTCCTCCAGCAAGTAGAGGTATATCAATTTCCGTAGAATCGTTGAAGTGTACGGAAAACATCTGATGGGGATCAGTAGGGTCCGTGACTGCAGATCGCATAGTACCCGCTGATATAAACAGACCGTCTCCACGCTGCAGAGGAATTACGGTATCCCCTAAGGTATAAGTGATTTTTCCGTTGATAACAAGCAGTAAAATATCATATTTAGTCGGTGACCTCGATATGCTCCAGTTTTTGCCCATTTGAGAATCAAATAAAACCGATGTTATTTTCACGAGTCTGCTCCCCTCCCAATGACTTCATTTTATCATACTAATCGGAGAATCTCTCAATAAATTGTTGAATCACTTATCGTGATCCCTTGTCTCTTTGATTACAATAAACATAGGACATAAGGGAGGTCATGAAAGTGAGTGAAATATTGAAGGTCATCGATGTGGACGTGCATAATGAGTTGAAAAAACCGCAGGATCTGGTTCCCTATTTACCGGAGCCCTGGAAAACCCGGGTTGCTGCTTCCGGGATCGGTATGATGGGGAGCGGGTACTGGTCGCCAGTCGGAGGAATGCGTAAGGACACCAAGCCACCAGGCGGAGGGGTGGAAGGATCGGACCCGGATTATATGCTCGAACAACTACTGGAAGAGTACAATATGGAATATGTCGTTCTGACCGGTATTCTTTATAATATTTCAGCAACACATGATCCTGATTTTACGGCAGCTATTGCTTCTGCATATAACGATTATTTGATTGCGGAATGGCTTCCGCGGAGCGATAAATTCAAGGGGGCAATGGTCGTATCAACAGGGGATCCTCTGCTCGCTGCGCGTGAAATCGACCGTATCGCCGGACACCCGGATATTATCGAGGTTATTATTTCCAGTGCAACCCGCGAACCGCTGGGGCATCGCATGTATCATCCGATCTATGAGGCGGCAGAGCGGCATGGACTGCCAATAGCTGTACATCCCGGAACCGAAGGTACAGGTGGCACCGGCGCCCCGACTTCAGCTGGTTATCCTACCCGATATATCGAATGGCACACGAATTTGTCCCAGATGTTTATGGCACAATTGACCAGTGTTGTTTGTGAAGGAGTGTTTGTGAAGTTCCCAAATTTGAAATTGGTACTGCTGGAAGGGGGGATTGCCTGGCTGCCCCATCTGATGTGGAGGCTGGACAAAAACTACAAAGCTTTGCGGGCCCAGGTGCCGTGGTTGACACGATTGCCAAGTGAGTACATTCGCGACCATTGTTTCCTTTCCACACAGCCGATTGAAGAGCCGGATAATCCCAAAGATTTGATCAGATTGTTTGACATGATGGATGCGGAAAATATTTTGATGTTTTCCAGCGACTATCCCCACTGGGACTTTGATGCCCCGGATGCGATTCTCAAACGTCTGAGCCTTGAAGCAAGAAAAAAGATTTTCTATGAAAATGCCAAAAGACTATATAAACTGTAGCTCTATCGTTAAAATAGGTTTCGTATTATGAGGTTAACCAGCTAAATCTGGTTAACCTCATTTTTTGCGTTAAAATTAGCATTAGCCGGTGAGAA
>NZ_MRTH01000159.1 GCF_001956045.1 Paenibacillus sp. FSL H7-0331 | reverse complement strand
GGTACGTCAGACTGTCTAACAACTGATTGCTAAGTACTCTTTAAAACGTGGATTCATGCTATTTTGCTCAAATAAACGTTATGCATATTTAATATCAAAGGAGCACGGTCTCTTAAGAGACGTAAGAGCTCTTTCACGCCTATTATTTTGATCATTCTCTTTAAATTATAGGCAAGACAAATTAAATTGGTCTCAGTACCTACTGAAGCCAACCCTCGTGTTAAAAAGTATGTATAGCCCCAGTGACGTTTTATCGTCCCGAAAGGGTGCTCAACAATTTGCCCTCTTTGCTTATAAATATTACTTTGTCTATGCGTATTTTCGGTAATCTGTTCGATCACTTCTTCGTCACTAAGCCTGGTTACCGCCCTTCCGCCTTTGGCAGAAGTACAGGACTCTTTATGTCCGCAAAAATCGAAGGCTTCGCAAGTGTAACGCCTATACTCTTTGCCATCTTGTTTTCCATTCCATTGGAAAGGTAATTCATAACCCAACGGGCAAATATATCTATCGTTTATGGAATCATATTTAAAGTTCGCTTTATCAAATCCACTTGCCACTTTGTTTTGCTTTCCCTTTTGCGGCTTAATTAAGAGTTCTGTGCTTTCGTCGACAACGTCGATGATTTCAAGGTAATTATAATAGCCTGTATCGGCGACAATTGTAGTTTTTTGATCACGAAAAACCTGCTTTGTTTTATGCGCCATATTAGACAACTGCCCTTGGTCGTTGACATCATTGACCGTATCGCAGTCCACGATTAGTTTATATT
>NZ_MRTH01000158.1 GCF_001956045.1 Paenibacillus sp. FSL H7-0331 | reverse complement strand
TTTTATCGCGTATGTAATTATAACTGGGCTATTTTTTTGTACAGTCTTAAACAGTATTGCGAAGAAGGCGAGGGTCTTCCGTATCATAAACGGAAGTTTTAGAATCATTGAAAACACAGATAGTGAAGAGAGCTTGCCTCGTGGCAGCTCTTTTTTGTTCATTCAAGTAACGGGGCAGTAGAGCGTGGTAAAATGGGTAGGAAAATAATACAATAATATAATGTGTAACAATATAGACAAACAACAGACGAAGTGGCATTTTTAGTGGTCACATAAATTACGTACAACTCTAGTTAGACGGAAATCATAGATTTAGTGGTAAAGAACGGTGGCAGCGCCGTTCCCTTTTTTGCGTTCTCAATCCGGACCTCTATCTGTAAGGTCCAGAAGTTGAAAGGTATTCTTTTTTCTACGATGGCATCATTCAAAGCCAAGGTTGAAAATAGTGATTTTGGGGAAAATTGGAATAATATAACAAGGGCGAAAAAGGGGATCTAAATTATGTTTAATCTACAATGGTTTTCTGCCGGTGATGATCTTGCTTGCAAACATGAACCATATGTTTTTAGACTACATAAAAATTTGGTTACTTTAAAAGAAGATCATAGAAGCCAATTTAAACAAGAAATAAAAGCTTATGACCTACAGTATAGAAAGACCGAAATTGCGTTGAAGCTTCGGAAGTACTTGCAAGTAGAGAGTTGTCGAACGCACTTGATCGGGAGAAATAGATCTATATAAGTTGAACTAAAATTGTTCAGTAATTTGGTCGCTTTCTAAGCGAAGGCATAGGCGATCTATAATTGTC
>NZ_MRTH01000157.1 GCF_001956045.1 Paenibacillus sp. FSL H7-0331 | reverse complement strand
AGAATATACACAAGCATGCCCCAATCACGATAATGAGCCCGAGCACCAGCAATATTTTTTTCATCAATAATTCCTCCTAAGCCCAATCAGGATGAGACCATATCTTTGTTCTTCAACCGGCGAATAGACATCGACGCAAAAATAATAATTAAAGCCATATTCACCACCCAAAACAGAATGTTCTGTACGTAAGTCAGTTTATCCTGGTTCAGCACGCTCATGCCAATAGTGAGCAGCGAGAACGGAAAAAAAATGCCCAGCTTGGCAGTATACATGCCCAGACCGATAAAGACTGCGCACAGGCTAATGCCGATAGGCGTTGCGAAGCTGCGGGTCCGCAGCGACAGTCCGAGTTGTAGTGCGGTAATGGACAGAGAAGCATACCATCCACGTATCGTCCACAGCCAATAGTCTCTACTGGGAAAGTCCCTAAGGAGAACAAGGTACCAGCAAGCCAGTACAGTCCCATGAACAGCGCTTGCGCGAACAAGATCAAGATGCTGACAACAAGCAATTTGGCAAGAAACACGCTTGCGACCGATACAGGAGCGGTCATCATCATATTCCAATTCCGGTTCAGATGCTCCAGCCTGCATACATAAGCACAGCAGATAGCAATCAGGATGGGCAGGAGAAACTCGCCGTACAGCAGGCTGACCTGGGTCCACAGGCTGTACCAGCCATTCTGCAGGACGCCTCGGTTAAAATAATAATTCGCACATCCAATCAGCAAGCTTATGATAGGAAGTACAGCGAGTACAATACCGATCCGGGAATGCCGCAATTTGAGCCATTCAGCAGAGATACTTCGTTTCATCAGCTTCCCTCCTCAGATTTCCTGCCGGGTT
>NZ_MRTH01000156.1 GCF_001956045.1 Paenibacillus sp. FSL H7-0331 | reverse complement strand
CCTAATTTCGAATATATCGCCTACTGTGAACCGCAATGAAATTTCCTCACGTATTGCATTATTATCCATGAGAAAAGCTACTTTCAGCAAGTGGCTTTAATGCAGAAATGATGGGAATTCAGAACACAAAAACTATTCCATTCTTATTTACGAGATAGATATGGGCGTATATCCAATCCCTAATTTTTATCTCGGCATACACTGAGTTAGAAGCCCAATTAATAAGGAGTGAATAAATCAAATGGGATTTATACCGCAGCAAGGACCAACTTCTCCTCCACCCTCATATGTACCTCAAATGTCTCCATATGCTGTTGACCTTGGGACAATTTCTGGTTGTTTGGATCAATACACGTTCATATGGCTCAATAATGGAGATAGCTTTTGGTTCTATCTGACTTTTGTCGGAAGGACATCGATTTTAGGATATAGATTTTTCGGAGGAAGATGGAATCCTTATACAGTTAATTTAAGAGAAATTATTTCATTTTCATGTTACTAATTAATTATAATCCATGATAGAAGCGCAGACCCTCTTGTGTATTTATATAGTTCAGCTTGTTTGTCCCACTATCTGCCCGTTACTTCAACGAACGACAGCAACCGATCGCGCGACCGGTTGCCGTCATGTCGTGATGCTATCGTCTATCGATAGAGCACAATAACAACAATGGATAGGGAACAGAACAAACGAAGATCGATTGCTCTTTCATCCAAGGCAAAACGCGCTCTGCTGTCCTTTGGAGGCAGAGCGCGTTTCGTTATGTGCGCCCGGCATGGGCGATAACTAGGTGGTGAAAGTCCACTACAGGCTTGGCAGTAGGAACTGTTAGCTGAAGGCAAGGGTGTCGG
>NZ_MRTH01000155.1 GCF_001956045.1 Paenibacillus sp. FSL H7-0331 | reverse complement strand
CAGCGAATCAATAAGCTTCCATTGAAGACGATTGATCGACTGCTCGTTAGGTTATAATCTTAATTGCGTTTTATATAATCATTTTAATTAATCCCTTTAATTGTATCTATTTTCCATCCCTTTGCCTTGCTCGTTCCAGCAAGCTGTGTACGTAATCAGCTTTTTCATCAGAATAGGCAAGAAGTGTTGTAATTCCTTTATTAAGTGAACTCAGTTTCCGATCTGAATATTGTTTAGCTATGTCTGGATTCTCTCTTAGGTAATTCCGAATTAGAATGTTGTTAACCCATTGTTCACCATTCCATACAACGATGGCAAGATTATATGCATGTTCCTTTCGTTTTCGGAAATACAGTCTTCCCTTTACTCCAGCTTCACCGAAACCCTCATAACCAATTTGTTCTAATGAAACAGTTGTAGAACTATCAAGTTCAAGTGTTCTGACACCAATTAATATATCAATAATTGGTTTAGCTAACATCCCTGGAACTGATGTGCTACCAAAATGCTGAATTTCCAAAGCAGTTTCTTTAAAAATAATTGAAAGAATTGATTTCTCATTCTCAAATAAAACCGTCCATTGTTCATTGTATGGAACTACATTTATGGGTTCATCAATTCCCATCTCCATCACCTCGTCTCAAAGTAGACATTAAGATATATTAGCATATTTTTTGTTTTCCTTAAATCAGTAACTAATTGAACAAAACTGCCCGTAACTTCAACGGAAATAAAAAAGGAGCCTCTACAAGCAACTCCTGCACTCTCGTTCCTCGTCCCTCAGTATTAAGGATTTATCTAACGAATACTCATTCATTCGCAGGATTTCATCACTTTGGAATACAGCGGCCG
>NZ_MRTH01000154.1 GCF_001956045.1 Paenibacillus sp. FSL H7-0331 | reverse complement strand
ATCGTAGATTCGCTCCTGTCTGATGTTTTCATTCTACTAGCCCCTATTTTTTCTGTCCAATTTACTGTAGCCGATCCAATGTCACTTACGGAACTCCTTATATAACTTTCAATTAAGAATGCGAAAGTGGATCAGAAGGCGTTTTTGTTCTTCTAGCGAGGTTTTGACTGCTACATGATGAGCCGCGACTGCTATATTTCAGCAGACGCCTAGATCAATTGTGATATATTTTATCATTTTACATTTAATATCACACCTAAATTATCCTTAAGAGAATCTTAAATACCCCCTTAAGATACCGATGTTAACTTTCGCCCTACTTATGTATGATACGGTTTACCCGGAATTAAATTTTCAACAAATCTGGCCGTTAGTTGAGAAACGGCCGCCGATTCATCGGCAGCCGTTCAATGATTATGCTATCGTTACCCGTTTGTGAAGTAATGATTTTTCTAGTAATTAGGTGAATAGTTCACCTTAATTACTGATCTTTATTTTTGTTATTTCTAAAAATACCGACTGCTAATCCGACTACAATTCCAAATGAAGCTCCAAATACAATTCCAAGACCTACATTACCGAATACGGCTCCAAATGCGACACCAAAAGCGGCACCAAAAGCAATTCCAACGCCTATGAAAGAACCATTTCCGTCATCTTTCATTTTCAAATAATCACTCCGCTTCTTAATTTCATTCCAAGGCTTTACTGCTGTGGCATTTTCGCCTCGTACAACGACTTTCCAAAAGATGTAGGTATAACTCTATACGTTGCCAACTACTTAATGTTTCGCTACATTATTCTGCCCGTCCCTCGGTTTTAAGGGTTTATCTCACATATACTCACTCATTCGCAGGATTTCGTTGTCCTGTATAACAGT
>NZ_MRTH01000153.1 GCF_001956045.1 Paenibacillus sp. FSL H7-0331 | reverse complement strand
CACTCGGATCGAGGAGCGGAAGAAAAGCTTGGAGGATATTTTCCTGGAGCTGACGGGAAAGGAGCGGAGCTTGTGATCCAAACATTAGGACTGGAATACTTCAAAATCCGTCGCAAAAAAATAGGGATCATGATGATATTATTTCTTGTCGTAGAGATGCTGTGGGCATTCATGTCCATCAGCCTGTCCATTACCCGTAATCCGGATCACGCTGTCTGGGAATCTGTCATTTTCAGTATATCCTCCATGAACGGACTTTTTACGCCGATTATATCGGCCATCGTTGTTTCGCGGATTTGTGATATGGAGCATAAGGGTGCCACCTGGAAAATGCTTGTTTCTACCAATGTGAGTCGCGGCCATCTCTACGCAGCGAAGTATATTTGCGCCAATAGTCTGCTCCTGTATGGCATCCTTGCACAGACCGTATTTATGATCGTGTTCGGACTGATAAAGGATTTTCCCGGCGCCTTTCCTATGGAATTGCTAATCATGTTCATTGGCGGTACCCTGCTGACGACTCTCGCTGTTACGGCGCTTCAGCAATGGGTTTCTCTGGCCATCAAGAACCAGGCCTTTGCGCTGTGCTTGGGCATGCTGGGTGGCTTTATCGGAATGACCGCCGGATTGTTCCCTGCTGCTGCCAGACATATCTTTATCTGGTCTTATTATATGGACCTCAGCCCGGTTACTTATCTATACGCCAATTCTTCGGGCACTTATATGGTACAGCCTGTAGGCTCCGGTATCGTAATGACCGCGCTGATGATGACGGTCCTGTTCTATATCGCCGGAAGTAGCCATGCAACCCGGCAGGAAATCTGAGGAGGGAAGCTGATGAAACGAAGTATCTCTGCTGAATGGCTCAAATTGCGGCATTCCC
>NZ_MRTH01000152.1 GCF_001956045.1 Paenibacillus sp. FSL H7-0331 | reverse complement strand
TACGTTCAACTTGAACACTACTTTGTTGACGGCACCAAAATCGAAGCGAATGCCAATCGGTATACGTTTGTTTGGGGTAAAGCGGTCGTGAAGCACAAGGCCAAACTCCAGGAGAAAGTACAGACACTGTTTGCCACCATTGAAGAAACCGAGAATCAAGAAGAACGGTCACACGCCAGCCAAGACTTGAGCGAACGGGGCGAGGTGTCAGAAATGACAAGTGAAAAATTAGAGACTGCTGTCAAACAATTGGAAGAACGACTGCAAGCACAACCCAAGGACAAGTCGCTGAAAAAAGCGGTGCGTGCGCTCCGCAAAGACTTACTCCCTCGCCTTCAAAGGTATGAAACTCACCAAGGAATTTTAGGCAACCGAAACAGCTATAGCAAGACCGACAAAGAGGCTACGTTTATGCGGATGAAAGAAGATCACATGCGAAACGGTCAGCTGAAGCCAGGTTACAATGTGCAGATGGGCACCGAAAATCAATTCATCCTCGGCTACAGCGTACACCAGCGACCTACCGATACGCGCTGTCTTATTCCTCATTTGGAAAAAGTAAAGTCTGCTTTTGGTAAGCTACCTGCTACTGTTATCGCCGATGCAGGATACGGCGGCGAAGAAAACTACGACTATTTAGAGCGAAATCAAGTAGAAGCCATCGTCAAATACAGTACCTACCACCGTGAGAAAAGTAAGACATGGCAAAAGGATATGAGTAAAATCGACAACTGGACGTATAACACCGAACCAGACACATGGACATGTGCTGCGGGGCAAACCCTCATTTTTCGAAGAGCGAGCAAAGAGAAAACCGAAAGTGGATACGAAATCGAGCATCGCCATTACCGAAGCATAAGCTGTGAAGGATGTCCCCTGAAACCCAAGTGTACGAAAGC
>NZ_MRTH01000151.1 GCF_001956045.1 Paenibacillus sp. FSL H7-0331 | reverse complement strand
CCGTGTTAGATCAAATATTTCCTGAATATGTAGGTGTGTTTGGTGACTTATATTCCAAAGTGTCCTTGAAAACACTATTACAATTTCCAACATCGAAGTCGGTTTTAAGCATCAGCGAATGTACATTGGTGGATGAAATAGCTTCGCTATGTAAAAGTCGCTCTGATAAATGGGCGAAGGAACGGGCGCAAAAGCTAAGAGATGCTGCATCCCGAAACCCATTTCAGAACAACTTATTTCAAAGCCATATCTTTAATCTTGAGATCCTGATCACGTTAATCCTTCAATACCAAGAGCACCTATCCAAGTTAGATGCCGAAATAGATGCCCTTGCCCAAGAAATGGAAGAATATACAATTCTCCAATCTATCCCTGGTATAGGAGAAAAAATCGCTGCAACGATTATTTCCGAAATCGGTGAAATCGATCGGTTTAATCACCCCAAAAAGCTGGTCGCTTTCGCTGGAGTAGACCCTAGCGTATACGCCTCTGGCAAATTTACAGCTTCAGTTAACCGAATTACCAAAAGAGGATCTAGCAGCTTAAGACACGCATTATATATGGCTGTAAGGTGTGGAATACGTGATGCTCGTAAAAAGAAAACGACAGATGAAATGATCCCACGCAATAAAAGATTAAGAGAATTTTACGATAAGAAACGAAATGATGGCAAACCCTTTAGAGTAGCGGTCATCGCTTATGTTAACAAACTTTTACATTGGATCTATGCGTTACTAAAAAGCAAAACAGATTTCCAAGATACGGCTCAAAAACTACATCCAGCTAAATAACCAATAACTTTCCAAATTAAAAATTAGGGAAGTTTATTTGGCATGTTCATTTTTAGTATAGCACGTAAATTAGAAGTTTTTTAGAGAAAAATCTTGACAACTATTAGCTGGTTTAG
>NZ_MRTH01000150.1 GCF_001956045.1 Paenibacillus sp. FSL H7-0331 | reverse complement strand
CCATTATTGATCGTTACGCTGCTGTTGCTTAGCACTTGCGGGAGCTTGATCGTGCCGTCCCAATTGCCGGGAGCCGTAATTTTCGTTCCATCTGGAATCATTATACTTACATTGCCCAGAGTGGTAGCCGCTTGCACTTCCACTAACGGGAGCATCGCTTCTTTGCTCGATCCTGCCATTGTCGTTGCAACCACAATCTCGGCATTCGTTACACTCGCAGGGACGGTAATAGATACAGGTTTAGTCGTCACCTGAATCGGTGCAGTAGAACTGGCCGTTATGGCTTCGGCTCTAGACATGTTCACGGTGTATGTCTGCATGGTCTTTCCGTCTTGAGCCGTCACTACCACGGTGATCTGAGTGTTACCCACGTTCAGGTTGATCGCCCCCGACGCTTGTCCGCTCGTCACTGCTGTCCCGTTCACCTTCACTTTTGCGTTGCTATCCGATACTGTTGGCGTCACTATCACCAACGTTACACCGTTCGCTACGCTCGCTGTGTAGGAAAATGTACCTGGATCAAACGATGGACTGAGCGTTATTCCGGATACGGCCATACTGCTCAGATTCGCATTACTGGATGCGCTCGGTGTTGCGGCTATCGGTGTTGCGCTGACTTCGTTGGAGTAGTTGCTGCTATTTCCTCCCACGTTGCTCGCCTTTACTGCGAAATAGTAGGTCACACCGTTCGTCAGCCCCGTTGCCGTGTAGCTGTAGGTCGCTCCGCTCACTGTCACTACGGGGGTTAATCCATAGGTGCCGGAAGCTGTTCCCTTATAGACACTGTTAGCGACTGTATCTGATACGCCGTTCCAAGTTAACGCAATTTGTCCATTCCCAGCTATTGCTGTAAGCCCCGTAGGCGCCAAAGGTGCTGAAATCACGGCCCCATTGACGGTCAACTTGGCTACGTTGCTTGTTGCTG
>NZ_MRTH01000014.1 GCF_001956045.1 Paenibacillus sp. FSL H7-0331 | reverse complement strand
GACCGTTAAGCCCTTCAGCGCCAATGGTACTTGAACCGCAGGGTTCTGGGAGAGTAGGACGTTGCCAAGCACAGTAATAAAAAACCTTTTTGGATGAAAATCTGGAAAGGTTTTTTTTATTTAATGATTTCTAAGCTTGTTAGGCTATACTAATAAGAAGTTTTGATGACCTTTTCAAATAAGGTAAGTAATGAAGAAGCATTAAGTGTTGATATTACTTATAGGGACTGTCATAATATATACTTGACATGAAAAAAGCCCTTTTGATAATATTGCAATCATATATTACGGCAGCTACGAAAATTGAAGGAGGATTATGGTTGTGTGGAATACGAAATTTGAAAAAGAAGGTTTAACCTTTGACGATGTGTTGCTAGTACCGAGAAAGTCGGAGGTTTTTGGAAAAGAGATTGATATTTCTACAAAATTAGCTGACAACATTAAACTGAATATTCCCCTACTTAGCTCTGCTATGGATACTGTTACGGAGTCCAAGTTGGCTATTGCCATAGCAAGAGAAGGTGGAATTGGAATTATTCATAAAAATATGTCCATTGCCCAGCAGGCAGAGGAAGTGGATCGGGTTAAACGGTCGGAAAGTGGAGTTATTACGAATCCTTTTTCTTTGACTGCAGACCATCATGTGTATGATGCCGAAGAGTTGATGGCTAAATACCGCATTTCTGGAGTTCCGGTTGTGGATGAGAATAAAAAATTGGTAGGTATTTTGACCAATCGGGATCTTCGTTTTGTTCATGATTACTCCATCTTGATTGGAGATGTTATGACACGTGAGAATTTGGTAACAGCTCCTGTGGGAACTACGCTGAGTCAGGCGGAGGGGATTTTGCAGAAGCATAAAATTGAAAAACTGCCGATCGTCGATGAGAATAATACGTTAAAGGGCCTTATTACGATTAAGGATATTGAGAAAGCTATCCAATTCCCGAATTCTGCGAAGGACAAGCAAGGGCGTTTACTTGTAGGAGCTGCGGTTGGAGTATCCAAGGATGTCATGGAACGCGCAGAAGCGCTGGTTACAGCAGGAATTGATATGATCGTCGTGGATTCAGCACATGGTCATCATATTCATATTCTTCAAACGGTAAAAAAACTTCGTGAGCAATACCCTACTCTTCCTATATGTGCGGGTAACGTAGCTACTGGGGAAGGGACTAGAGATCTAATTGCAGCAGGAGCCTCGATGGTTAAGGTAGGAATCGGACCAGGTTCTATCTGTACAACCCGAATTATTGCCGGTATCGGTGTCCCACAAATTACGGCAATCTACGACTGCGCGTCTGTAGCCAGGGAATATAATGTACCTATTATCGCAGACGGCGGAATTAAGTACTCTGGGGACGTTACGAAGGCTATTGCAGCTGGAGCAAGTGCTGTGATGATCGGAAGTCTGTTTGCGGGTACAGATGAAAGTCCTGGTGAATCGGAAATTTATCAAGGCAGAAAATTTAAGGTATACAGAGGTATGGGTTCTTTGGGTGCTATGAAAGAAGGCAGCAAGGATCGTTATTTTCAAGAAAATGAAAGTAAGCTGGTTCCTGAAGGTATTGAGGGACGCGTTGCTTATAAAGGTCCCTTGGCAGATACAGTGTTTCAACTGATAGGTGGATTACGTTCCGGCATGGGTTATTGCGGGGCAAGCACGATTGATGCATTGATTAACGAAACGTCTTTTATCAAAATTACAGGTGCGGGCTTGCGGGAAAGCCATCCTCATGATGTGCAAATTACGAAGGAAGCTCCGAACTATTCATAATATGAGTAAGCTATGAGAAGATGGGGCCTTGCTGGCTGCCATCTTCTTGCTTTTGAACAGGCTTGTTGGCTTGTGGTACAATAAGAAATACGTGTTTGTAGAATGAAAATAGGAGTTGATAGTGTTGTTATTGTCGGTAAGACGCGTGTCGATGGTGTTGGCTACTGCACTGCTTGTCCAAATAGGCTCGATGTCGGTGATCCAATCCCAGCCTGCGATGGCGGCCGAAGCGGTTGATTTGAAGCTGGATGCCAAATCGGCTATTTTGATGGATGCTGCCACAGGACAAATTTTATACGAGTTTAATTCAGACACAGCGCTCCCCCCTGCAAGTATGTCGAAGATGATGACGGAATATTTGGTCATGGAGTCAGTAAAAAGCGGTAAACATAAATTGGATGATATGGTTCCAACGAGTCAATATGCTGCAGATGTCATCGGATCTGGGGATCTCTTGGCATTTAAAGAGCAAGTTAGTCTTAAAGATATGTTCTCAGCGATGTCGATCTATTCAGCGAATGATGCATCGGTGGCACTAGCAGAGTTTATCAGTGGTAGTACGGAAGAAGATTTTGCGAAAATGATGAACGAGAAAGCTAAGCAGTTTGGATTATCGGATCAGGCCCATTTTATTAATGCAACAGGATTATCAAGGGCTGATCTCGGCAAATATGCACCCAAGGAATTACAGGGCGAAACCATGCTTACGGCAAAAGATGCGGCACTCATAGCTTATAATCTTATTAAAGATTATCCAGAGATTCTGGAGACGACCAAAATTCCATCGAAGAAATTTCGCGAAAAAGATAAAACGCCAATGATAAATTGGAACTGGATGCTGGAGGGAAATAAGGATAATACGAATTTTAAGAAGTATGCATATCCCGGTCTGGATGGATTAAAAACAGGGTCTACCGATGATGCAGGGTACTGCTTTACAGGTACGGCAGTGCGCAATGGGGTCCGATTAATCAGTGTGGTGATGGGAACTCCCAAAGAACCAAAGCGTTTTGAGGAAACACGTAAGGTACTGGATTACGGATTTAACAATTTTGAAAAGAAACAGGTGCTTGCAGCGAATTCGGAAATAGATTCGTTAAAAGTGGTAAATATTAAAAAGGGCATAGAACTGCAAGTTGGTCTTGCTACTCAAGAGGAAGTTTCGTTGGTTGCCAAAAAGGGAGCTGCTCCTGAAGAGTTCAAGATTACGGCTGCAGCCGTGGATGAAAGCAAGCTTGTTGCTCCGATCACCAAAGGTGATGTACTCGGAACGGTGAAAGTAAACTACCAGGGGTACGAAAAGACGACGAATTTAATTGCTACTGCGGATGTGGTACAGGCGAGCTGGTTCAGATTGATGTTCAGAGCAATTGGCAGCTTCTTTAGTGATATGCTGGCAGGCGCCAAGTCTTAAGAAATACCTGCTAACGGATTGTATATTCCATGGTATTCCTGTAAAATGATTGTTTAGTGGTTTGTGGATTTATTAAAAATTATCGTATATATGTTTGGAGGAAACGGAAATGGAAACAGGTACATCGCGTGTAAAAAAAGGTATGGCAGAAATGCAAAAGGGCGGCGTCATTATGGACGTCATGAATGCAGAGCAAGCAAAAATTGCTGAAGCAGCAGGAGCTTCCGCTGTTATGGCTTTGGAGCGAGTGCCTTCGGATATTCGTGCTGCCGGTGGCGTAGCTCGTATGGCTGATCCTACCGTTATGGAAGAAGTAATGAAAGTAGTTACGGTTCCGGTTATGGCTAAAGCGCGGATTGGACACTATGTAGAGGCGAAGATCCTTGAATCCATGGGTGTCGATTATATTGACGAGAGTGAAGTATTAACGCCTGCTGATGAGGTTTATCATATTAACAAAAGAGAGTTTACGGTTCCTTTCGTATGCGGAGCAAGGGATCTTGGAGAAGCTTTACGTAGAATTACTGAGGGTGCGTCGATGCTTCGTACGAAGGGCGAACCGGGAACGGGTAATATTGTAGAGGCTGTTCGCCATATGCGGATGATTGTTGGTCAAATTAATAAGGTGAAATCGATGTCCAAGGATGAGCTGTTCGCTGAAGCGAAAAACATTGGTGCACCATATGAACTATTGCTGCAAATTCATGAAACAGGTAAATTACCAGTCGTTAACTTTGCGGCAGGTGGTGTTTCCACTCCGGCGGATGCAGCTTTGATGATGCATTTGGGAGCAGATGGAATTTTTGTAGGATCTGGTATTTTCAAATCGGAGAATCCTGAGAAATTTGCCAAAGCGATCGTGGAAGCGACCACGCATTACACGAATTACGACTTGATCAGAGAAGTATCCAAGAACCTGGGTGCTCCAATGAAGGGTATCGAAATTTCCAAGCTGGATGCGACACAACGTATGCAAGAACGCGGCTGGTAAGGATCGGTTAAGAGGTGACAATGATGAAGATAGGTGTATTGGCTCTTCAAGGAGCAGTAGCTGAGCATATACGATTAATTGAAAAAGCCGGCGGAGAAGGCATTATTGTGAAAAGCATTCAACAGCTGGATGAATTGGATGGAATCATCATTCCCGGTGGTGAAAGTACAACGATAGGCAAGCTGATGCGGACGTATGATTTTATCGATAGCCTGCGTGCGTTTTCGAAACAAAAAAAGCCGATCTTTGGTACTTGTGCTGGATTGATTGTGATTGCCAAGGAAATCGAAGGGCAGCCGGAAGCTCATCTTGAGCTTATGGATATGAAGGTAGCCCGAAATGCATTTGGACGGCAGCGTGAAAGCTTTGAAACGAATCTGGTTATTAAAGGAATCGCGGACGATGTTCGTGCCGTATTTATTCGGGCTCCTTTAATTAACGAAGTCGGCCAAGGCGTTGAAGTGTTAGCTACTTATCACGATCAGATCGTTGCTGCGCGTCAAGGGCATCTATTGGCAGCTTCGTTTCATCCTGAGCTGACTGATGATGAACGGATGCATGCTTATTTCCTCGAGATGGTACGTGAAGCGAAGCAGGAGGGGTCTCCTTGTTAGATGTGAAGTTGTTCCGAACCGAAGCCGATTTACAACGCGTAGTGCAGGCGATGAAGAATCGCGGCAAAACGCTGGACGATATCAGTCGTTTTACCGGCCTTGATTCGAAACGTAGAGAACTGCTACAGGAAGTGGAACAGTTAAAGAATCGCCGTAATGTCGTTTCTCAAGAAGTTGCCGCTTTGAAAAAGGCCAAGCAGGACGCAGATGCGCTAATTGAGGAAATGAAGGGTGTCGGCGATCGAATAAAGGTGTTGGACGATGAGATTCGTGTATTGGAAGCGGATCTTAACGTAATCATCATGGCTATGCCGAATATTCCAAACACAAGTGTGCCTGTTGGCAGCTCAGAGGAAGATAATGTGGAAATTCGCCGTGTTGGCGAGCCCGTTGTATTCTCTTTTGAACCTAAGGCTCACTGGGAAATCGGACAGCAGCTGGGAATTCTTGATTTTGAGGCTGCTGCGAAAGTAACCGGCTCGAGGTTTGTTTTTTATAAAGGCCTTGGGGCGCGTCTGGAACGGGCTCTAATCAATTTTATGATGGATCTGCACAGTGATCAGCATGGGTACGAGGAAATGCTGCCACCGTACATTGTAAACCGCGACAGCTTGACTGGAACCGGACAGCTTCCCAAATTTGAGGAAGATGTATTTAAGCTGGGAGGCACGGATTATTTTCTGATTCCGACTGCAGAGGTTCCAGTAACGAATTTTTATCGTGATGATATTTTGACGTATGAGCATTTGCCGCAAAAATTCGTCGCCTTCAGTGCATGCTTTCGTTCAGAAGCCGGTTCTGCTGGTAGGGATACCCGCGGCCTGATTCGTCAGCATCAATTCAATAAGGTTGAGCTGGTCAAGCTTACGGCACCAGAGCAGTCCTACGACGAGCTGGAAAAGCTGACTGCTGATGCCGAAAAGGTACTGCAGCTGCTTGGCCTTCCTTATCGTGTACTGGACCTGTGTACGGCTGATCTGGGCTTCTCTTCGGCGAAAACGTATGACTTGGAAGTATGGCTGCCAAACAGCGGGATGTATCGTGAAATTTCGTCCTGCAGTAATTTTGAGGATTTCCAGGCAAGACGTGCGAATATTCGCTTCCGCCGTGATGCGAAAGCGAAGCCGGAGTTCGTTCATACCTTGAATGGATCGGGTCTCGCATTAGGTCGTACGGTTGCAGCTATACTGGAAAACTATCAACAAGAGGACGGAAGTGTGACCATTCCGGACGTACTAAGACCTTATATGAATAATCTCACCAAGATCAGCAAATAATTAGTGAGAAAAGCTTGATAATTGATGCTGTTCTGTGATACAATGCTTTTTGTCACCTGGAGAGGTGGTCGAGTGGTTTAAGGCAGCGGTCTTGAAAACCGCCGAGGTCGTGAGGTCTCCGTGGGTTCGAATCCCACCCTCTCCGCCATTTTATTTAAATGGTATGGATTTAGTGATAAGAGCCAAAATGCTAGGCAGCAAAACGCACTTAGATGCCTTGAATGAAAAGAGAATACCCCTTCCCGTTTTACATAGCTGTTCACAGTCGTGTATCCTTTTAAAAAGGGTATGCGGCTTTTTTAATTTAATGTCTTTTATTGGCTTATGTATGCGGGTATATAATATTGCGGTATATCGCACCTTAAAGGGTGTGGAGGTGTTCAATAGATGATAAAGACGGAAAGCTTGGCTATAGACCAAACTCAATTGGTGAAGGCATGGTCAGACGCGATGCCTACTGTATTGAACTTATCGGACCGTGTAGAGGTTAAAGCCGATGAGGCGGACGCAAATGCCCTGTGGGTGAATATTCAGACAGAAGGTCGATCTTTGTATAGTTTTGATTTTAAATGCGTGTACAAGGACTCCAGAGAGGTTAAGGTAGAGTTTATTGATGTTGAGCAGGACGGAGTCCATGTCAATGAGCAGACTGAAATTATTCAAACACTGATTGAGGATTACGTACGTCATATTCATGAATGTGCGCAGCAACTGCATGCTGTAACTCATCATTAAGAAGGAGGCATAGGTATGCCAAAAAATATTGCACAACCGGTCCAATCGCCCAGCGGTGACCGAGGGGAAAATGTTGACCACCAGCCGAACAAGCCTTTAGCAGGCTCTAAAAAAGTGAAGCAGGCAAACCATTCCCGACATAATCATGGTGAAGGCTAGTTAAGACACAGTAACTTAGGTGCCAGGTATACAAAAAAGACTGTTGAGGCTGCTCAACAGTCTTTTATCCTACACGCTTGTACGCAAAAAAGGTGATAAGGTCGACGGCATGTTGGATTGTTCGATTAAACCGACAAAAGGAAAGGCTAACCTCTTACATATCATTTGTTACATGTTATTTGTAGATAAATGCTGGTAACACTCCATCATCATGCTGTGGGCAACATCTTCATTATCGGTATATCCATAAATGGTACCCCCGACAGCCAGTTCTTCACAAACGTCATCAAAAACCGAACAAATGGTGATCGTGAAATCATTATAAACTACATAGAACCGACAAACATCTGACATGTCACCACACCTCATTCGTATAGTTTCCTCATTCTACCATGAAGAATTTAAAAAGAAAATATAAATTAATGAGGTCTTTAGGATCGAGGTCACATACTAAATAGCGGTTTTAACTGCCCTTATTTCATACATGCTGTGGTTAGAGCTTATAATATGATCTGGTTTAGGCTGGCCTCTGCTTTTCCTATGACCTTCCAGATGGACCTCACTAGTTTCCCATGTTTTCCAGGCTTCTTCTGATTCCCAACGAATCATGATGATAACCTCTTCATCGCCACGTCTCACTTTTTTCACCAGAATGCTTAAATCGATGAACCCGGGAGACTTTTCGACGGCTCCTTCTTGACTGAAGCGATCAACAACTTTATCGGAGGTACCCTCTTTTACAATTATGGTTATGGTTTCAATTAACATGAATGACACATCCTTCATAAGTGGTAATGAATATCTAATATTTTATTGATAAGGATTATCATTGTCAATTGATATATGAGAGACTGTACGTTTCTATAAATAAAAAGAAGACACGGATTAAGGTGTCTTCTTGTCGCTGACATGATAATAATAAGCGCTAATATAGGTTGAAATGGAATCTAAGATCTATGCCTGCTGCTGTCCGATTGTATTCAGTTCTGCCATATCCTCTGCGGACAAAATAACTCCGGCAGCTTTGGCGCTATTGGCAATGCTGCTGCCACGACTTGCACCCGGTATCGGAATAATCACAGGAGAAAGCTGCAAAAGCCAGGCTAGAGCAACCTGTTGAGCAGACACCTCATATTTATTTGCTATACGAGAAAGGACGGGATTGCTGCCGATCTGGCCTGCTTTGCTAATACCATTAAGCGGGCTATAGGGTAAAAAGGCGATTTGATTGGCCTCGCAGTATTTGAGAACATCAATTGATGAATGATCAAACAGATTCATTCGGTTTTGTACGCTGGCAACTTCAATGATCCCTTTGGCCTCCTCCAGATGGGCTACAGACACATTAGAAAGCCCAGCGTGAATCAGCTTGCCTTCCTGTTGCAATTCAGCCAACGCGCCAAGAGATTCTGCAAAAGGAACTGCGGGATCGGGACGATGGAATTGATACAATACGATTGAATCCAAACCGAGTGCCAATAGACTATCCTCGCAAGCTTGACGCAAGTAGTCCGGATGACCGTTCGGTTCCCAGCGTCCATCAGGGCGTGTAAGGCCACCTTTGGTGGCAACTATCGCTTGGGGATGCTGCTGCAAGGCTTTGGCCAACAATCGTTCATTATGCCCAAAATCATCGTTATTCAAGCAGTAAGCATTGGCTGTATCAAAAAAGGTAATCCCTTGTTCGAGCGCAGTATGTATGGTCTTGATGCCTTCTTCTTCTGAAGGTCTACCGCTGATCGATAAAGGCATACCTCCCATTCCGATAGCGCTAACAGAAAGGCCAGTCGAGCCTAATTGACGATGTGGAATTGTCATATTCTAAATTCGCCTCCAATAGATCGTGATTTAAGCTGTATTCAATACAATAGAAGCAGGTGAAGATGATATACAGCTTAATCTATTGTACCAAGTATTTCCATAAGATATAAGTAGTTAAGATAAACTGCGTTAGTTACTTTGATGTAATCGTAAATCAATTCGATATAGGTGGTGAAACTGGTTCAAACAAGTTTGGACTGAGACTTTTTTCTGAGGATGCTTTGTGGTACAATATTAGTTACCGCGTGCCCGTAGCTCAGTAGGATAGAGCGATAGTTTCCTAAACTGTAGGTCGGAGGTTCGATCCCTCTCGGGTACGCCATTACTTTAAAGTTCAAGCCACTCCTCGGAGTGGCTTTTTTGTATTTATATGCCTGTTGAGCAGCTGGCCGCGTGTATCAATGTGCCCTGTACAAACTGGATGATTAGTCGAGCAGTGGCCTGCAGTATAACTGCACGAAAATTTTTTGGGAATAAGAAAGTTTTTCCTTTTAACTTCGTCATACTTAAGTGTAAGGACAAAAAGAACTCATGCTGCGCAGCATATCTTTTTGGATAGGAGGGCGAAAATGCAGGAAGACCAGGAAACTATAGATCGCATACTTAGCGGAGATAAGCAGGCTTTTGCCCTAATTATTGATAAATACAAGGGACGGGTATTTTCCCTTCTTCGAAAAATGCTCGGCCCATCGCCTGACACACAGGATATTGCCCAAGAGATTTTTATTAAAGCCTACAACCATTTACAGGAATATAAGCCTGAGTTCAGCTTTTCTGCCTGGTTATATCGAATCACCGCCAATCGGTCTGTCGACGAGCTTCGTAAACGCAAGCGTACACCCAGCTTAATCGATTTCGACTTGGAAATCGCCCATCGTGATACGCCGGAAACCAGTTATCTGGAAAAAGAACGTAAAGCTTCTCTGGAAAAGTTGATTGAGGAGCTGGATCCAGATCAACGTGCGGTGTTTGTGCTGCGGCATCAGCAGTTTCTGAGCTATGAGGAAATCGGTGAGCAATTATCGCTCCCAGTGAGCACCGTGCAAATGCGTCTGCATCGCGCACGATTGAAATTGCGTAAAAGCCTGAACGCATCAAGAGAAAGGGGGGAGTCCTTGTATGAAATGTATGGAAACTAACCCTCTGAACGCATATATGGAAGGCCGGCTTCCCCAATCTGAAAGTATTCTGTTTGAAAAACATCTGGAAAGCTGCAAGGATTGTCAGCTGAATTTGGAGCAATGGATAAGTAAACATGATGATTTTGAGGATTTATCGGAGGAAGAGGGATCGGATGAAGCGTTCATGCAAAATATTATGGATCAGCTCACACCATACACGCCTTCGGAAGAAACGAATCTCGCTGAAGTTGTGAAAAATGCATCTAAACTAATCAATTGGAAAAGAAGGAGCCTTGATATTATGAAAAAAATCACGATAGCCGTCGTCGGATTGGCCGTAGTCATATCCCTCGGTACCTATGTATCGCCTACCTTTGCGGACTACGTAAAGAGCTTTTTTAATAGCACGGAGCAAGTCGATCCAGGGATGAAAAATGCTTATAACGAAGGTTTTGTAAAGCCGTCGGATCTGAAAGTGACAGATCAAGGAATCACCTTGGAGGTAAAGGAAATTTTGGCCGATACACTGCGGATTGCCATCATCTGTGAAGCCAAGGATCAAACTGGAAATCCTATTGATTTGGACAAATTGAGGGACCTACAGTTTATTATCAAGGACGCTATGGGGAATCCATTGATTGACCCTAACATGGGAGGATGGACTACGAGCAAGAAAGGCGAACGGTTGATGATAGAGCGGGCGTTGACAGAGGCGATCACCGGAGAGAAGAAGCTGCCTGATGAAGTGACCGTAGAGCTTAGCTGGAACAATATTGGTGAAATTATCGGAAACTGGGTATTGAATGTCCCGATTGATATGGTGAAAGCCAAGGCTGTTACGAAAACGATAGAGATCAATAAGCAATATACAACCCCACAAGGGTTAATAATCGATTTGAAAAGAATAGATCTGGCTCCCAGCTTAACGCTGCTCTCACTGGCAACCAAATTGACTCCGGAGATAGCTCAGCAAAAGAAAGAAATCATCATCGCCAACGGATTGACGGAGGAGTTTAAGAGAGGTGAGCCACTCTTGCCTTTCATGCTAGCTCACGAAATCCAGGAATATAAGGTCGTTTACGAGCTTCTTGACCAAGAAGGCAAGGTGGTAGCAGCATGGGATGAGATAAGCGATAAAAACCTGAGTATTCGAAAAAATAACATCAATAATGGTATGGGTGGTTTGGGAGACGCATCGGGTATGAAATGGTGGCACGCGTTTGCGCCGTTGATCAACAAACCAGAGCAGCTTACGTTCAAGCTTTATGCCATCTATACGAAAGAGCTTGCCGATTTCAGCATTAAACTGAACCTTGATGATTTAAATAAAAAACAGGTTGAGACAGTAAATAACGAAAGTAAGCTCACTTTTAGCAGCTTTTCTGTCAAAGAGGATGAGAAAGAAACAGACTTTGGCGGGCAGCCTGTCGTGGGTAAAGGTGGAATAATTAACATTCAGGCAGAGCTTGCCAAAGATATAGTCGGACTGAGTGTATGGAAGGCTAGGGACGAGAATGGTAAAGAGTACAATGCAAGATTGGAGAAAAAATCGACCTTAAATGAAGATGGTACTGTCAGCTTTCAAGGTGTACTGGTCATCGATCAACTGCTTCAGCAGCCAAAGGAGCTGACCCTATCCTACCATATTGCGGAAAAGCAAAATAAAGATGTGAATTGGCAAGTGCACATCGATATGAATACAACAGAATCTACATCAATCGTTGGAGATATAGTCAAAGAGAGGGCTCCTGAAGGACTACAGCCAGCGAAGCCGCAACCAGAGCCACAGCAGCCAGCGATGCCGCAACTAGAGCCACAGCAGCCAGCGAAGCCACAACCAGATACGCAGCAGCCGACGAAGCCGGAGCCGGAGCCGCAGCCGCAGCAGCTGGTGAAGCACGTTAATGCTGAGGATGAAGCAGCTATAAAAGGCTGGCATCTCACTGATACTATTGACTTGCTGTTTATATCACCGAAGGAATTAAAGAGGATTTATAATATTGACTTCATCGTTCATAATGCTGCGAAAGATAAGTATGGGGTTTATGAGATGGCTTTCTATGACCTAAAGAGCCAAAAAGTACTGAGTGTCATCAAATTCAACGATGTGGAAATCGGAACGAAGATAGGAGCTGAAGGTTTCGAATTCTTACAACTAAGTGACGGTCCTTACATCAGAATAGAAGATTTAAAGAAAGCGGGCTTTATCAAATAGATATATTTAACTTGAGTTGGTATTTTTTTTTATAAAATTAAAAACGACCACAACGCTTATGAAGCACACCATTGTGATGTCTTTATGTGAGTATAGACAGTTTAAAGAATAATGACATAATCAAATAGATGCATCTGTTTTTGGGTACGCCATTTAAATCAAGTTCGGAAGATTAAACAGTAACTGAAGGGCGTTCTCTTGCGGGTAACTGTATGAGAGCGTCCTCTTTACGTTCTGACGGAAGATCGCTATTTTCCACTTGACTAACCGGTGTATCGATCGGTTATAATAAGAACAAATGTTCTCGTTATGGAGGTTGTACATATGAATTTGAGTAGGCACTACCGATCGGAATTAACAGAAAATGAACAATCGGAATTATTCGGACGTTTATCGGTTTCGCAATTTAACAATTTGAGCGTGAAGATTACATTATTTGGAGAGTATGAGGACCGACGAATAACCGGCATCGTAACTGGAATAGACCCGCGGCATCAACTTATTAAAATCGAGACAACGGGTACAAAGTGGGATTGGCATCTTATCGACTTTGCGAACGTAGTTGAGGTTGAGTTTGAATAGAAGCGGTTGTTGCGTTCGTAATTGACGTGTTTCGTTTACTTTATTAGGTTCGCTGAATCATACGTTCAAGATGCATCGCCAAAAAACCTATTTCATCCTCAGGTACAGCCTTGCCCAGCGAATCATTCAAGTACATAGACAAAACAACTGCTTTCAGGTACGTGTCCCCGTATTCCACTTTGATTTTATCGAGCAGGGGATTTTGAATGGTTTTCCCTTGTTTGACCCGTTCAATTAAACTCTTCAAATGGCTGATGAAACGGACCGTAGAGAATGAGTCGTCAAAGCTGTAACCAAGCTCCCTCGCTTCTTCAATGATCTTGGACACCAGCTTGACCACCGTCAACGATTCCGAACCTTTCTCTTTATTGCGTGCTCCGTTAAAATGCATCGCAAGGAAAGCCACCTCATCCTCCGGAAGTGTAACATCCAAATGATCGTTCAAAAAATCAACAGAACGTTTGGCTACCCGATACTCCTCAGGGTACATATATTGGATCTCATAGGCAAACGGATTCGTAATATAAATCCCGCGCTTTTGCCGTTCTACGGCAAAGTTGATATGATCGACAAGCGAGGCGTGGATCGTTTCGGAGAATTCGCCTTCGAGCATTCCCTGCGCATAAGCAATGACCTCTTCGGTAATTCCGATAATTTTTACATCAACGGCGTTTAGAATTTGCTCGTAGCTTTTCATAACTTCCGAAGTGTGGAGCAGGAACTCCTGGGTAATAGAAACATCGTCAATAATCATTCCCGGCTCCTTCTTAAACCCGATCCCTTTGCCGAAAGCAATCGAGTTTTTACCGGTGGAAAGGTGCGCCATGACTACATTATGAGAAAGTACATGAATAATCGTGCGCTCAATCATAGGTTACCTCCGCACTATTGGGATTCCGCGTTGCTAGGAACGGCAATAGTTTCATCATGGACTCTCTGATCTGCTCCGATTCTGTCCCAAATACAAGATGTACATTCCCTTTCCCGAGTCGAATCACTCCAATGGCCCCCAGCTCTTTGAGCTCGGGTTCTTTGATCAAGCCCTCGTCCTTAACCAAGAGCCTTAGCCTGGTTATGCATGCATCCACGGAAACGATATTGGAAGCGCCTCCGATGTTAAGCAGGATGCTTGCCGTTCGGTCTCTTTTGACCCCGGGAATAGCCATTTCTGCGATTTCTTCTTGTGTTCCTTCTTTTGCCACTTCACTTCCAGGTGTTTCAAAATGGAAAAATCGTATGAAAGTACGGAAGGTAAAGTAATACACCACAAAATAGATCAATCCGACAATCAAGATCCAGTAAAGCTTGGAAGAAAAATTCAAATTCATCGCCATATCAATAAATCCGGCCGAAAAGCCAAATCCGAGCTTCGCTTGCAGCATATTCATAATCATCATGGAGCATCCGGTAAGCAGCGCGTGAATCACATAAAGACCTGGAGCGACGAACATAAAGGCAAACTCGATCGGTTCCGTTACCCCGGTAAGAATGCTTGTTAGCCCTGCACTGTATAATACCGGCACGATTGTAGACCGATTGGAAGGGTGCACTCCTTTAATCATGGCAAGCACTGCGGCCGGAAGGCCGAACATCATAACGGGATAGAAGCCTGTCATAAACATTCCGGCTGTGGGATCACCGGCAAAATAGCGCGTCATATCCCCTGTAACCGCTCTCCCTGCGGGCGTCACGTAATTCCCGATTTGAAACCAGGCGATATTGTTAAGGATATGATGCAGCCCTGTTGGGATTAATAGTCGATTCAGAAACCCGTACACGAATACCCCCGGGCTTCCCGCATCTACGATCCACATGCCGAATTGATTAATAGCAATCTGCACGGGTGGCCAAATAAACCCCATGATGACACCGAAAACAACCATGGCAAGAGAGGTGATCAAAGGGATGAACCGCCTTCCACCAAAGAAACCGAGCGCCTTCGGCAGCTTAATATTGTGAAATTTCTCGAAAAAGGTTGCTGAAATGACGCCGCAGAAAATACCTCCAAGAATGCCCATATCCAATTTCTCCACAACGCCTGGAGCGCCTGTTTCGAAGTGCTTCAGAACATTATTGAAAACCAGATAACCTGCCGTTGCCGCCAAAGCCGCGATGCCTTCACCCGATGTTAGGCCTATCGCAATGCCGATAGCAAATAGCAGCGAGAGATTATCGAATATGGCGCTTCCGCCCGATCCGCATATTTGTGCAAAGTGTAAAAGAATCGGATTATCGAACTTAATCGATCCAATACGCAGCAATATCGCCGCTACAGGAAGGACAGCAATGGGGATCATTAACGAGCGTCCTATTTGCTGCAGCATATACATGAGCCTCATTCCAGCCACCCACTTTTTTCTTAGTATAAAAAATCTTATACGATTTATAAATACCTATACAATAAGAAATTACACCTCCCTAAATCGAATTTTTTCGATGTAGAGTAGGTGCTTCTTATGGGGGGAATCATGCGATTACAATCGTTTCATTTTACGGCTCCAGCAGTAATTCCACTTGCGATCTGTTTCTGGAAAAATATATACATAATGAGAACCGGGACAATCGTGATCAGCAAAGCTGCAAATAACGGTCCCCATTCTGTGCGGTATTGCATCTCGGCTTGCATGACGGCAATTCCGATTGGCAATGTGTATTTCTCCGGATCATTCGTCAGAATGGTTCCGACAATATACTCGTTCCATGTAGTCAGTACGGTCATGATTCCTACCGTAATGAGACCTGGCTGCGAAAGCGGGAGCATGATTCTGAAGAAGGTTCCAAAATCCGAGCATCCGTCAATGGATGCGGCCTCTGCAAGCTCCTTGGGCAGCGATTTATAAAATCCTACAAGGACAAAAATCCCAAAAGGCAGCGCACTCGCCGCATATACCAGTATAAGTCCGGTCCACGTATTGATCAAATGGAGGTCATTAATTAAGAAAAATAAAGGAATAAGCGCCAGGTTAAACGGTACCATCATGGATGCGATGTAAAGTACGTATAAGACGTTGCTGCCCTTAAACACATATCTTGCTAATATATAAGCTGTAGTAGCCGCTAAAAGCAGCGACAGCAATGTACTGCCCAAAGTAACGACAATCGAGTTGATGAAGTAAGTACCGAAATGATATTTGCTCCACACATAGGAGAAATTCAACCATAATAAAGGCGTTTCCGGCAAAGACCAAGGCTTATTCAAAAAAAATTGCTCATTGTTTTTCAATGCGTCCAATAACGTCCATAACAGTGGATAAAGAACACTTACACTCCAAATAAGGAGAACAGATCTGGAAATAAATTTAAGCAGCGGGTTATTGATTTGCTGATTCATGATCCCCCTCCTTCGTAACTGTACTTATCATTGGCCCATCTCAATCGTATCGCGTTTCATCAACCGTTGCAGCACTAGAGTCGTAATGAGCGACATCACCAGAATGACGACCCCGATGGCTGCTCCGTAACCAAAGTGATACTGCCTAAAGGCCATTTGATATAAATAAGATCCCATAACCTGAGTGGTGTTGTCGGGTCCTCCGACTGTCATAATCCATACAATAACGAACGAGCCGTTCAGCGTCGTAAACACGATATTCAGAATGGAAACCTTCATTTGCTCCCAAATAAGCGGTACGGTGATGTTTGTAAACTGTCTCCACTGATTGGCACCGTCTATATTGGCCGATTCATAATACGAAGCGGGAATATTCACTATTGCAGCAATCATGAGAATCATATAGAAGCCAATACCAGCCCAAATGGTCGGAGGTAACAGCATCCAGATCGTATGTTGAGGAAAGCCGAGCCAAGTGATATCCACCTTATTTTCTGTAAATAAAGATAGAAAAGCGTTTAGAAAGCCAATTTGAGGATTGTATATAAAATTCCACAAAACCCCTATGACAACGACCGAAATAACATTTGGAATAAAAAAGATAGCACGGAAAAAGCCAGAGCCTCTGATGTTGAAGCGTGTAAGCGCAACGGCAAAAAATGTGGCAATAATCATAATTCCAATTACTTTACCTACGACCAAGAAATAATCGTTGCCGATAGCAATATGCATAATAGGGTCCGAAAGAAGCTCCTTAAAGTTACCCAGTCCTACGAATTCCTTTGTTTCCGAACCTCCCGACCAATCAAAAAAGGAGTTATATAACGCCTGCACAACCGGATATACCATGAACAGGCAAAAGAACAGAAAAGTCGGAATAATGAATGCAGCGATAAATAGCTTCCGTCTCCACAGTGCTGATCTTGTTCTCACTCGTAATTCACCTTCTCTCTTGGCAACTATAGCGGAGGAATCGAAAGAAGATTCCTCCACACAATCCCATCTCACTTGTTAAAGCCTACTTTTTCGCCTTTTTGGCAGCCTCGCTTACGCGTTTTACCCACTCATCAGGCGTAATCGTGCCGATCGTTAATGCGACTGTTGCATCCTCCATCGCTTTGTCTACATCAGCGTTAAACTTGAAGTCCGGAACTACAACCGTATTGGAGGAAGTTAGGGCAGCCGCTGCATCTTTAACAAAGTTAGGTGCTTTGGAGCTGCTGATATCTCCTTTAATGTTGGAAGGAGCACCGCTTAATTCTGCCCACTGCGAGGCTTGCTCTTTAGAGAAAATGAAGGCCAGGAATGCTTTTGCCGTTTCCTTGTTTTTCGCTTTTTTCGCAATAGCTACGGTTGCGGTTGAAGTGTATGCAACCACTTTTCCGCCTTTTTCTTGTGTAATGGAAGGGGTGAATCCAAAATCGAAGCCTTTAGGTACGTCTTTTGACATTTCATTAGGCAGCCACAATCCGTTCGGAATGAAAGCATCTTTGTGCTGAAGGAACAACGATTGGGAATCCGTGTGGTTAATTTGCACCGATGCTTTGTCGATGAATCCTTTGTCACGCAGCTGCACGATTTTGTTCAAGCCTGCCAAAACTGCAGGGGTCGAGAAAGCTTCAGCTTTGGATTCGCTCATATTTTCAAGGACCTTGTAATCGTTGTTGTTGGCAGATACAATGGCCGGGTACAGGAACGCACGGTTAATATAATACGGGTACTTACCAGTATGAATGAAAGGGTTAGTACCGCTTGCTTTAATTTTGTCGCTAACCTCCAAGAAAGAAGGGAAATCATTGGGAGCGTCCCAGCCCTTCTCTTTGAATAAAGCTTTATCCCAGAAAATACCCCAAGAGTTCAGTACAAGCGGAACCGTGTAAAGCTTGCCATCGTACTGATTCGGCTTTTGGGCAAGCAAATCCAGAATTTTGTCGCCGTTTATGTTTTTGGCATCCTTCAGGTATTCGGTTAAATCCTCCAGCTGTCCGTCGGTTACCATTTGACGGTCGTTCAGCTCCGGTCCGTCAATATAGACAAAATCAGGTGGAGTGCCACCAATCCAACGTGGTTTGTTTTGTTCGTTGATTTTGGGCCCGGCGCTCTCTTTAATTTTCAATTCAGGGTTAGCTGCTTGAAAGTCTGCGATTACTTTCTTCCACCATTTATCGCCATAACCGCCGACGAAGTATTGGATTTCGAAATCGCCTGTCAGTTTTGTTGCACCTGCTTTTTTTGTGTCTGAACCTGCATTGGGGGTGGTGGGTGTTGCCGGTTTCGCGACTTCTGTAGAGCTGCCGCAGCCGGCAGCCATTACTGCCAGCATTGCTGTCATTACCGTCAAGGAAAGTTTACGTAATTTCATGAGATCGTTCTCCTTCTTTTTATGGTTTGGTGGACTAGTTTGGATCATGCAGCTTCTAGATTACCGTGATTGTTCGGGCGCCCTCCTTTTCAGAATGCTCGAAACAAAATAAAAAAGGGCATAGTTATAGAAGAGACTTGCACTCTTCAATAACTAATGCCCTTGTGGTAACATGTTATTAAAATTAATGTATGAAATTGGGTTTTAAACTAATATTTGTTTGGTCAAATAGATATTACTACAAGCTGCGATGAACGTCAATACAAAAATGTAAGCGCTAAACTTTGGGATCGCAGGGTTAACGTATGGCTTTCCATTCTTATACAGAAGCAGTTTTGGATCCAGTAACGAGCTTGACCCGTTGAATAACCTCATATTCAAGCTGTGTAGTCTTTTGTTCCAATCGCTTACCAATGAAGAATACGTCTACTAAATTCCAGATAAAAGCAGTGAGCCATCCAAATAAGAGCAAGCAGATAGCATAACCGATATCACCAAGATAAAAACGGTGACCTCCTAAAACGCCAGTAAACCACCATAATACATAAGCGATGGTCTTACTTTTCTTTCTAATTTCCACTTCGCTGCCAACCATCGACAACTGTTCTGACGTAAGGTCTCTTTTTAGCATGAGATTATCCAAGATATATTTCTCCTTTTTACGACAAAATTATGTAATATACATACTAATACTGATTAATATACAGCATTTTACAAAAATTTGATAGAAAAATTTATCAATTTTGGTTTTCAAACAAGTAAAACCTGAATTGGGACAGGGAGATGAGTCTGCTATCGACTTGACCAACATCAATAACAAGATTCACTTTGCTCGCTATTACCCAGAGATCGCAGAACTTTATTTATCTAAAACACAGGTGTAATATGAAACACATTAAATCAGTAAATATGAAAGACAGATCACCTTATTCGTGCTAACCCCTGATAGGGAAGCGCACTCATTAATAGATATTAAAAGTGTGGAGGCTGGTCATTATGCAATATGAGTATTTGCTGCGGGTTATTTTAGCAGGAATTTGTGGCGCGTTGGTTGGGTATGAACGAAAAAATCGCATGAAGGAAGCGGGGATTCGTACACATTTTGTTGTTGCACTCGGTGCTTCTCTGATGATGATTATTTCTAAATATGGTTTTCAGGACCAAAACGGGTGGGAGAATGTAGCTTTCGATCCATCGCGTATTGCTGCTCAGGTGGTGAGCGGGGTAGGGTTTCTGGGAGCAGGGATGATTTTTATGCAGCGACTGACCATAAAAGGACTTACCACTGCAGCAGGTATATGGGCTACTGCAGGGGTAGGTATGGCTATTGGAGCCGGTTTGTACGTATTGGGGGCAGGCGTGGCTATCATTATTTTTGTCGCTCAAAAGCTTTTACATGGCCGTTTCAATTGGTTATCCTCCCCCAAAACGGAACAGCTGGTTATTCGAATTACGAACGAGCCAGGGGCGACATCCCAAATTCAACAGCTGCTGGAAGAGAAACATATTTCTATTCTTAGCTTTCATGCCGAAAGCAATGGAATCAACTCGGAAGACATTACATTGGAGATGATAGTAAGATTTCCTGGATCGTACAGAGTGGAGCAATTACTGCCGATTGTGCAGGAGGCTTCGTTCGTAAGAGCCGTTGAACTCAAGTAACAACTCAAGTAACTGAGAAGCAATCCATCCTATAGCGTAAAGGATACAGCAATTGGATATGTCACCTTTGTCTACTCCCTTTGTCGGATCAGCTTCGTTAGGCGACCCTCAGCAGTCCATTCAACCACATAGACATCTCCGCGGGAATCTACGCATACTCCGTGCGGGGAGCTAAACTTGTCAGGTCGGAAGTATGCTTTGGGCAGGTTAGGCCATCCTTGTTGTTTGTACGCCTGCTGATCCTCTCCAAGATGGGTGATCAAACGATCGTTCTTATCCAGAATCGTTACGCGGCTGTCCAAATCGGGAATATAAACCTCATCACCGAAAAAATAAAAGCTGCAGGGTAAATCGAGATTATGCTCCATAAAACGTTTGTGCTGACCATCCAGTGTGAATACCTGAATGCGATGGTTTCTACGGTCCGCGACATACAGCTCTGGTTCATTGCCGCGCAAATTGACAGAAATCCCGTGCGGCTCCAGCAGCTGGCCCGGATCGGAGCCGCGGCCTCCCCATGAACGGATATAACTGCCTTCCGCATTGTACTGGTGAATATAATATTGTCCATATCCGTCAGCCACATAGATGTCTCCATTCGGAGCGACACATACATCTGTGGGAACATAGCGCCGCGAGGCATCATAAAGGTCTGGACGGTCGGGCTGTCCTTGCTCCCATATCAGCGTCCCGTCTGTAGTGGTTTTAACCAGGAGCCCGCGCAACCTGTCTGTAAAATACAAATATTCCTTGCCATCCTGATCCTGATGCAGGTAGAAGCCGTGGGCTCCCCCCTCAAATTCCTTGCCCCATGATGTAAGAAAGCGGCCGTCCCTGTCAAACACAATAACGGGTTCCTTACCTGTATGATGCACATAGACATTATCCTGCGAATCAACGCATACGCCGTGGGTATAGCCATAAGCCATGTTTGCAGGCAGTTTACCCCAACCCTCCGCTATTACATAGGCATGTGAAGCACAACCGATCACGTGTGTATTCAATATTCTCATCGATCTCCTCTCCATTGGGATTTACATAATCATATCATTATTTTTGATATACAACTGGAAAATGCTCCCCAGCCAAAATATCTCCCTGTTTAATATCCACATAGGGCAGCATCGGATGTTTTCCGGATGGCTCGTAGCGGGTATGACCCGGCATATAATGGACAGCAATGGCTCGGCGTTTCATATTTGATCGATTATTCGGGCTTCCGTGCCAGGTCAGGGAATGATGATAGCCAACCTGCCCTTTCTTGATCTCAAAGGGAACTGCTGTTAGATCCGCACCTTCCGGGAGTAATTCGGGCTTGCGGTGATAAGGCATAAACTGCTCGTTGCTGGCCAAATATTTTTGCTGATCTCCCCATTTGTGACTCCCCGGAACCATCCACATGCAGCCATTGTCGATAACTGCATCATCAAGGGCAACCCAGGCGCTGACAAGATCGGCAGGCTGAATGATCGGCCACAACGGATGATCCTGATGCCATGCCGTCGGTCCACCCGTTACTGGTGGCTTGTATTGAATCTGATCATGCCATATACGAAGCGTATCGGTCTGACATAACTGAGCGATCTCTTCGCAAATACGGGAATGACCTGCGTGCTGTAGAAAGGCCTCACTTACCATCCAGATATTGACGATTTGAATGACCTTCTCGTTGGCGACCATTTTCATCCCGTCATAGGGGGATTCGCCTTCCTTCATATTACGGTTTAGAACCGGCTGCTTGACCGATTTCCCTTCCATAACGAGATCCAGCTCCTCACGCAGCCGTTCAACCTCGCTGTCATCCAGCACAACCCCACCTTTTAAAAATCCATTCCGTTCAAATTCCTCGATCTGCGCCGCGTTCAGCATGTAGTATTCCCCTCTCATTGAAACCAGCTTATTTGTGGTGATATAGTTAAGTATAAGAACTTGTGAACGGTACGTATTTAGACAAAACCAAGAGGCATTTACACTTTTCCAATATCCTAGTAGGAGTGACTTACTAATGAACGTAGGTTCCCTTCTGACGCTGACGCCAACGATTAATTTCGCTCACCGCAGCCGAGTGGACGCAGATGTAACCTGGGGTCCCAGAACGATCCCCGACTGGCAGTTTTTTTATGTTATCGAGGGAGAAGCAGAGCTACTGTATAACCAAAAGCAGCAGCGGATCAGGGCGGGGGAGTGTGTGCTCTTTGGTCCTGACAGCCCGAATCAGCTAAACACCCTTACAGAGGCATTATTTTACAGCATTCATTTCCATTGGTCTCATCCTTCACCAGTACCCGTCCATCCGGCTTACCGCATCCGGGAAAGCTCCTTTGAGGACCTTTCCTGTCAGGCTCCGACGTATCATATGGATATACCCGAGTATGGCAGTATCGTCATTCCTCCCTGGTTTGATCTTCCTGAGCTGGAGCAGATATTCTTAAGAATCGTGAAGGAATATCAGCTGGAGCAGCCAGGATATGCATTCGTGCTGCGAGCTCTGCTGATGGAGCTTATTGCAAGTCTCATGCGTCATGTACTGGATCAATCCTTTACGCGAAAAGCCAGTAAAATAGAGTCGGCGCTTGAAATCATGCGCATCCATCCCGAGCAGCCGTGGACGGTCGAGCAGCTTGCCAATCTGTGCGGGTACCATCCGATCCATTTTACGAAGCTCTTTAAGGAAGAGATGGGTAGAACACCTAAGCATTATTTAATCTCGGAACGGATGAAGCGAGCGAAACAGATGCTTCTTGGTGAACTGACGCTCAGTGATATCGCCGAACAGTTGAATTACACCAGCATTCACTATTTCAGCTATCAATTCAAGAAGGAAACAGGTCTTAGTCCAAGCGAATTTCGGCAGCAGGGCAATACTCACTGAAGTGGTATGAGGAAAGCTGGGATATCCCTGCAGACCAAGGAAAGGATTTATTCCATACGATGGCACAGAGCTTTTATGGCATGCTGTATGAGACCATCGTACATGGTAAAGCACTTGAGGTAACACCTCAACAGGTACGCCAGCAAATTGCTGTCATGGAAGAATGCCATCGTCAAAATTCGTGATCCAGCTTGGTCAGGATAAAAACCCGCTCGTAGATTAAATTGAAGCATATACTTGCTAAGCAGGCCACTCGTCAGAGTGGCTTTTTACGTGCGCCCAGCATTAGCACTAGAGCAGTAAGAGATCTATCCCCTTAAATTGACCGGGGAACCACTTCTTGCGACAATAGTACACAATATATGAATGTAAATAACTTAATAAATTGAAATATGCGTATTATATAAATTTGTTATGTACAATATCCTTTATTTAGTATACAATAAATATCGAATAAAGCGTATTATATATAATTGTATAAGGGGGACTTTAACTTGGGACTTGGTGTAGGTATTAGTGGAATGGGGAGAATCGGAAGGCTGTTGGTCAGGAAAATTTGCTCGGATCAGCAGCCAACGGTTCAGTTAAAAGCGCTGAATTGCGTTTATCCGGTTGAGACGATTGCTCACCTTTTGAAATATGACACCGTACATGGAAGATGGGACGCCAATATCTCGGTACGTGATGGAAATTTAATCATTAATGAACAACAGATTGAAATTATTTCGGAACGGAATCCTGAACGTATCCAATGGGGGCTTTTTGATGTACAGCTAGCTGTTGATGCAACAGGCAAGTTTAATAACAGGGAAGGAGCCAGCAAGCATATCGCAGCGGGTGCATCTCATGTCTTAATCACAGCTCCAGGCAAACAGATGGATCTGACTATCGTGATGGGGGTCAATGATCATGAATATGATCCCGGTAAGCATCGGCTTTTGTCCGCAGCTTCTTGTACAACCAACTGCCTGTCCCCTGTCTTGTTGATTCTGGATCAAGCGTTTGAGGTTCAAACAGGTTGGATGACGACCATCCACTCCTACACAGCTGACCAGAATCATTTGGACAATCCTCACAAGGATCTACGGAGAGCAAGGGCTTGTACCGAGTCCATTGTTCCTACAACAACAGGGGTGGGTGAGGCACTTGCAGACGTGCTTCCCCATTTGGCCTCTCATATTCAGGGAATTTCTCTCCGTGTTCCGACACAGGATGTGTCATTGATCGATTTGACAGTGAAGGTTTCTCAGCCCTACAGCTTGGAGCGCGTCAAAGCCGTTTTGAAAGAGGCATCGGAGAAAAGTTTATCACCCTATGTTGGTTATACAGATGAGCCTCTCGTATCTGCTGATTATATTGGTTGCGCTAAATCCGCGTTTATCGATGGTCCTTCTATTATGGTCATGCATGATCAAATTAAGGTATTAGCTTGGTATGACAATGAATGGGCCTATGCGAGTCGTGTTGTTGAACTGGTGCAGCTCATATCGGAAAGAGTAGATCAGGTAAGGAAGACTCCACAGCTGACTTAGAGGAGGACTTATGGCGGTTTAATGAGGTGAGCTATTACGAGGAGTGGTTGGAGCTTGAAACGATAAGCCACTCCTTGGAATGGCTTTTTTGGCATGTCATTGACAACGCGAGCAGTTAAGGTTTATTTTTTAGATGGCTGTTGTTCACAAGAAGGGAGCCGTCTATGAGGAAATTGTCTATCCGATTGTTGAAACCGGAATCATTCCAAAATAAGCTCTTAATGTCTTACATTATGATTATTATGATTTCCGTGCTGGCTGCTTTGCTGATTTATGGAGTTAATTTATACAATCAAACGAGAGGTTATTATGAGGATTTGCTGAACGAACTGAGCAATCGAACCAATGTCATCTTTAGTGATTTTATTTCCAACGCTTCGCTGAACTCATTTTTTTATTTAACAGATCCCAAGCTGCAATCGATTTTGACCAAAAGGTACCAGCTGGAAAGCAGGGAGCATATAGAGGATACCCTCTACGTTCAGAGAGCGATGGATCAATTGGTGTTGATGAACGGGAATATGGCATCCATCTCCGTCATGGCGCCTAATGGACTTGTTTACTCTAGCATGTCCGCCTCTGAACCCTTAATGAAGCCGACGATTGAGAAAATGAGCAGGCAGGAGCTGCTGAATGGCAACCTGGTCATCTCCTCTCCCTACGAGAACAACACGAGAGGCAACAAGGACAAAATCATTTCGATAGTCCGATATTTGACGGATATCAATATGAATAAAACGTTTGAAAGCTATGTGAAAATAGATATTCGCTTCAAAGCTTTGCAAAATATTTTTGGCGGTATTGCCAATACCAACAATGAGCTGGGCACGATTGTCATCGTAGATGGCAAGGTCATTTACCATTCCAACCTTCCGTCTGAAGCTTTGGACAATAAGGAAACTCAGGCAATTGCAGCCCTGTTTAATGATCAAATGAACAATGGGAAAAAATTTCTGAAGCTCAATATGAACCAAGAATCGTATTTATTTAGCGCTCGGGTTAACGATATGACCCAATGGAAGGTTATTCATTATATTCCGACAAGGCTTATTGACCAAGCATTCCTCAATAACACTAGGAACTATATGCTGTTAAGTTTGGTTTCTCTGATCGCGGCCATCATGCTCGCCTTGTTTTTTTCCAAACGCTTTATTAAACCGATTCACAAATTGAACAGCGAAATGAAGCTGGTCGACTCTGGATATTTGGACAGGGTGCCGATGCATGAGAACCGAATTGATGAAATCAGTCGATTGGTCACCAGCTACAACGATATGATTCACCGTCTACGGGAAAGCAGAGAGCTTGAGATTGTTTCCGGGCAGCTGCAGAAGCGGGCGGAAATGAACATGCTTCAGGCACAAATCAATCCGCATTTTTTGTACAATACGTTAAATGCTATACATTCCGTAGCGGAGCTGAACAGAGTCAGCGATATTTCGACGATGGCAAGATCTTTATCCGATATGTACCGTTATAATATCAAAACCGGTGATGAAGCAACCCTGCACAATGAACTGGAGCAAATCAAAAATTATATCAGGATTCAGCAAATCCGGTTTCTCGGCAAATTTCAAGTTGTATACGAAATTGATGAGGTGCTGCTTCCCTACAAAATATTAAAGTTTTTGCTGCAGCCGTTGGTCGAAAACTCGTTCTATCATGGGCTGGAGCCCAAGGGCGGTAAAGGTACGCTGATCCTGTCTATCACTCAAAAGGGGCATCTGCTTCATATTCGCGTCGAGGATGATGGGGTGGGGATGGATGAGCACAAGCTGGGTGAGCTGAACGAGATCTTTTCCAATCCGTTTCAGGCTGCGAGCCTGGATTCGAAGGATAATTTTGCTTTGCGCAATGTGCATGCCCGTATCAAAAATTTTTATGGTGAAGATTATTGGATCAAGCTAAGCAGCCAACAGCAGGCAGGGACCTCTATTGAAATGACCATACCGGTAGTAAAGGAGTTGGAGGCAAATGAGAATACTCGTGGTCGATGATGAATATTTCTCCAGGAAAGCACTGGTTCAGATCGTCCAGGACTGGAACCCGCAGGCTCATGTCTATGAAGCCGAGGATGGCCAAGAAGCGATAGAGCAGCTGCAAAATGTGAATCCTCACCTGGTTTTGTCCGATATCCGCATGCCTATTCTTGACGGTATTGGACTGGCGGCCTACATTCATGAGCACCATGAGGACACCATCAATATCATTATTAGCGGCTATGATGATTTTAAATATGCGCAGCAGGCGATTCGTTACAAGGTGGAGCATTATTTACTTAAGCCTGTAGATAAGGAGCATATATGGTCATTGCTGAAGCAATATAGTCATCAAACGGAGCTGTCCTCGGAAAAAAGAATGGAAGAGGGCTTCGCCGCTTTATTGTATGAAGGTACGACAAG
The DNA here is from genome assembly GCF_001956045.1 of Paenibacillus sp. FSL H7-0331. Next base: position 171,218 of record NZ_MRTH01000014.1, on the reverse strand, counting down.
TAAGCTTGATCCGGTAGACATGGATGATATCGGCAGTTATGCCATTGCGATCCTGCGGGTCAATGCGGATTATAAAGAGCCAGTCAAACAGCTCATAAAAAAGACGCTGTCAGCCTGCAGCTTGCGATTTGTTACGATTGTTGACAGGCGGTATTCCGATATGCTCCTCGTATGGATGTATGAGCAGAATCCAGGCTCAGCAGCAGGAGCAGCTGTAAATCAGGAAGGTTTGAAACACATCATTCGAGATGCACTGCATATGGGCGAATGTCATATATGCGTCGGAATAAGTGGAGTACATACAGATATCAAGGAGCTTACGGCTTGTTATAAAGAGGCTAAGAGTGCGCTGCTGTACAGGCTGATCTCAGGGAATAACCGCATTTATGACGCGGAATATGCAGCTATGAACCGGGCCTTCAACTATGGAGCTATCGATGAATGGATTTCGGGCTTATACCACAAGCTGGTGAAGTATCAGACCAAGGAGGCTGTCGAAACTCTAAGCCATTTTTTTGCAAATGTTGTCCAATCCACGTTATCTGTCAATGTGCTCCATGATATGTGCGCCAAAGTAACAACGATGCTCAATTCGGTCATTGAACTGACGAATGCACGAAGCGATACGGCCGAAGCTTATCTGGAGCAGATAGACCTGCATGAAGTTGATGCTGTACAGGACATTATCGATGAATTTACCCAGGTGATGATCAGGCTCGGCGAAAGACTGGCACAGAACCGAGCCAAAACGGATATGATCGAGGACATTCAATACTATGTGCAGCATCATTATCAACAGGACATTATGCTTGAGGATCTGGCAAAAACGATGTATTATACGGACCCGACTTATTTAAGTCGCCTGTTCAAGAAAAAAACCGGAATGCGCTTTTCACAATTTCTGCTCTCGGTACGGATGCAAAACGCCAAAGCCATGCTCGAAAACGATACTTCCCTGAGCATATCCGAAGTATCAAGCGCGGCGGGCTTTAACGATTATTCCTATTTTATCCAAATGTACAAAAAATGCTTCGGGGAAACGCCCGGGAAATATAAAAGCAGCAATCACAGTAATAAGCCTACAGATTGTTGAACGGACTGTAATAGTCATTTTTATCATATTCAAAAAGTCAGCTATCTCCTATTTTACGTGAAAGCCCTTAAGTATACTTGAATGGTCAGACAACGAAAGGGGTCAATAGAAATGAATACAGCAGGAAAATGGACTTCTGTGCTATTAGCTTCAACTTTAGCAATTGTAACCGCTTGCTCGAATGAAAATGCGGGCGGAGCCGGTGCAGGTAAGGATGGAAAAGCTGAAAGTCCGAGCACAACACCCGCAGGACAAAAGGCGAAAATTGAATATTTTCAGATGAAATCCGAAATGGTCGATGTGGTTAATGAGCTCATCAAAGATTTTCAAAGCAAAAATCCTAACATTACCGTAGAGCAGAACAATGTCCCTAATCCCGAAAATGTATGGACTATGCGTGTTTCTACGGATGATGCTCCCGCAGTATTCACCCACTTCCCTCACAATGCGGTGTTCCAGCAAATGTCCAAGGAGGGCAGAGTCGTTGATTTGACTGGCGGCCCCCTAATGGCTAACGTTTCTCCAGCGCTCGCTGATTTAAGTAAAATTGATGGTAAAAACTATTTGGTGCCAATAGCGGTAGCTACTTTGGGCGTACATTACAATGTCGATATGTTTAATGAGTTAGGTCTGAAAATTCCACAAACCTACGATGAGCTGATTGCAACCGCTGACAAAATCAAAGCAGCTGGCAAAACGCCTTTCTACTTCCATGATAAGGATTGGAATGGAATCCGTCAGGAGGTGGTGTCCCGGATGGGGCTGCAAATTCCAGATGTTCAAAACTTCCTGGATAGCGTGATGAAGGGCAAGGCTCATATTACAGATAACGCTGCCTTCAAGCCTTTTGCCCAGAAATTATACGACCTTCGCAAATATTCGCAAAAGGATGCTTTGGGTACGGGGTACGATGACGCGCTTCGTGAGTTTGCCAACGGTAAATCAGCGATGTGGTACACGGGCATCTGGGCTATTCAACCGATCAAAAAGTCCAATCCTAACTTAAAATTCTCGATGTTCCCAATGCCAGCGGCGGATTCAGCCAATACGAAGGTTCAAGTATCTGTGGATACAGCTATTGGAATTCCGACCAAAGGGAAAAACCAGGCTGAGGCCAAAAAGTTCATTGAATATATGTCTTCGAAGGAAGTTGTTCAAAAGTACGTCGATTTGAGTGGTTATCCTGCAGCGATTAACGGAGTTACCAATAATAACAAAGAAATTACCAGCTTGAGCGATCTGATTACTGCGGGCAAGGTGTATCCGACAATTGAAAGGGTATGGCCGCCGGGAGTTAATGGAGATGTAGGCAAGGCCACTCAGGAAATGTTGGCAACAGGTGATATTGATGGTTATCTGAAAGCTTTGGATAAAATCTTTTACAATAAGCTGAATCAATAACAATAAGGGTACAAACGATGACCCCGCGGCGATGGATATACAGTCGTGGGGTTTTCTATCCCTATCATTCAATTAGAAAGCTTGGAGGTGGACTATGGAGATTGTCAATCATACAGGACTCGCTGTAAAAAAGAAAAAGTCGCTAACCGCTAATAAAGCCAGTCTCATTTTCTTTTTGCTTACATTGCCCACCCTGTTGTTATATATCGTTTTCTTTTTATTTCCGGTAGGTATGGGTTTTTACTACAGCATGACGAACTGGGACGGCTTCTCTTTGACTTACCGCTTCATCGGTCTGAAAAACTACATCAATATCATGAAGGATGACCGGTTCCTCGATTCCATGCAATTTACGTTCATCTATACGGCACTGGTCGTGGTCATTAAGCTGTCCATAGCTTTATTGCTGGCTATCCTGCTAAGCGGTAGTCTGAGACTGCGTGGTTTTTTTCGATCTGTATTTTTCTTTCCTGCCGTATTGAGTATGCTGACGGTTGGGCTCATCTTTAATCAAGTCTTTTATGCGGTGCTTCCGCATGTGGGAGAGGCACTTTCACTGGATTGGTTGTCCAAAAATATCCTGGGAAGCAAAAATACGGCGATGTACGGAATCGCACTCACCAACATCTGGCATGGCATTGCAACGCCGATGGTTATTTTTATTGCAGGGCTGTCCAGTGTGCCCAAGGATTTAAAGGAGGCTGCTGTCATTGATGGAGCCAGCCCGCTGCAGCGATTTTTCTCGGTAACGATCCCATTCCTGATTCCCATGTTAACCGTTAACTTGGTTATTTCCATCAAAGGCGCGCTCACTGTATTTGATTATATTGTAGCGATGACAGATGGAGGTCCGGCACATGCGACAGAGTCGATGGGCTTTCTGATCTATAAGCATGGGATGACGGAGATGAAATTTGGTTACGGTACCGCCGAGGCCATTTACGTATTTCTAATGATAGCTATAATTTCGTTTATCCAAATCAAGCTGCTTAATCGGAAGGAGGCTGGACAGCTATGAGAATAAGCGGAATCTCTCGAACGGTTTCCTACCTCGTTCTGGCAATCGGAATGTGCCTGGTACTCGCACCGATGTATTTGACCTTGACCATTGCCATGAAAACACCGGCCGAAACAGCCAAAAACTTTTTTGCACTGCCTTCTGGATTTTATATGGGAAATTTTATAGAGGTCATTCAAAAGGCTAATTTCTTTAAATTTCTCGGCAATTCCGTCTATGTAACGGTTGTTTCTATTCTGCTTATGCTGCTGCTGATCCCCATGGTCTCGTATGCAATATCGCGTAATTTTTCCAAGCGGTATTATAAGCTCCTGTATCTGCTTGTGATGTCCGGTATATTCGTCCCCTTTCAAGCTGTCATGCTGCCAATCTATAGACATATGAGCAACCTGAAGATGCTGGATCAGAATGGTCTGATCGTGATGTATGTGACGTTGGCATTTGCGCAGGGACTTTTCTTGTGTGTCGGGTTTTTGAAAAACATTCCGATGGAGCTGGATGAAGCCTCGAAAATAGATGGAAGTGGTGTATGGACAACGTTTACACGAATTATTTATCCATTGATGCTGCCGATTATAGCTACGGTCATTATTTTGAACAGCTTGTGGATCTGGAACGATTTTCAGCTGCCTTTAATTATTTTGAACCGCCATCCCGATTTTTGGACGTTGCCGCTCTTTATTTATAACTTCAAAAGCGAATATTCGTCCAATTTCAATTTGGCATTCGCCGGGTTCTTTATTTCCATGCTCCCTATTATAATTTTATATGGGTTTACGCAAAAATATATTATTGGTGGACTTACGGAAGGAGCGCTTAAATAATGGTATCATCCAATAGGATGAAAACAAATCGTGTTCTGAACATCGCACATCGGGGAGCTTCAGGTTATGCGCCCGAGAATACAATGGCAGCCTTTGCACGTGCCATTGCGATGAATGCTGATTATTTGGAGCTGGATGTGCAGCTTAGCCGGGATGGACGACTCGTTGTCATTCATGACCAAACCGTTGATCGTACAACTGACGGAACCGGCCGTGTGACTGACTTGACCTTGGAGCAGCTCCGTGGGGTGGATGCCGGCAGTTGGTTTAATAAGAAGTTCACGGGTGAGCGTATTCCAACGCTGGCTGAGGTGCTGCACTTAAGCCGTGGCAAAGCAGGTCTGCTGATCGAAATCAAGTGGGCTTCGCTGTACCCGGGTATTGAGCACAAGCTCGCGGATGAACTAATCGCACATGGTTTGGATAAGCCGAATGCGAGCAAGATTATCGTTCAATCCTTTGATCAGGAATCACTGAAACGGTTCCATGCGATTCTTCCGAACGTTCCCATCGGAGTGCTTGTTGAAAATCAGGCCGATTTGGTCACAAATAAGCTTGTGGAGCTGGCAACTTTTGCCGACTATATCAATCCTTACATGGGTCTGGCAACCAAAGAAATCGTCGAGGACATCCACAGTCAAGGGATGAAGGTATGCTTATGGACGGTCCGTTCACCAGGTGTAGTTAAACCGCTAATAGAGCTGGGAGTTGACGGACTTATATCAGATTATCCGGATTATATTCGCAGTTAATATTACAAGCATATTTTATTTCCCGCGCAATATCCAAGATGAATAACGGGTCGGAGGGTGTAGCAGGAATAAGTTTCAAATCCCATTCATATATACTGGTAATGGCATCTATGTTGAGCCGGAGATCACCTATACCCATAGGGGAACGCATGTAATCATTTAATGAATGGGAGTGGTAATGGATGAAACTGCTTAAAACGAAAGTGGCTGTGCTCGCGATATGCACAGCGGTGATGCTTCCGAATGTAGTGGGTGCTGCGACGGCAGCCGATCCGCTGAATACCCCTAATGTAAGCACAACCCCATCCAAGATTCCCCCTATAACAGGTGAAACGAATGTAAACGGTGTCTATGTTCCGGGATATTATGCGATTAATAAAGACTCGAGAGTGGCTTTCATTTATGGAGGCATCGGTGTTGTGGTTGTAAATAAAGGAACGGCATTACCGAAAGGCTCTTATTACATCAATTAAAATTAGAATTTTCATTGATTGGCATCAGGAGAACCAAGCTTTTAATCAACAGGAAAGACGCATAGTTACGGTTTTAAATCCGTAGCCCTGCGTCTTTTTTGTGCTGAATCGATATCTAGCCCATCTTGTCACTATGCTTCGCGTACGGTAATATATTAACAGATAAAATTGGAATCTTGTACCATTCATATCATCAATAAGGCATTTTCGAAGGAGTCCGAGATATGGAAAAAGGTCAAACAAATGGGGATTTTCAGGGATTTGTAGCGCGTCATTACGATGTATGGTTTAAAGATACATACAATGTAATGGATTATCTTTTTTATAAAGGATATGTGATCGACAATCAGGGACCAGCTTTGGAAGTAGGCTGCGGTACCGGTCGGATGCTGCTGCCCTTTGTGCAGGAAGGTCTGGATGTAGAGGGCGTCGATTATTCGGAAGATATGTTGAAGGTATGTAGAAGTAAAGCAGATCAGCTTGGAATCGTGCCCACCTTGTATCATCAGCCTATGCAGAATCTAGATTTGCCACGGCAGTATCACACCATCTTCATACCTGGGAATACGTTCAATCTACTGACGAAGCATGAGGAGGCGTTAGAGGCGTTGCGGCGTCTGCATACACATTTAGTTGATGGGGGTCAGTTAATTTTGACGCTAACCGTGCCGAGAGAGCATATATTGAACGAACAGCCCTATATATGGAAACACATCGCTGAGGCTCAACGTGAAGATGGGGCTATAATCAGGTTGAGCGAACGGGTTATGTTGGACTATTGGGAGCAGCTCAAAACGAATTACAATAAATATGAAGTGTTCATCGAACATACGCTCGTTGAAGTGCATGAGGACACGATTCAACTGCGTTGGTTTTATCAATTGGAATTTGAGTTAATGCTGAAGGCTGCTGGGTTTAATAGTATCGAGGTCACCTATTCACAAGGAAACCGATCCTACATGATGATAAGCGCACGTAAGTAAGGGTGAAATATCCGATTATCCATTTTTGTCCGAGTCGGTATAGTAGCTGCTTTGAATAAACTTTTCCATTGCCTGAACCCGCGATTTAACTCCTAATTTTGCATAGATTTTTTTTAAATAATTATCGACCGACCGCTTGCTTACGAAAATTTCATTAGCAACCTGCTCTTGGGTCGCCCCTTTGACGACCAAAGTCATAATTTGGATTTCATCTTTGGTTAGCAGTACTTCTTGAGTGGGCAGACTCTTCATCAGCCGCATGCCGCGGTACAGGGACAAGGGGATCATTGTACAGTCGTCCATAATACACCGAATCATATTTTGGATCACACGCTCGCTCGATTCCTTGGAAATGATACCGCTAACGCCAAGCTCAATCAAATGATTATAAAGGTCAGACACATCAATACCCGTAAAAATAACAATGTGCGTATCTGGAGAGATATCCTTAATTTGTTTGGCTACGCTGCTTCCAAATTGATCCGGGAGGTTGTAATCCAGTATGATCATGTTCGGCTTGTGAAGCGCGGTCATCTCCAGACATGACTTGCCGCTCGCTGCGATGCCTATTACCCGAATATGTTCAATTTGCTCCAATATCGTTTGCGTTGCCTTGGCCATAACGGGATGGTCATCGACAATGAGTATACTTCTTTGCATCTTCAGGCTACCTTTCTCATCGGTATGGTCACAGATAGGTAGACTCCGCTTTCCATATCCTTTCTAATGTTCAACTGTCCATTTAAAGAAAGAATCCGGCTTCTCATTTGCTCAAGACCTGTTCCGGAGGATCCAATTTCTCTGCTGGTTTCTGACTGGGCCTGCAGCCCAATACCATCATCCTTATAAACGAGCAGGAAATTATTGCCTTCAGCTGTTAAGGTGATGCTGACTATAGAAGCAAGTGAGTGTTTTTTGGCATTATTCAATAGCTCCTGAACAATCCGGAATACGTGTCTCTTGGCATCCAGATCCCGATCTTCAATCCTTTCGGCTCCTTGGGCCATGAATTCAAGCTGGAATGGACATATGGGAGTCTCGTGCTCTACCAGCTTGCGCAGCGTGTTAATCAGTCCGATTTCATGAAGCAAATGCGGATGCAGCTCAAAGCAGTTTTGACGCAAGTTCGTATTAATAATTTCCACGTAATCGAGAATGCCCTTCATTTGCTCGATGTCTTGTTGAGGGAATTCGGGTTTCTCGATCAAGGAAGCAAATCGCTTTTTGAGAAAAAACAAATCCTGCATGGTCGTATCGTGAAGATCCGTTGCAATCCGCCTGCGTTCGTCCTCTTGAAGTTCAAACATCAGCTTACGGAACCAGACCAATTCCTGCGCACTCTGTTCACTGGGCATTTGTGAAGCCAATTGCTGCAATCTCATATTTAGCTTATGAATCAAATGCATATTTTCCAGACTGACGGCAAGATAAGAAATAATAAAATTTAACCACTGCATGTCTTCCTTGCTTAGTGCTGTATTTGTCTTTTTGTCGGTCATTATCAGATAACTGGTGTACTCCTCATGACGATTAATTTCAAAACGCAGTAAGGAGGGATAATTCCACGCTTCCACATCGGCAGAGCCCTCGATAGCAGGCAAAGAGATTTGGCCTTCAATAACCGTTTCGATCCTATCTTGATACTTGTAAACGATAGCGGCGCCAAATACTTGCAGCGTATTGACGATATCGACCAGAACCATTTCTTTAAGCTCCCGAAAGCTGGAGATCGAACATAGGTTGTTGGCAATCTTTTTCATGGCACGATTCAAGTAATATTTGCGGGGAAATATAATAAACTCCAGCTTTGTCGTAAAATATTCAAACGAATACAAGATGAAGGTGATGGTTATTACTGTAAAAATAAAGCTGAATACAACATGTTGCATAGTAACATGATATTGAACGATAAGAGCATGTCCTGTAACAAGGACAATACTTGGAATGATGGATAGGGCTACATTTAATAAAACGCGACGCAGGACAAGGTCTATATCGTATAGTTTCTTAGCCAAGATTAGGTAAGCGAATGATAAAGGGAAAAACAAAACAAGCCATGAAGTGTATAAGGAATTAACCCAATGTCCTCCAAAAAAAGTTTGGGGAATAATGGACAGGAAAATAAATGGGAAAAAAGAAATTGTTAGTGCCCACCAGACCGTTTTGATAATAATAGAAAGATATGGTTTCTCTTTTCGGTACTTAAAGAAAGCAAATATTAAAAAAAAGAAGCTTATTAATAAACCGATTGAGAAGGAAGTGGCGACAACCTGATTGCTATATTGATAGAAATAATATGAATATTTTGGAATGAAATAAGGTAATGCTAGTAAAGATATGCAACTGAAAATAATATACAGATATTTGATGTAAAGATTTGGAAGCTGGATTTGAGTTCGTTCTTTTAAAAAAGCGAACAGGAAATGAAGAAATACAATAGGTAGCGACAGCATGAACATGATAATGAAAAATTTACCTAACGAATCACCTCGAATGGAGGCGCCAACACTGGAGAAAGTGAGTCCGATATTGAGAAACACTAGAGCCAAGAGTCGTGCTGAGTTGGTATGCCCAGCTTTTTTATAAATAAGAATAGCAAAAAGTATGGCTAAAACTTCACCACAAAAAGGCAAAATACTTGTACTAGCAGCAGCATTTACGTCCACTAGGTTAATGTTAAATTCGTTGCCATCCCTTAGTATTGTTATACTTTGTGCCTGTTCAATGGAATGCCATTTTTGAACGGTTTTATGTAGATGGGGCAGATCATCGTTAATTTTTAATATAGTGTCTCCTCGTTGTACATTCAATTTTAAGCTATTGCTCTCGGAATCTAATTTATTAATTATCCAATGTTTATTTTGATTTTGAATCAACTCTATCCCTATAAATGGAACATTAAAAGTGAGAAAAGAAAACCATATTTGCAGAGATATCAGTATCAATCCACTAATGTAAAAAAAATATTTCTTTCTCACCTAGGTTACCTCCTTGCTTTTTTCAAATTTCTGGTATAATAAAAATGAAAAACTTGTAAATAATTGTAGAAATGGAGGTGATTTCTATGTCGACTGTTTCTTATTCTTCAAATCTGCATCATGCTGTGCGCTCATTAAAAGAATTAGACAGCAAGCAATTAGAACAAATGTTTAAAAATGTAAATTGGTTCGAAATGTGGTCGATCTCTGCCAAAGAAGCACAAACCGTTTTCGATTTATTTTCAGAGACAACAAAAAGCTACATACATAAAACAGATAGAGCAGATATATGGCAATAATTTATTACTTAATTTTACCAAAACATTAAGAGATTGTATATTGGGACTTCCCTATTATGCAGTCTCTTTTTGTGTTTTGTCTTGGGTCTAAAGATGCAAATATCTTTGTATAGTTTTGCAAACGCTTGGTTTTCTTGTCGAATGACCTTGGTAGAGCAGGATCTATTAACAATAAACAGTAAATTTTGTAAGTATATATATCTATGAGTCTTTAGAACTATAAAGGATTGTATTGCGTTTGTCGAAGTAGAAAAGAAGGTAAAATACCCAGTGAAAGAAAGAATCTGTTTCATATAGGGAAATCGATCACAGATCGAACCTTACAAGGAAGAGAGAAAATCGGAGGATGCAGGGATGAAACTTACACTGTTTAAGAAATTGTTATTTAGTTTTCTGCTTGTGCTATTGCTTCTGTCCACCATCAGCATAACAGCGATTACCAACATGGGCAGCATGGGAACCACCTCAAAAAAGACAACTCAGGTGGGACTGCCTAATGTTATTCTACTCAGCAATCTGAATCACGATCTGATGGAGCTTGACGATCTCATTCTGCGTATTCAATTGAATATTGAAGATCGAAGCGCAGATCGGGAGATGGAGAGCATTAATTCCAAGGATTCGGCTCTATCCCAGCCGGATAAGGCAAAAGCGAAGTTTGAAGAGATTCAGGGGAAAGTAAAGTTATTGGAGAACATCGGCTCTGAAACAGCGGATAAGGGCCTTATACAATATTTCAATGACAATTGGGCCAAATATGCGGCTGCGTTCCCCTCACTTTTAACTGAGGTACAGAAACACGGTCAGCAAGGGCTGGATTTGATTCAACAGACGAATCAGCAGGTATCGATATGTACGGTAGTCATCAACGAACTTACCAAAAATAACCAGAAGTATGCGAATGAGTGGGGCGAAGAAATGAACACCTCCTATTATTCGGGTGTCATCTGGGTTATCGCACTAAGTATACTTGCCATTTTGGTAGGCTTGACCGTATCCTTTTTAATTGCACGGCATGTTTCCGTACCGATAAGAGCAATGAGCTCGATTGCCAAAAAGGTTTCTGAAGGGGATTTATCTGTCACACACCTCACATTAATTCGCCAGGATGAGATTGGTGAGCTGAGTGCGGCATTCGAACAAATGACACAGCATACTCGCACCATGATATTGAAAATTAATGAGCATGCTGATCTGGTAACCGTTTCAGCGGAACAGCTCAAATCAAGTTCGGGAGAAATGCAAACAGCATCCCGTCACATCGCTCAAACCGTTAAAGAAGTGGCTACAGGTGCAGGTGAACAAACGCTCAGCATGGAGGAAACCTCACGCTCCATGGAAGAGGTAGGCGCAGGAATCGGACGTCTGGCGGAAAATGCATCCTCGATTGCGGAGACAGTCGAATCATCCAGACAGCAGGCTGAGCATGGCGGTGCTTCCATTCAAAATGCCGTGGAACAGATGGGCTCGATCAATGAATCGGTCGTTCAAACTGACCATATTATTCAACTGTTGGGAGATAAATCGCAGCAAATTGGGGAAATTCTTCATGCCATTCAGGACATTGCCCAGCAAACCAATCTGTTGGCGCTCAATGCGGCTATTGAGGCAGCACGAGCAGGTGATCATGGGTTAGGTTTTGCCGTGGTCGCGACCGAGGTTCGCAAGCTGGCCGAGCAATCGAGCCAGTCATCTGGAGAGATTGCAGCGCTGTTAGGTGAAATTCAATACGGAATCGGGGATTCCGCCAATGCCATGACGAAGGTGAAGGAAGAAGTATTAACAGGGATTGAGCGGGTGCGGGAGACGGAAATTAATTTTGATCATATTTTGCAATCGACCACCCATATTGCCTCGCAGGTTCAGGAAATGGCAGCGACCTCGGAGCAAATGTCGGCAGGAGCCCAGCAAATTACCGCTTCCGTCTTTCAGGTTGCAGAAATTGCGCGGAGATCGGCTTCAGCTTCACAAGGAGTGGCCTCTTCGGCGGAACAACAGCTGCAAGCTACGGACGGTGTAAAATCGTCAGCACAATCTTTATCCGAAATGACGGAAGAGCTGCATCTTTTGTTGTCCCAGTTTAAGGTTTCTTAATCGTCCAGAAGCATATGTTGTGCGTTCATTTAGAGCCTTGTTTCAGCCATTGCTGGAGCGGGCTTTTTGTTATGGAAAAAAATAATTAGGCGCGTAGTGCAGTGTATTTGCGTAAATATGCGTCTATCGTTATGGAGAGGAGGGGGAGAACGATCACAGAAGAAACCCGATGGATCGAACGGATTGTGGCTGGCGACCACGAAGCTTTTCGCTTATTGATGGATAAATACAATACGTATCTGTTTCACGTTGTTTATTCGGTGCTTCGATCGACTACGGACGCTGAAGATGTAACCCAGGAAGTGCTGTTCAAAATTTATGCTTCTCTCCCTCGGTACGAGCATAAAGGTTTGAAAACATGGATGACCAGAATTGCCGTGAACAAAGCGATTGATTACAAACGATCGCTGGAACGAAAGCGGGAGCAGCTGACGGACCAGCTGGAAGAATTGATACCCAACGAGGCTAATGAAACGACAGTAGAGGATGAAGTGCTGCATACACAGCTTCAGCAGCGGGTACGGGACTATTTGCACGAGATGCCGGATAATTACCGCCAAGTGGTGGTTGCCTTCTATATTGAGGATAAAAGCTATCAGGAAATTGCCACAGAGCAAGGCATTGCGTTGAAAACCGTAGAGTCCAAGCTGTATCGGGCCAAGCAATGGATTCGCAAGCATTGGAAGGAGGATGAGCTGATATGAAGCATTATACCGGGGAGCAGTGGATGACTTACGTGGAGCAGGGATTAAATGATGATGATAATCAACAGATGGAACTGCATCTGATTACCTGTGATTCATGCATGGAGCTGTATATGCAAAGCCTTGAAGGGGTAGTCGGCTCGTATCCTACGCTGTCTGATGAAGCAGCTCTGGCAGACAGGGTCATGTTGGCAATAGAAGCAGCGGGTCCCATAAGTCCAAGCTCTACGGCTTCAAGACTAGCTCCATTGGAAGAAGCTGGATTCGGAAGCCAGAAGCTAAGAAACCCGATCACGTGGATGAGAGCTCCGTTGTTCCACTATGCTGTTGCTGCGGTAATCACGCTTGTCCTGATGAGCTCAGGTATATTTCAATCCATAGTGGATCACCCGGTTGGGATAGATAGGGCTTCCAATGGGGATGCGCAGTCGGAAGCAACGCAGGAGCCTGTTTCGGTTTCTAAAAAACTGATGGACAAAACCATCGTCGTGCTGGACTCCATCCAGCCTAAACAAGAAAAAGGGGGAAATCGTTAATGCCGTCCAAACATCCGATAACCGCACTGCTGTTATCTTTAATTCCCGGTCTTGGGCATCTATACATCAACAGGATTATCAGAGCATTTTTCTATGCAGCCAGTTTTTTTGGGCCGTTGCTGTTAGCGTTTCTGATAGTGCTCGCAAAAGGATTACATCGTTATGAAGGGCCGTTGATCATTCTGATCGGTTTCGCTCTTCTGGCAGGGGCAATCAACCTGCTGGATATGTTCATCACGGTTGTGGGGGGCAGAGGGCCGTTCGCAGCGAGGGTCAGGCAGAGCTCGTACGGGGGCGATGCGCAGGAATCTTATTATTCAGATACCGCTCAGGCATCTCATGGTGATAATGAACGTGTAAATACTATATTACTGTCCTTTATCCCGGGGCTTGGTCATTTGCAGTTGGGGATGATGCAGCGCGGGCTGGCTTTTTTGATCGCATTTTTTGGTGCCTTGACGATGATCGTATTCGTTGCGTCTGTCACCAACAGTGACCGTTTTATTGTGTTTCTAGGGGTTTTGCCCATTATCTGGCTATATAGTCTGTTTGATTGCGTCCAACAACTGCAGCGCAAGAGGCAGGGAGAGATGCTGCTGGACCGGACGTTTCTGGAGGATTTTCAAGCAAGTCGTGAGGATGGCAAGAGGAGTAAAGTTATTGCAACCTTCTTATCCATTGTACCCGGAGTGGGACATCTGTATCTCGGCTTGCAAAAACGCGGATTGCAGCTGATGATCGCTTTCTTTTTGAGCATATATATTCTGGATGTGCTGAGGCTTTCCATCTTTTTATTTCTGATTCCGATTCTTTGGTTTTATAGCTTTTTCGATGCGCTTCAGCACATCTCGAAGCAGGGGCAGGAGCCGTTAAAAGATGTCCCGATCGTCGATTGGCTGGTCAATCATCAAAAATGGGTAGGTATGGTGCTGCTCGCTCTAGGGGTCTACTACCTGACCGATGAGATGCTGCTCACTGCATTAGATCGGTGGTTTCCTAAAGAGCAGATTTCGATATTATTTCATCGTTATTTTCAAACTGTAGTCGTCTCGATCCTGCTTATTGGTGGTGGCTTGCGGCTGCTCGCTGGAGGCAACCGCAGACCGTCGGATCACAAGAAACGTTAACCACGTTTCGCCCGCAGCTTGCGGAAAAATTGCGTCAGCAGCAGACTGCATTCATCCTGTAGAACGCCGCTAATAACATCAACCTGATGGTTGAAGCGATCCTCCTGAAGCAAATTCATCAAGGTTCCGGCGCAGCCGGCTTTGGGGTCCACTGTACCGTAGATGACCTGTGGAATGCGTGCCTGGACAATCGCCCCGGCACACATGGGGCAAGGCTCCAGGGTGACGTAGAGCTTACAATCAAGCAAGCGCCAAGCTTGCAAATACTCACTGGCCTGCTTGATCGCAATCAGTTCTGCGTGCGCGAGCGGGTCCAGCGTGGATTCTCGTAGATTATAGCCGCGGCCAATAATCTGATTTTGCCATACAACAACAGCCCCGATAGGCACCTCAAGCAGTTCTTCTGCTTTGCGTGCTTCTTCAATTGCGGCTTGCATATATTCAATGTGCTCTTGCACAGGAAACACCTCTTCTAGCAGCTGGGATGTGAATAAACAGGGAACAAATATTCGGTTGTGAACATGCTGTGGATAAAGCTGTGGATAACCCGGTGGTTATGCACAAATCACTTGAAATCGCTGTGGAAAATGCCATTATCCGATAAACTTGCTGCGAATCTCTGCACTGGGAATCATGCAGCTGTCGTACTTACCGAACCAGCGATACCTGCGCTTGGCAATGAACCGGTAGACAGCGTCTCTAATCGGTTTAGGTATGGCTGTGAACACGGTGAGCAGGCGCCAGGCACCCCCTAATCGTTTGCAAATTTGCAAAACTGCCGAAGAATGGGTGTAGACGGAACGTCCTTCACAGAGTATAACCGAATCCAGTGATTCGTTCTCATTCTTCAATATTCCGGTGGCTAGCAGTTGTATGGCGTAATCGGATTGAAGTGGAGCAAATCTGAACGTATCGTGCTGGTCATGACGTAGAATGAATTGTACCCATCCATTACAAAATCGGCAAACGCCGTCAAACAATACAATTGAATGCGTTTCCAGGGATTGTTCGGGTTTTGGATCATTTTGAGCTGTCATGGCATCACCTTTCTCTTAATTTGGAGCATTATATCACATTTTCATCAAATACAAATGAATTTATTGTAAATTCCATGAAAAAAGCTTGCAGAGATAAAATCGAGAACGTATAATAACAACATCACCTCATATAGGTATTATGTCCTAAAATACTGTGATTTTCATCACCAAATGATACCTATAGGCAAACTTGCTGAAAAGTAAGGACGCAAAGCTCAGGGTCTAAGGTTTCTTACATGAAGAGACTATGACAGCCTAGCCGCCGATGAAGCTTCACTAGCGGTGTGCAACGGCTGTTTTCCAGACTTGATGTCGGAGAACGGCCTTTATAATTATATCGGCATGAATCAGGATTGAATTACAGAGATATCAATGTGAGGAGTGGGATGACGATGCTATCCAGATCTGTAACCTCAGGCATAAGTTACGAATACACGGATGAGATATTCAAAAACCCGTCCACTGTCTTGATTCATAGCCGTACTGTTGTGGAGAAAAACGATTTTGTGTCCACAGGTCTGTTATCGTATGCAGAAGGTGACATTTTGGAAATTGAAATTCCTGAATACAAGGTTTTTGAGTTGGGAGATTCGGTGAAACTGACCGTATATTCGGCGGGAGGTATTTTTACATTCCAATCGACTGTGGTGGCCAAGGATGAAGGCTCGCTTATCGTGATTAACCCTCCGCAAAATCGGCAGCGGTTTATAGAAAAACGCAGCAATCCCCGGATTGAGGTCAGTGAAAAGGGCACAATCCATAAGCTGATCCGTCAGGATACGAATGAAAAGCAAACGTTAAGCAAGGCTGTAGGGCTGACCGTTCAAAATATAAGTGTGAGTGGACTTGGATTTACCGTCCGGGACGAGTTCGATCTTGGGCACGATTCAGTCGTAGATGCCGAATTGGATCTGGGCTTTTCATTTCCTTGCGTATGCGAGGTCATCAGACGTGAAAAGATCGAGGGCGGTTATTATTACGGGGCCCAATACGTTCAGCTGGCTTCAGACAAAGCCAATTCATTACGGGCTTATGTATTGAAAAAACAGGTGGAAGCGCACTTTAGCAAAAAGAATTTGGAAATGATAAAGCGTACATTCAAGTAAATCAATAACGGCATACGCTTGTTTGCTTCCGCCCCTCAGGCGGATTTTTTTGCATAGTGACAATAGTTCTTGAAATGCGATATAATAACTATTTAGGGATACGGAAAACATTTAATTAAGGAGTTGTCCTATACATGGCTTTAAAAGCTGGAATCGTGGGTCTGCCGAACGTAGGAAAATCCACTTTATTTAATGCGATAACACAGGCAGGCGCCGAAATGGCGAACTACCCTTTTTGTACAATTGACCCAAATGTCGGTGTGGTAGAGGTTCCTGATGAGCGTCTGGTTAAGCTGACTGAAATTGTCATACCTAAGAGCGTAGTGCCTACAGCTTTTGAATTTGTCGATATTGCCGGTCTGGTTAAGGGCGCGAGCAAGGGAGAGGGACTTGGCAACAAGTTTCTGGCTCATATCCGTGAGGTGGATGCGATTGTTCACGTAGTGCGCTGCTTCGAGGATGAGAACATAACACACGTATCCGGCGGCATCAATCCGGTTAGCGATATTGAGACGATTAATTTGGAGCTTGTATTGGCGGATATTGAATCGGTTGAAAAACGGATCGAGCGTTCGCGTAAAAATATTAAGGGCGGCGACAAAAAGTATGCAGCTGAGGTCGAATGCCTGGAGCGTGTGAAGGAAGCCTTGTATAACGACCAGCCTGCGCGCAGTGTGGAATTAAGCGCTGATGAGAAGCTGCTGATTCGTGATCTGCATTTATTGACAATGAAGCCGATGCTGTATGCAGCCAATGTAAGTGAGGATGAAGTGGCTACTGCTGATGATAACCCTTATGTGCAAAAGGTTCGCGAGTTCGCCGCGGCTGAAGGTGCGGAAGTGGTGCCGATCAGTGCCAAGGTAGAATCGGAAATTGCGGAGCTGGAAGGCGAGGATAAGGCGATGTTCCTGGAAGAACTCGGTTTGCAGGAATCGGGCTTGAACCGTCTGATTAAAGCCGCTTATCGACTGCTCGGTTTATATACGTATTTTACAGCTGGCGTACAAGAGGTTCGTGCATGGACGATTGTCGAGGGGACCAAAGCACCGCAAGCGGCGGGTGTGATTCATACTGATTTTGAACGCGGCTTTATTCGAGCTGAGGTTGTTGCTTATCAGGATCTGGTCAATGCCGGTTCGATGAATGGCGCCAAGGAAAAAGGCCAAGTACGTCTGGAAGGAAAAGAATACGTCGTGAAGGACGGAGATGTGATGCATTTCCGCTTCAACGTATAGCGAGGCATCGGACGCGGGAACGATGTAAGCATAGTGGTTGGTCATTTGAACCTATACGGATGATGTGGTCTTAACTAACGGATAAGGAGTGATTGGTATGATTGACAAGTTACAGTCGTTGGCAGGTCGCTATGAGAAGCTGAGCGAGCTGCTGTGTGATCCTGACGTAACGAGCGACACAAAGAAGCTGCGCGAGTATTCCAAGGAGCAGTCGGACCTGCAGGAAGCTTATGACGCTTATATCGAATATAAAGGCGTTGTCGAGCAATATGATGCCGCACGGGCAATGCAGAACGAGAAGCTGGATGAGGACATGCGCGAGCTTGTAAAAATGGAGCTGGATGAGCTTTCAGAGCGTAAGACAGAGCTTGAAGAGCGGATTAATATCCTGATGATGCCCAAGGATCCAAATGATGACAAGAACGTCATTGTGGAAATCCGCGGCGCAGCTGGCGGAGATGAGGCGGCATTGTTTGCCTCCGATCTATACCGGATGTATACGAAGTTTGCCGATGTTCAAGGCTGGCGGACGGAAGTTATGGATGTCAGCATGAATGATCTGGGTGGCTTTAAGGAAATTATTTTTTCCATTAACGGCAAGGGTGCCTACAGCAAGCTGAAGTATGAGAGCGGAGCGCACCGTGTGCAGCGAATTCCGACGACGGAATCAGGCGGACGGATTCATACATCGACTTCTACCGTAGCGGTGATGCCGGAGATGGAAGAATTCGATATTGAAATTCATGACAGTGACATCCGTGTCGATACGTTTTGCTCCAGCGGCGCGGGTGGACAGTCGGTTAATACAACCAAATCAGCAGTTCGTGTGCTTCACGTTCCAACGGGGATTATGGCTACTTGCCAGGATGGCAAATCGCAAAACTCGAATAAGGAAAAGGCGCTTCAGGTGTTGCGTGCGCGGATTTTTGATAAGTTTCAGCAGGAAGAAATGAACAAGTATGCGGGCGACCGGAAAAGCAAAGTCGGCACCGGTGACCGCAGCGAACGAATTCGGACTTACAATTATCCGCAAAGCCGTGTGACTGATCATCGTATCGGTCTGACGCTGCATCGTCTGGATGCGGTTTTGAATGGAGATATGGATGAGCTGATTTCCACGCTAACGATTGCTGCGCAATCGGAATTGATGGATCGGGGAGAGCAAGCGTAAACAGATGTCCTTCGAACATAAGTTGACTATTCGTGAAGCCTATGTGGAGGCTTCTTCTTTTTTGTTGCAGCATGGGGCGAGTGAGGCAGCCAGCAGTGCAGAGCTGCTGCTGCAGGATCTGCTCGGGTTAACGCGCAGTGAGATGCTGCTTAGCTGGCAGGAGCCGTTCCCGCAGGAGCATGAAGCGCGCTGGAGAGAGCTTCTTGCTCGCAGGGCGGCAGGCGAGCCTGTGCAGTATATCCTCGGGGAGCAGGAGTTTTACGGGCTCCCCTTCATGGTGACACCAGCGGTGCTGATTCCGCGGCCGGAGACGGAGCTGCTGGTTGAGCAGATCGTGCTGATCGGCAAGCAGCTGTGGCCGGAGATGGCTGTTGGACTGGAAGGAAGCCGCGTGAAATCCGGAGCTGATCGAGATCCGGCCTTGGATGAGCAGCCTGCTCAAGGCGGGGCTACTGGTGAAGTCCTGGAGGCGAAGCATAGGGCTGATACCGAAGGTGCAGCTGCAGGTCGGCCGCTTATCGCCGACATTGGTGCAGGGAGCGGGGCGATCGCGGTGAGCCTCGCTGTGCAGTGCCCGCAGTGGCGCGTCATGAGCTCAGACATATCGTCGGCTGCGCTGACGGTGGCTCAGGCGAATGCGGAGCGCCATGGGGTTGGCGAGCGAGTCACCTTCCTTGAAGGTGACTTGCTCATGCCTTACATTGAGCGCGCACTGCAGCTCGATGTGGTCGTATCCAATCCGCCGTACATACCGGAGGCGGATGAGGTTGGACTGCAGCCAGAGGTGAGGCTGCATGAGCCGCGATCTGCGCTGTACGGAGGCGCAGATGGGCTTGATCTGTATCGTCGGCTGACGGCACAGCTGGCTGAGCTGGAACGGCTGCCTGCACTGGTTGGTCTTGAGGTGGGTATGGGCCAGGCAGACGAGGTTGCGAAATTACTGAGCCAGGCAGGAGAATGGGATGAAATTCGGATCATCCCGGATTTGGCAGGAATTGCACGCCATGTGATTGCGATCCGCTATCCCGTGCGATGATCATCTTGACAGTTGTTTGGTCGACATTAACATAAGAGTGAATCTATCTATGAGAGATAGATTACTAGAATCATAGAATGATAGGTTTAACCTCTCTCGTATCGGTGCATACTGTTACTAGAAAACAAGACGCAGCGAAACTCGAGAGGGAGGGTATCATTCATGAGAAAAAACAACGGTTACCGCCATCATATCTATGTTATATTTGCACTCATCATCCTGATTTGCAGCTGGGAAGCCAATCTTCAGTCCTCTATCATTTTGGCATCAGGAATAGGTTCTGAGGCAGAGCGGGCGAATGGAGCGGGTAGTATTCCTCAGGAATCGATCCGTTTGAGGATTTTGGCCAATTCGGATTCACCGGCTGACCAATGGATCAAGCGCGAGGTGCGTGATGCCATTATCGAAGAGATGCAGCAGTGGGTTACTGAGCCGCAGGGCATGGAAGCAGCTCGTGCTGCTGTTCGTGCCCATTTACCAGAGCTGGATAGAATCGTTGGCAAGACTCTGGGCCAATATGGATTCACTACTCCTTATCAGGTGGATCTGGGTGTTGTACCTTTCCCTGCCAAAATGTATGGGAGTCAAATTTACCCTGCTGGCGATTATGAAGCGCTTCGTGTATCGATTGGGGCGGCAGAGGGGCAAAATTGGTGGTGCGTGCTATTCCCTCCGTTATGCTTTGTTGATTCTGAGGTTATTGCCAAACCATCCAAGGAACTCGCTGCAGACGTTGGATCACCTGTTTCGAAGGTGGGACAAAAGACTTCGACAGATCTAAAGTCTGAAGGAAAAAGCAGTTCGTCGGACAAGCTTGTTCAGTCTCAGACTGAAGCAGTACAGCCAGAGATTCATTTCTTTCTGTGGGATTTACTGAAAAAGATATTTGCTTAAAAGATCACAAACAGGGCAAGCCCCTGAGACCAAATAGATATCATGATGAATACGTCAGGAATTTTGAACCATGAACAATGGATCCTGCACAGATTGGAGGCCTATGCGATGACAAAATTATGGAAAGCTACTGGCGACGATCTGGAGCTCGAGGAGCTGACAGAGCCCGCGCGAATTCTTCGCCAAGGTGGGTTGATCGCGTTTCCTACGGAAACGGTTTATGGCCTTGGTGCCGATGCCAGGCAGACAGATGCGGTCAATAAGATTTTCATGGCAAAAGGACGGCCCTCAGATAATCCGCTTATTGTACATATTGCAAATCGGTCTCAAATGGCAGAGCTGGCAGCTCCTCCGGATGGGACTGTTTCGCGTTTGCTGGATCTTTTTTGGCCTGGGCCTCTGACGGTCGTTCTTCCTATCATACCAGGCGTTCTCTCACCTCTGGTCACAGCAGGCCTGTCTACGGTTGGGCTGCGTATGCCGGACCACCCGGTCGCCTTGCAGCTGCTTAGGGCTGCTGGCTGTCCAGTAGCAGCCCCCAGTGCGAACAGCTCAGGGCGGCCAAGCCCTACAACAGCCGCACATGTGTACGATGATCTGGCCGATCGAATTGACGGTATTGTGGATGGGGGGGCTACAGGCGTTGGTCTGGAATCTACAGTCGTCGAATATACAGCGCCGAACGGGGATGGAGGAGGCGTGCTTCATATTTTGCGGCCAGGTGGTGTATCGGCTGAGCAATTGATTATGGCGCTGCCTGGCATCGAGGTGCGCGAATCCTCTGTACACCCGGATTCATCCTTAGCGCCACGAGCGCCTGGGATGAAGTACGCGCACTACGCGCCTCGCGGTGCGATGACCCTCGTTCAGGGCAGCGCTCCTGAACAGGTGCTCGCTCGCCTCCAGCGCGAGCTCGACCAAGCCCACGCGCGCGGAGAGCGCACAGGCGTACTCACTTATCGTGAGCACGCCGATGCACTGCGCGCGGATACGGTTGTCGCCTGCGGAAGCCTGGGCGACCTTGAATCCGTTGCGCACGGGCTGTACGCCGCGCTGCGCCAATTCGATGAAGCCGGCGCGGACTTCATCGTAGCCGAAGCCTGCCCCGAATCGGGTATCGGGGCCGCTATTATGAACCGGCTGCGCAAAGCGGCAGCCAACCGTATTATCCACGTGTAGCAGCAGCCACAAGTCCAAACCCAGTCATGATTCTCTACTTGTCCGCATATGTTGATGAAGAACAGGACAGGGGGTCGACAGGAGATGGACTGGGCGTCACCACTGATGGTGGGGCAATTCATAACCATACTGGTCATGGCAGTAGCCTTAGGTCTGGATGCGTTATCACTGGGTATCGGAATCGGGATGAAGGGCATTCGAAAGTGGGATATCCTCAAGCTGAGCCTGATGATTGCGGTATTCCATATGGTCATGCCGCTTGCGGGTATGTTTATGGGCAGCTACATGGGTTCGTTATTAGGTGGAGTAGCGACGATAGCAGGAGGCATCCTGCTTGTGATTCTTGGTATACATATGATCTACAATTCCTTGAAAGGGGAGGCGGCGAAATCCGTTGATCATAAAACCTTTCTGGGCATGCTGGTGTTTGCGATTAGTGTCAGCATCGATTCATTCTCCGTCGGCGTATCGCTGGGCATGTTTGCTGGTGACCGTGCGCTGACGGTACTGATGTTCGGTACGGTAGGGGGAGTCATGTCCATTACCGGATTGATGCTTGGCCGTAAAGCGGGACGTTGGGTCGGAGAGTACGGGGAAGCCGTAGGTGGAGTCATTCTGCTGGCATTCGGTGCACGCTTTTTATTATGAATCGGATTCAGGGCTACAGCTACATATCCATTTTTACGTCGTTTTGAGGTACAATAGGAATAGGGCTCAACAGCCAATCATCATAGAGGAGAAAGGTGGGGATTTCTAATGAACCGAATATTGTTTGTGTGTACCGGGAATACGTGCCGCAGTCCGATGGCAGAAGGTATGCTTCGCGCGATGTTGAAAGAGCAGGGGATGAATCACATAGAAGTCCGTTCGGCCGGGACCTCAGCGGGTGATGGCTATCCTGTTTCCACTAATGCAGCAGTTATATTGCGGGAAAAAGATGCTTTGCAGGCGATTAGCTCTTCCTCATTAACAGGCTCTTTGCTGGATTGGGCAGATGTGGTGCTCACCATGACCACGAGTCACAAGCAGCAAGCGATCCAGCGTTTCCCGGCATTCGTAGACAAGATGCACACACTCAAAGAATTTGTGAGTGATGATCCTTCCGCTAAAGCGCGTATGGACGAGTTGGCTGCGTTGATTGCTGAGCTTCAGTTCAAGCAGTCTTTATCCCAGCAGGTGACGATGGAGGAACGAGCGAGAGTGAGGCAACTGGAGCAGTCTTTGCCCGACTACGATATTGCCGACCCGTTCGGCGGATCTTTATCGCTATACAGACAATGCGCAGCAGAAATCGAGGAATGCCTGCATCGGTTGGTACGACGTCTTAAAGCGTGAGATTTTTTGAAAGAAAGTTCAAGGAAATAGGTTTTTTTACGGCTTTACAGCCTTGATCATTTCCGTTATGATAAGAATAAGAAGCAGGACCTGATGTAACTGGCGACGAGTGGGGCTTACCACAATGGAGCATCGGGGCATACGGCCGGTCGCCTGGGCAAAGAGCATTGCAGTGCTGATAGTGGCATGCAGTATGCTCTTTTTTCGTTTAGGATTCACCATATTTGATTTCATTTTTCTGTACGCATTACGGTATAATGGACAAATTGGATGACAATCAAACTCATCATACGATAGTGTCCAGAAAACTTGTCAGGAGGCGCATCAAATGAAGATAGTAATAGGCTCTGATCATGCAGGCGTTCAGTTGAAGGATGGAATTATTAAGCTTGTGCAATCTTTGGGCCATGATGTGACAGACGTAGGCTGTCATAGCACGGATTCCGTGGATTATTCGGATTATGCGATCGAGGTTTGCAATAAGGTTGCCGCAGGAACGGCCGACAGAGGGATCTTGCTTTGTGGGACGGGAATTGGAATGACGATTGCAGCTAACAAAATCGCCGGCATTCGCTGTGCGCTTGTACACGATCTGTTTTCGGCCCAAATGACCCGTCAGCACAATGATTCCAACGTACTGGCAATGGGGGAACGTATTGTCGGACCGGGACTGGCTGAATCCATTGTGAAGGTTTGGCTCGAAACCGAGTTTTCCAACGGTGAACGTCACGTGAACCGCATTCATAAAGTAATGGAACTGGAAGACAAAGTCACTCCTCAATCGTAATCATTCGTACAGCTTGACGAAGGAGGCAACGGGGTATGGACATTCAGTCACAGGTAGAACAAGTGCTGCGTGAGCTGGTACAGGCAGGTAATATCCAGACAGGACAGCTGCTTGTTATCGGGACGAGTACGAGCGAGGTGCTGGGTCATCACATTGGTACTTCAGGCACAGAAACGGCTGCCCAGCCTATCTTCGCTGCGATTGAAGCCGTTCGCGCCGAGGCGGGTTTTTACCCGGTATTTCAATGCTGTGAGCATTTGAATCGGGCGTTAGTCATGGAGCGTGCAGCGATGCTGGCTTACCGGCTGGAGCCGGTGTCGGCGATTCCCGTTCCGCGTGCAGGCGGCTCTATGGCTTCATATGCCTACAAGCATTTGCAGCAGGCCTGTCTCGTTGAAGCCGTGTCGGCCCATGCAGGCATAGATATCGGCGGAACGCTGATTGGGATGCATCTGAAGCCGGTCGCGATACCGCTGCGTCCCTCGATCCGGATCATTGGCCATGCCTCGGTGCAAATGGCTTATACCCGTCCGAAGCTCATTGGTGGTGCTCGGGCTGTATATGTGGTAGATGAGAGTTCTGCTGACAACGGATTTTGTGATTAAACCCAATTAACTATAATGTAGAAGCTTACGAAGTAAGTTTTCTGCGAAAATCTAAAGGAGGATTTTATTATGGAACAATTACGTAAGCAGGACCCCAAAATCGTGGAGGCTATGAATCTTGAAATCGGTCGTCAACGCGACAAAATCGAATTGATCGCATCGGAAAACTTCGTCAGCGAGGCGGTACTGCAAGCAATGGGTACGGTACTGACCAATAAATACGCTGAAGGCTACCCTGGCAGACGTTATTATGGTGGTTGTGAGTATGTAGACATTGTAGAGGACATCGCTCGTGATCGTGCCAAGGAATTATTTGGAGCTGAGCATGCCAACGTACAGCCGCATTCCGGCGCTCAAGCCAACATGGCTGTTTACTTGGCAGCTCTACAGCCTGGAGATACGGTATTGGGCATGAGCTTGGCTCACGGTGGTCACTTGACCCATGGCAGCCCGGTTAATGCATCCGGTATTCTATACAACTTCGTTTCCTACGGTGTTATCGAAAGCGACTCCCGTATCGATTATAATGATGTGCGCAAAGCGGCATTCAAACATAAGCCTCGTATGATCGTAGCTGGTGCCAGCGCATATCCACGTACGATTGATTTTGAAGCTCTGGCGTCGATCGCTAATGATGTAGGCGCATTGCTCTTTGTTGATATGGCACATATCGCTGGTCTGGTAGCGGCTGGTCTGCATCCAAACCCGGTTCCACATGCACACTTTGTAACGACGACTACCCATAAAACACTTCGTGGTCCTCGCGGCGGTATGATCTTGTGCCGTAAACCATGGGCTGCTGCCATCGATAAAGCTGTATTTCCTGGTACCCAAGGTGGTCCTTTGATGCATATTATTGCAGCTAAGGCTGTATCCTTTGGCGAAGCTTTGCAGCCGGAATTCAAAACTTACGCACAAAAGGTTGTCAACAATGCCAAAGCATTATCGGAAGCTCTAATTTCCGAAGGTATCGATCTTGTATCCGGTGGTACCGATAACCATTTGATGCTGATCGACCTGCGCAACACGAGCATCAGCGGTAAAGAAGCTGAGCACTTGCTGGATGAAGTTGGGGTTACGGTTAATAAAAATGCGATTCCTTTCGATCCAGCCAAGCCGATGGTAACCAGTGGTGTTCGTGTTGGTACTCCGGCTGCAACTTCCCGCGGTATGGATGAAGAAGCAATGAAAACTATTGCCAAGATCATTGCCTTGACTTTGAAAAATCCAACTGATGCTGCTGTACATGACAAAGTCCGCGGTATGGTTAAAGATTTGACTGCACAGTTCCCTTTGTATCCGGGCCTGTCCTACTAATACCTGATTATCAGGCTCGCCTCCTCAACTAACGAGTGCGATCTATAGACCATAGCCAAGAGGCTGGAGATGATGTAGAGATCTCCGGCCTCTTCATGATTTCAGGATACGGCCTGGGACCACTCCGAAACTGAGCAGCGATTGACACGCCATGAACGCTCTTCGCATTGGCTTCTATGAGTTCGTACATGAATAGGAACTGTACATTCATTACGTCCAGCCTGCCTTTTTACGCTGGAGCCTGACAGTCGCTGAGTCTGTCGTCAATGCGCGAAACTTGTTGGGATAACATCTCACAGGTGTGGTATAATAGACGAGATTTGGCGTAAAGGGGAATTGTTTATGGGAAAATTATTTGTGTGTGATCATCCGTTGATCCAGCATAAGCTTACGTACATACGGGATGAATCCACACTAACCAAAGATTTTCGCGAATTGGTAGATGAAGTATCGACACTGATGGCGTACGAAATTACAAGAGACATTCCGCTTGAAACCGTGCAAGTCAAAACACCAGTGACCACGACGGATTGCAAAGTGATTTCGGGCAGAATGCTGGGACTTATCCCGATTTTGCGTGCAGGACTTGGCATGGTAGATGGTATTCTGAGATTAGTACCCGCAGCCAAGGTAGGTCATATCGGCTTGTACCGTGATCCAGAGACACTTGAGCCTGTTGAGTATTATGTAAAGCTGCCTACCGATGTACAGGAACGGGAATTGATCGTGATAGACCCGATGCTGGCAACCGGAGGTTCTGCGAATGCAGCAATAACGGCGTTGAAGAGCAGAGGCTGCTCGCAGATCAAGCTGATGTGCCTCATTGCAGCGCCCGAGGGTATTCACGCTGTACAGCAAACGCATCCCGATGTGGATATATATGTAGCAGCTATTGACGACTATTTGAATGACCACGGTTACATCGTTCCCGGACTGGGAGATGCAGGTGATCGTCTGTTCGGTACGAAATAAAAATCAGCAAGCAGATGAATCTATAACAGAAAATGTACATAGGGGGACAGCCGTTCATGGGTAAAACCAAAGTAATTACGATTTTCGGAACCCGGCCGGAAGCCATCAAGATGGCGCCGCTGGTACTTGAGCTTCAAAAGCATTCTGAATTTATCGACTCACGTGTATGCGTTACCGCACAACATAGGGAATTGCTGGATCAGGTTCTGGAAACATTCCATATTACACCTGACCATGATTTAGATGTCATGAAGGATCGTCAAACATTGAACGAAGTGACCGTACGGGTGCTTCAAGGGTTGGACCCGGTATTCCGCGAAGAAAAGCCGGACCTGGTGCTCGTACACGGAGACACGTTAACGACATTCCTGGCAAGCTACGCGGCTTTCTTACAGCAGATCCAGGTGGGTCATGTGGAAGCAGGCTTGCGTACCTGGAACAAAATGTCACCGTATCCGGAAGAAATGAATCGCCAGCTGACCGGCGTATTATCCGATCTGCATTTTGCTCCGACCCAGTTATCTGCCGACAACCTGCGCAAAGAGAATAAGTCAGAGGCAACAATCTTCGTAACAGGAAATACGGTGACAGATGTGTTCCAGTATACGGTGCAGAATGACTTTACCCACAATGTACTGGATTGGGCAGCAGGTAAGCGTCTGATCCTGATGACCGCGCATCGCCGCGAAGCACAAGGTGAGCCACATCGGCAAATTTTCCGTGCCGTGCGTCGGATTGCTGATGAGTTTGACGATATTGCCATCGTGTATCCAGTTCACCCGAGTCCAGCTGTAAGAGAGCCGGCCTACGAAATGCTGGGTGATCATCCGCGTATCAAGCTCGTAGATCCGCTAGATGTACTGGAACTGCACAATTTATATCCGCATACCCACATGATTTTGACTGATTCCGGTGGGTTGCAGGAGGAAGCTCCTTCGTATGGAGTGCCCGTTTTAGTTCTACGTGAAACAACGGAGCGGCCGGAAGGTATTGATGCAGGAACGCTGGAGCTTGTCGGAACCGATGAAGAGCATGTGTATAATCGAACCCGTGCATTGCTGACAGATCCGGTATTGTATGAAAAAATGAGTCAGGCTGCCAACCCCTACGGCGATGGAAAAGCGTCGGAACGGATCGTTCAAGCCATCCTTTACCATTTTGGACATGCTACAGTAAGACCGGAGTCATTCCAACCGTGACAATCCTATGACAAACGTCAGAGCGTGCAGTAGTACTGTTTGGTTTGGAATTGCTAAAAACGTTGATATAACAGCATTTTTAAGAATTTCATCCACAGTTATTTAGAGAGAAAGACAATTGACAAACCCGACGTTGCTTCGTTACAATAAGTGAGGATTCTCAGGAGGGTGTATATGAAACAGCCAAACCGTAATGATAATCCATGGCGTGCAGCTGCTTTAACGACGGCTATCGGAATTGATCTTGTTGTCTGTTTACTGGCAGGGTATTGGTTTGGAG
Source organism: Paenibacillus sp. FSL H7-0331 (assembly GCF_001956045.1). The sequence continues at coordinate 142,783 of NZ_MRTH01000014.1, read as the reverse complement.
ATTGGTTAAGCCAAACGCTTGGCGGGCAGTTGTGGTTACTGGGTGGTTTTTTGCTGGGGCTTACGGCTGGAATCATTAGCATTTATTTTATGATTAAGCAGTACGGAGGGCTATAAATGAACGAGTTTACGGCCCATCTGAAAACGTTTCAAAACGTCTTTCTATTTTTCTTATCCTTTTGTCTGGTTGCTTGGGCTCTTTTCGTGGAATACCGACCCTATTCAGCTGGTTTGATGCTGGGGGCTGCCGTTAGTATGATTAACGCAAGGTATCTGGCCTGGAAAATTCGCAAGCTATCGGATAAGGTTATCACCGCTCCACCGGGGCAAGGGATTCCGAGCAAGGCTAACATAGGCTTTCTGACTAGAGCGGCCATAGGAGGTTTGGCGGGTCTTATCGCAGTCCGGTTTCCGGAGCAATTCGCGTTAAGTACAACCGTCGCTGGATACCTTATCGCTCAATTGGCAACACTTGTATTGGGTATTATTTCTGTCAAAAGATCCAAGAAGTAAATCCATCTGTGGAAAGGGGTGAAATTGGAAAACATGGAGCATCAAGTACCGGGAGTAGAATGGTTTGGATTTCACTTTGATCTGTCAGCGCTTCTCATGATTGGAGTGACCAGTGTTCTGGTATTAATACTCGCGATTGCCGGAACGAGTAAAATTTCGGTAACGAATCCTTCGAAGCTGCAAAACTTTATGGAATGGGTTGTAGAGTTTGTTGAAGGGATCATCGGCAGTACTATTGGTTCTAAACATGGGAAGCCGTTTATAGCACTTGGTTTAACCCTAATTATGTACATTTTCATTGGAAACATGCTGGGGCTGCCGTTCTCGGTCGTAACCTCAGATCACGTGTCATGGTGGAAATCACCGACGGCGGATATTGCCGTTACTGCAGCACTTACGGTTATCGTCATTGCGCTTAGCCACTTTCTGGGTATCACACGCAATACGAAGCACTATTTTGCTCATTACTTTGAGTATAAAGGGGTTATGCTTCCGCTGCATTTGATTGAGGTGGTATCCAAGCCGCTGACGCTTGCTTTCCGTCTATACGGAAATATTTATGCAGGTGAAATTATGATTGGTGTCATTTTGGGAGCGGGTTGGTTTGGAATATTCCCTCTAGCCATATGGCAAGGTTTTAGTGTGTTCGTTGGCGCCATTCAGGCATTCGTATTTACAATGTTGACAATGGTTTATATTTCACAAACGTTGATTCACGAAGAGTCTCACTAAGGTACAAGACTTACCTCGGGAAAGTCTCGAGTTATTTATAAAAAAACTTTACAATTTAAGGGAGGATTTTCTTAATGGGAGCTTTAGCATTAGTAGCAGCAGCAATCGTATTTGGTTTAGGGGCACTTGGTGCAGGTATTGGTAATGGTTTGATCGTAGGTCGCGCTTTGGAAGGTATTTCTCGTCAACCTGAACTTCGTGGTACTTTGCAAACAACGATGTTTATCGGGGTAGGTCTGGTAGAAGCAATGCCGGTTGTTGCATTGGTTCTTGCATTCATCTTGATGGGTCGTGCTTAAGAAATCGTTTGGCGGGGATGGTTGCAAAAGCCTCCACGCCTTCGTTTTGCCTACGCTATGAGAAGGGAGTGACGTTACTTGCATATTGAATGGTCCACGTTTTTTATTCAAATCGTAGCCTTCTTGCTTCTATATTTACTGCTGCAAAAGCTGGCGTTCGGTCCTTTGTTTGGCATGATGGAAAAACGCAGACAGCTTGTTAAGGATCAAATTCAAACGGCTGAAAATAACCGGAAGCAGGCTGAGCAATTGTTAGAGGAGCAAAAGCTGGCTCTACAACAGACTCGCAAAGAAGCACAAGACATTATCGAACAAGCTAAACAAATCAGTTCCAAACAAGCAGACGAAATTACAGCTGCTGCACGTGCGGAAGCGACTCGCGTGAAAGACGAAGCGATTCGTGATATTGAGAATGAGAAACATAAGGCGGTTGCCGCCCTTCGCAGCCAGGTTGGCGCGATGTCTGTTCTCATTGCTTCCAAAATTATCGAAAAACAAATTGATGAGAAATCTCAAGAGCAATTGGTAGAGCATTACCTGAAAGAGGTAGGAGGCAACCAATGAGCCAGGATACCATCGTAGCCAAAAGATACGCAAAAGCGCTTTTTGAGCTAGCCAAAGAACAGAACAAGATTGCTCAGGTAGAAGAAGAACTGAAGTTTATCGTAGCGGTTTTAAAGGAAAACAGTGACTTGCACAAGCTGATCAAGCATCCAGGGATCGGGACTGTATCCAAAACAGCGCTGCTGAAAAACATTTTTGAAAGTCAGCTTTCGGAAATTACCTTTAGCACTTTGCTGTTGCTCATCGATAAAGGCAGGGAAGAATTGCTGGAATCGCTAGTTGGTTACTTTGTAACGATTGCCAGTGAGGCCCTTGGTCAGGCAAAAGCCATTGTTTATACGCCGGTCGTTCTTCAACAAGCTGAGCTTGATCATATTGCTGCAACATTCAGCCAATTGGTTGGCAAACAAATTCGTGTTGAAACGGCTATTGATACAAGCCTGCTCGGCGGAATTAAAGTGCGCATCGGTGATCGTCTGTATGACGGCAGTTTATCCGGCAAGCTGGATCGACTGCAAAAATCCTTGAATTCAACTCAAGCACTGTAGATAGGGGTGAGGAAATATGAGTATCAAACCTGAAGAAATCAGTACGCTGATTAAACAGCAAATTGAACAATATAAATCTGACATTCAAGTCGTTGACGTAGGTACAGTTATCACTGTCGGTGATGGTGTTGCTCGTGCGCACGGTCTTGAGAATGTTATGGCAGGCGAATTGCTTGAGTTCCCCAACGGTGTTCTTGGCTATGCCTTTAACTTGGAGGAAAGCAACGTAGGTATCGTTATTTTGGGACCTTTCACGGATATTCGTGAAGGCGACCAAGTAAAGCGTACTGGTCGTATCATGGAGGTTCCTGTTGGTGAAGAATTGATCGGCCGTGTTGTTAACGCGTTGGGTCAACCCGTTGATGGCAATGGTCCTCTGAATACAACAAACACACGTCCGGTTGAATCACCGGCTCCAGGTGTTATGGCTCGTAAATCCGTATTCGAACCGATGCAAACCGGAATTAAAGCGATTGATGCGATGATTCCAGTAGGCCGCGGTCAACGTGAGTTGATCATCGGTGACCGTCAAACAGGTAAAACGGCTATCGCGATCGATACGATTATTAACCAAAAAGGCAACGGCGTGAAGTGTATTTATGTTGCTATTGGTCAAAAACAATCCACTGTCGTTAACGTAGTTGAAACCCTACGTCGTGCTGGCGCTATGGAATACACTATCGTTGTAACAGCAAGTGCTTCCGAGCCTGCTCCAATGTTGTGGCTTGCTCCTTATGCAGGCTGCGCAATGGGTGAATATTTCATGTACAAAGGCGAGCACGTATTGATCGTTTATGATGACTTGTCCAAGCAAGCAGCAGCATACCGTGAGTTGTCGCTCTTGCTTCGTCGTCCACCGGGTCGGGAAGCTTACCCAGGTGACGTTTTCTACCTGCATTCCCGTTTGCTTGAGCGTTCAGCCAAGCTGAGTGATGCACTCGGTGGCGGATCGATCACAGCTCTTCCGTTTATCGAAACGCAAGCTGGTGACGTATCCGCTTATATCCCAACGAACGTTATCTCGATTACAGATGGTCAGATTTTCCTGGAGTCCGATTTGTTCTACTCCGGTCAACGTCCAGCTGTTAACGTAGGTATCTCCGTATCCCGGGTAGGTAGCTCCGCACAAATTAAAGCAATGAAAAAGGTTGCCGGTACGCTGAAGACTGACCTCGCCCAATACCGCGAGTTAGCCGCTTTCGCAGCGTTCGGATCCGATTTGGATAAAGCTACACAAACTCGTTTGAACCGTGGTTTGCGTACATTGGAAATTTTGAAACAAGGCGTTCATCAACCGCTGTCCGTTGAAAAACAAGTCGTTTCGATCTATACGGTTGTTAGAGGACATCTGGATGAATTGCCTGTACAAGATATTCGCCGTTTTGAAGCTGAATTCTTGGCTTTCGTGGATACGAAGCATCCTGAGATTTTCCAAAGTATCCGTGATACGAAAGATTTGACTACGGATAATGAAAATGCTTTGAAAGAAGCGATCAAGCAGTTCCAAAAAGGCTTCGCTACTACGACTGTATAATGCACAATGAACAAGGGCTTCTCTTTACAGGGAAGCTCGGTGTTCCATTTTAAGTCTTTTAACAGGCTTTTCGAGTGAAGGCTTTTCTTATACAGAGAAGCTTCGAGAGAGAGGTGAGTCAGTTGGCAAAAGGAATGCGCGAAATTAAGCGCCAGATCAAGTCCGTACAAAACACAAAGCAAATCACCAAGGCGATGGAAATGGTAGCTGCATCGAGATTAAGAAAAGCTCAGGCAGCTGCTGAGGCATCACGACCTTACACGGATAAGCTTAAGGAAGTTGTCGGCAGTATCGCTGCAGGCAGCAAAGGTTTGAAGCATCCCATGCTGCAAAATCGTGAAATCAAGAAGACCGGATATCTTGTTGTTACGTCAGACCGCGGTCTCGCTGGTGGCTATAATGCTAACGTACTGCGCAGAGTGATGCAGGAGATCAAGGAAAATCACAAATCACCTAGTGAATATGTGATTTTTGTAATCGGCCGTAAGGGCAGAGATTTCTTCCGTCAACGCAATATCGCGATTGCTGAAGAAGTAACGGGAATTCCTGATTCTCCGAGCTTCGCGGATATCAAATCGATTGCGGCATCGGCAGTGAAAAACTTCGAGAACGGTTCTTTTGACAAGCTGTATCTGGTTTATAACAAATTCGTAAATGCTATCACGCAGGAACCGATGATCAAGCAGCTTTTGCCTATGGAAAACATGGGTGGTGTTGCATCCGTTGCTAACTATGAGTATGAGCCGTCACCTGAGGGTGTACTTGAAGTGTTGCTGCCTAAATATGCGGAAACCTTAATTTATAGTGCGGTATTGGAAGGTAAAGCAAGTGAGTTTGGGGCAAGAATGACGGCAATGAACAATGCGACGAAGAATGCAACCAAGATGATCGGATCCTTGACACTGGTGTATAACCGTGCTCGTCAGGCTTCGATTACACAGGAAATTTCGGAGATTGTTGCCGGTGCAAACGCACAAGCTTAAAACTTGCTAGTAAAGAACGTTTTGCTACAGCAAAACTCAGCACATGCTTACGAAGCAGCTTTATTCAAAAATAAAGCTTTAGGATTTGCTTACGAAGAAAGTTTTGCTTAAGCAAAACTCGAAGGAGGAGAAAACATTGAGCAAAGGACGCGTTGTGAATATAACGGGGCCGGTTGTCGACATTGAGTTCGAACGTGGACAACTCCCTGAGATTTTGAATGCAATCACAATTGAGAAAAAAGCCGAAAAAGCTGGCGAGCAGGATATCAAGTTAACTGTTGAAGCAGCTGTACATTTGGGCGATAATCTGGTTCGTTGTGTTGCGATGTCAACTACGGATGGTCTTGTTCGTGGTACAGCAGCAATCGATACAGGTGCAGCGATTTCAGTACCGGTAGGTGCAGCAACACTTGGACGTGTATTTAACGTATTGGGTAACCCGATTGACGGTAACGAAGAAGTAGACCGTACATTAACGAGCCCGATTCACAAAAGCGCGCCTGCATTTGAGAACTTGTCAACGCAAGCGGAAATTTTGGAAACAGGTATCAAGGTAATCGACTTGATGGCTCCTTACGTTAAGGGTGGTAAAATCGGCTTGTTCGGTGGTGCCGGCGTAGGTAAAACCGTAACGATGCAGGAATTGATTCACAACATCGCATCCGAGCATGGCGGTATTTCCGTATTTGCCGGTGTTGGTGAGAGAACGCGTGAAGGTAATGACTTGTATCACGAAATGAAAGAATCCGGCGTTATTGACAAAACCGCAATGGTTTTTGGTCAAATGAATGAACCTCCAGGTGCGCGTCTGCGTGTAGCCTTGTCCGGTTTGACAATGGCTGAATATTTCCGTGATCAAGAAGGCCGTGACGTGCTTCTGTTTATCGATAACATTTTCCGGTTTACTCAAGCGGGTTCCGAGGTATCAGCCCTACTTGGACGTATGCCTTCCGCAGTAGGTTACCAGCCAACGCTGGCAACTGAAATGGGTCAATTGCAAGAACGTATTACTTCAACTAAACAAGGCTCTGTAACTTCGATCCAAGCGATCTATGTTCCTGCCGATGACTATACCGATCCGGCTCCTGCTACAGCATTTGCCCACTTGGATGCAACTACAAACCTTGAGCGTAATATTGCTGCAATGGGTATTTTCCCGGCTGTTGATCCACTCGCATCCTCTTCCCGTATTTTGACTCCTGAAATTGTTGGTGAAGAGCACTACAACGTAGCACAAGGCGTTAAGAAAACATTGCAACGCTATAAGGAATTGCTGGATATTATCGCAATTCTGGGTATGGATGAGTTGTCTGAAGAAGACAAGCTTACCGTATACCGTGCAAGACGGATTCAATTGTTCTTCGCTCAACCGCTTCACGTTGCTGAGGCGTTTAACGGGATTCCAGGGCTTTTCGTTCCGATTAAAGATACTGTGCGCAGCTTTAAGGAAATTCTTGAAGGTAAGCATGACCATCTTCCGGAACCGGCATTCCATAACGTGGGTGCAATTGAGCAAGTTATCGAAAAAGCAAAAACCATGTAAGTTCGCATTAGCGAATTGAATGTATGCTACAAATTGAGTTTGCATTCGCAAACCATATGAAGTAGAGCTTTCCATATGGAAAGCTCAGATGATGCTTACGAAGTAAAGCTTTCCTTACGGAAAGCTCTTAGGAGGAGTCCAAGTGAGTACTTTCTTGCTGGAAATTGTTACCCCTGAGCGTAAAGTGTACACCGATCAGGTGGACATGATTAGCGTGAAGGGTGCAGAAGGAGAGCTTGGTATTCTGCCAAATCACATCCCTTTGGTCACTCCATTAAAAGTGGCGCCGGTTATCGTGAAACAGGGCGGTAAGCAGCATTATATCGCCGTGAATGGTGGCTTTATGGAGGTACGTAAGGATAAGGTGGTCATATTGGCGGAAAGCGCCGAGCTGCCGGAACAAATTGATGTCGATCGTGCTAAAGAAGCCAAGACGCGTGCTGAACAGCGTATGTCTTCCAAACAGGATCAAGTCGATTTCAAACGCGCTGAACTGGCTTTGCAAAGAGCGGTTAATCGGATCAACGTTTCCAGTAAATCTTAAGGAAACGAACATAAACGGAGGGACACATGTTCCTTCGTTTTTTTGTGTTTTATAAAAAATGTGATATGGAATATTGATTAGACACCTAAACACCCATTTGATATAATTGTGGGGCATATACGAACAGAAGTTATGTGCATGTTCTGATTTGCAAATGAGGGAAGGCTTCGCGATTGCAACTTGGGTGCGCTTACAAGCTTACATGAACTGGACTTTTCTTATAAATCTCACAGCACATTTCCATAAAGCTTAACTATTTATAGCATGGGGAGGCGAGTCGTTCACGATGTATATGAACAATTACGTTGTCGTAGCCATTTTTCTCATTCTTGGTGTATTGCTTCCTGTTGTAGCACTTACAGCAGGCCGTTTCTTGCGTCCTTACAAGCCGCTGGATGAGAAGTATACTACTTATGAGAGTGGTAACGAACCGGTCGGCGAGAGCCATGTGCGCTTCAACATCCGGTATTACTTATTTGCGCTGATGTTTGTCATTTTTGATGTGGAAACTGTATTTTTGTACCCATGGGCCGTTGCTTTTAAGCAACTGGGCTTGTTTGCTGTTGTTGAAATGGCGATTTTCGTAGGACTGCTTGTGGTTGGATTAATTTATGCTTGGAAGAAGAAGGTGCTGCAATGGACTTCAATCTAGAGTCAATTAGTCCGGAAGAAAGAGAAGAGCTGGAGCGCAATGTGTTTATGACAACGCTTGAGCAGGTAAAAGCTTGGGCAAGAAGTAATTCGTTGTGGCCTTTAACCTTTGGATTGGCATGCTGTGCGATTGAAATGATGGGTGCCGGAGCTTCTCACTACGATTTGGACCGTTTTGGCGTTATTTTTCGGACTTCACCAAGGCAATCCGACGTTATGATCGTGGCAGGCACCGTAACCAAGAAGATGGCTCCATTGCTGCGCCGCCTGTACGACCAAATGCCAGAACCCAAATGGGTAATTGCTATGGGCTCCTGTGCCACCGCCGGTGGACCTTACGTCAAATCTTATGCCGTTGTTAAAGGCGTGGATCAGGTCGTACCGGTTGACGTCTACATTCCAGGCTGTCCGCCGAATCCTGCTGCTCTGATTTATGGAATTAACAAGCTGCAGGAAAAAATTCGTTATGAGGCGAAAACCGGCAAGCAGGTGACTAATCGATGAGTGATGAGCAAAAGAAAGATGAATTGGATACAGATAAACGGAATACGGATAAGCTGAATACAGATAAAACTCTGAAGGAACCACAACTGAACGAAGAACCACCGAAAGCTGCTGCCGATGCAGCGGCAGATCCATCCACTGTCACCAAGGAACCAGATTCAGCTGTCAGATTACCGACGTCAGGGGAATCGCAATCAGCAGCTTCTGATAAGAGGGGTAACCCAAGCACTGAGAGCCCCTCAGCCGAAGCAGCAGATGCTTCAGGCGCAGCGCCTGGGACTGATGCATCTACAGTAGATGCAGAGCAGGAAGCAAAGGCCAAGGCTGACGCGGAAGCGCGAGCTGCCAGGGCCATCGCGCGAGCCAAAAGGGCTGAGGCGGCAGCAGGAGCGTCTCCTGCTGCAACACCAGGCGCAGCTTCGACAGAAGCTCCTGCGGGTGACCCAGCGGCAGCGGATGATGAGAAGGAAGCGAAGGCGAAGGCTGCCGCAGAAGCACGCGCTGCTCGTGCCGCTGCCAGAGGCAAGAAAACAGAGGGTGAAGAGGACGCAGGGCCGAAGGTTCCTTCACCATTACAACCGCGGCTGGATCATTGGGTTAAACTGATCAAGGAGCAGGTGGGCGAGGCTGCAATCGAAGAAGCCTTTATTAATGAAAGAGATGCACATCTGCCTTATGTGATCATTAAGAACGAGCACTGGTCTGGAGTTGCGTTATTGTTGAAGCAGCATTGTGAGCTGAAGCTGAACTATTTGCGAAATGTTTCAGGTATTGATCAGGAAACTCATATGGAGGTTGCCTATCATTTGCTTAGTCTGGATACGAAGGCTGAAATGTGCGTGAAAGTGAAAACGTCTCGTGAAACACCATCCATAGACTCGGTCACACCGATATGGCCAACCGCCAATTGGAATGAGCGTGAGATCTTTGATCTGCTCGGTATTGATTTTCCCGGACATCCGGACTTAAGAAGAATAATGATGTCCGACGATTGGGTCGGCCATCCGCTGCGTAAAGATTATGAAGCGCTTGATCCGGAGGTGTAGAAGCTTTTGATTAGAACGGAAGAATTGCTGTTGAATGTTGGACCTCAGCATCCTAGTACGCACGGGGTGTTTCGAATTGTAGTCAAGCTGGATGGTGAGATCATCACCCATGCTGATCCTGTTATGGGCTATCTCCACAGAGGGACGGAGAAGCTCGCAGAAAATTTATCGTATACCCAAATCATTCCTTATACGGATCGTATGGACTATGTTTCGGCGATGACCAATAACTATGTGCTTGTACACGCAGTAGAAAAGCTGATGGGATTGGAAATACCGGAAAAAGCTGATTTTTTGCGACTTATTGTGATGGAACTGCAGCGGGTTGCCAGTCATTTGGTATGGTGGGGAACCTATTTGCTGGATATTGGAGCGATGAGCCCGTTTTTGTTTGCATTTCGCGACCGGGAAATTATTATCGATCTGTTCAATGAATTGTGTGGTGCCCGTTTAACCTATAATTATATGAGGGTTGGCGGCGTGAAGTGGGACGCTCCCGAGGGCTGGATCGAAAAAGTACGCAAATTCATACCCTACATGAGAGAAAAATTGATTGAGTATGGTAATTTAGTCAGCGGCAATGAGATTTTTCTGGCACGGATCAAGGGTGTTGGTAAGTATGATGCAGAAACAGCGATTGCTTATGGGTTGAGCGGGGCTAATTTGCGCTGTACGGGAATCAATTGGGACATCCGCAAGGATCAGCCTTACTGCTTGTATGACCGGTTCGAATTTGATGTGCCTGTAGGTACCAAAGGGGACTGCTATGACCGTTATTTACTGCGTTTTGAAGAGATGAGACAGTCGCTGCGGATATTGGAGCAGGCCGTCGAGCAGTTTCCTGCAGAGGGTGAGATTATGGGTAAGGTACCTCGTGTGCTTCGTGCTCCTGAAGGAGAGGTATATGCCCGAATTGAGTCGCCTCGCGGTGAAATCGGATGTTATATCGTGTCCAGGGGCAAGGATAAGCCATATCGATTGAAGTTTCGCAGACCTTCCTTTGTAAACCTGCAAATATTGCCCAAATTATTGGTTGGAGAAACAATGACCAATCTCATCACGATACTCGGAGGCATTGATATTGTCGTCGGGGAGGTGGACTGCTAATGGCCCAACTGTTAAATGAGCAGTTGACGTGGATCAACTTTGCGATTTTTTTCGCATGGGGCGTCGTACTGCTGATGGTTGTATTAGGCTTCGTTACGTATGCCATTTATTTTGAGCGTAAGGTTATCGGATGGATGCAAATGCGTATTGGTCCCAATCGGGTAGGGCCGCTCGGGCTCTTGCAATCGGTAGCCGATGTACTGAAGCTGTTAATCAAGGAGGATACGATTCCTCATAAGGCGGAGCGGGAGCTGTTTATTCTGGCTCCGGTCATCACGTTTATACCGGCATTTGTCGTTATCGCAGTCATCCCGTTCAGCGATAAGCTGTTCAGTACGAATCTGAATGTTGGGCTGCTGTTCTACGTGGCACTATCGGGAATATCAACGATTGGCATTGTGCTTGGAGGCTGGGCTTCCAACAATAAGTATGCATTAATCGGCGGTATGCGTTCCGCGGCACAGATGATCAGCTATGAAATTCCGTTGGTCATTTCCGTTATCGGTGTTATCATGATGTCAAGCAGCTTGAACCTGAATGTAATTGCACAGGCGCAGGCGGGGGGATTCTGGCATTGGAATTTCCTTCCCCAAATTATTGGTTTTGCTGTGTTTGTAATTGCTGGAGTGTCAGAGCTGAATCGAACTCCATTTGACCTTCCAGAGGCGGAGTCAGAGTTGGTGGCGGGTTATCACGTAGAGTACAGCGGTTTCCGGTTTGCGTTCTTTATGCTTGCGGAATATGTTTATGTATTCGCTATTGCCGGTCTTGCAACTACGCTGTTCCTGGGCGGATGGCATGCACCTTTTGCTTTTCTTGATTTTATTCCAGGCTTAGTCTGGTTCTTATTGAAATTCTCAACCATCGTTTTCTTCTTGTTCTGGATTCGGGCTACACTGCCGCGGATTCGCGTCGATCAATTGATGGGATTGGGCTGGAAGGTCCTGCTTCCGTTAGCGTTGATCAATGTGCTCGTAACTGCTGTTTATATGAGCATTGGCAGGTCATAAGCCCTTGCAGTCGGTGTATTTCTTCAAATAGGAAGGGTGAGAATTGATGAAAGGAATAATTAAAGGGCTTGGAGTTACCCTCAAAAGCATGACACAAAAAAAAGTAACCTATGCGTACCCTGAAGTACCGATAAAGATGCCGGACCGGTTTCGGGGAATTCAACATTTTGATCCGGAAAAATGTATTGTGTGCAACCAATGTGCCCGTATTTGTCCAACCGAATGTATTACGTTAACAGGTAAAGCCAATCCGGATCCGGAGAAAAAGGGCAAGGTCATCGATACGTACGATATTAATTTCGAGCTTTGTATTTTGTGCGATTTGTGTACAGAGGTATGCCCGACAGAGGCTATTGTCATGACCAATAACTTTGAGCTTAGTGCTTACAGCCGTGACGATCTTTTTAAAAATATGGCATGGTTAAACGAAAACAATGTGAATGTGCGGAAGGAAAACAATTCAGCGCTTCCGAAAGGCGGGGCTAAGTAGCATGTTGAGCAATATGGGGACTTTTTTGTCCAGCGGCGAGAACATTGCCTTTTTCATCTTTGCTTTAATGGCTATCGGCGGTGCGATCTTTATGCTGAGCTTCACAAAGGTTGTGCATATGGTCGTAGCTATTGCAATGACGTTTATTAGTATGGCTGGGTTGTATGTCATTCTGAATGCCGAGTTTGTCGCTTTCGTGCAGGTGTTGATTTATGCAGGCGCCATTTCGATCCTGATGATATTCGGGATTATGATGACCAAGCATCAGGGTGAAGAGATCGAACCGAAACGGCCTGTGTACAATACGCTGCTCTTCATCGGGGCAGCAGGGTTGTTCGGTGTCCTGTTCTACGCCATCCAAAATACAATGATGCCCACAGGTGAATTCAAAGACGTAGCAGACAACACGCTGGAAATCGGGAGGCTGCTGTTCACGCAACATGTCATTCCGTTCGAAATTATGTCTGTGCTGCTGACGGTGTCTTTTATCGGAGCTATTGTTGTAGCCAAAAGGGAGGAGGATTAATCGTGAGTGGAATGAGTGGATTAGCGATACCTTACTTGACACTGGCGGCTATTTTGTTCTGTATAGGGCTCTATGGCGCTTTGTCCAAAAAGAATGCGTTGATCGTGCTGCTGTCGATTGAACTGATGCTCAACGCGGTCAATTTAAATCTGGTCGCGTTCTCCAAGCTCGGGATACATCCTAACTTAACGGGACAGATTTTTTCTTTGTTCAGTATATCTGTCGCGGCAGCAGAGGTTGCGGTTGGCATAGCGATTTTGATCACGTACTATCGCAACAGAGGCACAACGGATGTTAATGAAATGAATTCGTTAAAACGATAAGACGTTGTTAATGGGGTTCATAACGCTTTCGACGTGAGCTTGCTAAAGCAAGCTTGAAGTAACGCTTTCGATGTAGCTTGCTGTGCAAGCTTGAAGGAGGACTTAAATTCATGGTATCGGCCTACTCACAGTACGCCTGGCTTATCCCGTTGTTTCCGTTGCTTTCTTTTTTGATTATGACTGCTGTTGGTCGTCAATTGAAAGATGCAGGAGCCTACATCAGTATTGTTGCCATCTTCGCTTCCTTTGTAGTTTCCCTGATGATTTTTATCGAGCGTTTGGGTGGCAATATCGAAGATTATACGTGGAACAAGCTGCAGTGGATTAAGCTCGGAACGGGTTCCCTCACAATGGGATTCGAAATCACAAATTTAAATGCGCTAATGCTGGTTATTGTGACCTTGGTTAGCTTGCTTGTGAACCTGTATTCCAAGGGATACATGCACGGTGACGAGCGAATAAATGTATTTTTTGCTTACATAGCGCTGTTCACCTTCTCTATGCTGGGTCTGGTCATTTCGGAAAATCTGATCGAACTGTACATATTTTGGGAGCTTGTTGGGGTATGTTCGTTCCTGCTTGTCGGTTTCTGGTACTTCAAACCGGAGGCGCGCGCTGCTGCGAAAAAAGCTTTTATCGTTACACGGATTGGCGATGTCGGGCTGCTGATCGCGATATTGCTGTTATTCTGGGCAATGCCAAATCACGCAATGGATTTCACCTCGATTCATAATGCATTTACTACTGGTAAAATTTCCGGTGGCACAGCTACACTGATTGCCATTCTGATCTTTGTGGGTGCTGCGGGAAAATCGGGGCAATTTCCATTTCATACTTGGCTTCCCGATGCTATGGAAGGGCCAACGCCAATCAGCGCCTTGATTCACGCGGCGACGATGGTTGCAGCCGGTGTATATTTGGTTGCCAGAACGTTTGACATATTCCAGGCTTCGCCAACAGCGCTTCTGGTCGTGGCATGTGTCGGTGGCTTTACGGCTATTTTTGCCGCAACTATTGGTACAGCGCAAAATGATATTAAGCGTATTCTTGCTTATTCCACAGTCAGCCAGCTCGGATATATGATGATGGCTCTTGGAATCGGAACGTCAGTGGCTTATACAGCCGGTATTTTTCATTTACTGACGCATGCCTTCTTTAAAGCCCTATTGTTTCTTGGGGCTGGAAGTGTCATTCATGCTGTCCATACACAAGACATCCATGAAATGGGCGGAGTCGGCAGTAAAATGAAGGTTACCGCATGGACGTTTGGGATCGGAACGCTTGCGCTATCCGGTATTCCTCCTTTGTCTGGATTCTGGTCGAAGGATGCTATATTGTCCGAAGCGTACTCGCACAATATGCCATTATTTTGGGTAGGGCTTATCGCTGCGTTTTTCACCGCATTCTATATGTCAAGATTGTTCTTCCTTGTATTCATGGGCAAGCCACGGAATCAAACCAAGCTGCATGAGTCTCCTACAAGTATGACGCTGCCATTGATTGTTTTGGCTGTACTGGCTGTAGTTGCCGGATTCGTGTTTACACCATTCAGTCCATGGCTCGGTACCTGGCTAAGCGGACATGCAGAGGCGGAACATGCCAATATCGTCGTGATGGTGCTGTCCACGCTGGTCGGTTTATTGGGGATCGGACTTGGTTATTTGGTCTATATCAAGCGGTCGATTCCAAGCGATGCCGTATCCAGCCGCGCGCCGTGGCTCGTTCGTTTACTACAGCGTAAATATTATATCGACGAAATTTACCATGCTGTATTCGTAGAGCCGCTCAAAAGCCTTGGCAGTCTGCTCCACCTATTTGATGTGTATGTGGTAGATGGTATTGTTCGATTGATAAGCTTTTCGGTGGTCGGCGTAGGCAGGGTAGGCTCGCGTCTACAAAACGGACATGTACAAACCTACGGGCTTGCAACGCTGTTGGGTCTGCTTATCTTGATCCTGGCTATAGCCGGAAGGAGGTTCATTAATGCCGGATAGCTTGCACCTCTTATCGCTCATTGCTTTTTCACCACTGATTGGTGTTCTAATACTTCTATTTGTGCCCAAAAATCAAGGGTTTTGGATCAAAACCATTGCGATCATCACGACACTTATCCCACTGGGGTTGTCCGCGTGGTTGTACGCGGCTTTTAATCAACAGGTGGCGGGTATGCAATTCAAAGAGGAATTAAGTTGGATTCAAGTACCGCTAAATCACGAGGTATTAAACGGGATCACTTCATTTTTCTTTGAATTTAAGTATGTGATGGCGGTTGATGGTCTTTCCTTGCCGCTCGTCTTTTTGACAGCACTGGTTGCCTCGATGGCCGCACTTGCTTCGGTGTATATCAAAAAACGTTGGAAGTCGTATTATATTTTATTTTTGCTGCTCGAGACCGGGATGTTCGGTGTGTTTATGGCTCAGGATTTGTTCTTGTTCTTCGTGTTTTTTGAGATTACGATTATTCCGATGTTCTTTCTTATTGGGATATGGGGATACATGGATCGCGAAAGAGCGGCTAATAAATTTCTGATCTACAATGGGGTTGGCTCAGCCATCATGCTGATTGCTTTCCTGATTCTTGTCAGCACGGCGGGCTTTGGACAGATCTCGAATGAGACAGGGACTTCCATATATTACAGCGGGGATATTAGCGTCATCACGAATCATCTGTTCGAATCTGCAGACTCTCCTGTGAACCAGGCGGATATAGAGGCTAATCCGTTCTATATGGGTGCTGGCATGAAATGGACCTTGTTCATTATGCTGTTGGTTGCGTTCGGCATTAAGCTGCCGATTTTCCCTTTCCACACCTGGATGCTCAAGGTGCATACGGAGGCACCACCTTCTATTGTCATGATCCACTCCGGTATTTTGCTGAAGATGGGGGCTTTTGGGCTAATCCGCTTCGGGATTCTGCTCTTTCCGGAGCAGGCGACGGCATGGGCGACAGTGCTGGCTGTGCTCGGCGTCGTTAACATTTTGTATGGGGCTATTCTGGCTTTTGTACAAAAGGATTTCAAGCTGGTGCTGGCCTACTCGAGTATAAGCCATATGGGTATTGTGCTGCTCGGTATCGCTGCGTTTAATACGATTGGGATGGAAGGCGCAGTTTTTCAACTGGTGTCCCATGGCTTGATCTCGGCGCTTATGTTTCTACTCGTGGGTGCTATCTATGAACGAACGAAAACAACGATGCTGGATGAGCTTGGCGGCTTGGCGAGAACGGTGCCCTTTATATCGGGAATTTTGTTAGTATCCGGTATGGCTTCACTCGGTCTGCCAGGATTATCTGGTTTTATCAGTGAATTTCTTGTGTTTGTCGGCTTATTTCAAACAGCGAAGATTCTTACCGTGGTTGGAACGCTGGGTGTTATTTTTACGGCTGTTTACATTTTACGAGGGGTTCTGGGTATTACCTACGGCCCGACCAAGGTGTTGCCCGAAGGTATTCGCGATGCGCGGTTAGTGGAGGCAATCCCGATGATCACGCTGGTTGCTTTTATCGTCGTATTGGGCATTTATCCAGCCGTGCTCAGTGAACCTCTGCATCAAACCGTTAATGGCTTCGATCAATTTATCCATACAATAGCAAAGACAGGGGGCTAGACCGGTGGAACAACTACATCTCCAATGGAGCGATCTTGGATATATGACACCGGAGTTGACTCTGGTTATTGCTGCGGTGGTATTATCGTTGCTGGATCTGGTGCTGCCTAAGCGAATCAATCGAACCATGCTGGGCTGGTTATCCTTGGCGAGTATCCTCATTTCTATAGGCTTTGTCATTAGCTTCCTTCAGCCTGCAGAACCGAAGCAGCTGCTTGGTCTCAGCTATAGAATTGATGATTTTGCCAATATCATTAAGCTGATCCTACTTACAGGAGCGGGCTTTGTTACCTTTATGAGTATCGGCCTGATCAAAGAACGTGAAATCCCGCATATTGGCGAGTTTTTCTATTTGCTGCTTCCGGCAACATTAGGTGGTATGATCATGGCCTCCTCAGGGGATCTGATTACCCTATTTGTCGGCCTTGAACTGCTGAGCATTACCTCTTACATCTTGGTCGCGATGCGCAAAAAAGATCTACGGGCCAACGAAGGTGCCTTTAAATATATGGTACTTGGCGGAATTTCCTCGGCTATTATTTTATACGGAATGTCTTTTTTATACGGGATGTCCGGATCGACCAATATTGTGGAAATTCGCAATGCAATCGGTCAAAATGCGGCAGATCTGCTGCCATTGATCTATGTTTCATTTTTCCTGCTGCTGGCAGGCTTTGGATTCAAAATCGCCGCGGCACCCTTTCATATGTGGGCTCCTGATGTGTATCAAGGGGCGGCTACGCCGGTTACAGCTTTTCTCGCTGTCGTGTCGAAGGCTGCTGCCTTTGCCATCACCTTCCGCATCTTGTATGTGGTATTTGCAGTAGGGCCTTTGAGTCAACTGCCGATTCATGGAGATGTGCTGCTATCGTTAATGGTGGTTGCAGCGCTTGCGATGGTCATGGGTAATTTTACAGCGCTTCGTCAAACGAATATGAAGCGACTGCTGGCATATTCAGGCGTTGCCAATTCCGGTTATCTGTTGGTACCGCTGGCAATCTACTTCTCTGATGTCCATTTCTCCAACTTTTCGGAGTTCACCTTTTACTTGATTGCCTACCTCTTTATGAACATCGGAATCTTTGCTGTCGTGATGATTATCGAGCATTCTACAGGTGATGAGACAACGAGTGGTCTTGCAGGGTTGTACTATCGGGCACCAGCGACGGCAGTGGGTACTGTGTTTCTCGTGCTTAGTTTGGCGGGACTGCCGATATCGGGTGGATTTTTCGGAAAGCTGTACATTTTACTTGGAACCTTGCAAACACACAATTATTGGCTGGCCGCGGTGATGATCGGGACGAGTGTCGTCTCCTATTACTATTACTTCGGATTGATTCGTCAAATGTTCATGCGTGGTGATATGGAATCACGTGAGGTATTCATTACATGGCCGCTCGGTATTACGCTGTGGCTGTGCGTTGCAGCCAGTATTGTCATGGGGGCTGTGCCGCAATGGGTACTGAACTGGATTGAACAAATATTTACGCTAACTCAGGATTTGCTGTTCATAGGCTAATCCTGTCTGGTTAGGAATTCAAGCCCGGTAGCTGCGCAATTTGCGCGCTTGCCGGGCTATTTTTTATTGCTTGTATATGGACCAATTCGTTGTTCATTTCAGAGCTTTCATCTCCATAAAAGCAGAGACATTAGGTACTACCTGGAAAGAGCATTAACAGCTGTAAAGATAATTCGAGTCCACCTGTTTGCTGAAGGAGTCTCTTGGGTAATTACCAGCATGTAATGTTCATAAAACCTCCACTATTTACTATCCCTTTTTCTTCAATCAAGGCAGGTAAATCATATCTCACTATCGAATACAAGAAGGCTACACCATAATGAAGGAAAAGGAATCAAGGATATGCTTCTTAAACAAGTCATCGTGAAGCTGCTACATTGTATTATTGGAGTTGCTCTGTTCACCTCATTCTCAGGTATTATTCATGGAGAAGAGCAAGCTGTCACCATTGCTGCTAGCGGTGATGATCCTTTAGCGGTAAAGCAGTCCTATTTAAAACAAATCCACGCTGAGGAAGCCTGGGACACAGTTAAGGAGAACAATACCATTACAATTGCTATTGTCGATACAGGTGTTGATTTAAAACATCCTGATCTCGTGTCTAACCTTGTTCCTGGAGTAAATCTGATCAATAGTAAACGAACACCGCAGGATGATAATGGTCATGGCACGAATGTTGCAGGGGTAGTTGCTGCAGCAGGAAATAATGACATGGGAATTACCGGTATTTTGTGGAAAGCTCAAATCATGCCGATTAAAGCGTTGGAGTCGGATGGTTCTGGCGGCGAGGCTAAGCTTGCTGAAGGGATTCGATACGCAGTTGATCATGGTGCCAAGATTGTCGTGTTATCTCTCGGATTAAATAAGTATTCCACCCTCATGAGCGAAACTGTCAAATATGCGGAGGAACATGATGTACTACTGGTAGCGGCAACGGGGAATGAAGGTAACAGTGTCAAGTATCCGGCTGCCTACGCTACCGTATTGGCTGTTGGGGGGATGACAGCAGACCGTGTAGCAGATGCCCGTTCTAACAAAGGAATGGAGATTGATCTGGTAGCCCCTTGGGATGTGTTTACAACAGCTCTTGGAGGTTCGTATGAATATAAGGATGGTACCTCCATGGCTGCGCCTCAGGCAGCAGCTGTTGCAGCTCTGGCGTGGAGTCGGCACCCTGAGCTGAAAGCTTACCAAATTCGTCAGCTGCTCAGACAGACGGCAGATAATCTGGGATCACCTGGCTGGAACGCTTCCACAGGTTATGGCTTGCTGCGTGCGGATCGTGCTGTCAGTGAAGCGCCGCTGCTGGATATGTATGAGCCCAACAACCGCAAGGATCAGGCTAAATCGATATCCATAAGCAAGATGCTGACGGCTTCCTTCTCGGACGGTTCCGATCCGGATTGGTTTTACTTTGATGCTCCTTATGATGGAACTGTTCAACTGACGTTTGATTTAGCTGCGGACCAGCAGGTTGCTGTACAGCATACAGATGTTACCGGCGCCTTTACCAGTGTGACGGCGGTTCCGGGTACTCCAATTGATCTGAAAGTAAATAAGGGTCGCAGCTATGTGCTGCTTCAGCTCGCTAATCGCAATTGGAAGCAGGAGGTTCCTTACAAGCTTACAACTGCTTTTCAAATTTATCGTGATCAATTTGAAGATAATGACCGACAGTTCAAAGCTTACGTGCTGCCATCCAAAAGTCAGAGTCTGACCGGCACCTTTCATCAAAATGAGGATCAAGACTGGTTTGAATTTCCTGTTGAGCAATCAGGTAGCTTGAGTATTGAAGTCAGCGCGGATACGGCAAGAATGGATCTGGTGCTGTTCGTGCAAAAGCAAGGCGAAAAAGCCTATACGGTGGACGAGAACGAGGATGGGGGCTCGGAATCCTTGATTCTTCCTCAAGTATTTCCGGGAAATTATTATATCCGGGTTACGAACGTGAAGGACTACGCATTTCCTATTGCAGGCGAATACACGTTGAAAATTAACTATGATGTCAAGCAAATGGATCCGAATGAGCCGAACAATCGATCTTATCAGGCAACGACGGTTTCCTTAGGCACAGCCTATTATGGTTTAATTGATAAAGTGGATGATCTGGACTGGTTTCAATTCAAGCTGGATGAGGAGAGCACGACCCAGATCGAGCTCACGGATATTCCGGATGGCTCGACGATGTTTTTATCCCTATTTGATGGGGCCTTGAAGCCTGTGTATAATACGGATGGAACACTTGAAATTAGGGCAGCACAGCGCTTATCAGCGGGAACGTATTATGTGAAGCTGAGTGCGAACCAACCATTTGACCGCAGTCTCTACCAATTCATTGTAAATGCTAAGCCGTTAACAGGAGGATTTTCAGATATTCGCGGACATTGGGCACAGGATGCAATTCTTTCTATGAGCGCCAAGCAGATCGTCAATGGTTATGATAATTACACATTTCGACCGGACCAAACGATCACACGTGCTGAAGCGACCGCGATATTGGGGCGTGCCTTTCAGCTAACGCAGTCCAAAACTATTGCTTATACGGATCTTACAACTAAACACTGGGCATATGATTGGATCGCTCGTGCAGCAGGGCGAGGCATTATCGATGGCTATCCGGACCGTTCGTTTGCTCCTGACCAACCGATCAGCCGAATGGAAATGACCTCTATGATGGCGCGGAGCATGAATATAACGGGCAATCAGCGAGGTGCAGTGCCTTTTACCGATGTGGACGACCAGTATTGGGGCGTCGGCATATTGAGGCAAATGAAAGCTGGAGGATGGATTGGTGGTTACGCTAATGGTTCCTTTCGTCCTGACCAACAAGCCACACGTGCTGAGTTCATCACCATGCTGACGCAAATACTACGGTAACCGTTCTTAAGCGAATGAATAGATCTAGATTGTAATAAAGGAGTCCTCACATGGATTATGTGGAACAAATGAATTCTTCACTTGGTATGAATGGCTTACTGAACATCTTTATTGCTTTGTTCTGCATAGGATTCTCCTGGTGGGCGCTGCAAGAGCTGCAGTTGGAACGAATATTGAAAAGACCCAGAGGCATGCAGGCCAAGCTGCTGCAAATTTTACTTTCTATTGCATTGGGCTATCAGGTTGCCAAATTTATTATTGATTATTTCCATTGGTCCACCTGGCTTCCAGGGATGTTTTGAGTCGAATTCCGCATAAACAAGGTGGAATTTGTCAACAATGGTTAGTATAGCGACCTTAAATTTTTAGTTGGTTTCGAATCCTATCTTACAGATCAGATAGATAAATCAAATTTACACGCTGCAGGTTCAATGCTAAACTAGACAAAGCTTGCATAGAAAACAGCGCAGAGGGGGACCATGATGAACAGAATTATTGTCCGCGGCGGCCGACGATTGTCAGGCAGAGTCAAAATACATGGGGCTAAAAATGCCGTCCTGCCGATTATCGCAGCCTCAATTCTGGGTATAGAGGGAGATAGCGTTATCCATGATGCGCCTCCTCTTGATGACGTTATTGTGATTAATAGCGTTCTGGAAAGTATCGGAATTGAAGTTGAATACCATAACGAAACGATACGTATTAATGCACAAAATATTCGTACTTGTGAAGCATCCTATGAACTGGTACGTAAAATGAGGGCTTCATTTTTGGTCATGGGTCCTTTATTAACCCGCATGGGACAGGCGAGAATTTCACTCCCTGGCGGATGCGCGATTGGTACGCGTCCAATCGATCAGCATTTGAAAGGCTTTGAAGCGATGGGGGCGGAAATTGAGCTTGGTCAAGGCTATATTGAAGCCAGAGTGCAAGGAAGACTGAAAGGCGCCAAAATTTATCTGGATGTAGCCAGTGTAGGAGCTACCGAGAATATTATGATGGCAGCAACCTTGGCTGAAGGGACAACAACGATCGAGAATGCGGCCAAGGAGCCTGAAATCGTTGACTTGGCTAATTATTTAAATGCGATGGGTGCAACGATTCGTGGTGCTGGTACCGGATTGATCCGGATTGATGGCGTGGATAAGCTTAAAGGCGCTGTACATACGGTAATTCCGGACCGGATCGAAGCAGGTACATATATGGTCGCTGCGGCTATTACACGAAGCGATTTGTTTATTGAAGGAGCCATTGCCGATCATTTACGTCCGATCATCTCCAAGCTGCAAGAAATGGGAGTCCAGATTGAGGAAGACGAGAACGGATTACGTGTATTTACCGACAAGCCACTCAGGGCCGTAGATGTGAAAACATTGCCGTATCCAGGATTTCCTACCGATATGCAGTCCCAGATGATGGCCTTACTACTAACGGCTGATGGTACGGCCATTGTTACAGAAACTGTGTTTGAAAATCGTTTCATGCATGTTGAGCAGTTGGTTAACATGAACGCTCAAATCAAGGTGGATGGACGAACCGCTGTTATTAGCGGAGGCAGTAGACTGCAGGGAGCCAAGGTTTGTGCGACTGACCTGCGTGCCGGAGCTGCTTTGATTCTGGCAGCGCTTGCCGCAGATGGAGAGACGGAAGTTACAGGAGTCCATCATATTGATCGGGGTTACGTGGATATCGCCTATAAGCTACAGCAGCTGGGTGCCGATATTCAGTGCTTATCCCATAAAGTAGTTCCTGTAGAGGAAGAAGAAGAGCTGCAGCTATTCTCAGTCAGCCCGATATTAGCTTAATTGCGCATAGCGTTTACGAAGTGAGACTCTTTCCGGTTTAAGGAGAGGGTCTTTTCTTTGCACAAGGCTTGTTCTATTCTATCTTTTTGATTCATACAATGAGGTGACTAAGCAGAGTTTCAGGCTCAGTGATCTTGGAGTTGACAAAAGATGGAGGGACAAGCCTTGGACCCAAAGAAAGCAATTCGCCTAGCGCTCCTGTGTTTGTCCAGCTTTGTTGCAGTAGTCGTAGCGGCGCCTTCTATCCTCTGGAAAAATAGTGCGTCGGTGTCGATGCCATCTGTCATATCGGCTAATCCAACTGCCGAGACTGACCCATCGATGCCATCCGTCTATCGACAGGGATCGTCGTCGCTGTATATCCCAGTCTATCTCACAAAGGAGAAAAAGGTAGAGTCACTGCCGCTAGAAACATATGTACGAGGGGTATTGGCTGCGGAAATGCCCATAGAATTCGAGTTAGAGGCGTTAAAAGCTCAGGCGATGGCTGCTCGTACCTATATTATTCGCAAGCAGGTTGAGCAGGAGATGGGCAACCTGCCGCCCGGTGAAGCTCTGGTAACCGATACGATCAATCATCAGGTTTATGTGAGTGATCTCGAGCTCAAAGCACGCTGGGGATCACTGTATGAGGGTAATTCGGACAAGCTCGACCAGGCCATTCGGGAAACAGAGGGAGTTATTCTAACCTATGATGGGAAGCCAATTGAAGCCAATTTTTTCTCTACCAGCAACGGGTATACGGAAAATTCGGAAGATTACTGGAATTCGTATATTCCCTATTTGCGCAGTGTGCCAAGCCCGTGGGACCGAACGCTCTCACCACGTTTCAAGGAAACCGTCGAGATGTCGGCGGCTGTTTTAAGAAGTAAGCTGGGCATTAGCAGCACACTCTCTGTTTCTACGGGTAGTGGCAGCGGCTTGCAGGTTGTAGAGCTGTCCCAAGGGCACCGTATCAAGAAGCTGCGGATTGCAGGCAAGGCGTTGAGCGGGCGTGAAGTGCGCGAAAAGCTTGGATTGAATTCATCCCAATTCCAGTGGAGCTGGCAAGGGGAGCGCTTGCAGATCACGACTTTTGGTTACGGCCATGGCGTGGGTATGAGCCAATGGGGGGCACAAGGGATGGCCCTTGAGGGACGTAAGGCCGAAGAGATCGTCAAATACTTTTATACCGGAATTGAACTGGGCGAAGCTGCAAACTTCTCAAAAGGAAATAATTCGCAAAAAAAATAGTAGTCTCGCGTATAAAACTCGCAACCGTGGCAACAATGGTTAGCGAGGTGATAGTCTATGAGTGATCAAAAAAGAGATTTACAGACCAAGCAAGAAGCTCCTAAATCAAACACGGGAGCGCAAGGCAATGCAGCATTTTCGTGGAAAAGATTGTTGTCCAAAAAATGGGTATTTCCAGCAACCTACATGGCAGCGGCGGCAATTATCTTAACGTTAATGTGGGTTTATCAAGACGCCGGCAAATCGGTTCTCAAAGGCGAGTTCGGGGTCGGGCAGGATATAGCCAAATCGACAGTAACCGAAAACGTAATGAAGCCTGAAACGCTGCCAGTCAACGTAGCCACAGAAACGATGCAGAGGCCTTTTAAAGAAGCGGGCGAGCTGGAAATAACCCTGCCTTTCTTTGACAGTAAAGCTTCTAGCGAAGTGCGCCAGGCTGCTATGGTTGAGTACGGGGATACCTTCACTCCACACATGGGTATCGATTATGCCCAACCCGACAATCAGCCCTTTGATGTAGTCGCAGCTATGAGCGGCAAGGTAACGGCAGTAGAGAAAAATCCAATCGTCGGCAACCTGATTGAAATTACGCACAGCAATGGCCTTGTGACCGTATACCAAAGCTTGAATGAGTTGAAGGTCGCTAAGGATGCTGACGTCAAAAAAGGCGATGTCATCGCCAAGGCAGGCCGCAATGAATTGGAAAAAGATCAGGGTGTGCACCTTCACTTTGAAGTTCGTCAAGGCCAGGGCGGCCCTGCTGTGAATCCGGATCCCTTCTTTAGCGAGCATTAATTCCCAGCATAAATGAGTGTTTCTTGGAGCGCAATTGCGCTCTTTTTTTATTTTTAGCGCTTTTTTTGAAAATAATGGTCATATAAAGCTTGTCACGCTTGGAAACAGAGAATATAAGCTAGCTCCCCTCATATAATGTACCAAACTGACTCGAGTAGGGAGGCGAGGGGAGTGCACGATTACATCAAAGAGCGAACCATTAAAATCGGACGTTGCCTAGTGGAAACGAAGCACACGGTTCGCACCATTGCAAAGGAATTTGGTGTTTCAAAAAGCACGGTGCATAAAGACCTGACAGAGCGTTTACCAGAGATTAATCCCGATCTGGCTAATCAGGTAAAACACATTCTGGAGTATCACAAATCGATTCGTCACCTGCGGGGAGGAGAAGCCACCAAGATTAAATATCGCAAAACCCGTAATCCGAAATCGCATGACAAGCTTGTAACAGCCAAATAATCAGGGAACTGAAAGTCATGAAAAACCTCCCAAAAACACGTCTAATAAAAGAAGCAGGTTTTGTCGATAAAAATGATATAAAAAAAGAGGAATTTGCAATTTAATAGCGAAATTAGTTGAGATAACGGTTATAATAGGAATACCGCTTCTTTTCGAGGATGGACGGTTTTGTTTAGGGAGGAACTTTTCAATGTTAAGCAAGGATATTGGCATCGATCTAGGGACAGCGAACGTCCTTATTCATGTGAAGGGACGCGGAGTTGTGCTGGATGAGCCGTCTGTCGTCGCAATAGAAAGCGATACAAAGCGGGTGTTGGCTGTCGGTGAAGAAGCATTCCGCATGGTGGGACGTACACCAGGGAATATTATCGCCATTCGCCCGCTTAGGGACGGCGTTATTGCCGATTTTGAAATTACAGAAACCATGTTGAAGCATTTTATTAATAAAGTAGGGGGCAAAAAATGGTTCAGTCATCCCAGAATCCTCATTTGTGCCCCTACCAATATTACATCTGTAGAGCAAAAAGCGATTCGTGAGGCCGCAGAACGAAGTGGAGCTCGCGAGGTGTTTTTGGAAGAAGAGCCGAAGGCAGCAGCTATTGGAGCAGGCATGGATATTTTTCAACCCAGCGGCAACATGGTTGTGGATATTGGCGGCGGAACTACAGATGTTGCCGTATTATCGATGGGAGACATCGTTACCTCTTCTTCGGTGAAAGTAGCAGGCGACATGTTTGACTCGACGATTATGAAGTATGTGAAGACCAAGTACAAACTCCTCATAGGGGAACGTACTTCAGAGGATATTAAAATCAGAATCGGAACTGTGTATCCAAGCGGCCGCCGGGAATCGATGGATATACGTGGCAGAGACATGGTCAGTGGCCTGCCGTTAACCATTACTATTAACTCGGAAGAGATTTACGAGGCACTATGGGATCCGGTTTCTTCGATTGTTGCATCGGCAAAAAGCGTGTTAGAGCGAACGCCTCCAGAGCTGTCGGCTGATATTATTGATCGTGGCGTCATTCTTACTGGCGGTGGGGCACTGCTGCATGGTATTGATCAATTGCTGGCGGACGAGCTGAAGGTTCCTGTTTTGATAGCTGAGGATCCTATGCATTGCGTCGTCAAAGGGACGGGTATTATGCTGGACAACCTGGATAAAGTAGTCAAGCGTAAATTTTGATCGAAATTGCCTTCACACCAAATTGCCAGCCTATAAGGGGGAGCCTCGATGTTAAGAGGACTATACACTGCTGCATCTGCCATGATCTCGCAGCAGCGGAAACATGATATTGTGACCAATAACATCGCGAATATCAATACGCCAGGCTTTAAGCAAGGGTACGGAATTAATCGTTCATTTCCCGAGATGTTGATTTCGCGAATCAATAATGGCCTGGGTGAGCCCGGTGCTGTACCTGTTGGTCGTCTGAATACAGGTGTGATGGCAGAGGAGAATATCGCCTTGCACACACAGGGGGATATGCAGGAGACGAACAATCCGTTTGACTTTGCGCTGGTTTCGAACATTCAATTGCCAGGAGCGACGTTCGATGCATCGGGTAAATACGTAGATGCCAACGGACAGCGGACGATTCAGCCACAAGCCTTCTTTACAATCCTTAACGATAACGGTGAGCAGCGTTTTTCACTAAATGGGAAGCTGTCTGTAGATGGGACAGGCCAACTCATTACCCCGGATGGTTATCGGGTATTGGGAGGAGATGGGCAGCCAATCCTGCTGCTGGATCCTGCAACACAAACGCCTGTAACCAATTTTCGTATTACGAAGCTTGGACAGTTCACAAATTCCGATGGTTTGTTATTGCAAAATGCAAATAATCAACCGTTGAATCTACTAATTAGCCGTGTTGAGGACCCTAACCAACTGGTACGTGAAGGAAATGGCTTGTACCGACTTAATGCAGGCAGCGAAGGCTTGGCCAGAGCCGTTAATCCGGATGATCAAGTAGAAGTACGTCAAGGATTTGTTGAGCGTTCCAATGTGGATGCAAGTCAATCAATGGTGGACATGATGGCGGCATCACGTGCTTATGAAGCGAATCAGAAGGTTGTTCAATTTTATGATCGAAGTATGGACAAGGCAGTTAATGATGTAGGCCGTGTATAATCCATCCTTATGAGGATGTGTCAACAAGCCAGCTTTTATCACGAGGCTTCACAGAAAGCATATTCGGTATCGAATCCTGCAATCAGGTTCGAAGCGCGGTGCCGGTAGGAGGAAACAAGATGAACAACTCCATGATTAATTCATCCGTATCCATGCATGGGCTTCAGCAAAAGCTGGACATGCTGGCTAATAATATCGCCAATGTTAATACGACTGGTTACAAACGTAAGGAAGCTTCCTTTCAAGATGTTCTTACCAGTTTGAAACAGCAGCCTAAGGGCTTTGAGAAAGAAGGCAGACTTTCCCCCTTGGGTTATAACCAAGGCTGGGGCTCACGGCTCGTACAAGCTCAAATGACAATGCTGCAGGGCTCCCTGAAGGCTACGGAGAACCCTCTGGACACAGCGATTGAAGGCAATGGTATGTATGAAATTAATACTTTTGCGAGAGATGCCAACAATAATTTGATTCCACAGACGGCATGGACCCGTGACGGCTCGTTTGAGCTTACCCCCTCTGGTGCGGACCCTAACACCTTGCTGTTAACCACCAAGGATGGACATTATGTAATGGGCGCAGATGACCAACCGGTTCAGGTTCCGAGCAATCACCGCGTGAATATTCAACCGGACGGCAGAATCATGGCATACGATGATGCTGATAAAACAGCGCCACCTATTGAAGTAGCTCAAATTAAGCTTGTGCGTGTCATTCGTCCACAGCTGCTCCAGCAATTAGGAGATAATTTGTTTACTTTGCCAACAGGTCTGGCCAACCAGCAGGATGTGCTTCAAACTGTTGATGCTGCTAATAATATGGTTGATCCTATTACAATCAAACAAGGCTTTTTGGAACAATCCAATGTAGTTCTATCTGAAGAGATGACAGACTTGATTCAAGTACAACGCGCGTTCCAATTAAATTCCCGAGCCGTTACTTCTTCGGATACGATGATGGGCATTGCGAATAACTTGCGCAACGGCTAGCAGGAACCCTTGAAGTGAGGTTGGTAAATATGGCGGAAGCAAATGATGAAAAGGCTCCAGCACCAGCGCCAGCTCCCAAAAAGAAAGCGAAAGTGCGCAAGAAACGAAGACGCTGGGTTGTTCTTGCCTTGCAATGGATCGGCATTCCTTTATTGTGTATAGTCGCTCTTGGCATTGGTTTGGTCATCGGTTACGTATATATAGGTAAACAACCGATGGACGAGGTATACGAGATTGATACTTGGCGCCACCTGTACGATTTGGTATTTGCCGAGACTTGAATAGCTTGACTTCTGACTCCCTAGCCAGGGAGTTTTATTTTTGTTGCAACAACGGTATAATAAATGGAAAGGATCAACGTCTTGTGGGGGGAGGGCATCATTTACGTGCGGAACTTACCGAACCTGTTAACACTATGCCGTTTTTTATTAATCCCCCTGTACATACTGGTTTTTGAAGCTGGTTATATGCGTACAGCTTTTCTTGTCTTGCTGGTCGCAGGCTTGACGGATGTATTGGATGGCTACATAGCACGCAGCCGCAATCTGGTCACCCCACTCGGCAGCATGTTGGATCCGCTTGCGGATAAATCGATGATGATTACCGTACTTTTATCATTGGTTTACTCTGGAATGATTTCGTTAGAAGCAGCTATTGCCATGTTTGTACGTGAGGCGGGAATGATTATCGGCTCGGCCATTTTCCATTTTCGTGGCAAGCAGACCGTTCCGGCTAACGCTATGGGTAAATTAACAACGGTTTTATATTATGTGGCTATTATGCTCATCATTTTTGAATTACCCTTGGCAGAGCTTTATTTATGGTTAGTCATCGCGGTATCCTTTTTAACATCGATCATTTATATTTTCCAGTTTTACAAACTGAATAAACGAGAATTTGAACGTAAATGATGATGGGATCGTTTAAAAAGAGCTTATGTAAGGGTAAGCATAGTTCGAAAGCATGCAAACCGATACATAAGCTCCCTTATATCAACCTTCAATACTGCAGATCATGAAGGAATGCTGTTAGTGTAAGTTAAATCGGTACATTTTATACCACACCTTGGAGAGGAGTAATGAACTGTGTTAGATGTCGTACAAATTCAAGCGATTATACCCCATCGATATCCTTTTTTGTTAATAGACCGAATTTTAGAGGTAGAAGCAGGTGTCAGTGCCAAGGGGATCAAAAATGTAACGATCAATGAACCGTGGTTTGCGGGACATTTTCCATCATATCCGGTAATGCCGGGCGTGTTGATCGTTGAGGCGCTCGCTCAGGTTGGAACGGTTGCCATGCTGTCTTTGGAAGCCAACAAAGGAAAGCTTGGCTTTTTTGCGGGAATTGATGAGTTTCGCTTTCGCGGACAGGTCGTACCTGGAGATACTTTGACGCTTGAGGTTACCATTACACGATTAAAAGGCTCTATCGGCAAAGGTAAGGCTGTTGCCAAGGTAGGCGATAAGATCGTAGCTGAAGGTGGATTAATGTTTGCGTTATCGGATGCAGCCAAAGAATAGGAGATGAATTTATGACGGTACATAATCGAGTTCAAGAATTATATGAGCAATGGATAACAGATCCGGCAATTGATGAGAGTACAAAGGCAGAGCTTAACCAAATTAAAGAGCAGCCGAAGGAAATCGAGGACCGCTTCTATCGTGATCTTGAATTCGGTACGGGGGGGCTGCGTGGTGTTATCGGGGCAGGAACCAACCGGATAAATCGTTATACAGTCGGTCGGGCCACACAAGGACTGGCTGCCTTTGTCAACGCATTGGGAGCAGAGAATCCATCCGTGGTCATCGCCTACGACTCCCGCAATCAATCTCCGGAATTTGCACTGGAAGCTGCCAAAGTATTGGCTGGTAACGGCATTAAAGCCTATGTATTCGAATCGCTGCGGTCAACTCCGGAGCTCTCCTTCTCTGTAAGAGCTTTGCAGGCTTCTGCTGGTATTGTGATCACAGCAAGCCATAATCCACCTGAATACAATGGATACAAGGTGTATGGCTCCGATGGAGGGCAGCTCGTTCCCGATCAGGCGGAACAGGTCATTGCCGCTATCCAGCAGGTACAATCCTTCGCAGATGTGAAACGTGAGAAACGGACGACAGCTGAAGCCAAGGGTCTATTGGAGTGGATTGGTCAAGATATCGATGAGCAATATATCAAGGCCGTAACCGCCGTGAGCCTTAATTCAGATATCGTGAAGCGGAGTAGCAATCTGTTTAAAATCGTATTTACGCCGCTGCATGGTGCCGGAAATCTGGCCGTTCGAGCAGCCCTAAAAACCATAGGTTTTAGTCAAGTCGTGGTTGTAGCGGAGCAGGAGCTTCCAGATGCCAAATTTTCTACGGTGAAGTCTCCAAACCCGGAAGAAAAAGAAGCATTCACATTCGCTATTCGCAAGGCCAAGGAAATTGATGCAGATATTATTATTGGTACGGACCCCGACTGTGATCGGATGGGTGCGGTTGTAAAAGATGAAAAGGGTCAGTATTTTGTCCTGACGGGAAATCAATCGGGCGCGATTATGGTCGATTACCTGCTTAGCAGCCTGAAAAAGCGTGGCCAGCTTCCCGACAATGGTGTTGTCATCAAGACGATTGTGACGAGCGAAATGGGAGCGGCTGTAGCCAAGCATTACGGTGTCGAAACCATTAACACGTTAACCGGATTTAAATATATTGGTGAAAAAATGTCGCAGTTCGAAGCATCAGGCGAATCGACCTTTTTGTTTGGATATGAAGAGAGCTACGGATACCTCGCTGGTGATTATGCCCGAGATAAGGATGCAGTCATTGCCTCAATGCTGATCTGTGAAGCAGCTGCCTACTACAAAAGCAAGGGGAAAACGTTGTATGACGTTCTTCAGGAGCTTTATGTTCGACATGGCTATTTCCTTGAAAAGCTGGAGTCTCGCACCTTGAAAGGCAAAGATGGCGTTGAGCAAATTCAAGGCATCATGAACAACTGGCGTAATCAACCGCCTACGGAAGTGAATGGGCAAACCGTTACTAAAATCGAGGACTTTTCACAAGGGCTATATGGATTGCCAGTTGAAAATGTGCTGAAATATACATTGGCTGATGATTCGTGGTTTTGCTTGCGGCCATCAGGAACAGAACCGAAAATAAAAGTGTATTTTGCTGTCCGCGGTACAAGCGCAAAAGCAGCCACTGAAGCCATCCAGGGATTAGTTAGCTCCGTGATGAGCAGAGTTGACCAATAATACGGCAGGAGTGAATGTATTGATCGGGCGTTACTTACAATGGAATAAGAAAAGCATGAAGTGGTTATGGTGGCTGGTTATCCTCGGGATGCTGGCCTCCATTCCTGTTGCTTTTGAAAGGTCGCAAACAGAGGAAGGCTCGGGTCGTAAGGTTGAGTTTGTGTTTGATTATCGGGATTTGCTGGAGATAGCAGACCTGCAGACAGACCCGCGGCAATTTGTGAACACACAGCTGAAGGAATTGAAAAAAAGCGGTGTGCATTCAATGGCACTTTATGAAGCGACATTGAACGAATTGCGATTGAGCCGCCGTATCGAAATCTTCTCATCACACGAAGCGACTGCGCTTACGCAAAGTCCGATATCGCCTAACGAGAATTTCACCTATATTTTATTTGCTGAAAAAGAATCGCAGGACAAACTGGAAGCGTTGATTACCAAAGCATTTACGAGTCTGAATGCCAAAGTACGTCCGTGGACCTTCAAAAATCAAAATGGGCTTATTATAGAAATGAGTCGTGATGAAGCCGGACTGGTCACGATGGACCCGGATCCGATTGCATTGCAAACACTTAAGGAACAAGGCTTTCATATCGTTGTTCGCATGTCCAATCGCCGACCTTTCAATGCGGAGCAGATGGAAGTGCTGCTAGCTAATTTGCAAAAGTACGGTGTGACACGCTTCATTGTTGATGGAGAGACTGTGCCTGGTTATGTAAGTGACACTAATCTCAAAAATCTGGACACGATGGCCGAGCTTATGAAGAAATATCAAATTGGGCTGGCGAACATCGAGCTGCAAAAAACGCAGCAAAAGGGCTTTAATCGCTTGGCGAAAATGATTCAATATGATGTCGTCCGTCTTCACTCCTTTACTGAACGAGACGGTGAGAAGCTGACTGAAAACCTGACAGAAGCTGAATTAGCGGATAGAATTCAAGGGGTATCTGACAGATTCGTACTTGCGGTCAAGGATCGCAACATTCGTATGGTTTTTCTGAATGCACGTGCTGTTAAGAACCTTGATAAGGGCAAAATCCTGAATCCTCTTGATTCCCTTTACGAAAGCTTAACGGGTACGGATGGAGCTATCAAGCGTATCGAGGCAGCTGGTTATGTAATGGGACCTGCAGGGAAATTTATATTGGTGCATTCTAACTGGCAATCAGGAGCCAAGCTGCTGCTCTGGATCGGTGCTGTGGCCCTAATTGCACTGACGGTTTCTTATTTTGTTTCCGAACTTACGCTGCTCGTATTTTTACTTGGAATGGTGGGCTCTGCCGGATTATTTGTACTGTCATCCAGTTTATTCGCCCAAGGACTCGCTTTAGGAGCAGGCACATGTGCGCCGATCGTGGCTATGATTATGGCCGTAAGATCTGTTCGCAGCAAATATCAGTCACGCATGGGGTCACAGTTGGGATATGCGATTTGGCTGCTGCTGAAAACTTCGGCAATATCCGTCATTGGGATCTTTTTTATAGTGGGTCTGCTGAACCAGATTACGTATTCGCTTGTACTGGAGCAATTCCGGGGTGTTAGCCTGCTGCATTTGCTTCCAATAGTAGCGCTCGCTTTCTACTGGCTGCTATTCAATGATAGTCTTTCTCACAAGGATAAGCTCAATAAGGCTAAAAAGCTGCTTGCTTCTTATATCAGCGTCCTATGGATTATCGGGGCCGCGGCCATTGCTGCTGCCGGGTTCTATTATTTATCACGAACAGGTAACGAGGGACAGGCCTCAGCCTTTGAAAAGCTGTTCCGTTCCTTCCTGGAAAATACATTGGGCATTCGCCCGCGCACGAAGGAATTTTTAATTGCCCATCCTTTGTTTATTTTGGGTGCTTACCTGGCGGTCAAATATCGTAATGCGGTATTGCTGGTCTTGATTGGGGTCATTGGTCAGGCATCTATCGTAGATACCTTTGCCCATCTGCATACGCCGCTGCTTATTTCATCCGTCCGTATTGTGTACGGTCTAGCATTTGGTATATTGATTGGGATCGGTTATATCGCAGTTTGGGAAATTGTCATAAGGAGTTGGCGTCGTTGGACACCCTTGCTGCTAAAAAGATCGTAATATCAGGGTACTACGGCTTCGATAACAGTGGGGATGAAGCGGTATTGCAATCGATTTTGCTTGCTTTGGAGGAGCAGGGTCGCCAACAGGGTATTCGTTTTATTCCTGTGGTGTTGTCTGCCGATCCAGCCAAAACGAGTAAAACCTATGGTGTCGAATCCGTGCACCGGATGAGTCCGGGTGCGATGCTTCGAGCGATTCGCAGTGCCGATGGTTTAATTAGCGGAGGTGGCAGCCTGCTGCAGGATGCCACGGGAGCGAAGACGATTCCGTATTATTTGGGAGTTTTAAAGTTAGCACAGTGGCTTGGGAAGCCGACATTTATTTACTCGCAAGGTATTGGGCCCGTTTATCGCGGCATGTTCTTTGGGTGGATACGTTCTGTATTTAATCGCTGCCGTCTCGTATCCGTACGTGATACAGAATCGAAGCAGTTGCTGTTAAATATGAAGGTTTCAAGTGAAATTATCGTTGTGCCGGATCCGGTAATGGGGATGCCGCTTAGTGATGGAGAACAGGGCCAAATCGAACCTTTGCCAACGGATAAGCCAATCATAGGTATATCGGTTCGATATTGGAATCAGGATCGGTCAGAGTTAAAGGCGCTTGCAGAAGCTGTCTCCACGATTTTGAAGCAGACGGATGCGCATATTCGCTTTTTACCCTTTCACCTGCCTTCGGATGAAGAGGCATCCAACGTTATAAAGGCTCAGCTGGGCAGCAGGCATGATGATCGGATTTCGATTTCTCACGGAGCTGCACATCCCCAGCAGATGCTGGCCGAGGTAGGTCGCTGCGATTTGTTGATCGGCATGCGTCTGCATTCCTTGATATACGCTGCGTCACAGCAAGTGCCCATGTTGGGGATTTCCTACGATCCAAAGATTGATCAATTTTTAAATCGTTTGGATATGCAGGCAGTGGCACATACGACTTCGATTCATAATGAGACAGGTGCCAGCATAGCCGCTGAGGCTGTTAAGCTCTTGGAGCAGCGAACGAAGTGGCAGGCTGATAAGCAGCCGCTTATCGAACGTTTGAAAAATGAAGCACAAACTCCAGCGAAGCAAATCGCTTTATTTTTTAATAAAGGAAGGGATCATCATTGACTATACCTAAAGTATCGATATTCGGTGTTCCCTTCTCCAAATTAAGTATGAATGAGACCGTTAATTTGATTACACATATGATTGAATCCCGGGAACCCCATCAAATTATTACGGCCAATCCGATTATGGTCATGTCGGCTGTGGATAGTTCTACCTATATGCAGCTTCTTCAAGCGGCTGATTTGGTTGTGCCGGATGGAGCAGGCATCGTATGGGCTGCCAATTATGTGGGGAACCCCGTTGCTGAGCGGGTAACCGGTTTTGATTTACTTCATCGGATGATGCAGCTTGGAGAACCGAAAGGCTGGAAAGTATATTTGCTGGGGGCTT
This sequence comes from Paenibacillus sp. FSL H7-0331, assembly GCF_001956045.1. Next base: position 107,693 of record NZ_MRTH01000014.1, on the reverse strand, counting down.
CTCCGGAAATGATAGAAGCAGCTGCCAGTAGTTTAAAACGACAATATCCTGCATTGCAGCTTGTTGGTTACCGTGATGGTTACTTTCAAGCAGATGAGGATGCTGCTGTTATTGCGAATATTCGGGAGCATGATCCGGACATCCTATTGATAGGTCGATCAGCCGATAAGCAGGAGCCGTGGATTGCACAATACAAACAGCAGCTGCGAGTTCCGGTTATTATGGGCGTAGGAGGAAGCTTCGATGTGCTGTCGGGTAAGCTGAAGCGTGCGCCGGTGATGTTTCAAAGGCTCCGTTTGGAGTGGTTTTATCGTCTTCTACAAGAGCCGTGGCGTTACAAAAGAATGCTTGTACTGCCGAAATTCGTAATGAAAGTGATCCGCGAAAAGAAAAATGTGCAAAACATGGGAAAATAGCGTAATTAAGACTGGAAATCAACAACTTTCATTTAAAATGAAGGTAGTAATATGCGCCCGGACGGAGTATAATTTAAATTGCTTTCTGGGCTTTTATAGATACAAAGGGGCTGTGTAAATAGAATGAACGTATTGTACGGAATTGGCTTTGTAGTGGCCTGCTTGATTGCCTTGCTGATGACGCCTTTGGTGAAGCGCTTTGCATTTTGGGTAGGGGCTGTGGATGCACCCAATCACCGGAAGGTACATAGTCGGATCATGCCTAGACTAGGTGGACTTGCTATTTTCATTGCATTTGTAGGAGCGTATTTCGTGGTTTCACCTGCGGTTCAATCCGATGTAGCATTGGGTCTGTTGGTAGGTGGAGCGATTGTCGTGCTGGTGGGAGCCTTGGATGACCGATTCGACCTTTCCCCAAGAATCAAGCTGCTTGGACAAATTATTGCAGCCTGTGTCGTTGTGTACTCAGGGGTCGTTATTGATTTGGTTAATGTGCCTTTTGGAGATACGATGATTTCCTTGACGTGGCTGTCTGTACCACTTACGATCTTCTGGATTGTTGGCGTAACGAATGCAATCAACTTAATTGATGGCTTAGATGGTTTATCAGCCGGTGTCTCTGGCATTGCGATAACTACGATTCTTGTGCTTGCTTTAATGATGGGGAATGTGACCGTAGTTCTACTCAGTGTCATTCTGCTTGGCAGTATTATTGGTTTCTTATTTTATAATTTTCATCCGGCCAAAATTTTTATGGGGGATTCGGGCGCACTGTTTTTGGGATTTGCGCTGGCCACTTTATCCATTCTAGGGTTTAAGCAATCGATCGTGCTATCTCTGCTAGTTCCTATTATGATACTTGGTGTTCCGATTTCGGATACGCTATTTGCGATATTAAGACGTTGGGTCAATAAGACACCAATCTCCAAGCCGGACAAAAGCCATCTTCACCATTGTCTGCTCCAATTGGGCTTTAGCCATCGGCTTACGGTTTTAATCATCTATGGAATTGCATCGATATTTGGTGCGTCAGCGGTTCTTCTATCTTATATGTCAGAGCAAGAAGTTATCTGGGGAATGGTTTTACTGATTGTCGTTTTGATTGCCATTCTCGTACTGGGTGCGGAAGCGATCGGAATCATCAGCCAAACGAAAAAGCCGGTTTTACGATCACTGCAAAAAATCAGAGTACTGTTAAGCGCACGTTCACGTATGACCAAATAAAATGAAAAATAAGCCTCGAACCCATTAGGTTCGGGGCTTTTGCTTGTGTAACAGTTCGGTCGAAATCAAGATATGTACATGGAAAATAATACGTGATGACGTAAGCGTATAGTTCGTTGTATACTAAGTTTCGTAAGAGAGGCAATACGAAATTGATAGACAACCTGATATACGATATCAGATGAAATGAGTTGATCAAAAAATAAAAAGTTTTTTTAGAACAGCGCAACTTTTTATACAACGCCGCGTTTAATACATTGAAACACAAAACAGCAGGTTGGTAAGCAAGAGGTTGGATATATTTTGCAACGCACCTCTTTACCTTACTAGGATTGCAGTGTATAATGTACAAGGGTGTACGATTGGCTATCTTTTCATTCTATTGTTTACTAGTTTCTGCAAACTTATACGTTGCAGACCTTAATAAATAAAAAATTCATTTCGCTCAACTCTGGGAAGGGGGTGAAACGGCTAATGAGTGCATCGAGCTATAATCCATCTAAACAGAACTCTAAAAAACCGAAAGATATTCGAGGAGGAGAACAAAAGGTTATGAAGAAAAGTTTATCTACGATTTTATCCCTTGCTATGGCATTCTCGATGTTTTCATCTGTAGCACTTGCTGCAGAAGCTGACGCTACTAAAACATCCGCTGATTTTACGGATCTTAAAGATCTGGACGCAGCTACAAAATTAAAATTTGATGCATTGATTTCCGCTGGTGTGTTTGACGGCGTAAAAGAAGGTACTTTTGGTCTTAAAGACGAAATGAACCGTGCTCAATTCGCTAAAGTAGCAGCTTTGATCTTTGGATTGAAAGTTGACACTACTTTGAAAACTTCATCTTTCACTGATGTTAAATCCGATGATCCAGCTAACGGCTACGCGCTTCCTTATATCGAAGCAGTTAAAGCAGCAGGCATCACTGATGGTTATGCACCTGGTCAATTCAACCCAGCTGGTAAAGTAACTAAAGAACAACTGGCAGCTTTCTTGCTTCGTGGTCTTAACAAAGACGCAGCAGCAAAAGCAACTCCAGGTGTTACTGACACTACTGTATCCGATTGGGCTAAAGGTTATGTAGCATTAGCTCTTCAATTGAAATTGCTGAGCAATGGTACTGACGGTAAATTTGGTGGTACTTCCAATGCAACTCGTGACTTGTTGGTTCTTAGCTCTTCAGAAGCTAAATCCCAATACAAAGGCGCGCCTTTCAATGGTAAATATGCTATCAACTCCTTCAAAGCAACTGACGCTGACAAATTGGCTATTCAATTGAATGGTGCTTTGACTGACGATGCTGCGAAAAACCTGAAGATTGAAATTAAAAATGGCAATGGTGCAGTTGTAACTAACTACACGACTAAATGGAGCGACGACAAAACAACTGCAACGTTGACTTTTGATACGAAGTTCCAAGATGGATCTTTTGTAGCTACAATCAGTGGTTTGACTAACATTGACGATACTGCAAAAACTCAAACAGTTGCAGTAACTAAAGAAAGAATTGCTAAGATTGAATTCTTGACAGCTGCAGAAACATTGCCAAGAACAGTTAACAAGTTGAAAATTGAGTTCAAAGCTACTAACCAATATGGTGCTAAATCCAGCTTGACTTACAACAACTTCTCTATCAACACAGGAAGTGATGTAACTGCTGTTGGTGTATCTGGTGAGCAAGCATTTACTCTTCAACAACGTTTGAAATCAAATTTAGCTCCAGGCGCTACACCTGAAAGTGCTCTGGAAAGAAATGACCGCGTTTCGGTTACTATTATCCATGAGGATTCAGGCGTAACTGCAAATAAAGTGTTTGCAATCGGTGAAGCTCAAAACGTAGCTAAAATCGAAGTTGGAGATTTGAAAAACAGCTCTAACGTAAAAATCGATTCCGTAGAAGCACAAAAAGACACTTACCTTGACATTAAAGCTATTGACCAATATGGTATCCAAGTTCAAGATTATGATACACTGAACAAAGGTGTAACATTCTATTCAACTGAAGGTAACGTTAAGAAAGTGGCTAAAGATGGTAGCAATGATGTATGGTTTACAACTTCAAGCGAAATCGGCGACGATGCAGCTGACCTGAAATTCCGTTATGACAAAAATGAAGCAAAAGATTCAGTTACTTTGAACATCATTGCTAATGGTTCCGGTCAAGCGGTAACTAAAACAGTTAAAGTAACAGCGTCTAAAACTCCAGCAACTGTAGAATTTGGTGCTTACAGCTATACTTTGGCTGAAGGCGATGATGTAACAAAAGTTAATAATGATACAGACCTTCAAAAGAAGTTCTTTGTACCAATTATCGTTAAAGACGCTAAAGGTGAAGTGTTGACTAAGCAAGAAATTGCTGATAAAGCATACAAATTCAATATCTATTCTACTGGCAGCATCAATCTTGCTTCTATTAATGTACCTGATGACAACGGTGGAACAAGATCAACGCCTATCGTACAAACTGGTGAGCATAAAGGTGAAATTGCAATTACTGGTGCTAACTCCAAAGGTAGTTCGAGTATCGTAGTTTCTCTGCAAGATGCGCCTACTGTGAGAGTGTCGCAAAATATTTCTGTTGGTGAAAAGCGTAAAGCTGATAAAATCGCTTTCTCCGCAGCTCCTAAGAAGTATCAAGTTAATGGAACTGATAATGAATTGAAATTGAAGATTTACGATCAGCATGGTGGAGAGTTAAAACTGAACGACAACACTTATAAAGTGAAGTTGGAGTTGCAAGCTAACACTACATTATCTGCTGGAACTCCTTACGGTTTGAGCTTGAGAAGTAACGATGTTGCTCTTGCAAATGGTGGTCCAGTATCTACAGGCGATGTAACTTCTAAGAAGAGATTTGATCTTACACCTGTAAATACAACTACAACAGTAACAAGAACTGTATATGCACAAGAGTATGTGAGTGGTGCTTATACACCTAGAGAGTATTTGCCTCTAGAAGATGTGTTTGACAAATCATTCAAATTCTTTACAAACACTGGCGTTACTGCACAACCTGCTTCTTATACATTTACAGCTAGATTGATGGATATGAGCGGAACTACTCCTAAAGAAATCAACACTGTAACAACTACTTTAGAGGTACTTGATACAAACGATAGCAAGAACAAATTGAAATACGAAGCTTACATTGACAAAGGTGTTAACAACACGATTCTTGCTGTTGAAGATTACCTGAACAATGGAATCAACGGTACAGTAACAAGATCAACTTATGCTAAGCTTACTAAAGAGCTTAAAGTAAGAGCGAAAACAAATAGTGGTGAAGATGTTGCAGTACCAAACACTATTCAATCTGTTACTAGTTCCAACCCAAGTGTTGTTGCCGCTGTTGGTGATACAGCTACATCAACTCCAAACAAATTTATTGTTGGTTTAGATGCAGGAACATCGAAATTGCAAGTAGTTTACAAAGATTCCAAGGGTGATGTTTATACTACACCACTTGATGTAACTACGAAGAATGAAGGTCCTGCTGTTGCAAGCATTGCTGTATCAAAATCAGGTAACAAAATTGCTAGCAGCCGTATTACTACCAACCTTGCAGCTGGTAAATTGTATGCATGGGATGATCAATTGTTTAAAAAGGTAACAATTAAAGACCAATTTGGTAATGAGATTGTTTCCGATCGTCATCCACTTACTCATAAAGATGATAACGGTACTGCATTAACAGATCAATTTGTTCAATCACACGCTAGTATTCTTGGTTTGACTTTCTATGCAACTGATATTAAGTCTAGCGCAACCTCTTATTTGGATAACACAGGTGCGACTGTCAATGTTCCTGCAAACGCAGCGGTATCCGTTGACGCTTCTAAAACTCAAGACGGTGTAGCAAAAACTTTTGGAACTATCGTTATTGGTTCCAATGGTCAAATTACAACACTTAGTGCGAATATAACTGAATTCACATTGAATGTTATTGCTCCAAGTGGAGTTACTGCATCAAGTGCGATTACTGTTGATCCCGCTAATGCAAATGTTGGCCCAATTTACAACTAATATTTAAACTAAAGAAGACCTTTCGGGGTCTTCTTTTTTTTTATGCTTTATTCAGATATACTTAAAATCATATTGTCTTATGATTAGGAGGAATTGAATGTTTAAACATACCTTAAAAGTTTCGGTAATGGCTGCAATGCTTTGGACAACTTCTATTGTAGTTACTAACGCTGATGGAGTTTCAACCAACCCTCAAGCAGGAACCATTGACGACCCCGTCATTACCAAGAGTTATTTTGAACAAAACATTAAATTAAAAGTTGCTGAGGAATTGAACAAGCAAACCATTACGGAAGAAAAAGTTAAACAAATTATTGCAAGTGAACTTTCATCATTCAAGCCAAATCCAGCTGATAGTGGTAAGACCACACCTACTCCCGTAGTGGACGTTCCCAGTCAGACGGGCAGTTCAAACTTATCGGTAATCAAGCTGGAACCAGGTCAATCCATCTACGGCGGAGCAGGAACAGAAATCATCGTTCGTATAGGTAAAGTAACTATTGTCAGCTCAGACGATAATGGGATCCCCGATGTAACCTCAGGTAAAGATATAGCAGCAGGAGCGGTTGTTGACTTAAATCATCTGCTTATAGTTCCTCGCGATGGACGAGGTATTAAATCAGACCCTAAACTTAAGCAAGATATTTATGTGATGATACGTGGTTCGTATTTGATTACTAATGCTGACGGCAGTAAAGTAACTACATAAATTTTGCCCTATATGACAATAGTTTATACGAGTGCTGATCCGTGTAATGGCCATACTACGATTATCACGGATCGGGAGGTGAATGACTGTGGCTAGTCGTAAGAAAATTGTGCCGGAAAGCCATCAAGCCCTTGATTTACTTAAATACGAAATTGCAGCTGAAATGGGATTGCCGGTAGGTAAATCTTTGGCTGACATGAATGTTGAATTTGCAACGGAACTAGGTGCAATATCATCAAGTTCAGTCAAGGAAGATTATTGGGGACACATCACATCCAGAGATGCTGGAGCTGTAGGCGGAGCGATTACAAGCAGGTTAATTAGAAAAGCCGAAGAAACGATGTTTAGTTTATAAAGACTTATATTAAGATTAATTAGAACTCATGCAATTTTATTGACAGTACCCTGCAAATCCAGTAACATAGCTAAAGAAGGTCATATTGAATGTAACCTTTTCCGATAGGAAAGGGTTGATTTTTTTGTCCAGGCTTCATCTCATCATAGGATTAAGAAGAAGCAATTTTCTACGAAAATTTTAAGGAGGTCGATAGTATATGTCATCAACACCACGCGGTCGACGCTTATTTACATCAGAATCAGTAACAGAAGGACATCCAGATAAAATTTGTGATCAAATTTCTGATGCTGTACTTGACGCATTTTTAGCTAACGACCCCAATGCTCGTGTTGCATGCGAAGTATCTGTTGCAACAGGCTTAGTGTTAGTTATTGGAGAAATCTCAAGTCAATCCGAATATGTAGATATTCAATCTATTGCTCGTCAAACGATCAAGGATATCGGTTACACTCGCGCTAAATTTGGTTTCGATTCCCAGACATGCGCTGTGTTGGTTTCTTTGAATGAACAATCTGCTGATATCGCACAAGGTGTTGACCGTGCTCTTGAAGCGCGTGAAGGTTTAATGTCCGATGATGAGATTGAAGCAATCGGAGCAGGAGACCAAGGAATGATGTTCGGATTCGCGGTGAATGAAACTCCTGAGTTAATGCCGCTTCCTATTTCTATTGCCCATCAACTTTCACGTAGATTAACAGAGGTTCGTAAAAATGGTACTTTGCCTTACTTACGTCCTGATGGTAAAACTCAAGTAACAGTTGAATACGATGGAGATACACCTGTACGTGTAGATGCTATTGTAGTATCCACCCAGCACAGTGAAGATACAACGTTGGAGCAAATCCAAGCAGATATTAAAGAACATGTCATCAAGCCGATCGTACCTGAGAAATTCCTTGATGCAGATACTAAATATTTCATTAACCCAACTGGCCGCTTTGTAATCGGTGGACCACAAGGGGATGCTGGTTTAACAGGACGTAAAATTATCGTAGATACATACGGTGGATATGCACGTCATGGCGGCGGAGCCTTCTCCGGTAAAGATCCGACAAAAGTAGACCGTTCAGGTGCTTATGCTGCACGGTATGTTGCCAAGAACATTGTAGCAGCAGGTTTGGCTGATAAATGCGAAGTTCAATTGGCTTATGCCATTGGTGTTGCGCGGCCGGTTTCGATTGCTGTTGATACATTCGGCACAGGAAAAGTTAGCGAAGAAAAGCTGGTTGAAGTGGTTCGTGCACATTTTGATCTGCGTCCAGCTGGTATTATTAAGCAGCTTGAACTTCGTCAGCCTATTTACAAGCAAACTGCAGCATACGGACATTTTGGTCGGACAGACGTCGATCTTCCTTGGGAGCGTACGGATAAGGCTGAGTTGTTAAAACGCGATGCACTTGCATAATATTATTTGAGACAAGCTCTGAATAAGCTGTAGAAGAAAAGGCAGGTGGGATGATTCCCATCTGTTTTTTGTTTGTCAAGGATCATCATTATTACATATTTGGACACCTTTATATATTTTACGATGCGAATAACGTAACTTTTTGGCTGTTTATAGAGTCTATAATGAGTAGAACGGGAATAAGAAGGGAGAACGCAGCGTGGTTAAGCACAATAAATTAGCAATGAAAGCCATAACAATCGCACTATCCGCTATGATTCTTTTATCACCAATTATAACAACTGACAAGGTTTTTGCAGATGAGCCAACGGTTACAGAGGTTAGTCAAGAGATACTAACTTCGGGTGCCATTATGAAAAAATATGTTTGGAAATCGATTCGCAACAAAAAGGAAGTAACTGTGAACGGAAATGTCGTTGAGGTGGATTTGACGAATCCGCTTGTAAAGCTTGATGTCATGAGTGGTACAAACAATCAATTCACGAAGAAACAAAGTGTTCTTGGCATGACAACGGAAACCGGGGCCGTTGCCGGTATTAATGGCGATTTTTACAACACGCAAGCTGAAGGTGTCCCGATGGGCCCTGAAATAGCGAATGGACAATTGATGGCAACCCCGCCGTATTTACCGGGTTTCTATACATTTGCATTATCCAAAAATAATGAGCCTATCGTCGATTTATTTACGTTTCAAGGCAGTGTAACCGCTAAGGATGGATCTAAATTCACATTAGGCGGTATTAACAAAACGTATTACTGGTTCGAGCCAGGTGGTGAGCACAGCCATATTGATGCAATGTTTATGTATACCAATGCGTGGGGACAGGCAGACCGATCCAATGATGGGACAACCGTACCTACCGAGGTTTTGGTTGAAAACGGAATTATTAAGCAAATTGCAGAAAATACGATTATTAATGTCATAGCGCCGAAAGATGGTTATGTATTGAGATCATCCGGTTTGGCCGCGGATTTTGTTAAGCAGCATATGAAGGTTGGCGATCCACTTACTGTCGATTATTCTGTACTTCCACAGGATGCAAGCAAAACGTATGATACGAAAAACTTTAAAATGATGATTGGCGGCCATACGATAATGGTCGATGAGGGCAAGCCGGCTGAATTCTCGCGCGAAGTCGACAGTTTATGCTGCAACCGATCAAGAACAGCCATCGGCTATTCGAAGGATCAAAAAACAGCTTACCTTATTACTGTTGATAATGCAGGTGATAGCAAAGGGTTGTCTATGACCGAACTTCAGCAATTTATGATCAAAGTAGGCGTGTGGAAAGGTATGAATTTGGATGGAGGCGGATCTACACAGCTGGCCACACGTCCTCTCGGCGAAACGACACCAGTTCTTACTAATAAAACAGAAACCGGTATCCAACGTAAGGTTGTGAATGGCGTAGGCGTCTACTCAACAGCGCCGAAGGGTGCGGTAAAAGGTCTGGTCATACAAGCACCAAGCTTTTTGTTTGTGAATGAACAGGCAGCATTGGGCTTTAAAGGCTATGATGAGTATTACAATCCACTAGTGGATACCGATAAAATACCGGCTACATGGTCTATTAGCAATGATGTGGGTACTTTTAAAGATAATATTTTTACACCGAGTAAGCCTGGAACTGCGCAAATTAACGCGTCGTCAGGAACAGGTAAGCAGTCGATTGCCATCGAGGTTGTCGGGAGAGATCAAATTGCCAGTTTGAAAATCAATACCCCTAATATGGTACTGTCCCAAGGGGGCAGCTACAAACTGCCGGTTATAGCCAAAACGAAATCTGGCAAAACCCGAGAGGTGCCTGCTGAATCCATTCAGTGGGAAGTGCTGGGTATGAAAGCAGAAGTTAAGAATGGCATTCTGAATGTCATTGATTTGGCAGGAACGAATCAGGCTCAGCTCATTGCTCGATACGATGGTTATAGCACCATGCTGACAATCGCCGTAGGCAAGGACAAGGTTTGGTACGATCTGGAGAAGAATGCGGTCATGACGATGTCGCGGAGTAAGCCTGAGGGCGTAACCTCCTCGGTTTATATTAAAGAGGACACGAGTAAGAATCATTATTTGGAATTAAACTATGACTTCACGCAAGGTAAAGGTACCAAATGGGCTTTTGCCGATTTCGATGCCGGAATTCAAGTCGATGGCCAGCCTCAATTTATGAAGCTTAAAGTAAATGGGGATGAAAGTCTCAATGCTTTGAAGACGGAAATTCGGGATAGCGCAGGCAGCGTATTTTATGTGGAGCTGGCACCGATCTTGAATTGGAAAGGCTGGCAGGTTGTTACTGAGGACTTGAGCAGCTACAATTTTAAATACCCGATCACGGTAAGAAGCGTTTATGTGGTCAATGAAGAAATTGGACAGGATGAGCGAGCGGCTAAAGGGAAGATTGAGCTGGATGACATAACATTTACGTATAAGGGTGATATTGTAACGCCTTCTAACAATCAGGTTAATCTGACCATTAATAAAACAACCGTAGCTGTGAATAAGAAAAATATGACGCTCGAGCAAGCACCCGTCATTGTAAGTGGAAATACGCTGATTCCGATTCGTTTTGTCGCGGATGCATTGGGCGGTACGGTGAAGTGGGATGAGAAAGAGCGTAAAGTGACTGTGATCCGTGGAGATAAGCTTATCGATTTATGGATTGATAATCCAGAGCTTATCATTAACGGGCAAAGAGTAACGGCCGAGGTTGCGCCCAAAATCATGAATAATGTGACCGTCGTTCCACTCCGTATTCTCTCTGAAAATATGGGTTGGAAGGTGACTTGGGACGAGAAAACGCAGCAAATCACTTTACAATAATTAGTTCGTTATAACTTCTTACAAACGCGTCGAAATATGGTACTATATTGCATAGGAGTCTGTTCGGGACTGCACATTTTGACGAGCAGACTTTTGTGTATGGAATCGCTGGAAGGAGTCTGACTGGCATGCAAGTGGATGCTTTGGATCGCGTTATCAAAAATGCGATTGATGTCATGGAAAGTAGCAAATATCAAATTTTCGAAATCTGTGAAAGTGTTCGGTCAGAACGACAAGCTCTGAACAGCGAATTACAGCAGGTTATGGAAGAAACAACAAACACGATTAATAAAGTTGACCGATTTGAAATGGAGTATCGCCGGGCACGCGTGCGTCTTACCGAAGTCAGCCGTGATTTTAAGCGGTTTAAGGAAGACGATATTCGTGCAGCTTATGAGCTTGCGACTCAAATGCAGACTCAGCTTGCCATGCTCAGAGAAAAAGAACTGCATTTGAAGGCAAGACGGGATGATTTGCAAAAGCGAATCAAAAATGTAGATAAGCAGCTTGAGCGTGCAGAGTCGGTCGTGTCCCAGGTTAATGTGGTGCTGGAATATTTGGATGGTGATTTGGATCAGGTTACGCGTTTATTGGAATCAGCCAAAAATCGCCAACTGATTGGGTTAAAAATTATTTTGGCACAAGAAGAGGAACGAAAGCGGATTGCACGGGAAATCCATGATGGATTAGCGCAAACACTGGCTAATGTCGTGCTTCGAACCGAAATAGTTGAACGTATGCTGAACAGGGATACGATTAGTTCCGCCAAGGAAGAGCTTGTCGATTTGAAGATTCAGGTTAGAAGTGGGATCGAAGAGGTTCGTAAAATCATTTTCAATCTTCGTCCGATGGCTCTGGATGATTTGGGCCTTGTCCCGGCACTACGAAAGTTCATTCAGGATTATGAAGAAAAAACAAAAATACGCACCAAAATCGAACTGGCTGGGAAAGAAGCACGGTTGCCTTCGGGAATGGAAGTTGCCATTTTTCGAGTTGTGCAGGAAGCTTTTTCCAATGTACTGAAGCACTCTCAAGCCTCCCATGTAACTTTGGAGCTCACCTATCAACAGCAGATGGTGAAAGTAACCGTCAAGGATAACGGTATTGGTTTTGTAGTCGAGCAGATCGATAAAAAAATCGATAAAGGCAGTCATTACGGACTGATGGGAATGCGTGAACGTGTTGAACTGCTGGAAGGCAGAATGGAAGTGGAATCAGACGTAGGTGCAGGGGCCAAGGTCTCAATGCTAATTCCTATCAAACTAGAATCGAAGGAGGGGTAATTATGGAGTTAACAGCAGGGAGTACGAAACGCAATATTCGATTAGTTCTTGCCGATGACCATCAGTTATTTCGCGAAGGTGTCAAGCGGATCTTAAACATGGAAAACGACCTTGAGGTTGTAGGCGAATGCGGTGATGGGATTCAAGTCATCGAACTGTGCAACACGCTCAATCCGGATATCGTCCTTATGGATATTAATATGCCTATTGAAAATGGTGTAGTAGCGACTGGCAAGCTGAAGGAAATTTTTCCGGACATCAAGGTTATCATTTTGTCGATTCATGATGATGAGAGCTATGTGTTTGAAACGCTGCGCAAAGGCGCGTCCGGTTATTTGCTGAAGGACATGGAGGCTGAGTCGTTAATTAACGCGATTCGCTCTGTAGTTGCAGGACATGCTTATATCCATCCCAAGGTGACAGGGAAGCTGATCAATCAGCTGCGGCGTATGACCTATCTGGATGAGGTTGGTGTAGCAGGTGCGGGCATCGTCTCCAAAGAAGCAGGGGTCAAGTACATACATAGCGACAGCAGTCCACTGACAAGAAGAGAAGCGGAAGTATTGCGTTTAATGGCTGAAGGCAAAAGCAATAAGATGATTGGCGAATTTTTGTTTATTAGTGAAAAAACAGTCAAAAACCATGTAAGCAGTATTTTACAGAAAATGGAAGTTGATGATCGTACGCAAGCTGTTATCGTTGCGATCAAAAACGGCTGGGTCACGTTGTAGCCTTAGGAACCAACCAACTCGTCGCGGCATATAATGGCTTAAGGAGGGAGCCGCGATGATGGTGGGGTTATTATGGATTGTGGGCAGTTATGCTGCCAGTATCGTCTTGATGCATTGGTATTATCGGCGGGAGCTGCAGACAAACCCGAAAAAAGTATATGTCTGGTTGATCACGTATAATAATCAAACACAGGTGGAATGGTTCATTCGATCCTTGCAGTTCTTCTCCAAGCTAAAGGGTAGAGATATTCAGATGATTATAGCGGATCAAGGCTCCACGGATGAAACTTTGGCGATTGCTGAACGGTTACGGGTTACCTATCAAATTGAGATACAAAGCTTTGACGAACAAAATACGCTGGATGAATGGATAGCACGACACGAAGATCAGCAGGTTATGGTAATTCGGCTCGGGCATCAAGAAATTTTAGAAACCGCTTACAAAATGCTGTGAAAATTCAAGTGGTAAGGGTGAGAGATGAAGACGGTCATTTATGCATTAATTAACGATAAAGCTTATTCGTGGCATTTAACTTTGGATGTAAGGGCTGATATGGCCTATTGGTTCGGCGAGCATCCGAATTCTTTGAAAATTTGGGTGCTTGAACCTGCTGTTTCATTTGGACAAGCTCTTACGTTGACTGCCAAGCTGAATGAAATGCAGAAAAGCACCAAGCATGCCAAGGGTTGCTCACCAGACCTTCTGCTGAAGACGATACAACAACAGGCAGAACGCTTGGACATACCATTAGCGAGACGAGCTGGCAGCCACCAGGGGCTTCTGCTGGAGTGTGACTCCCTGCAATGGGAAGGGTACAGGCAGACGGTGGAAGGAAGTGCCACAGTTCGACAGGACGAGCTGGATGGGCTTGTCAGCATCTTGCAAGGTCGCAGCTTACTTGTAGAGGAAACAAATCAATTGATGGAGCACCATGCGCTGCAGGAGGCTATGAAGGACCCGTTACTCTATATGCAAATGGGTTATTTGCAGGGTAAGCTGCAGTTGAGTCAAGGCATCAGCTTGCACTATACGCGAACCTTTCCATCCTTAAGCCAAAAGCTGATCTACGAATGCCGACGCTGTGGAGCGGATGCCAAGCACGTGGTGATGACGGATTGTTTGTTTTGCGGGACCTCTTGTCCTTATTGCGAGCAGTGTCTGACGATGGGCCGCTCACGCTACTGTTCTATTCTGATTAGTGCACCTGCTAACCCAAATATGGATCAGGAGACGGGTTCGAAGGAAGAAGAAGAGCATGATTTCCAAACCTATATCGAACCTTGGGGATTGAGTAATGTGCAGGCGGAAGCCTCTTATTTAGCATTAACATTTTTGAAAGGAAATGAATGGAAGGCCGGTGCCGAATCCAAATTACATAATAAACCGCAGCAATTTTTGATATGGGCGGTTACTGGCGCTGGTAAGACCGAAATGATTTTTCCGATGATTCAATATATGCTGAGCCGAGGCAAATGCGTTGTAATCGCTACTCCCAGACGTGACGTGGTGCTGGAGCTCAGGCCAAGACTGGAAAAAGCTTTTGCTCCGCTGCCTGTAGTCACATTGTATGGGGGAAGCGAGCAGCGTTGGGATACAGGAACTCTGACGATAGCCACCACACATCAGTTGCTGCGATTCGAGCGGGCTTTTGATCTGGTTATTATTGATGAGATCGATGCGTTTCCTTATCACAATAGCCCTATGCTTGAATATGCGGCGCGTAAGGTCTGCACGATCGATGGTGTAACCCTGCTGTTGTCAGCAACACCTCCCAGACAGCTTCAGAGAGCCGCTGAGCGCGGTAGACTTCCTCATGTGAAGGTGGCAGCAAGATATCATCGTCATCCTCTGCCAGTACCCGTCCTGCTGCCCACACCTTCCTTGTCACAGCAGCAAAAACGTGCAGCTATACCGCGCAGCCTTCATGATAAACTCAGCATTTCGTTGAACAGGGGCGCCCAAATTTTTATTTTTGTACCGAAAATCCAGCTTATAGAGCCATTTGTGCAGCTCCTGAGACGGATATTTTCTGGTATTGTCATACAAGGCACCTCCTCCAAGGACGAGCTGCGCGCGCAAAAGGTCATCGATTTTCGCAATAAGCACATTCGTATGTTGGTGACAACGACGATTCTGGAGCGTGGGGTGACGATAGCCAAATCGGATGTATATATTATGGATGCCGATGCCCAGCTATTTGATTCGGCGTCACTCGTGCAAATGGCCGGTCGCGCGGGTCGTTCTGCAGATGACCCGGCAGGTCTGGTATTCTTTGCAGCCAAGGAACGAACACGAGAACAAGTGGAAGCCGTTCGACAAATCAAGGCGATGAACGCCTTAGCCAGAAAGAAGGGATATTTACGTTCGAAGGGAGAACAGAGCCCATGAATACACCGGGAGGAAGATTAACGGGGCGGCACGAAGGACGACATGGCGGTAACCAAACACAAGAAAGTCCCAATAACCCGCGTAATCAAGGTCCGGCTTCGGTTAACAGTACTGGAGCACGTATAAGTCAATGGTTATCAGATCGTCTGAAGCAAGCAGAGCGCCTGTTGTCGCCTAGCCGTTATTCGTGCATCGCATGCAGCGGTTCCTATACCAAACGTGGAGAGCTGCCTCTCTGTCATACTTGCAGCGCCTCCATCCCATGGATCTTGCATGTTGAATGCGAATGCTGCGGTCGCCCCGAGATCTGCGGGGATTGCAGTCGGCGCCGAGAGACCTATTTTGTGCAAAATCGCAGTGCTGTCAGCTACAATCCTCTTATGAAGGAATGGTTGGGAATTTTTAAGTACCGAGGTCATGAAAAGCTACGGGCTTTGCTCGGCAAAATGCTGCTGCACGCCTATCACATGCATCATAGACAGACTGATCCTCAAAGCGCTGCAGGTTCTTATGTTGAGCTGTTGACCTACGTGCCTTTAAGTGAAAGGCGATTAGCCGAGCGTGGCTTTAATCAAGCTGAGCAGCTAACCGAGGAGCTTGGCCGGCTAACTGGTATTCCGGTAATTGGACTGCTCGAAAGAGTGCGCCATACGGATAAACAAAGCTTCAAGACACGCGGGGATCGCTTGGCCGATTTACAAGGGGTATTTGCGCTGAATCCTGCTGTCCGCAGCAGCTTGCAAATGATGGCGGCACGTAAGGCCGTAAGACTGTATGTTATTGATGATGTATATACCACTGGGAGTACATTGAGTGAATGTGCAAAAGTGATCACAATGGAGCTGGATGTAGCCGTATACGGGATTAGCTGGGCAAGATAAATATTTATTTCCATAAACGTTCCAAATTATAGTGTACAAGCGTTTGACTTGTAAGCTACACTAGATGTAACATGATGCTATTTTTTGATGTTTCGGAAGGGGATAAAATAATGACTTTAAATGTGGCTAATTGTCAACGTTGTGGGAAAGTCTATTTAAAGAATATGTATGGCATGTGTGGGAATTGTATCAAGGAAATCGATTTGCAGTATGATAAGTGCCTGAAGTATTTAAGAGAGTTTCGTTCCTGCTCAATCACTGAATTAAGCGAAGCCACCGGGGTATCTCATCAGCTCATCACCAAATTTATTCGTGAAGGGCGCATCTCCATCAAAGGCAACCCGAATATGACCTATGATTGTGAAGTATGCGGTACCGCAATTCGTGAAAATACGATGTGCGAACCATGTCGCTCCAAGCTTGCTAAAGAAACCAATCAGATGCATGAGGATGAAAATCGCAAAAAGCTGCGGGAAGCACAGGAGAACCACAACACATTTAAAATCCAGGACCGTTTAAAGGATCGTTTCTAAAACAAGGCATTCTCAAAACTTAATATAAACTTTTGCTGTAACTTCACCGATAAAAGGTATAACGCTTTATCGGTGAAGTTATTTTAATTGAAAGAAGGTGTTTTTCATGAAGATAAATGGAACTAATCGGATCGGTGCCGTTAATCAATATCAAAAGAACCATGATGCTCTGTCTGTCTCCACAACCGGTAAATCCGGTAAGAAGAAAGATCAAGTGGAGATATCGAATGAGGCCAAGGAGCTGTTAGGTTCATTGAATCCTTCAAAGGTGGAACACTCGAAAGAAAAGATTGAATCATTAAAAAATTCAGTCGCAGCAGGAACTTACAAATTGGATGCCAGGACACTTGCAGAAAAGCTTTTTCCGTTTATAAATTAATACTGAATCTAAACAACTAGGTGGATGAGTAGTATGGCATTTCAGGCTTTGATTCAAACAATGACGGCATTCAACGATGTACACGATGCATTGTGCGAGTTGGCTGAAGAGAAGAAGCAGGTGCTCATCCACAACAATGTGGAGAGGCTGACACAAATCGTGGCCAAGGAAAACAAACTGATCAAGCAGCTTGGTGAGTTGGATCAGCAGCGTTTGAAAGTGATTGGAGAATTTTTAATGGAAAAGGGCTACAAGCCTAATCCCAAAGTGACCGTGAGCGATTTAACGAAAATTATTTTTAATATGGAAGAAAAGAAAACATTGCTAGCGCTGCAAAAGCAGCTTCTGGGTACGATACGAAAGCTTAGGGAAATGAATCAATTGAATCAACAGCTAATCGAGCATTCGTTATCTTTCATCGATTATTCTTTGGATCTAATCGTGGGACCACCCGATGATGAAGCCTTTTATCATAAGCCTCATCACAATGCTCGTGGCAACAACAAGCGACTTGGCATTTTTGATACCAGAGCATAACAGGCACAAGCCTCATACTATACACGAGCACGATCAATTGGAAGGAGACCTCGCGCTATGCGGTCAACATTTGGTGGAATAGAAATATCGAAGCGTGCCTTATTTACACAACAAGAGGCATTGAATACAACTGGTCATAACGTTGCCAATGCCAACACACGGGGATACTCCCGGCAGGTAGTTAACATGGTGGCGGCAAAGCCGATGGAAGCCATTGGATTGCAGAGGAGCACAGTGCCTGGACAGATGGGGCAAAGCGTTGAGTTTTCCTCCATTACACGAATTAGGGAAAAGCATCTTGATTCCCAGTTCTATAATGAAAATAAATCATCCGGCGAGTGGACGGTACGTCAAGATACGCTTGATAAGCTCCAGGGCATTATTAATGAACCATCGGATACAGGGGTTCGTCAAGTTATTCAAAATTTTTGGAATGCATGGCAGGAGCTAAGTAAAGCGCCGGATAATTTGACAGGCCGTGCCGTTGTTAAGGAGAGTGCCTTGGCAATGGCTGATGCATTCAATTTTACCTCTAAGCAATTGTCCGATCTTTCTCGAGATTTGACTGATAATATTAATGTAAAAACGACCTATATCAATTCAACAACAGATCAAATTGCTAAGCTTAATAATGAAATCTACCGTATTGAGGGTCTGGGTAATAATGCGAACGATCTTCGGGATCAACGCGATGTATTGCTGGATGATTTATCGAAAACCATTAATATAACCGTTAAAGAGGATGATAGCGGCTATACGGTATCCATGGGTGCTCAGGTTCTGGTAGATGGTTTTAACGTGGCGTCTACGGTTACCGCAGCCTCGCTTCAGGGAAGCTATGGTGGTGATTTAAGCAGCGGAGAAGTGTATGGCATGATCCAATCACGAGATGTCTTGGTAACTTCTTATCAGAACGAAATCGACACTATGATTAAAACGATGGTCGAAGGCGATGTAACAGTTACCTTGCCAGCGGGGTCCGTTGTACCGGAAGGAACCGTTGTGGGCGCGAAAACCTATTCGGGTACAGTGGCAGATAGAACGCTTAAGGAATCGGATGATAGAAATATTACCGTTAAGGGCTTTAATGGACTGCACAAGCTTGGTTATGTACTCAATAATGGTACGTTTGCCACGGGTGAGGATTTCTTTAAGAGCAGCGATGGTGGTGCTATCACTGCAGCTAATATTATCGTGAATCCTACTATTGAACACAACGTTTCCAATATTGCTGCAGCACTCAGAACCTATGTGGATCCGGTAGATAATGTGGAGAAAGTGGTTCGGGGCAATAACGATATGTCACTGCTCATAGCAGGGCTTCGTCAGCAATCTTTCAAATTCGATCCAACGGGCACGGGGACTGTCGTTTTGAAGGATGGCACGCTGGATGAATTTTTCCGAGCTGTAGTTGGACAATTGGGTGTGCAGGGACAAGAGGCTGATCGGCAGGCTGCGAATCAAAAGGTTCTGGTTGAGCAGGTAGATGCCAGAAGACAATCAGTAAGCGGAGTTTCCATGGATGAAGAAATGTCGAACATGATTAAATTTCAGCATGCTTATAATGCAGCGGCCAGAGCGATGACCGTCTACGATGAAGCGCTTGATAAAGTCATTAACAGCATGGGTGTTGTAGGCAGATAGTAGACGTTAGTTTCATGAAAGAAAGGAGAGGTCCAGATGCAAAGAGTTACCCAAGGGATGATGAGTACCCAATTCCTGCGTAATTTAAATAATAATCTCAAAGGTATGGACAATATGCAAAATCAGCTGGCTACAGGACGGCGGTTGAACAAGCCATCCGATGATCCTGTAGGCATCAGCTTTTCAATGCGTTATCGCAGCGAGTTATCCACTAATGAGCAGTTCCAGTCTAATACAAATTCGGCTACCTCATGGATGTCGTTTACAGATACCGTAATGGGTCAGGCAGGAGAAGTTATACAAAAGCTGCGTGAGATGGCAGTTAAGGCTTCGAATGGAACGAACCCACAAGCAGCTCTAGATACAATGAAGGCAGAATCCTCTCAGCTGTATGAACAGATTGTTGATATTGGAAACAGTCAATTCAACGGTAAGTATGTATTTAACGGTGAGTTGACCAATCTAAAACCTTACACTTTGGAAAATGCAGTAACCGAACAAGCCGACACAGGGATGATTGATTTCGAAATTGGCGCTGGGGTTAAAATACCTGTGAACGTTCCCGGCAATCGTGTGTTCGGTGAACTGACGGACACAGATAATATGTTTAAGATTACACAAGACTTTGTTACGGCGCTTGGTGCAGGTGACTTCACTGCAATCAATAAGGCCATCGGGGATTTTGATTCACGAATGAACAAATTTCTGGATGTGCGTGCTGATATCGGAGCCAAAATGAATCGAATTGAGCTTACGGATGAGAGGTTGAAGGATATTAGCTTAAACGTAGAGAGTCTCCAATCCAAGACAGAGGATGCCGATATGGCTGGTGTTATTACGAATCTGAAGGTTGCAGAAAATATTTATCAGGCGTCTTTATCAACTGGAGCGAAGATCATTCAACCGAGTTTGATGGATTTCTTGAGGTAATTATGAAGGAGGCAGGTTGAGATGTTTCCTATTCCTCAGCTTCAATTTCGCTCAGAGAATGCAAGCTATCGGATTGATTCGGATTCTGCAGAACAGCAAATCAGGCAGCCTCGTCCAACGCAGGAGATTGAGCAAGTACCTGCGCAAATGGATATCAAACAACCAAAAGGGACTATGGATATCGACCAAAGCAAAGCGTGGGACGCATTGGGCAAGGCTAACAATTTGGAAGTCATGCTTCGCATTTATTCCGGCGCGCGTGATGTTTGGTTGCAGGGCATAGCCAAAAGGGTAGAGGACGGCAATCGGATGTGGGCGATTCATGAGGGTGGAAATCCTATCGCCGATATGGGCAAGGATTTCCGAGTCAGCTTTCCAGAAATGAATTTTGCCGGGGAGCCCTCTTACGATAATGTCGACATTCATTATGAAGCGGGTAAACCGGATATTCAAGTACAAGAAGGTGGAGCGAAGATTACAGCCAGAGTCAATCCACCAGAGATCAGCGCTCAACGAGGTAAATTCGACTTTCAGATGTTGAGCTATGCCAAAATTGAGTTTACTCCACCGCAAATTGATACTAAACTATAGACTAACACGTCTATAGTTTTTTATTTTTCGGGAGGGACTACAATATTATGGAAATAAGCACGGTTCGTTTTGGCAAGATCGAGATTCAGAATACAGAGATCATTACTTTTCCTCAGGGAATACCTGGGTTCGAGCAATTGCACCAATTTGTTATTATTAAGCCGAACCTGGAGCTGCCCTTTTCTTTCCTCCAATCCGTTGAGGATGGGGATGTTGCATTCATAGTTGTAAGTCCATTTGCCTTTTATCCAGAGTATGAATTTGAAATCTCTGAGGACGTAAAGCAGGAATTAACCATTGAGGAAGAAGCAGATGTACTGGTTTGGAATATCGTATCGATTCGTGAAAGCCTGGAGGATGCGACAATCAATCTGCTTGCGCCCATCATTCTAAATAATAAAGACCTTCTGGGTAAACAAATTATTCTGCAAGGAACGAAGTATACAGTTAAGCAAAAATTAATTCCCATTGAGCACTCCATTATGGAAGGGGGAGATCTGTAATGCTCGTCCTTGCCAGAAAAAAAGGTGAATCCATTATCATTGGTGATCAGATCGAAGTCATCGTGTTGGGAGTAGAAGGAGACGTTGTCAAACTTGGTATTCAAGCACCTAAGAATGTGCAGGTGAATCGTAAGGAAGTGTATGAGGCGATTAAGCAGAATAACCGAGAGGCATCCTTACGACTGCCTGATATGGAGCAGCTTAATAAGCTGTATGCGAAGCGGGAAAAATAAAATCTGGAATATTTTAAAATCACTATTCATATTTGCAGTTGAAAGTTCGATATAGTCTATAGGCACTATTCGACAGGAACGGCCGACCTGTTGGAGTAGTATGTCAGAACCCCCACATGGAAGTGGGTAACCCATTCAAGGAGTGAAAAGACAATGAGAATTAATCACAACTTAGCAGCAATGAACACGCACCGTCAGTTGACTAGCAACACAGCAAGCACAGGAAAATCTTTGGAGAAATTGTCCTCAGGTTACCGTATCAATCGTGCAGGCGATGACGCTGCCGGCTTAGCAATTTCTGAAAAAATGCGTGGTCAAATCCGTGGTTTGGATCAAGCTTCCCGTAATGCTCAAGATGCAATCTCTCTTGTTCAAACAGCTGAGGGTGCAATGAGCACTACTCATAACATTCTTCAACGTATGCGTGAACTTTCCGTTCAATCCGCGAATGATACTTCGACTGACTCTGACCGTGCACAACTTCAAAAAGAAGTTGAACAGTTGAAATCCGAAGTTGACCGCATTGCATACACTACAGAGTTCAATACTAAGAAATTGTTGAACGGTAGCTTGACAGCAACTAAAGCATTGCAAGGAACTGCTGCTAATTCTGCTAAAGTAGACGTAGCGGATGTGGCTGCAAGTGCGGGTACAGCTGTTGGTGGAACTTCAATTACAGAGCGTGGTTCGGTTCAAACTGTAACAGGTACAGGCTACTCAGTAACAGCATTTAACGCTTTAGAAGAGCGCACTACTGTTCAAACCGGCGTTAATGATGATTTTGCATTCAAAATAAGCGGTGCCGCTGCTAGTACTGCAGCAGTTTTCTCTGGGGTAACTATAGCGGCAAGTACCGGATCTGGGTATACCAGAGAAGAGTTTGCTAAAGCTGTGGAAACTGCGATCAATACTCAGTTAAACGTATCCGGTAAAAATGTTCAAGAAAACCAAATTAAAGTTTCGATTTCCGCTGATAATAAATTGGTGTTTACTTCAGCAGAAGTAGGAAAAGGAACTAACTTCTCCATAATTTCGGGTGCTGCTGTTACCAGCGGTACTGCACTCTCAACTTTGGGTGTCAAAGGTTACCAAAACTCTATTAAGAGCACAATTTCTATTAATGGCGGTCTGGATCTTGTTGCTGCAGCTTCAGGTGCCTTCGAAGTCACTGTAGGGAACAAAACGGCAACTATTGCCCTAGCCATTACACCTTATGACAAACCAGGACTTCTTAATGATATTAACACTCAACTTAGCGCCACATTTGGTAATGCTGTAACTGTAAGCGACGATGGTACTGGTAAGCTTCAATTTAATACTAGTATTCGTGCTGACTACTTTGTTGTATCCGGTGCTGCAGCGGTAGATGCATTTGGAATTGTTGCTGGAACATCTGGTGGTTTAATTAACTCTGGTTCTACCGTGAATATTGCTGGTACTAACACTACTCTAGGTTACGGTAACGGAATTAATATTGCTGCTGGTGTAAATGATCAGTTCAATCTTGCGGTTGATGGTGGAGCTGCAGTAACTTTGAGCTTGTCAGCGAAGCTGTATGCAACTAAATCCGATCTGGTGAATGAAATTAACAACCAAATTGGTAGTAATACCCAATTGACGGGTAAAGTCCAAGCAAGCTTGGGCGCAGATAACAAAATTTCATTTACATCTATAGCAACTGGTTCCAGCTCATCCGTGGTTGTATCTAATCCGGGCGCTGCTGCTCAATCGGCACTTGGTGCTTTAGGTTACGGTCCGTCTGCAGGCAGTATTACTGCTAGCGGCGGTATAGACATTGTTTCAGGATTCTCGTTAAGCGGTACGGCAGCTACTCCTGATCATTATAAATTGAATGTTACATTGGGCAGTAAAACAGCAACTCTTAATTTATTGGATCAACCTAACATTATCCAAAGTACGACAGTTGCTAGCGGACTTACAACCAAAGACGCCATTATTAAAGGTCTTCAAGCAGAATTGGATAAAGCATTCGGCAAGGATGCCATTAATGTAAGCATAGTTCTTAGTGGAACTGCGGAAACGTTGAAACTTAACACAATCACAGCTGCCTCCACATTTAAGATAACAGGTGTTGGTGCTGCGGGCGCAGCTGGAGAGGGTGTGTCTGCACTCTTTACTAGCGCAGGTTCAGGAACGGCACTTCTCGGCACAACACCTACGAATGTGACAACAACAGGTACTGATGCGGTTGATAACACGCTTGCAACCAACTCGTTATTGAAGGATTTGACAGACTCTGACAACAATAAGCTTGGTTTAAGCAAAGGTAATGTTATCTCGATTGCTGGTACTCAAGATGGTAAAGAGTTTAAGGCATCACTTACTTTGAATGATAGCTCAACAATTGGTGATTTGCTAGGAGCTGTTCGTTCCATAGATGCATTTGCCGGAGCTTCGGTTGCTCTTGATATTGCCAAAGGAACTATCAACATTGTTGGTAAGAACGGCGAGAAGTACGATATCAGCAACCTGAACTTCTCCGCTCAAAAATCAGCTACGGATACAACTGCTGTAGGTAACTTCAACAGAACATTCGGCAGCTTTAAAGTAACGCAACAAGCACAAGATGCAGCAACGGACGCTTCCTTGTCCATGCAAATCGGTGCTAACCAAGGTCAAACGGTAGCTCTGGACATCAATAACGTCAGCGCTGCTTCATTGAAAATTTCCAATGTTGATGTAAGTACAAAAGATGGTGCACAATCCGCTATCAGCGTTGTTAACAACGCCCTTGAGTCGGTTTCTGCAGAACGCGCTAAGCTTGGTGCTATCCAAAACCGTTTAGAGTACACGATCAACAACTTGGGAACATCTTCGGAAAACTTAACAGCTTCCGAATCCCGTATCCGCGATGTAGACATGGCGAAAGAAATGATGGATTTCACAAAGAACAACATCCTTTCCCAAGCTGCTCAAGCGATGCTGGCTCAAGCCAACCAACAGCCGCAAGGCGTACTGCAACTGCTAAGATAATTCATCTTTCACATCAGGGAAAAGACTCTAGAATTTCTAGAGTCTTTTCTACTATAAACCATCCAGGTGGACATCCGGAGAGGTCGAGTGAAGGAAGGAGGAGAGTTGCATGAGAATCAATCATAATATGTCGGCGATCAATACTCATCGACAGTTTACTGATAATAATACGGCTGCATATAAGTCTATTGAAAAGCTATCTTCTGGCCTTCGTATTAATCGTGCAGGTGATGATGCGGCTGGATTGGCCATATCAGAAAAAATGCGTGGTCAAATCCGAGGGTTGAATCAAGCATCTCGCAATGCTCAGGACGGCATATCACTCATTCAAACTGCAGAAGCGGCGCTTAGTACGACGCATAATATTTTGCAGAGGATGCGTGAACTTGCTGTGCAATCGTCTAATGAGTCCTACACGGATTCCGACCGGATGCAATTGCAGAAAGAAGTGCAGCAGCTTAAAGCAGAAGTGGATCGGGTTGCTTATACAACTGAGTTCAATACGAAAAAGCTGTTAAATGGAAGTTTAACAGCATCCAAGGAGCTACAAGGGTCCACAGTCATTTCTAATGTTGTAGATGCTGCAGATATTATTGGGACCGCTGGAAGGGCATTAGGTGGAAGCTCTATCACTGAAAGAGGTTCCGTTCAAACCGTTACGGGAGTTGGGTACTCGGAAACTTCGTTCAATACTTTGGATGAGAGGGTTAGAATTATTACGGGAGTCAATGACAACTTCACCTTCAGCATTAATGGTACCACGAATGTATCCGGTGCTTTTATCGCGGCTAGCACAGGGAGCGGGTATACACAGGCTGGATTCGCTAGCGCTGTAGAGCAAGCAATCAATGCTGCATTAATACAATCCGGCTTCTACGTTGAGAAAAGCCAAGTGCAAGTTTCTGTAGTAGACGGCAAGCTTAAAGTTACTACTAAAGAGGCGGGAGATAAGACGGTATTTTCATTCGGCTCCGGCACAGATAACCGTTCCGCGCTTTCTGCAATGGGGTTTAGAGGATACCAAGATAAAATTGCAGGGGCTTTGGATATAAGTGCTGGAATTAATATTACGAATGGTGTCACTTCAGGTCAGTTTGCTGTGAATCTTGGCAGCGGAAGCGCGACAATTACGTTGTCTAACAGCACAAGCTATTCTTTAAGTACTCTTAAGATTGAGATTCAGAGTCAATTGGATGCTGCATTTGGCATTAGTGCTGTGAGCGTAGATGACAACAATGGCAAATTGAGTTTAAAATCAAATGTAAAGACCAGCGTGTTTCATGTTTCTGCTTCCGCCGGCTTAACTAATATTTTTGGTCTTGCTGCCGATACATCTGGTGGCATTATCCTATCCGGTTCGACGGTAACGGCACAAGGAACCAACAGCTTGATGGGTTACTCCGATGGCATACTTATTGCAGCAGGAGTAAATGACCAATTTAGACTGTCTGTAGATGACGGAGAGTTGAGAACCATTTCGTTGTCATCAAAGCTCTATACAACAAAAGCAGATCTTGTTAATGAAATCAACAACCAAATTGGGAGCGACGCGGTTGTAAATGGCAAGGTTCAAGCTCGCCTGACAGAAGATAATAAGATCGAATTTGAATCTGTATCAACAGGGTCCGCATCCTCCGTCAAGATTCTTGATTCGACAGCATCGGATCAGAGCGCTTTAGGTGCACTAGGATTTGGTGGTGCTGCCGGAAATATCTCCGGTGTTAATAATATTGCAGCCGGAGTGAATTTAAGTGGTACAGCGAACAACCTGGATCAATATAAGCTTACTGTTGTTCTTGGGAATAAATCAGCTGTTATCAATTTATTGGATCAACCGAATATTGAAATGGCTACACCTACTGGATCGGGATTGACGACACGAGACGCGATAGTTAAAGGCTTGCAGGCAGAGCTAGATAAAGCTTTCGGTATCGGTGCTATTCAAGTTTCCACGAAAGTTAGCGGTCTTGGTGAGACTTTACGGTTGACAACATTAACAGCAGCATCCAAGTTTTCAATCAGTTCAATAACCGGTGCTTCTGGTGTTAGTGCTTTGTTTGATGCCTCCTTGGCTCCAGGTGCTGCACTAACGGCTGTGAAAGGAACGACACCTACCAATATTTCAACTACTGGTACGGATGCAGAGAATCGTAATCTTGCTAGCAATACTCGATTGTCTGAATTGACGGATCATGATCACAATACTCTTGGATTGACGGCAGGGAACATCATCGCTTTTACCGGCACTCAAGACGGAAAAGGCTTCAGCGCTTCGATGGAAGTTCGAGAAGAATCAACGGTTGGGGATCTTATGGCGCTGATGCGTTCAGTGGATGCGTTTCAAGGAGCTTCTGTTGGTCTAGATCTGATGAAAGGGACGATTCGAGTTGAGGGCAAGAAGGGTGCTTTATACGATATAAGCAACTTGAAGCTCTCTGCATCGAAGTCTGCGACTGATTCAACATCCGTGGGTGGTTTCAATCGGCCGTTCGGGAGTTTTAATGTTACTCAACAGGCACAAGACGCGTCTCGAAACTCAGCTTTATTGATTCAGACTGGAGCTAATCAACGAATAACAGATGCTATCGATATCAATAGCGCCGATACAGTATCATTAAGATTGACGCACATTGATGTCAGCACAGCCTCACAGTCTCGTTGGTCTCTGGCAGTTATCGATAATGCGATGGAACGTGTATCGGATGAACGTGCTAAACTCGGTGCGATTCAGAATCGTTTGGAAAATACGATTTTTAATCTTAGTGTTTTTTCCGAGAATTTGACTGCATCCGAATCACGTATTCGCGATATTGACATGGCAAAGGAAACCATGGCTTATGCCAAGAACAGCATTCTCTCGAAAGCTTCTCAGGCGATGTTGGCCCAGGCGAATCAGCAGTCCCAGCAAGTTCTTTTATTAATGCAATAAACCCATATTGAGGAAACAGGTCCCGATTGAGAAATCAACCGGGGCCTGTTAATATTATCTATACAGAAAAACAAAATCAAAGCCGATAATAGAATTAGAGTTGCAATATTTGATGGGGGTTACAACATATGATTCTGGAGTTACTAGGAAAACAATATGAATTTGCAAATGAAGTCAATCAGATTCCCAATCTACTTCAAACGGTTGAGATCAGTCTTGCGAACAGCGGGTTATATGTTTTAAACTATCAGGTCGACGACCAGGAAGTAATAGGATCTTTAGAGGAATATATTGAAAGTCATATAGAATCCATCGATAGGGTTCAGGTAGTTACAGCAAGTATATCTGAGTTGCACAGTTCTTTAGTTACTGAAGGATCTGAGTATCTGCTAAGGGCTACACCTTCTATGAATCGATTAGCTGATTTATTCTATCAAGGTCCTGGCAAAGAAGCGTGGGCTGAACTGGAACATCTTCTCGAAGCATTTGAATGGCTTGATTCCGTACTAAGATCGCTCAGAACTGTTTACACAACTGAACAGATTTTAGATGAACTTAAAAGAGAACTTGAAGATAAATTAGGTGATTTTCAAGAAGCTTTAATCAATCAAGATTCCGTTCTAATTGCAGATATGATTGTCCATGAGTTTATTCCCTTATTTGATAGGCTTCAAGTGTATCTTGACTCTAAGAAGAATGAGGTAGAAATTTGATGATACTCATAGATAATGTAGCTTTTCTAAAAAAAAGATACCCTAGCATTTTAACATTTTTCAACGCAGTGCAAGACCAAATAAATGCTGAAAATTATGAAGTAGCGGCAGGTAAATCAGGACTTCCTTATTTGAAAATAACTAAGGATAACAAGGAGAATTATATTCATAGTAAATATAACCCTGTCGAAGAAGCTGAGCGTTGGGTGCAGCAATATGAAGAGGACATAGCCAATTATGATCATGTATTCTTCTATGGCGTTGGATTGGGTTATCAGGTGGAGGCATTGATGAACCGGCACTCAGATAAGGGGTACTCACTTTACGAGCCTGATCCTAATGTGTTTTATCAATTGCTCTGTAATAAGAAACTGGAAAATCTTCCAACCAAAAATTTTAAGAACCTCTTTGTTGAATATATGGATGTCTTTGAAGCAATAGCTATACAACAAATGGTAGAACTAATGCTGAAAAATGTTTTGATCATTGTGCACCCGGTTTATGATCGATTGTATGCGGAGAAAACTAAATCGTTTTTGCAGGCATTTAAAAATGCGCTTAACGTGAAACGAAGTAGCCAGGCAACGAATAAAGCTTATGAACGACTATGGACTGTAAATAGCTTGCATAATTTCACAAAGGTATTGGAAACTCAAAATGTAATTCGTGAGAAAAGGAGTGTTTTTGCTGGTAAACCGATTATAATGGTTGGGGCAGGACCATCTCTTGAGGATGAAATTGAGAATCTTAGACGAATTAAGAATGAAGGATTGGCTTATATATTTTCAATTGGATCGGCTAATAAAGCGTTGATAAAGCATGGTATTTATCCGGATGCAGTTACCTCATATGACCCGAATACTTATAATCATCTTGTTTTCGAAGAAATTATTACTGAGAAAATGGATATTCCGATTATTTATGGTACGACTGTGGGGTTTAATACAGTAAAATTATATCCTGGTCCAATGTTATACATGTTGACAAGCCAAGATACAATATCTTCCTATTATTTAAAAACAGAACCTCACGAAGTGGTATTAGATGCACCCACTATTGCTACTGTAACCTTAGAATTAATATACAAGCTGGGTTGTGAGCTTGTCATAATGGTAGGACAGAACTTTGGTTACCGCAACGACCAGTATTATGCAAAGGGTATAGAATATTCATACCGACAAAGCGAGGACTTGTCTGATAGTGAAAAACAAAATACTATATTAGTTGATGGTGTAGATGGACAGCAAATCCAATCAGATTTTGGCCATAATTTAGGAAGACGCCAAATGGAATCTTATTTGGAAAATATGACAACCATGCGAACCATTAATACCACCAAAGGTGGAGCGAAAATTAGGGGAACCGATTATGTAGCGCTCGAAGAAGTGATAGAGCAATATTTAGATAAGAAAGTGGTTGATCCGAATTGGCACGAAGGAACAAAAACAATAAATGATTTAGAGGTGTTAATCCAACAGGTTAACAAAATGAAGTCTGAATACGATAACTTTACGAATTTATTTAACAAAGTAACAAGTGCACTGCGTAAAATGGATGCCTTATCGAAATTTAATGAGTTGAACCAACTGCGCAAAGAGTTTCCGAAATTCGATAATGCGTTCAAAAGATTGTCTGATAATGACTTTTTTCAGGTTTATATAAAACCGATGATCAAGGCAGATCTGGATATATTGCAAAGACAAACTCAGGTTATAAGGGAGACAGGAGACATACAGGAAAAAGTAAAACTTACTGTTCAAGCTTTTGCAGGGTATCTTTATGCTGTAGAAGAAGCTTTCGTAACTATTGAGGATCTTTTTCTGAAAATACAGCAATACATCCGATTTACTGTAGTTGAATTAAGAGAAGAGCAACAGGCACATTTATAAGCTGCATACTGATGAATTTGCGGAGGAAACTATCGGTGAATGAAATGTTTAAAGGTGCTAAAATTTTAATTATTGGTGGAACCGGAACTATAGGAAAGCATGTGTTAAACATGCTGCTAAAAGCAGAACCATCCATAATCAGGATATTTAGCCGCGATGAATATAAGCAATTTGAGCTTCAGCAAACGCTGGGGAATCTTGAAAACGTAAGATACCTTATTGGCGATATTCGAGATTACAATAGATTGCTAAGAGCTATGGAAGATGTGGATTATGTGTTCCATGCCGCTGCGATGAAGCATGTCCCAGCATGCGAATATAATCCCTTTGAAGCAGTACAGACTAATATTATTGGGACACAGAACGTTATCCAAGCGGCTTTACAGAGCAAAGTTAAAAAAGTGCTCTTCACGAGTACAGATAAAGCTATAGCTCCAACCAATGTATATGGCGCATCAAAACTTACGGCTGAGCGGTTAATCTCAGCTGCCGAAATTCAAAAGGGTAATAAAACCACAGTTTTTTTCTCTGTGAGATTCGGTAATGTCATGGGGTCCAGGGGTTCGGTTATCCCATTATTTCAACAGCAGATTATGAACAATAGACGCGTAACAGTAACCGATCTCAATATGCTGAGGTTTATGATGACACCAAAACAGGCTATTTCATTAATGTTTAAGGCAACATCTCTGGCTCGCGGTGGTGAAGTATTTGTACTTAAAATGCCAGTGATCAAAATGTCTGTATTAACAGAGGTTCTTATTGAAGAAGTTACTTCAAAATATAACATTTCGGATACCATCGCTATTGATAATATCGGGTTGCGTCCGGGTGAAAAAATGTACGAAGAATTAATGACCGAGGATGAGGCAAGATTCGCTTTGGAAACATCGGATATGTATATCATTCCCTCCTCCTTTACCGACAAGATTCATCTTTATGCCGATTCTGAAAAATTGAAGGATTTTAGTCATATTAGAGACGGTAATACAACAATCGATAAAGAAACATTGAGGCAGTGGTTAAGAAACGAACAATTGATTTAACAACAGGAAATGAAGGGGAAGGGGAATGATAAAGTGATAACTGAAGAAATGGAATTTTGGAAAGGGAAGTTTGGGGAGGAGTATACTGAACGAAGCATTTTCTCCCCAGAAGAGTTGGATGCGTTTTATCAAGATCAATATGGTGTTTCTCGAACAGATATGATTACGTTCATTTTTAATAATACTTCGATTAATAGTGTTTTAGAGGTAGGGTGTAATATTGGCAATCAACTAAACCACTTGCAATCGAATGGATATAACAATTTATATGGAATAGAATTACAATCCTATGCTGTTGAGAAATCAAAAGAATTAACCCGAGGAATTAATATCATACAAGGGTCGGCTTTTGATATCCCCTTTAGAAACAGCTATTTCGATGTCGTATATACATCCGGAGTGTTGATCCATATTTCACCTAAAGATATTAATCAGGCACTTACAGAGATATATAGGACGAGCAACCGTTATATATGGGGATTTGAGTACTTTTCGGAACAATATGAAGAGATTAATTACAGAGGACACAAGGGTAAGCTATGGAAAACCAATTTTGCGGAATTATATTTAAAACTGTTTCCTGATTTAAAATTAGTTCGAGAAAATAGATACAAGTATTTAAAAGAAGATAACGTGGATCAAATGTTCCTGCTTGAAAAAGTAAAATGATTCTGGAGTTGTTACTATGAAAGTAGTTACAGTTATACAGGCTAGAATGGGATCTACTCGTTTACCGGGCAAAGTTATGCTTCAATTAGAAGGAAAGACGGTGCTGGCTCATGTCGTTGAAAGATGTAAAGCAATTAGTCTTTCCTCCGAAGTAGTTGTCGCTACAACTACGAAGGCTCAAGATAACATAATTGAAATTGAGGCCGATAAGCTCGGTGTTTTATGTCACAGGGGTAGTGAGGACGATGTACTAAGCAGATATTATGAAGCCGCTGTAAGCAGAAATGCGGATGTTATAGTGCGAGTTACTTCAGATTGCCCTTTATTGGATCCCGACATTTCCAATCTTACAATTGAAAAATTTTTGTCGATTGCAGGTATGGACTACTGCGATAATGTGACAGAGAGAACATTTCCAAGGGGATTAGATACGGAAGTAATATCATTTTCCGCTCTAGAAAGAGCTTATAATGAAGCTCAACGAGAAGACGAGCGGGAGCATGTATGTCATTATATTTATGAGCATCCCGAATGGTTTAAGTTGACAACTTTTTCTGGAGAGGATAATCTCTCTAGTTACCGTTGGACCCTGGATACCGAAGAAGATTGGAGATTGATTCAAGAGATATATCGTCAATTGTATATTCCAGGGGAAATATTCTCTTGGAAGGAATGTATTAAACTGATGGAGCGGAACCCACATCTTATAAAAATTAATGCTAATGTGGAGCAAAAAGTATAAGGGGAACTGTATGAAAGTGGAACGACCAACTATTTTATTTCGGTGCGATGCTTCTGAACAAATAGGCTCGGGACATGTCATGCGTTGTATCACCCTGGCTCAAGAGTTGTCCCGAAAAGGGGCTTCTGTTGTTTTTGCTACTAATTCGGGTGGTCATGAAGTGATTCAGCGTTTTGCTATCTCACCCATGAAGACAGTCCCGATTCATAATAACTATAGCGAAGTGAATCAATTAAGGGAGATTATCGTAGGATTAGGAATCGATTATCTAATTTGGGATTCGTATCGAATTGAGCTTGATCATTTTAATTATATAGCAGATCTGGTGCCAACTATGTTAGTCGATGATATATATTTATTTTCCCAATTCAAATGCGATGCGGTTCTTAATCAGAATATATATGCGACTGCCGATAGGTATTCTCAAGTAAATACTAAGCCTACCTTGTTGATGGGTACAGATTTTAGTATGCTACGTGATGCTTTTCAACTGTATGCTCCTTATATAAAGTCGATATCTGATCAAGCTGAGAAAGTTTTGCTTACATTTGGCGGGGCAGACCTTGAAAACAATACAATACATTTTATTAAGGAACTTTTAAAGTTTCAAAAGTTCAGCTTGCAGATATCAATAGTATTGGGTGTTCATTATCCTTATGAGCATCAATTATCTCATTTTATAAATCATGAAAAAGTAACGGATATTCATTCTGTGCAAATGTATAGAAATGTAACGAATATGGCGGATTTAATATGGGAACAGGATTTGGCTGTAACAGCAGGAGGTTCCACTATGTATGAACTAGCCTGTTTAGGAGTCCCATCACTTTGTGTTATAACTGCAGACAACCAAAGGGACCTAGTTGGAACGTTTCATTCGAAAGGTATAAGTATAGAGATAAATCAAGATGGAGATGATTTTCTTAATAAATTTTCAACTTTGGTTGAGTCATCCGCATCCCGTAAGGAAATGAGTCGTATCGGCAGACACACCATTGATGGAAAAGGTAAGCATAGAGTAGCTGAGTACATACTTCATACTGTAAGAAGGGCGCTGTAATCGAATGAGCGAACAAATTAAAATCGGTACGCGGATTGTTGAAAGGAATGGTGCTCCGTTCATTGTTGCCGAAGCTGGAATTAATCATAATGGAGATGTGAACACTGCATTTCGTATGATAGAGGCAGCGAAACAAGCGGGGGTTGATGCGATAAAGTTTCAAACTTTTAAAGCGGATGAATTTGTCGGTGACCCAAATCAAACCTACACGTACAATTCTCAAGGAAAAGAAGTAACGGAATCCATGTTGGAAATGTTCCGAAGATATGAGTTTTCACGAGAAGAATGGTTCGCAATCAAAGAGAAGTGTGATGCAGAGAAGATATTGTTTTTATCAACCCCACAAAATTACTCCGATCTAAAGTTGTTACTTGAACTGGGTATTACCGCCATTAAGGTGGGGTCAGATGACTTCACCAATCTTCCTTTGCTCAGAAGTTATGCAGACACAGGGCTTCCATTGATAATTTCCTGTGGTATGGCCGATTTAGCAGAAGTATATACTTCATTAAACACGGTAGGTGCCTTTAACGGATATCCTGTCATTTTGCTATTGTGTACTTCACAGTATCCTACGCCCGAAAACGATGTTAATTTATTAAAACTTAGAACCTTATCAAATGCATTTCCCCATTTATCACTTGGTTTCTCCGATCATACTCAAGGGAGTTTAGCCTCTTCGCTAGCTGTTTCTTTTGGTGCTTGTTTTTTTGAAAAACATTTTACTTTGAACCATGACTTGCCGGGACCCGATCACTGGTTTTCAGAAAATCCAGAAAGCCTCAAAGTATGGTCAGATTCAATCCGCTCAGCCTTTAGAATGCTTGGGGATCCAATTGTGAAACCTACAGCTGCTGAAGAGAAGATGAAGGTGCTTGCACGTCGAAGTATAATCGCCCTTAAAGATATTGAAGAAGGCGAAGTGCTGAGTGTTAGATCTATTGGCTTAAGAAGACCTGGAAATGGAATGGAACCTGCCTTTTTTAATGACTTATTGGACAAAACGTCAACTCGCTCTATTCAAAAGGGATCATTACTTCAGTGGGGTGATTTTAAATAATGGGTAAAACCAATCAGTTCCGCCAACAATTTGCCGAATTAAGCAATTTTAAACTCAATGAGTTTCACCCATTAGTTTGGATTAATGGAGATCCAAGGATTGGTGAAAATGTTTATATTGGCGCCATGTCTGAAGTCAATGCAAAGGGAGCCAATGTGACGATTGGAGAAAACTGCGATATCGCATCCTTTGTATCAATCAATTGTGCGGATTCACATAAAAAATGTATTGGGCTCTCTACAGAGATTGACCGTAAGGATATACACATTGAACATAACGTTTTTATTGGATCGCATAGTTTCATTAAGGGTGGAGCTGTAATTGGGCATCATTCGGTAGTTGCTGCAGGCACTATTGTTGAGGGTGTTCAGATTCCACCATATTCTCTTGTAAAGGGTAATCCTATGGAAGTAAAAGAAGGTTATTATAAACAGAGACTTGAAAATGAGAAAAGGGATTGATTCCATTTGATTATTACCGCGCACCAGCCTGCTTATCTTCCTTGGTTAGGATACTTTGATAAAATAAAGCGAAGTGACGTCTATGTTTATATGGATAATGTACAATACGAGGTGCGTAGTTTTATTAATCGTAACAAAATCAAGACCTCTAATGGAAGTCTATGGGTGACAATCCCTGTTAAATCGAAAGGCCATCGGGATTTACCTTTAAATCAAATTCAAGTGAGTGACGAAGTAGATTGGAGAAAAGACCATTTAAAGACAATCTATCTTAATTATAAGAGGGCTCCGAGATTCGAAGAAAAATATGAAATTTTAGAACGGCTTTATTCACAAGAATACATATTTCTAACAGATTTATGTATGGAACATACCAAATTTTGGTTTAAGCAATTAGGTATAACGACTCCAATATATCGACTTGCAGACCTTCCTATTGACAGTAAAAAATCAGATTTAATTTTAGATATATGCAGATACTTTAAGGCGGATCAATATATTTCAGGTGCACTAGGTATAGATTACTTAGATGAAGCTCAATTTAAAAATGCAGGAATCATAATTGAATATCAGGACTATAAACATCCCGTATATCCACAATTGTGGGGGGAATTTGTTTCTCATTTAACTATTCTTGATTTTTGGATGAATTCAGACCAGTATGGGTTAATTTGGGGGTAGTTAAAAATGGGGTTTTCTAAAGAGTGGGAAGATACTTATGCTAAAAATGCGCATTTGAGTAAGTGGCCCTGGTCAGATCTTGTTTCTTATGTTTATAAATATGCGAGGCCTACTGTTGACTCTTATACAGTTTTGGAATTAGGGTGCGGGGCTGGGGCAAATATTCCCTTTTTTAAATCTTTAGACGTTAAGTATTTTGCGATTGAAGGCAGTGAGTCTATTGTTAAACAATTGAAGGAGATTCATCCTGAGATAGCTGAACAAATACAAGTGGCTGATTTTACCGAAAGTCTATATTTCGATTTGGAATTTGATCTTATTGTTGATCGTGGTTCTTTAACATGCAATGCGACCGGCGACATTCGGAAAAGTCTACTTTTAGTGGCGAAAAGTTTGAAGAAAAATGGAAACTTCATAGGAATTGATTGGTTTTCTACGGAGCACTCAGATTATAATCAAGGAGTGTACGTTGAAGACAAGTACACCAAGAGGGATATTCAACGAGGGCATCTTGCCGATATTGGAAGAGTCCATTTTGCAGATAAAACTCATCTTTTAGATTTATTTAAAGATTTTAAAATTTCTCACATGGAGCATAAGAGAATTAAAGGGGAAATGCCCGACAATAGTTTCACTATTGCTTCTTGGAATTTTGTGGCGGGAAAAATTTAGATCAATACGAACTGAAATGGAGGTATTAAAAAAATGGGTTTTTCTAAAGAGTGGGAAGAGTCATATGCTAATAACACACACATGAGTAAATGGCCTTGGTCGGACCTGGTTTCTTATGTGTTTAGGTATGCGCGGCCGAATGGGGATTCTTTTACCGTGTTGGAATTAGGATGTGGGGCTGGCGCGAATATTCCTTTTTTTAAATCTTTGAATGTTACTTATTATGCGTTAGAAGGAAGCCAATCTATCGTGAAGCAGTTGAAACAAACACACCCTGATATAGCTGACCAGATACAAGTAGGCGATTTTACTAAAGATCTTTATTTTGATTTAGAATTTGATCTCATTGTCGATCGAGGCTCTCTAACACATAATGCGACAAGCGATATACGGAGGAGTCTGCTGTTAATACAGAAGAAATTAAAGAAAAATGGAAAATTTATTGGAATAGACTGGTTTTCAACAGAGCATTCAGATTATAAGTTAGGTGTTGTTGTTGAAGATGAGTTCACCAAGACAGATATCAAGCAAGGACATCTTGCTGATACCGGTAGGGTGCATTTCTCTAATAAACCCCATATTTTGGAGTTATTCAAGAGCTTTAATATTACCCAAATGGAACATAAAGTAGTTAAACGAGAAGTACCCGATGACAATTTCAGCTTCGCTTCTTGGAATTTTGTAGCAGAGAAGGTGTAATGTAATGTCAAATACTATTCTTGTTATTGCTGCTCATCCCGACGATGAAATATTGGGATGTGGTGGAACAATAGCGTGGCATAAGCAGCAGGGTGACAAGGTTCATGTAGCTATATTGGCTGAGGGACTGACAAGTCGTGATAAACAACGTGACAGAAATAAACATGAGGCAGCTTTTTATGCATTAGCCGATGCAGCCCGAGAAGCTAATCTGATTGTGGGAGCTACATCATTAGTCCTTCATAGTTTTCCTGATAATAGAATGGATTCGTTAGATCGGCTTGATATAGTAAAATACGTTGAAGAGTTAATAGAGGAATATCGTCCGGATATCGTATATACGCATCATAATGGGGACGTAAATATTGATCATCGTTGCATTCACGAGGCGGTTGTTACAGCCTGTCGACCAATACCTGGAAATCAACGAATTAAGTCTCTTTTATTTTTTGAGGTTGCCTCCAGTACTGAATGGCAGACGCCGGGCTCGGCAGTTCCTTTTCTCCCCAATTGGTTCGTCGATATATCAGAAACACTGACATTGAAGTTGACCGCGTTAGAGGCTTACTCTTCAGAAATGAGAAATTGGCCTCATGCTCGATCTGTTAAAGCTATAGAGTATCTGGC
Source organism: Paenibacillus sp. FSL H7-0331 (assembly GCF_001956045.1). The sequence goes on along the minus strand of NZ_MRTH01000014.1, from coordinate 69,861 downwards.
CAAGTGGCGAGGAGCCACTATAGGGGTAGATGCTGCTGAAGCTTTTATTTTGGGCAGACAAATTAAATAACCTATTATAATCATATTATTCGAGATGAGGTAACCTCGTTATGAACATTTTACTCACTGGCGGTGCCGGGTTTATTGGCAGATGGGTCGCCAAACGGCTTCTTGAAGAGGGACACAACCTGACGATTCTGGATGATTTGTCTAATGGTCGTAAGGAGAATCTCGATGAGCTTATTAATCACATAGGATTGAAGCGTTTTGTCGTTGGGGATATCAAGAACGAGACTCTATTAGCTGAGCTTTTTGACGAAACAGCATTCGATATTTGCTACCATCTTGGTGCTTCCATCAACGTCCAGGATTCTATCGATGACCCGCGAACCACCTTTAATAACGATACAATTGGTACATTTTCTGTGATGGAACAATGCCGCAAGCATAATACAAAAGTTGTTTTTATGAGCACATGTATGGTCTATGACCGTTGTGTGGAAGAAACCGGTATAACTGAGCTGCATCCTATCAAACCCGCCTCTCCTTATGCTGGGGCCAAAATTGCCGCGGAGAATATGGTGCTCTCCTATTATTACGCGTATGGATTGCCGACGGTTGTCATTCGTCCGTTTAATACATATGGTCCGTTTCAGAAAACAGGTGGTGAAGGCGGAGTTGTTGCCATTTTTATCAAAAACAAGCTTGCAGGTTTAGACGTGAATATATATGGAGAGGGCACTCAAACCCGCGATTTACTATATGTAGAGGATTGCGCACGATTCGTTGTTCAAGCCGGTTTCACGGATCAAGTTGACGGGCATATTGTCAATGCTGGATTAGGTCGAGATATTTCGGTGAATGATTTAGCTATGTTGATAGTTGGAGATAAGTCGCGTATCAAGCACGTTGAGCATATTCATCCGCAAAGCGAGATTCAAAAACTGTTGTGTAACTCCAGTAAAGCCAGGCAATTATTAGGCTGGGAGCCGCAAGTATCGTTGGAAGAGGGAATCGCTTTGACCGAGAATTGGATTCGGACGAGCTATTTAATGTAAGCAGAAGAACAGTTATGTATGCTGTCTGGTGAACGGCGATTAGATTCACTGTGCTTATTAGGGAACAATACGATGAACGGAGGAAGGTCGCATGGAAAAGCTGGCGCTGCATGGAGGTCAACCGGTACGCAGTCAAATGCTATTTTACGGTCAGCAGTGGATTAATGAAGACGATATACAAGCCGTAGTCAGCAGCCTGACAAGTGGTTATATTACGCAGGGTCCTGAAATCCCGAAGTTTGAACGAGCGGTAGCCGATTATGTTGGTGTCAAGTATGCGGTTGCGTTCTCCAGTGGGACCGCGGCACTGCATGGGGCTTGCTATGCTGCCGGTATAGGTGCAGGTGACGAAGTGATTACAACACCGATTACTTTCGTTGCTAGTAGTAATTGTGTTTTATATCAAGGTGGCACACCTGTATTTGCCGATATTGATCCGAATACCTATAATCTGTGCCCAGAAGATACGGAACGTAAAATTACAGACCGTACCAAGGCGATTATTCCTGTTGATTTCTCTGGACAACCTGTTCAAATGGATCGTTTTCGGGAATTGGCCGATCGTCATGGTCTGGTTATTATTCAAGATGCCGCTCATTCACTTGGCGCTAATTATGAAGGTAAGAAGATTGGCACGCTTGCCGATATGACGATGTTCAGCTTTCATCCGTTGAAGCATGTGACATCTGCTGAAGGCGGAATGATCGTAACAGATAATGAAGCTTATTATCAGAAGCTGCTACTATTCCGAAGTCATGGCATTACGAAGGAACCGGAGCTGCTGCAGCAGAATGAAGGCCCTTGGTACTATGAAATGCAGGATCTGGGCTATCATTATCGAATGACCGATTTACAGGCAGCGCTCGGTACATCCCAAATGGGCAGGTTGGACACGTTTATTGCAAGAAGAAGAGAAATCGCGGCTTTGTATACGGAAGCATTTCGCGATATTTCGGGCATCACTGTGCCTTATCAGCATCCAGAAGCCCATTCGAGCTGGCATTTGTATGTCCTGCGTTTCGATACGAATGCATACCCCGCGGGTAGAAAAGAGCTGTTCCAAGCGTATCGTGCAGAAAATATTGGGGTTCATGTTCATTATATTCCTGTATATAACCAGCCTTATTATCAACAGCTTGGTTATTCTAAAGCACAGTGTCTGAACGCCGAAAATTATTACGAGGAAGCCATTACGCTTCCTTTGTTTCCAAAAATGTCGAACGAAGACGTAGAGGATGTTATTAAAGCTACGAAAAAAATAGTTGGATTTTTTAGAAAACTACCAATTTCTATCTAATATAATTTTCTTTTTAAGCCGATATACAATATAAAGTGTGTTGGAGGGATTAGCATGGAAGCAAATTTCACTACAACAGGGATGTCGAATTACGGAACAGCAGCAAGCGCCCCGGCGCCAGTCAAAAGCTCAAATGATGATGTTATTGTGGATTCATCTTTGGCAGCTATTCAATCGATCAAGGATATGAAAACTGCCGAGTCTAGAGGAGAGCATGTCTCCATCAGCGATGAGCAATTGATCAGGACGATCGACCGCGCCATTAAAGCCGTAGAAGGAAGCGCAACATCTCTGGAATTCTCTGTACATACCAAAACCAATCGGATTATGGTGAAGGTACTGGAGAAGGATACGGGTAAAGTCATTCGTGAAATTCCACCCGAGAAAACGATGGATATGGTAGCGAAGCTATGGGAGATGGCAGGCATTCTTGTAGACGAAAGAAGATAAAGTAAAGGTAGGTGAATGATTATGGTGACGCGAATTAGCGGTTTGTCGAGCGGTTTTGATACAGAGGGAACTGTTGCCAAGCTGATGCAAGCTCAAAGAGTTCCTTATGATAAGCTTGGTCAGAAGAAACAGACAGTTGAATGGCAGCGGGATGCCTATCGGGATATCAACCTGAAAATGACAGAATTTCGCAACACGAAATTGTTTAATTTTAAGCAGGAAAGCACGTTTAATGCTAAAATCGTGAATGTAACAGGAAATACCGATGCGGTTACAGCGAAGGGAACTGCGAGTGCTACCAATACGAATCTGCAAGTCCAGGTAATTGGGTTGGCGGTTACGGCATCGGAGCGAAGCAAGGTGGAGATTGCAAAGGCTGAATTTGATCCCACCGCACCACTCGCGAGCCAGAGCGCCAATCTTACCGGGGGTACGGTAACAGGCACTGTGACGTTTAAGATTAACGGAAAACAGATTCAAGTCGATTCGTCTAAGGAATCCTTGAATGATGTGCTCGCCAAAATTAATAAAGATACGAATGTTACCGCGTTTTATGACTCAACTCAGAAGAAGATTGCTTTTATGGCGGATAATAGTGGTGTAACTAATGGAGTTGGCGGTGACCAGGCTAATATCACGTTTGAGGGAGATTTGCTTAAAAAAGTGTTCCAAGTGGGCAACCAAGACTCTTCTACACCTGATGACCGTACAGCAGGTGCTAACGCATCAGTGAAGATTAACGGCTTAACTACTTCCAAAACTAGCAATACGTTTACCGTAAATGGAATTGAGGTGACTCTCAAAAAGGAAGGCGGAGTCGCATCAACAATCTCGACGAAATCCGATACTGACAAGATAATGGAATCCATCAAGGGATTTGTTAATGATTATAACGATATCTTAAAAACCTTGAATGATAAAAGAACGGAAACCAAAAATCGGGATTACCAACCGCTGACAACGGAACAAAAAGAAGCACTATCAGAAAAGCAAATCGAAAGCTGGGAAGCCAAGGCAAAGGCGGGAGTTTTACGGAACGACCCTATCTTGGACAGCATGACTCGGACTCTAAGAACGGATATTACAGCTGTGGTTGACTCAGGCTCCAGCAAATACAATTCTTTGGCTTCTATTGGTATCGATACGGGACAATATTATGAGAATGGAAAGCTGTATATAAACGAGGACAAGCTGCGGACAGCGATTGAAGCTAATCCAGATGCGGTCAAGGCTATATTTACAGGGGATGCGACCAATGACAAACCTTCATTAGCTGGGGTAGGGGAAAGACTGTATACTCACTTAAATGATGGGCTTACTTCATTAACGAAGAAAGCGGGTCTTGGTAATATTTCATATGACGATAGTCTGTTGTCCAAACAAATTTCTGATATGGATGTTGAAATGAGTGCTAAGCTTAAGCGATTGGGCACGATAGAGGATAACTATTATAAGCAGTTCTCTGCTATGGAGACGGCACTGAATAAATTGAACTCTCAAGGTTCGAATCTGCTAAGCCAACTTGGTAGCAAATAGGCTTCATTAGGAGGCATCCATGATTAATAATCTGCAAGTAAATAAGTATTTGGAAAATGCCATTCAGACAGCATCACCTGCTCAATTATTAATCATGTTGTGTGATGGAGCCATGCGGTTTAGCAAGCTGGCTATACAAGCTATACAGAAACAGGATTATATTGACGCTAACATCCAAATTGGTAAGGTCCAGGATATCATTAACGAATTTGTCATCACACTCGACCCTAATTCTCCTGTAGCTGAGGGATTACTCAAACTATATGATTATTTTCTGTACAGATTGGTTCAAGCCAACACCAAGAAAGAAGTCGAACCGATTGAAGAAGTGATCCAATATTTTGTTGAGCTGAAGGAAACCTGGATTCAGGCAGCGAAAGCCAATAATGCACTGCGTCCTAGCACGGGGAATCAGGCATGAGTAAGGTTGAAGAAATCATGAACCGGATCGAGAACGTTACCAATCAAATGATCACGGATCTTGAATCAGCGAGCTACATAGATTTAGCGGATTTTGTGGACGAACGTGATCAATGGATAACTGAACTTCTGGCAGTTCATGAATCTCAGGACCTTGTGCCTTACGAGTCGAGAATATTGAGAATTCTGGAACAGGATAAGCTGCTTAGCGCCAGGATGATAGATTTCAAAGAAGAAGCACAAAAGGCCATTCAAAAGTTTCAAGCGGCAGAGAAGTACAAGCAGGTTTATGATAAGGAATATACGTTAGATAGTGTGTTCTTTAATAGAAAAAAGTAAGTTATTTACCTGCAAGAGCCCGTACAAAATAATTGTACGGTTTTTTGCTATTTCTTCTAATGAGAGTCGACTGGCAAAAGGATACTTCTACTTTTAACTAATTAACAACTGAAATTGTGGACAATGTGGATAACTCTGTGTATAACTTTATTGAAAATAGCTATGTAAGCTTATTTCTATTGCATTTGTGCCTGTGAATTAGTTATTAACGTAATGTTAATACGTGAATTTTCTAAATATTTGGCTAACAAACCGTGGATAGAATTGACACCTGGAAAGGGAGGGTGATATATTCAAATTGTGGGTACAATGCGTACTGATTCAATCATAGAGGGGAATGTTTGGCATGCAGGGTAAAGTGAAATGGTTCAATGCAGAAAAGGGATATGGTTTCATCGAGCGTGAAGATGGCGGGGATGTATTCGTGCATTTCTCTGCAATCCAAACAGAAGGTTTCAAATCTTTGGATGAAGGCCAGGCGGTTGAATTTGATATTGTCGAAGGCGCTCGCGGTCAACAGGCTGCTAACGTTACCAAATTGTAGGTTTCGGTCTCTTTTGCCAATATGGCATAGATCATGATTGGATGTAGAGCATTCTTTTATCAGACAGCACCTCGCGGTTTTGTGCGTGGTGTTTTTTAATTGTCCGATTTGCTTGAACTTTATGGATTAAGGTTAATTGTGGAAGAGGATTGTAAAGATTCTTTGAAGAATATCGGGGATTATAGTATACTGGGTTCATGAAAGGAGGAGAAGTACAATGAAATTCAACATCCGTGGACAAAACATCGAGGTAACCGAAGCGCTGAAAGACTATGTTGAGAAAAAGCTGACCAAGCTCGAAAGGTACTTTGAAACTCCCCCTGCTTCAGAAGTAAAAGTAACGTTAAATGTAATTAAAGGATTACAAACCGTAGAGGTGACCATTCCATTAACGGGTGTCGTACTGCGGGCAGAAGTGAAAAACGCCGATATGTATGCTTCCATTGATCTGGTAACGGACAAGCTGGAAAGACAAATTCGCAAGCACAAAACCAGAGTGAACCGCAAGATCCGTCAAGAGGGCGGCCTCCAGGATGCATTACGGGTAGATTCACCTGTACTGGTTGATGAAGAAGACGAAGATTACGAATTGGTGAAGACCAAGAGCTTTTTAATGAAACCGATGGATATTGATGAAGCCATTCTGCAAATGAATATGGTGGGACATAGCTTCTTCGTATTTTCCAATATGGAAACTGAACAAGTGAACGTCGTCTACAAACGGGATGACGGTAAATACGGCTTGATTGAGCCGGCAAGATAAGACAATGAACCGGGAGCTTGCCTGAATAGGGCAGGCTCCTATTAGATTGATAGAGCTTGAATAGATGAATGCCAGCATATATTGCCAAGGATGGTCAGGGAGAGCTTCTGGCGGTCCTTTTTGCGTAGAGGACGATGACAATTTTCAAGCTTCCTTGCGACTCGCGCTGCAAACTGCTACAATTTAAGGCAAACCGTTTTATAAAAAGGGAGATGGGCCCATGTTAGGACTCGTTAAAAAAATATTCGGCGATTCCAACGAGCGCGAAGTTAAGCGGCTGTGGAAAACTGTCGAAGTCATCAACAAGCTGGAGCCGAGTATCGAAGTATTAAGCGATGAAGAGCTGAGAAATAAAACTGTGGAGTTCAGGGAGCGTCTGGAAAAGGACGAAACTCTGGATGATTTGCTGCCGGAAGCTTTTGCCGTCGTGCGTGAAGCGTCCAAGCGTGTATTGAACAAGCGTCACTATGACGTCCAATTAATCGGGGGTATGGTGCTCCATGAGGGCCGTATTGCGGAAATGAGAACCGGAGAAGGGAAAACCCTTGTTGGGACCCTTCCGGTGTATTTGAACGCTCTATTAGGCAAAGGCGTCCACGTGGTGACGGTAAATGATTACCTTGCCCAACGGGATAGCTCGGAAATGGGTAGAATTTACGAATTCCTCGGTATGACGGTAGGTGTAAACCTGAATACCCTGGAGCATGATGAAAAGCAGGCTTCGTATGCTCAGGACATTACCTATGGAACGAATAATGAGTTTGGCTTCGATTACCTGCGTGACAACATGGTGCTGTATAAAGAACAAATGGTACAGCGGCCATTATATTTTGCGGTTATTGATGAAGTGGATTCAATTCTGGTCGATGAAGCGAGAACGCCGTTAATTATTTCGGGACAAGCTGCCAAATCGACAGACATGTATTATATGGCGGACCGCTTCGTGAGTCGGTTAAAGGATGAAGATGATTATATTATCGATGTAAAAATGCGCTCTGTAACCTTAACGGAAGCGGGTGTTACCAAGGCCGAACAAACCTTTAACATCGAAAATTTATTCGATCATGCGAATGTGACGATTAATCACCATATTACGCAAGCCTTGAAAGCTCGTGTCATTATGAAACGTGATGTCGATTACGTGGTTCAAGAAGAAGAAGTCGTGATCGTTGATGAATTTACAGGTCGTATGATGACTGGACGCCGCTACAGCGAAGGTTTGCACCAAGCGATTGAGGCAAAGGAACAGCTGAAGGTTCAGAATGAATCTATGACATTGGCTACAATTACGTTCCAGAATTATTTCCGGATGTATCGCAAGCTGTCCGGGATGACAGGAACGGCGAAGACAGAGGAAGAAGAGTTCAAAAAGATTTACGGATTGGATGTTATTATCGTTCCTACGAACCGTCCGATGATTCGTCAGGACAACGCGGATATTGTATATAAATCAGTGAACAGCAAGTTCCGTGCCGTTGTAGAAGAAATTGTGAAGAGGCATCAGAACAATCAGCCGATGCTCGTAGGTACGGTATCTATTGAGAATTCCGAGCGCTTATCCGAGATGTTGAAGCGTAAGGGAATTCAGCATAAGGTACTGAATGCCAAATTCCATGCAGAGGAAGCGGAAATCGTTGCTCGTGCGGGTCAGCCGGGTTCGGTGACAATCGCCACCAATATGGCGGGACGCGGTACGGACATCATGTTGGGCGACGGCGTACCAGAAGCGGGCGGATTGCATATTATAGGTACGGAGCGTCATGAAAGCCGTCGGATTGACAACCAGTTGCGCGGTCGTGCAGGTCGTCAGGGCGATCCGGGCTCTTCACAGTTCTATCTATCGATGGAAGATGAGCTAATGCGCCGTTTCGGTGCGGAGAACATCATGGGCATGATGGATAAGCTTGGTTTTGAAGAGGACCAGCCGATTGAGAGCAAGCTGATCTCCCGTGCGGTTGAATCGGCACAGAAGCGTGTCGAGGGTAACAACTTTGACGTGCGGAAGGTCGTCCTCCAGTACGATGATGTGATGAATCAACAACGGGAAATTATTTATAAGCAGCGCCGCGAGGTACTTGAATCGGAAAACATTCGTGATATCGCGCTTGGGATGATTTTGCCGGTTGTGGAACGTATTGTAGAAGCGCATTGCCCTTCGGACCTGGTGCCGGAGGAGTGGGATTTGCAGGCTATTGTTGACTACGGAAACGGAACCTTCCTTCAGGAAGGTCAACTGACAGCTGAAGAGCTGTGGGGCAAGGAACAAGATGAGATCACGCAGTACATCAAGGATCTCGTTCAACGTATTTATGAAGAGCGCGAGCAGATGATTGGTGAAGAATTTATGCGTGAGTTTGAAAAAGTGGTTGTGCTGCGTGCGGTGGATTCGAAGTGGATGGATCATATCGATGCGATGGACCAGCTGCGCCAAGGGATTCATTTGCGTGCCTATGGCGGTACCGATCCATTGCGTGAGTACCAGTTTGAAGGCTTTGCAATGTTCCAGGAGATGATTCAAAGCATTCAGGAAGAGGTTGCTACCTACATCATGAAGGCGCATGTGGAAATGAATCTGGAGCGTCAGCAGGTCGTAGAAATTCAGGCGGTACCGACGGACGGAGAGATTTCCCTAAAAAAACCGGTCGTTAATGACGCTGACAGGATTGGTCGGAATGATCTTTGTCCTTGCGGCAGCGGCAAAAAATATAAACAATGTCACGGTGCTTCGTAAGCACAGTTTAGTAACAGCTACAATAAGCTACAAGGTGCAGGAAAGGGATGCCGGTGGAATGAACCCGGCTCCTTTTTTTGAAATGATCACAATTATAAAGGAGACAACCCTATGTTGGAACCAGAAATAAAGCAGGATTTACGAGAAACAGCGGTGCGTTTGGCTGAGCTTAGGGGGTCTCTTTGACTTAGATCTGAAGCTGGAGCAAATCGCCAACTATGAGGAAAAAATGTCGGCTCCTGATTTTTGGGATGATAATGAGCAGGCACAGAAGCTGATTGCCGAGATGAATGCTATTAAAGGCGATACGGATCATTTCCTGCGGATGGCCGCTGAGTTTGAGGATCTGGAAATGCTGGTAGAGCTGCTTCAGGAAGAGCAGGATGACAGCATGGCAGCTGATATCGTGAAGGGAATCACTTCACTCGTTAAGGAACTGGACAGCTTTCAGCTGCAGCTGCTGTTAAGCCAGCCGTATGATAGGCTAAATGCGATTCTTGAGCTCCACCCGGGAGCAGGGGGTACAGAATCGCAGGACTGGGCTGAAATGCTGCTGCGTATGTATCGGCGTTGGGCGGAGAAGCGTAACTTCAAGGTCGAAGTGCTCGATTATTTGCCTGGCGATGAAGCAGGTGTCAAAAGCGTGACTCTATTGATCAGTGGGCACAATGCCTATGGCTATCTGAAGGCTGAAAAGGGTGTTCACCGATTGGTGCGGATTTCACCATTCGATGCGTCGGGACGCCGCCATACCTCTTTTGTATCCTGTGATATTATGCCGGAAATCGATGACGATGTGGAAATTACGATTCGTACCGAGGATCTGAAAATTGATACGTATCGAGCGAGCGGCGCGGGCGGACAGCATATTAATACGACGGATTCGGCAGTACGGATTACGCATATGCCAACCGGAGTTGTAGTGAGTTGTCAGCAGGAACGCTCGCAAATTAAAAACCGCGAGAAAGCCATGAAGATGCTCCGTTCCAAATTGTACGAAAGAAAAATCGAAGAGCAGTTGAAACATCTGGCCGAGATTCGCGGTGAGGTGTCCGATATTGCCTGGGGCAGCCAAATCCGCTCCTATGTGTTTCATCCTTACAGCATGGTCAAGGATCATCGCACTTTGGAGGAGTCTGGCAATATAGGTGCGGTGATGGATGGCGATTTGGATGCCTTTATCGATGCGTATTTGCGTCAGCAGATTAAGCCGAAGGCAGCAGAACAGTAAAATCAGTAATCGAAGTTTGGATAAACAGAGCAACTTGTCGTGTAAGTGACTGACAGGGTTCATAATTCATGTATGTTCAGTAAATCCTACACATAACCCATACCAAAACTTGAAAGCAGGGTTGAGGGCAGTGCAGCTGACTAAGAGCTGGAACTTATGCCTAATACAAGGCTTGATGAATAGGTATGGGAAGTGTGTGGATTTTTTGTGCTTTCAGCTGAAATGGTCAAAGGTTCGATTGTGTCATTCAGATGAAGACAGACAGGGGTGTGAGCGATGAGAGTGCAGCGGCGGGAGCGGAGAGTGGAGAAGCTCAGGCGCAAGAGCAGGCGTGATATCGTGGTTGAGTATGGACTGCTGTTGTTGGGGTCCATGATCATAGCAGCCGGATTTAATATGTTTCTGAGTCCGAATCAGGTTGCATCCGGAGGGACTTCGGGTATCAGTATTATTGTACAGTCAGTTTTTGGCTTCGAGCCGGCAATAACCCAATGGGTTTTGAATATCCCTTTGGTGATGTTAGGAACGTATCTGCTGGGTCGTCAACACGGGGTCAAAACAGTAATTGGTGCTGTACTGCTGCCGCTGATTATTTTGCTAACCCGAAATTTGCCTGCTTTGACTAATAACCTACTGCTGGCCAGCATCTATGGAGGTATTTTGCTCGGGATCGGAGTGGGTCTTGTTTTTCGTGGTAAAGGATCTACGGGTGGATTGGATTTGGCTGCACAAATATTGCATAAGTATACAGGACTGAGTCTTGGGTTGGCTATGGCGCTGCTGGATGGCTTTGTCATATTGACTGCGGGAATAGTGTTGTCGCCAGAAAAAGCTCTGTATGCACTCATCGGTCTGTTCGTGACGAGCAAGACCATTAATATTGTGCAGATTGGACTCAGCTACTCCAAGGTTGCCTTTATCATTTCGGATAAATCAGAGGAAATTCGTCAGCAAATTTTATTGGAAATGGATCGCGGGTTGACACAGCTGCAAGCTACAGGAGGATATACGGGACAGAATCGAATGGTATTGATGGTGGTAGTTGGGCAAACCGAGGTCAACCGTCTGAAAGAATTAGTACAGAAGACAGACCCAACAGCTTTTGTCATATTGAGCGATACACATGAAGTACTTGGGGAAGGCTTCAAATTCAATGGTCATGTATAAATGAAGGGGATATGAGGAAAGAAGCAACAGGATGACGCCATAAACGTAACATAATCGTAAGAAGCTGAATATATACGAGCACAGTGTAACATGGTAAAATTCATAGGGGCCTATAACATCTGAATCGCTGTTGTCTATCTTCAGGGAAGCAAGATTTATATATACGATCCTGCAGTTGAGGATTATTTGCAGTGGATTAAGTTTGAATAATTCATTGAATTATTATTCTTTTAAATGTATAATAATACATACTTTATGTTTGGAGGATACGGCTATGTCTATGAAATTAAGAGCTGCTATAATCGGGGCAACAGGATACGGTGGGGTTGAATTAATTCGACTGCTGCTAACGCATCCGCATGTGGAAATAACATCGGTTATTTCTTCATCCAACGCCGGTGCGCCACTTGCCGACGGATACCCGCATTTGAACCAGATTGTACTTGATAAATTGGATGCTATTGATGTGGAGCTTATTAAACAAAAATCCGATGTTGTCTTTCTGGCGGCACCTCATGGAGTTGCAAGTGAATTGGCACCGCAGCTGATCGACGTTGGACTGAAAGTTATTGATGTATCAGGGGATTTCAGACTGCAATCAGGAGAAACCTACGAGCGATGGTATAAGCACAAGCCAGCTGATCCTGCTTATTTGGCAAAGGCAATCTACGGACTGGCCGAGGTATTTGGCGAAGAGGTAAAAGGATCTACATTCATTTCCAATCCAGGCTGCTATCCAACCGCTACCTTGCTCGGATTAGTGCCGATCGTGAAACAGGGCTGGGCAGACACGTCTTCCATTATAGTTGATGCCAAATCCGGTGTGTCCGGAGCGGGTCGAGGCTTGGGTTTAACAGCGCATTTTTCGGAAATGAATGAAAATTTCCTGGCTTATAAAGTGAATAAGCATCAGCATACTCCGGAAATTGAACAGGTGCTTGGTCGTGTTGCTGGGGAAGAAGTTGTCATTACCTTTACCACACATTTGGTGCCGATGACACGCGGGATTTTATCGACTATTTATGTTAATCTGAAACAGAAGCATACGGAAGATGAAATTATCGATCTTTATCGTCAGTATTATGAAGGACGTCGTTTTGTACGTATTCGCGAGAAGGGCAAATGGCCTGCAACCAAAGAAATATGGGGCTCGAATTATTGTGATATCGGACTGTCTCTGGATGAGCGGACGGGTCGGTTGACGATCATTTCAGTCATTGACAATATTGTAAAAGGGGCCGGCGGTCAAGCGGTTCAAAACTTGAATTTGATGATGGGCTGGGACGAGGCGACTGGTTTGGCGTTCACTCCTGTATACCCGTAACTCGTAAAATTAAGGAGTAGATGAACAGGTGAGCAAGCAAACAAAGGAACTATATTCGGTCGTGCCCGAGGGTTCGATTACGATGCCTCAAGGATTTCGTGCTGGTGGTCTGCATTGCGGTTTGAAAAAAACGAGCCGTTTTGATCTTGGTGTTATTGTCTGCGAGGTTCCCGCACAGGCTGCAGGTGTATATACACTGAATGCGTTTCAAGCGGCGCCGCTGCATGTAACCCGTGAGAGCGTAGCCGTGGAAGGCAAGCTACAGGTGATGCTGGTTAATAGCGGCAACGCGAATGCTTGCACAGGCAAGCAGGGAGATACGGATGCACGCGGAATGCGTTCAGCTGCGGCTGAAGCATTTGGTGTAGCGGAGCATTTGGTAGGCGTCACATCAACAGGCGTTATTGGCGAGCTGCTTCCTATGCCGAAGGTGCTTAGCGGTATCGAAAAGCTGCCTGCACAAGTGAAAGCAGATGGTGGAGAAGATTTTTGCCAGGCGATTCTGACGACGGATCTCGTGCAAAAGATGACCTGCGTACAGCTGACCGTTGGCGATAAGACGATACATATCGCGGGATCGGCCAAAGGATCGGGTATGATTCATCCGAATATGGCAACGATGCTTGGATTTATGACGACAGACGCCAATATTGAAAGCGCACAGCTGCAAAAGCTGTTGAACGCCGTAACGGATTCCACTTTCAATATGATAACGGTAGACGGTGATACGAGCACGAACGACATGGTTGTCGTGATGGCGAGTGGTCTGGCTGGTAACGATACGTTAACACCGGAACATCCGGACTGGGCTGCATTCGAAGCGGGCTTTAAATATGTTGGCGAGTATTTAGCCAAAGCGATTGCTCGTGACGGAGAAGGCGCAACGAAGCTGATCGAGGTCACAGTTGCCGGAGCTGCAACACAAGAAGCTGCACGTGCGATCGCCAAAACCGTCATCGGCTCAAGTCTCGTGAAATCCGCTTGCTTTGGCGCTGACGCCAACTGGGGACGTATTATTGCTGCTGTCGGCCGCGCCGGTCAACCGGTTCACACGGAAACTGTCGATATCAGCTTGGGCGATATTGTCGTGTTGGAGCAATCCCGTCCGGTTAAATTCGATGAAGAACGCGCCGCTGAATATTTAAAAGGTGATCTGGTTGTCATCCATGTCAACCTGCACATGGGTAATGAAACTGCCACCGCTTGGGGCTGCGACCTTACTTATGATTATGTAAGAATTAACGCCGCTTACCGGACATAGGGAACCGAACAATTTAATTGAACTCAACGAGCTAAAGCGGAATTTTATCTTAATAGTAAACAGCCATAATAACTATGTTAAACATCATAAGAGTTAAGAAAACGACCATTGTCAATCCTTAGTCACTTTTCCCTTGCTGTAACGATGTACGAATCGTTACAGCGTGTGCAGAGCGAAGCAATTGCACCCATCACTAAAACCAACTCCAAGCACCCAAATAAAGCGTGTCCCGCAGGGACGAAAAGCGCTGATAACATCACAAAGGTTCGCAAACGTTCCGCGGCCACAAGTAAAGCGTGTCCCTTAAGGGACGAAAGCGTTGTAACCACGTTGTATCCATCAACAAAGCACCAACAGCATCAGTATTCCTCGGCTTATAGGGGGAGTCCAGAGGGCACAGCCCTCTGGGGCCCTCCCTATCAGGGAGGGTTTGGGAGGGTAATCACCATTATGTTTGTCATGAAATGCGGCGGTAGTACGCTGGCGGCGCTGCCGAATTCTTTTTTTGAAGATATGAAACGACTGCAGGATGAGCAGATCATTCCGGTAATTGTACACGGAGGCGGACCTGCAATCTCGGATACGCTCAGCAAGCTGGGCATCGAAACCGAATTTGTCAATGGGCTGCGCAAAACGAACGAAGCCGTACTCGACGTTGTCGAGATGGTTTTATCAGGGCAGATTAATAAAGAGATCGTCCGCAAGATTCAGCTGGCGGGCGCAAAAGCAATCGGCATCTCTGGTGTGGATGGTCATTTGATTCAGGCAGAGCCGGTAGATAATGCCAATGAGGTTGGCTTGGTTGGTGATGTGACCCATGTGAACGCAGAGCTGCTGCAAGGCATCATCAAGCTAGGCTATATGCCGGTCATCGCTCCGGTTGGCCTGGGAGCAGACGGAGGTCAGCGCTACAATATTAATGCCGATACAGCGGCGGGTGCTGTAGCTTCACATCTGGGCGTGGAGAGAATGATTGTCGTGACCGATGTGCCAGGCATAATGAAAACGATCAACGGCGAGAAAAAGGTGCTTCCGCTCGTTACCGTGCAGGAAATCAACGAAATGATTACAAGCGGCGATATTTATGGAGGCATGATTCCGAAGGTGCGTGCAGCGATCCAATGCATCCAAGGCAAGGTGAGTGAAGTTGTTATCGTGAACGGAGCCGAGCCGGAAGTATTGAGCAGAGTCATTAAAGGTGCAGAGATCGGTACACGAATCGTCAGATAGCCGATGACCATGAGTTCCTCAAGCAGCAAGCAAGCGTAATGCAACAAACCAATGAATCAGGAAAAGGAGTGAGCTGGCATGGGAGAAGGAGCCAATTCTTTATTTCCGAATTACGGCAGCAGGTACGGGTTGACGTTTGTGAAGGGTGAAGGCAGTCGACTGTGGGATGAGCAGGGCAAGGAATACCTCGACTTGATGAGCGGAATTGCTGTTACGAATCTGGGGCACGTCCCTAAACAGGTTACCGAGCGTCTGAAAGCGCAAATCGACCAGCTTTGGCATACCAGCAATTTATTTCATATACCGAATCAGGAAAAACTGGCTCAGTTACTGACTGACAACAGTTGTGGCGATGCTGTGTTTTTTTGCAACAGTGGTGCCGAGGCCAATGAAGCGGCGATCAAGCTGGCCCGTCGCTATTTTAATAAAGTACTGGGCAAGCCGGAGCAGTACGAGATTATTACGTTTCAGCAATCTTTTCATGGGCGTACATTAGCGACACTGACAGCAACTGGACAGGATAAGGTAAAAGACGGCTTTGCCCCATTGCCGGAGGGCTTTGTGTTTGCGCCTTATAATGATGCAGAGGCACTGAAGCAGCTAATCGGTCCCAAAACCTGCGCGATTATGCTGGAGATGGTTCAAGGTGAGGGTGGTGTGAACCGCGCTGAGCCGGAGTTCATTAAGCGAGTGACTGCTCTTTGTGAGCAGCATGGGCTGCTATTAATTATTGACGAAATCCAGACCGGAATCGGTCGTACCGGTAAGCTGTTCGCCTATGAGCATTATGGCATTCAGCCGGATATATTTACATTGGCCAAAGGTCTAGGCAGTGGAATGCCGATTGGTGCCATGGTCGGTAAAGAGAAGCTTCGTGAGGCATTCTCTGCAGGCAGTCACGGCTCTACATTCGGCGGTAATTATTTGTCTACAACGGCGGGTGTGGCAACACTGGAGACGATTTTGAATGAAAAGCTGTCCGAGCGGGCGGCAGAAATGGGCGAATATATCGTTAATGAATTGTCGAAGCAATTAGCCGATAACCCATTGGTTAAGGAAGTACGTGGTTTAGGATTGCTGATCGGGATCGAATGCACGCAACCGGTTGCCGACTTGGTCACCGCACTGCAGGAGCAGGCTGTTCTCGTAATCTCGGCAGGTCCAAACGTAATCCGATTGGCACCGAGTCTGTTGATCACGAAGGAAGATGTGGATCGGGGCATATCCGTAATCCGTTCGGTACTTAGCAAACAAGCGGCCGCTGCGGTACAATAAAAGCTGAATTTATTTTTGAGAGGGGCAGAGAACCTTGACAATCACAGAGCAACAACTAGCCGTGGATTTAAAAGGCAGAGATTTTTTGGGTCTATCTGACTTTACAACCGAGGAAATTCAATATTTGCTGGATATGGCGATAGATTTGAAAAAGAAACGTAACGCAGGGGAAGTATTCCATCCCTTGAAAGGCAAGACGCTGGGAATGATTTTTGAAAAGTCATCCACTCGCACAAGGGTTTCTTTTGAAGTCGGGATGTATCAATTAGGCGGTCATGCCTTATTTTTGAGCAGTAACGATTTGCAACTGGGACGCGGCGAGACGATCTCCGATACAGCACAAACGATGTCACGCTACCTGGACGGCATTATGATCCGTACTCATGCCCACCGCAAGGTTATTGATTTGGCTCGCGGCGCAACGATTCCCGTTATTAACGGACTGACCGACCGGTCGCATCCGTGTCAGGCATTGGCCGATTATCAGACGATATTGGAGCACAAAGGGCAACTGCGCGGTTTGAAGGTCGCTTATATCGGGGATGGCAACAACATGGTGCATTCCTTGATCATGGGTGCAGCGAAGCTCGGAATCGATTTTGCGGTAGCTTCGCCTAAGGGCTATGAGCCTAATGAGAAGATCGTAACCTCAGCAGTAGATGTAGCGAACCAGACAGGAGCCAAGCTTTACGTTGGCAATGACGTCAAAGAGGCAGTAGCGGATGCCGATGTTATTTATACCGATGTGTGGGCGAGCATGGGCTTTGAGGAAGAGCAAAAAGAACGTGAAATCGCCTTTAAACAATTTCAGGTGAACGAGGCGCTTGCCAGTCTGGCGAAAAAGGATTACCTGTTCATGCACTGCTTGCCTGCCCACCGTGGCGAAGAAGTCAGTGAGGGTGTTATCGATGGACCGAACTCGATCATTTTTGATCAAGCCGAAAACCGGCTGCACGCCCAAAAAGCGATCATGGCAGCGATTATGTAAAGAACTTATATGTTCATTTTAATTGTAATTATGTAATTATCAAAGGAGCGCGGAATCAAACATGGCTAAACAAAAAATAGTTCTCGCCTATTCAGGCGGTTTGGACACTTCGGTTATTTTAAAATGGTTAAAAGAAACGTACGATGCTGAAATTATCGCTTTTACAGCAGATATCGGGCAAAAGGATGAGCTGGACGGTCTGGAAGAAAAGGCGCTTGCAACAGGGGCATCCAAAATTTATATCGATGATCTTCGCGATGAATTTGCCAAAGACTTCATTTATCCGATGTTTCAGGCAGGCGCCTTGTATGAAGGACAATATTTGCTTGGAACAAGCATTGCGCGTCCCTTGATCGCCAAGCGGATGGTTGAAATCGCCCGTCAAGAAGGCGCTACAGCGATTGCCCACGGCGCAACAGGTAAAGGTAATGACCAGGTGCGCTTCGAGCTTACAGCGGCAGCCCTGGCGCCTGAGCTGGAGGTTATTGCCCCATGGCGTCTGGATTCGTTCCGTGAAACCTTCCCGGGCCGTGCGGAAATGATCGCATACGCCGAGAAACATAACATTCCGGTAACGGCTTCGGCCTCCAAGCCTTATTCCACTGACCGTAACCTGCTGCATATCAGCTTTGAGAGCGGGATGCTGGAGGATCCTTGGTTTGATCCAAGCGCAACCTCGAACAAAGACATGTTCGTTTTGAGCGTTGACCCTGAGGATGCGCCGGATCAGGCAGAATACGTAGAATTGAATTTTGAAAAGGGTAACTGTGTAGGGGTTAATGGTGATCTGATGACTCCGCTGCACGTGATGGAGTATTTGAATGAATTGGGCGGCAAGCATGGAGTGGGCCGTGTCGATATGGTAGAGAATCGTTTTGTAGGAATGAAGAGCCGCGGCGTATATGAAACACCGGGTGGTACGATCCTGTTCGCTGCACACCGCAAGATGGAGTCGCTGACGATGGATCGTGAGGTTATGAGCCTGCGTGATTCGTTGATTTCCCGCTATAGCATACTTGTGTATAACGGCTTCTGGTTTGCGCCGGAGCGGTTGGCCGTTCAGGCTTTAGTGGATGAGAGCCAGAAGAATGTAACAGGTACGGTGCGCTTGAAGCTGTACAAAGGCAATGTCATCGGAGCGGGTGTTCAAAGCCCTGTCAGCTTGTACAACCCGAACATTGCAACGATGGAAGCTGATCCGACTCAGGCTTATAATCAAGGCGATGCGACCGGCTTTATTCGTTTGAACGCTTTACGCTTGAAGGTTTCCTCCGGTGTGGAGCAAAATGCGAAGTCGTAAGTAACATATCAAGGAAAGCAAAATCCGAGTTGTGAGCAAATAGAAGGCATAGGCTTTTCTGAGCTGTCGCATAAGCAGCTTGGGAAAGCCTTGCATTGTGTATAAGAGACTCAAGATAGAATCAACTATGAACACACGGCTTTCATGAAGAAAGCTGTAAGAGAGGGGCTGTAACGGTGTCAAAGCTGTGGGGTGGACGTTTTACGAAAAAAACCGATCAATTGGTAGAGGAATATACGGCTTCCATTTTGTTCGATAAAGAGTTGGCAGAAGAAGATATACAGGGCAGTTTGGCGCATGTGACCATGCTGGGAACCTGCGGAATTCTTCCTCTGGAGGATGTCGACAAGATCAAAAACGGCTTGCTCAAGGTACAAAGCAAGATCCGTCAAGGGGAAATAAAGTTCACGGTAGGCGACGAGGATATTCATATGAATATCGAGAAAGCGCTGATCGAGGAAGTTGGTCCCGTAGGCGGGAAGCTGCACACCGGACGCAGTCGTAACGATCAGGTCGCAACCGATATGCATTTGTATTTGCGTAAGCGCGTTGTTGAGTTTGTCGGGCTGTTGAACAAATTACAAGAGGCACTTCTGGGACAAGCCAGTCAAAACCTGGATACGATTGTGCCGGGGTACACACATTTGCAGCGTGCCCAACCGATTCTGTTTGCTCATCATCTGATGGCTTATGTGTCGATGTTCCAACGTGATATCGAGCGCCTGCAGGATAGTTACAAGCGGATTAATGTGCTGCCGCTTGGTGCAGGTGCATTGGCAGGAACAACCTTTCCAATTGACCGTCATTTTGTAGCTCAGCAGTTGGGCTTTGACGGTGTGTACGAAAATTCGCTGGATGCGGTGAGTGATCGTGACTTTATTATCGAGTTTCTGTCCAATGCTTCGATGATCATGATGCATTTGTCACGCTTATCTGAGGAAATGATCTTGTGGTCGTCAACGGAGTTCCGATTTGTCGAGCTGGACGACGCATTCTGTACGGGCAGCAGTATCATGCCTCAGAAGAAAAATCCTGATGTGCCTGAGCTGGTTCGCGGCAAAACGGGCCGTGTGTACGGTAATTTGTTTGGTCTGCTTACGGTGCTGAAATCATTGCCACTGGCTTATAACAAAGATATGCAGGAAGACAAGGAAGGTATGTTCGACACGGTACGGACACTTCAGGGCGCGCTTCAATTGTACGCTCCAATGGTTAGTACGATGAAGGTAAATAAGGAACGGATGCGTCAAGCGGTCAATCAGGACTTCTCGAATGCGACCGATATTGCTGATTATCTCGTGAATAAAGGGCTGCCTTTCCGTCAAGCGCATGAAGTGATTGGCAAAACGGTGCTGTATTGCATCCAAAACGGGAAGTTTTTACTCGACTTGAAGATTGAGGAATACCATCAATTTTCCGATCTGTTCGAATCCGATATTTATGCAGTGCTGCAGCCAGAGCAAGTCGTGAATGCACGTAATGTGTACGGTGGAACGGCAACCGGACAGGTTAGTGCTGCCATTAGCCGTGCTGAGGCTGTGAAGCAGCAGACGGATGAGTGGTTCGAGCAGTTTTATAATAAAAGCAAGTAGGCCGTTAATTTAATAAAATTAACTAAAAACCATAAGAACGCTGTTTGGGCGTGTTTATGGTTTTCGGCTTTTTATTAGACAATGAGACTGCCTCCAGGTCAAGATACCCGACTTTTGGAGACAGTTTTTTGTCACTTTATGTTTAAAAGCAAAAACGGGGCTTCATGTTAAATTGCTTGCTATCCCAATTTTTTCAGACTCTTATTTCGCTTTCCAATAAAAATGACTAGTCCTATAATTAATAGGATGAATGAAGGTATTGCAGTTCCAATACCTTGACCAGCCTGTAAATGTGAAAAGACTGCGCCTGCCATAAGCAACACTAGCCCTCCTGAGACAAGTAAGGCGATTCGAGGCTTCCAAAACCCAACCAAGAGACCAATGGCTCCCAAAACCTCACATGCACCGACAAAGTACATAAATCCGAGGGAATATCCAAAAGCTTCTGTAAAGAGCTGGCTTTGTTCTGCATTTCCAGTTAACTTCATGACACCAGTAAGAATAAAAGCAACGACCAGCAATCCTTGAAAGATACGAATTATCCACTTCATATACGCATTCTCCTTTTAGTAGTTATCCTAATTCCTTAGCCCCAAGTCCGATTTTTTTCATCAAATGAATCAACTGCTCTTTCTCTTCATTACTGATAAAGGATAAATTGTGAGATATCGTTTCAACATGTTTTGGGAAAATCTCGTCAAAGAATAATTTTCCTTTCTCAGTAAGGACGACATTTGATGTTCTGCGGTCCGTTGGACTAGCTTCTCTTTTTACCAATGCTTTTGTTTCAAGTTTATCTACTACGTAGGTGATACTCCCACTTGGGATCGAAAAGGTTTCACTAATCTTCTGGACTGGATGAGGTCCTTTACTATAAAGAAGCTCAAGAATCATAAAGTTAACTGGGTCTAACCCGTGACTTACAATATCTTTTTTAACATTTTCGAATACGGTCCTCGAAGCCTTTCCCCATACTCGAATTAACCTTAGATCAAGCTGACTTTGTTCATCCTCTTGAAACATTGATTCCTCTTCCTTTCAAGAAATAAAATTTGTGGTACATTTTATGAGATTCCGGGTACTATCAGTAATTAACACATCAGTTGGCAGTTTGATTAAGAAAAGACGCACCTCATCCACTACATTATCCTAACATTATATATCCTATAATTAGTTCTTATTTATCCTAACATTAGGATAAATAATTGTCAATAAGAATTGAATACATTGTCGATACGGTGATCAATTCCGTCTTGAACTCACAAGAAGAGACTGTCAAGTGAAAGAAGCGAAGAGACAATCAATCCCAAAAAAAAAATATGGAACGCTGTTTGGTTGAATGTCTTTTGCTAAAGGGTCAAAAAGGAAAAGAGCAGGAGGAGTTTAGAGAGGAACTTGTCCCGTTTTGAAAGACTAGGAGTTGATGGAGAAATCAACTCTTTCTTGTTGGAGGAAGATTCACCTATGATCGAGGGTGCAAAGCTATTTGCAAAAGTGAACTCCAATCCGGCCGTACTTAGACGACTGTTTGGATTGGAGCTTTTTATCTGTACACAGGTCCCTTAATCCCATCCTCGACCAAGGGTGCTTCATAAGGCTTGGCTGGTTGAAGCTTGGGATCAGGCTGACCCGAGGGAGTGGTCGGGTATACCGCGATAATCGTCGGCTGTGCGGCATAAGTATCTAGCGAGATACGCTCTTGGGAAATGATCCGGTCTGCTTGTTTCTTATAGCGTATAGTATCCACCACATAACCTGGTTTACCTTCACTAATAAGCTGCTTCTTGCCAGGTGATAAAGTAGGATTAGCCACATAGCGGATTTCGGGCTGAAGCGTGCGAATCGTATGGGATTCGATAGTATACGTCGTATCGATGGGAATTTGACCGAATAGTTTAACAGTCATTTGCCGATCATCTACCGACGTTCGGATGAGCAAGTACTTGTCTGTACTATTGCGAAATTGGAAATTAATGTGCCCAGCAGCAAAGGTCGCATCTTGTCCAAGTGGAACATAGCTGACTGGCAAGGAATGATGGCGTCTTTCGACAATCGTAAGTCCAGCACGCAGTACGGCATTGTAAAGGGTGGAGGATACCTGGCAGATGCCGCCGCCGATCCCAGGGACAAGCTTGCCATTTACGATAACAGGCGCCTCCTGAAAGCCGAACCGAGCCTCTGTCTGTGCAATATAGGTTGCATAATCAAAGGTATCCCCCGGTTTCATCAACAGGTCATGGATCGTCGATGCCGTTGAGCGGACGTTGTGCAGGCGACCTTCGCTTGTTTGCATGAGTGGTGTAGAGAACTCGCTGATTTTGCGATCTACCCCCTGAGCTTGGAGAACGGAAAGCGTGAGGTCTGGCTTTTGGGTCACAAAGGAGAGAGGAATATCGATGGGTACCACGCTTTCCTCTGATTGGGAAGATATCCGATCCCTAGTCCCCAGTGGACGGATCTCCTTTTGTAATTGCTGTAGTAAAGCGGTCTCGTCTACACGGTTTACTGGCCTATCAGGGATATAGCTGATCTCATCGGTAGGCCCCACAACGCGCTGAGCAGGGCTTGGTTGTTGTCCATACAGAGTGGACAATTGCAGGAGAAGTGCTCCATGAAGGACAGCGGGATCAAATTCGTAACGGAGTGCCTGATGCCGCTCACGCAGTTGCCAACGGGATACCGCACGAGTCCAGGGTGACCCCGTACGGAGCTGTGCCAATGGCACAAGTGCATCTTCTACGGACACACGAAGACCCAACTGCTCCATCGTTGCAGTGAAGGCTGGCAGCTTCAAATCGGGCAGCGTACTGACCAAACGAATGGGCTGCTGCCGCACAAGCTGTGTGTGTTCGGTAAGCTGCTGCTCAAATTCCATGTAGGTAATTCCGCCCACATGCCATTCATCTATTGTATATCCAGCAGGCATTCGATTCTGCAGGCCGTATAGAGCAATCCCCAGACAAGCGATGGCAGTTATCATCAAGATATAAACAAACAGGCGTATATAAGGGTTCCGGTATTTCACTATAGGATGCACTCCCTTTTTTGAAAGTACCTTGGCCGTTCAAGAGGTTCTGCTCGTACACTTGATGTATATGCGATCCTCTTGGGGAACTTGACTAGTTCTCTGTTCCAGCAAGAAAACTGAAAAAATGCTGAAAATCATTTCCATACGAAGGAATTTGGCTGTTAGTGTCGAAACCATATAAGCTAGCGAGGTTAATCAGCGTGATGATTCGAACAGGATGGCTATCGTTTACTCAGGTAGCGGGCACGTATAAGAAAATTTATACGTTCTTATCTACTTAAACAATCAGGATGTGATACCGTGATAGAAATGCAAGATGTGTGGAAAACGTACCCAGACGGCAGTCAAGCATTGAAAGGGATCACCGTCAAAGTGAATCGCAACGAATTTCTGTATGTCGTTGGACCGTCCGGCGCAGGAAAATCGACATTTATGAAATTGATTTATAGAGAAGAACGGCCAACCAAGGGGAGTATTTTCGTAAACGGTTTTAACCTGGAAAAGCTTAAGCAGCGCAAAATCCCATACGTGAGGCGCAATATCGGCGTTATTTTCCAGGATTATCGGCTGCTGCCCAAGCTGACCGCTTTTGAGAATATCGCTTTTGCGATGGAGGTTATCGAAGCGCCGAAGAAGATCATCAAGAAGCGTGTGCTTGAGGTGCTGGAATTGGTCAAGCTGCGGGATAAGGCGAGCTCATTGCCGACTCAAATGTCCGGTGGCGAGCAGCAGCGGATCGCGATTGCCCGGGCTATTGTGAACAACCCGACGGTTATTATCGCGGATGAGCCAACAGGTAACCTTGATCCCGATACCTCGTGGGGAATTATGAAGCTAATGGAAGAAATTAATTTTCGTGGTACGACCATCATTATGGCAACCCATAATAAAGAAATTGTGAATACGATGCGTAAACGTGTGCTTGCGATTGAAGATGGTCAAATTGCCCGCGATCAGGTCAGGGGTGAATACGGCTATGAGGATTAGCACAGGGTTCCGCCATATTCGCGAGGGCGGTAAAAATGTGATCCGCAATGGCTGGATGTCATTTGCTTCGATCAGCTCGATTTCGATTTCGTTGTTTATTCTCGGTGTCTTTTTGCTGCTGACCTTGAATGTCAACTATTTGGCAGAGCAAATTGAATCACAGGTTGAAATTCGTGTATATCTGGATGTAGAAATTCCTAAAGATCAAATACAGCCTCTGCAAAACGAAATTAGTGCGATTCCTCAGGTCGACAAGGTGAAATTTGTTTCTAAAGAAGAAGGCATTGTATATTTACGCGAAAAGCTTGGTGAAAGCGGTAAACAGCTGCTGGAAGGCTTTGAAGGTGAGAACAATCCGCTGAACGATTCGTTTACCGTCGAGGTTCTGGCACCGCGTGAAGTGGCGAACGTAGCCCAAATGATTACGGAAATCAATAATAAAAAGCCGACTAAACCGATATATCGTGTCAGCTACGGGCAAGGAACGGTAGAAACGATGTTCAAGGTCACGAAAATTGTCCGTTATGTAGGTCTTGCTATGGTTGCAGGACTGGCGCTCACGGCGATGTTCCTGATCGCGAATACGATTAAGCTGACGATTATCGCGCGGCGGCGTGAAATTGCTATTATGAAGCTGGTGGGAGCGACTAATTCGTTTATTCGCTGGCCATTTTTCATAGAGGGCGCATTGCTTGGCGTGGTAGGTTCAGTCATACCGGTTGGTGTCCTGCTGTACGGCTATTGGCAAATGATGGAGTCTACCCAATTGGATTTAAATTTATTGATGATTAAATTGCTGCCATTTCAACAGATCTACATGACGATGTCATGCTTATTGTTGGGGATTGGAATCTTAATAGGCATTTGGGGAAGTACGTTGTCCGTTCGCAAATTTTTACGGGTCTAAACCGGTTGCTGGTAATTGTTTAACGTCCATACCAGTCTAGTCTAATTATGGGGGGAACCGCAGTTTGAAGAAAAATGTGTTAACTTTCATCATATCAGCAGGATTGGTCAGTACGTTAATCGTGCCACAGCTTGCAGGGGCAGCTAGCTCTGCTACTCAGCGAATTGAGCAGGAGCTTAACCAGCTAAGAAAAGGACTTGCTGATAATCAGAAAAAGGCCGCTGAGTCAAAATCTGCAATTGATAAAATCGCGCAGGAGAAGCAGGCTGTCACTAAGGATCTGAATACGCTGTTAGCCGAGATCGTAACGGCCAATCTGAAGCTGAACGATCTGAATAATCAGATTAGTGCGGGCAAGGAAAAGCTGGCTGTTAACGGCAAAGAGCTGGAAGAGGTTGAGGAGCGTATTGATTCTCGGGACAAGCTGTTGAAGTCGCGTCTTCGATTGATGTATATGAACGGTGTGGTTTCGTATGCGGATGTGCTGCTGAGCTCTACGAGCTTCGGTGATTTTCTGGATCGTTTGAACGCTTTAAATGCTATAGTCAATCAAGATAAGCATATATTGGAGGACAATCGCAAGGACAGAACGGAGAAAGAGGGCAAAGAAAAGCAGATTAAACAGGAGCTGAGTCAGGTTGGGGATTTGTATACCCAGCAGGCTGTTCACAAATCCGATCTGGATAATAAAGAGAAAGAAAAGCAAGTCATGATCGCCAGCCTCTCGCAAAAGGAAAAGGAAGAGAAACATACGCTCGAGGATATTAGTGAAGACTCGGAAAAAAAACTGGTTGAAGAGGCACGCAAGCAGTCGGCGCTCGCTGAAGCGAAGCGCAAAGATGCTGAGGCTGCTGCGGCAGCCGCGGCGGCTAAAGCCAAAGCAAAGGCAGGCAATAGCGCCACCCCTGGCAACAGCACTACTCCTGCTCCGGCAGCACCATTCACAGGAGGTAAATTTGCTTATCCATTAGCAAAAGTAGCTACAATGACCTCAGATTTTGGCTATCGCTCCGATCCGTTTAATGGGAAAAAAACGATGCATAAGGGCATCGACCTCGGAGCTCCCAATGGAACGAGCATTTTGGCTGCTGGCGATGGTGTCGTGATTGTCGCTTCCTGGTGGAGCGGATACGGAAATACGGTTATTATAGATCATGGAAATGGTTATTGGACGTTGTATGGACATATCCGTAACGGGGGGACGGTTGTGGAGAAGGGAGATAACGTCAAACGAGGCCAAAAGGTAGCTGAGGTGGGGTCAACCGGGGAATCAACGGGCAATCATCTTCACTTTGAGGTTCGTATTAACGAGGATCCTGTAGATCCTAAGCCATATCTTCGCTAAACCGCTGTTAATAATTTCTAGAGGCTTGTCATACACTACAAAGACGAGTCCAATAAAGGTAGTCATAAAGGCGGTGTATTTAAAAGTATGAACTTCAAGGGACGTACGGTTATATTATTTGTTTTGCTGGCCATGTTCGCCAGCAGCATCATGACGCTCATGATCGTGAACCCTTCGACATTGGCGGCAGGGTTGAAGGGTGGGGCTGTAGGCTCCACGGTGACGTCCGGACTAAGCACGAAAGACATGAATAAGCTGTCAACTACCTATCAACTGATTGAAGGCAAATTTTTGTCCCAGGTCGATCATGATAAGGTCATGACGGGTGCGATCAATGGCATGCTTTCCTCGTTGGAGGACCCTTTCACTGTCTATATGGATCAAAAGGAAGCCAAGCAATTCGATGAGAGCATCACTTCCTCCTTTCAGGGAATTGGTGCAGAGGTATCCTCCGAGGAAGGCAAGGTGACGATCGTTTCTCCAATCAAGGGCTCACCAGCGGAAAAGGCGGGATTGCATGCCAATGATGTTATTTTGTCGGTCAATGGCGAGAAGCTGGATGGCTTAACGCTGAATCAGGCGATTATGAAAATTCGCGGACCCAAGGGCACACAAGCTAAGCTGGAAATTGTGCGTTCCGGTTCTTCCGACCCGATTCAAATGACGGTTGTGCGGGATGATATCGACGTTGAAACGGTGTATGCGGAGATGCTTCCGAACAATATCGGTAAAATTGAAATTCGTCAGTTTTCCAGCAATACATCCAAAAGGTTCAAGGATGAGTTAGCAGGGCTTGAAGCCAAAGGGATGAAGGGCTTGGTTATTGATGTTCGGAACGACCCGGGTGGTCTGTTATCGGCAGTTGTTGAAATTGTCGAACCGTTTGTACCTAAGGGGAAACCCATTGTGAAGATTGAGAACCGCAAGGGTGAGCAGGAGGACACCACCTCCCAGGGCACAGGTAAAAATTATCCCGTGACGGTACTGATCAATAAAGGCAGTGCCAGCGCATCGGAAATATTGGCGGGAGCCCTGCATGATTCCTCCGGCAGCAAGCTGATAGGGGAAACCACATACGGTAAAGGTACCGTGCAGGTTACATTTGAAAAAGAAATGGGCGATGGCAGCAATATCAAAATGACGGTATATAAATGGCTCACACCAAACGGTACCTGGATTCATAAAAAAGGGATCGCGCCTGATATTGCCATTGATCAGCCTGCTTATTTTAAAGTAGCTCCGTTAACGAAGAAGACAACTCTGGTGCAGGATTCGAGCAGTGAAGATGTTAAAAATCTGCAAACGATGCTAAAGGGACTTGGCTTGAATCCGGAACGTGCGGATGGCTATTTTAGTGAAAAAACAGCTCTGGCGGTCAAAGCATTCCAGCGGATGCAAAATCTACCGATTACCGGTGAAGTCGATACTGAAACAGCGACACGTCTGGAGAAGATGATTTTGGCAGAAATTAAAGATCCCAAAAATGATCTGCAGCTCAAGGCAGCAACGCAGCATTTGCAGTCCATTATGACCAAATAACAATTCAAATGTAACAGCATCAGGAATCTTGATCCGTTGAGTGCGTAAGGTTTATATGAAGAGGTGGGCAGGAATCGGCCTGCTCTGCGTCGAATCATAGTGAGGAGGGTGGATACGTCCGCCTTCCTATTTTATTGTTGCAGAGGGAGCTTTCCACATGAACGTGTTTATGGAGATCGCACTTAAAGGGCTGCAGGCCCTGCTTCAATTACTGATCAATCCTTTTTATTATGTTGGTATATGTTTTGTCATTTTACAATACCGCAGACAAATAAGTCTGGAGCGTAAATTGTTTCATACCAAGCTGCATTCGATACTGTCGCAAACGTGGCAGACGCTGCTGTGGGGCTTGATCGGGGGTATTGCAGCTTCTATTGTGATGGCGTTCATTGGCGCAACGATACAAGTCGAGGCTGTACTTATATTATGGGTTATCGCTCTGCTGCTGCTCTTTATTCGGGTGCGATTTTTATGCTGGGCTTACGCGATTGGGCTTATCGGCATCCTGCAATCGATATGGATATTCATCCCCACCCTACATACAGTAACCGGTCTATCTTGGTTGACGGAGCCTTTGCTTGCATTAAATATGCCCTCCTTACTGGCATTGATTGCGATCTTGCACGTAGTGGAAGCCTTACTGGTTCGCACGAGGGGGGCTCGTACAGGGACACCCATGTTCTACGAGAGCAAACGCGGGAAAATCGTCGGAGGCTATCAGCTGCAGGGATTTTGGCCGGTTGTGTTATTCCTTGTGGTCCCTTTTCAAGGTGGAGGCACATTG
Organism: Paenibacillus sp. FSL H7-0331; assembly: GCF_001956045.1. Next base: position 40,765 of record NZ_MRTH01000014.1, on the reverse strand, counting down.
CTGCCCTGGACACCACTGCTGGGTGCAGGACTATGGAGCGGAGGCTGGACAATTATCGGTTTTCCGATGATGATCGGGTTTGCTGATATCACGCTATCCCGGCTGCCGGAAGAGAAAGCCAAGCTTAGCTCTAATCTGTTGTTCATGTATGCGGGTGCGGTGCTGCTGCTGGCGGCTCTCGCTTACTTAGGGCCTGTTGCGACCCTGATTGCATGTCTGGGCTGCATATTGCTTCACGAAGGATTAAGAATGTACAGCCGTTGGGACGAATCGAATCGAAAGCCGTATTTTGTGGAAGACCCACGCGGATTAAAAATATTGGGAGTCTTGCCTGGAAGTGCAGGGGATGAGATGGGTATACAAGCAGGTGAGATTATCCATAAAGTCAACGGCCTGCCGATTAGGTCCAAACATGAATTGCACCATGCGATGCAGTTGAATTCGGCCTTTTGCAAGCTGGAGGTACTGAACCTGGCTGGAGAGAGTAAATTTTTGAAGCGACCTATGTTCTCTGGAGAGCATCATCAGTTGGGTATTCTTCTCGTTCCCGATCAGGATGCACCTTACTATGTAGAGGAGAGACCGGTACATTTTTGGAGATATTTACGTAGAAAGCTCCCGGGTACGATAAGCAAATGATGGGAACAAATAGGACTCCTTTTTAAAGATTCATTCGATTATGTAGAACATATAAAATAAAAATTGTTCCACAAGGAACAAAAAAGCTACCGGAAATTAATTCCGATAGCTTTTTTTACTATCCATACTGAGAGCTGGCTATACAACGTACAAGCTCTGATTTGAACCATGGCCATGCAGGATGGCTCATGATTATGGATTGAAGGCAGATTAACTGATACACTCAACAGATGGGTGTTAAGGCTTTGTAGGCTCACGCAACACAATGATTTCAACCCGGCGGTTTTTTGAACGATTCTCAGGGGAATCATTATTGACAACCGGATGCGTATCCGCAAACGCACTGGACATAAATTTTTTGGAATCCAGACCCATCGTATCTGTAAAATAGCGAAGTACAGAAAGCGAACGCTCGGAAGAAAGTCTCCAGTTATCCTTGAACAGCGATCCGGTAGCTAACGGCAGATCATCCGTATGACCCTCGATACTGATGGTTGAGTCCAAGGTAGGGAACAAACTCGTTAATTGATTCAGAATCGGATAAGCTTCTTTCTTCAAATCGGCTTTACCCAAGTCAAATACAAACAGATCGTTCAAGGTTACGGTAATGCCTCTCGGTGTATTAGCGACAAATACTTGGGATTGCAGGTTTTGCTGCTGTATGTATTGCTGTATTTTTTCCATCAGATCCTGAAGCTGTTTTTCACGAAGCTCTTTTTGTTCCTTATCTTCTTTATCCTTCTTATCCTTGTCGGCACTTTGGTTCTTATTACCTTCGTCCGCCTTGGATACATTGACACGACCAAGCACTCCATCACCGCCAGGCATCACCGACTCCGCTTTGGTGTATTGGAAATTCAGGGATTGGGCAAGCACGGAGTATTTATCAGTATCGATTTTACTCATCGCATACATGATCACAAAGAAGATTAAGAGCAGTGTAATCAAGTCCGCATATGTGATTAACCAACGTTCATGATTTTCATGTTCAGGATGCTTCTTCTTATTCCTCGCCACCTGGATCACCTGCGCCTTCAGCTTTCTTATGGCTCTGATGCTGGAACGATTTCAGCTTTTTCTTAATCAATTGTGGATTTTCACCGGCTTGCAGAGCCAGTATGCCTTCCAGCATCAATTCCATTTCGGAAATTTGTTCCTTACTGCGAATCTTGATCTTAGTGGCGAGTGGGAGATATATCACGTTGGCTGAGGAAACCCCGTACAAAGTAGCGGTAAACGCTACTGCGATGGCAGGTCCTAATGTGCCTGGATCAGAAAGGTTGCCCAAGACATGAATCAAACCCATAACGGTTCCGATAATCCCCATAGCTGGTGCATATCCACCCGCAGTTTCAAAGATTTTGGCCCAGCCCTCATGATGATGCTCCAGGGCGTCCATTTCCAGCTCCAGGATTTGTCTGGTTAATTCAGGATCAGTACCATCAACAACCATCATCAGTCCATCACGCAAAAAATCGTTCGGGTTTTCCTGAGCCCGCTGCTCCAGCGCGAGAACACCTTCCCGTCTGGCTACAGTAGCCATATCAACAAGCTCTTCAATAATCAGGTTGGGATCACGTTTCTTTTCCTTGAAAGCCATGCCAAGCGCCTTCGGAATTTCTTTCAAACGCGACATCGGAAAGCTGATAGCAACGGCTCCCGCCGTACCTCCAAAAATGATGAGCATGGCGCTGGGGACGATAAGCGCATCGAGATGACCACCATCCCACATATATCCCCCTATCAAAGCACCCAAACCGATAATAAGACCTAAAATCGTTGTTAAATCCACTTTTCCTACCACCCTTACAATGAGTAAAATGCTGGCCTTCTATGGATCAATTATGTCTTGCCTCCAGGGTCAACTTGTTAAAGTTGGAAGCATTCTCAGTTTGCAACAAAAGATGAAAAAAGGTATAATACATGGGAACAGGTATTCCTATGCAGCTCATTGTCGATGGATGTAAGACTTCGTCGAGAGTTGCATATTATTTATCGGAAGCAAGCGGTCAAAAGTTTAGAAAAATTGATCATTCGATGGACGGTGATGGAATGAACGAAGTGACGATGAGCAACAAACCCTTTGAATTGATTTCGGATTATACGCCTCAGGGCGATCAGCCACGAGCTATAGAACAGCTGCTGCAAAGTATCCAATCCGGACAAAAGCATCAAACGCTGCTCGGTGCGACAGGTACAGGTAAAACGTTCACGGCAGCCCAAGTCATTGCCAAGCTCAATCGGCCAACGCTGTTGATTGCTCATAATAAAACGCTCGCCGCTCAGCTATGCAGTGAGCTGAAAGAATTTTTTCCTAACAACGCAGTTTCTTATTTTGTCAGCTACTATGACTACTACCAACCAGAGGCTTATATTGCTTCTTCAGATACTTTTATTGAAAAAGACTCCAGTATTAACGAAGAAATCGACAAGCTGCGGCACTCCGCGACCAGTTCCTTATTTGAACGGCGTGATGTGATAGTCGTTGCCAGCGTATCGTGTATTTACGGTTTGGGTTCACCAGTTGAATACCGCAATTTGGTTCTTTCGCTGCGAGTAGGTATGGAGCGCTCCCGTAACGAGCTGCTGCATCGTTTAATCGACATCCAGTATCAGCGTAACGATATGAATTTTGTGCGCGGCACGTTTCGTGTTCGCGGTGATGTTGTGGAAATCTTCCCGGCTTCCCATAGTGAGCATGCGGTTCGGGTGGAGCTGTTCGGGGATGAGATTGAACGTATTACAGAAATTGATGTATTAACGGGAGAAATCTTGGGTGAGAGGGACCATATCGCGATCTTCCCGGCTTCCCACTTCGTAACCCATGAGGATACGATGAAACGGGCCCTTGTCAATATCGAACGGGAGCTGGAGGAACGACTGGCGGAGCTCAATGCCAAAGGCAAACTGCTTGAAGCTCAGCGGCTGGAGCAGCGGACTCGCTACGATATCGAGATGATGCAGGAAATGGGTTTTTGCTCAGGGATCGAGAACTACTCGGGACCGTTAACCTTTCGTGAGTCAGGTGCAACACCTTATACGCTGTTCGACTACTTTCCGGATGATATGCTGATCATGGTCGATGAATCTCATGTGACGCTGCCGCAGATTCGCGGGATGTACAACGGCGACCGTGCACGGAAGGAAGTGCTTGTGGAGCATGGCTTTCGGCTGCCATCGGCAATGGATAACCGACCACTGCGGTTTGAGGAATTTGAGGATAAGGTCACCCAGGCTGTGTTTATATCGGCTACTCCGGGACCGTATGAATTGGAGCATTGTCCGGTCATGGTGGAGCAGATTATTAGACCTACCGGTTTGATTGATCCGATTATAGAAGTGCGGAAGACCAAGGGTCAGATTGATGACTTGCTGGGAGAAATCAATGAACGTATCCGTAAGGATGAGCGTGTGCTTGTTACTACGTTAACAAAGAAAATGTCGGAGGACTTGACGGATTATTTCAAGGAAATCGGCATTAAAGTGCGTTATCTGCATTCCGATATCAAGACATTGGAGCGGATGCAAATTTTACGTGATCTGCGGCTCGGTGTGTTTCATGTACTCGTCGGTATTAACCTGCTGCGGGAAGGTCTTGATTTGCCGGAGGTATCGCTTGTTGCCATCCTGGATGCCGATAAGGAAGGGTTCCTGCGCTCTGAGCGTTCGTTGATTCAAACAATTGGCCGGGCAGCCCGGAACTCCAACGGACGTGTCATCATGTATGGGGATAAAATTACGGATTCGATGGCTAAAGCTATGGGAGAAACGAGCCGCCGTCGTGAAATTCAGCTCGCCCATAATGAGCAGCACGGTATAACACCACAAACGATTCAGAAAAAAGTCCGTGATGTGATCGAGGCCGTCAAGGTAGCCGAGCAGAAGGCTGACTATTTGACCGATATTAAGGGCGCCAAAATGTCCAAAAAGGATAAAATGTCCTTGATCGAACGGTTGGAAAAAGAAATGAAGGATGCCGCCAAAAACCTGCAATTTGAACGAGCGGCTGAGCTTCGAGATGCCGTCATGGAATTAAAAGCCGATTTGTAGTGGATAGGAGTAATCGGCTGAATCGTTTATAATGGATAAGATGGCAGACGCTTGACAATCCGTTGAAATCAAAAGGATGGTGTTATGCACGTGATCAGAGACAATATTGTGATCAAGGGCGCGCGAGCGCATAATTTGAAAAATATAGATGTTACGATTCCACGGGATCGTTTTGTTGTACTTACAGGCTTAAGCGGATCAGGCAAATCGTCGCTTGCTTTTGATACCATTTATGCTGAAGGGCAGCGCCGTTATGTAGAGTCGTTGTCTGCTTATGCGCGGCAATTTTTAGGGCAAATGGACAAACCGGATGTGGATTCCATTGAGGGACTGTCTCCGGCGATTTCCATTGACCAGAAAACGACAAGCCGTAACCCGCGTTCTACCGTTGGAACGGTCACCGAGATTTACGATTATCTTCGTTTGTTGTTCGCTCGTATCGGGCGTCCGCATTGTCCCGATCATAAGATCGAGATTACCTCCCAGACCATTGAGCAGATGGTAGACCGGATTATGGAATATCCCGAGAGAACACGTCTGCAGATATTGGCTCCGATCATCTCGGGTCGCAAGGGCGAGCACACCAAGCTGTTGGCTGATATTCACAAGCAGGGCTTTGTGCGCGTGCGCGTGAATGGCGAAACGATGGATTTGTCCGAGAAGATCGAGCTCGATAAAAATAAAAAGCACAATATCGAAGTGGTCGTTGACCGTATCGTCGTTAAGGACGATGTGCAGAGTCGGTTGGCCGATTCGTTGGAAACGGCTCTTAAGCTCGGTGAGGGCAGAGTTCTCGTTGATATTATCGATCAGGAAGAGCTGTTGTTCAGCCAAAATTTGGCATGTCCGGTATGCGGATTCAGCATTGAAGAGCTGGCTCCCAGAATGTTTTCCTTCAACAGTCCTTTCGGAGCATGTCCCGATTGCGATGGATTAGGCAGTAAAATGGTTATAGATCCAGATCTGCTTGTACCGAACCCACAGCTATCGATCGAGCAGGGAGCTTTTGAAGCTTGGGCGGGCAGTACATCGAACTATTATCCGCAGTTCCTGGCAGCCGTATGTGAGCATTATGGGATATCACGGACGACTCCTGTGGCCGACTTAACCCCCGAGCAGATGAAGAAGCTGCTGCTGGGTACAGGCGGTGAGAAGGTACGGTTCCGTTACGAGAATGATATGGGTCTCAGGAAAGAAGCGATGGTTCCGTTCGAGGGAATTATTCATAATCTGGAGCGTCGTTATCGGGATACGTTCTCGGAAGGCATTCGTGAGCATATCGAGAGCTATATGAGCTCGAAGCCGTGCGGCAAATGTAAAGGTCAGCGCTTGAAGGCTGAATCGCTGGCTGTCACCATCAATGAGAAAAATATTGCTTATGTCACTTCGTTGTCCATCGGTGACTCAGCGGTATGGTTTGATTCCTTGTCGTTGACGGACAGAGAGATGCAGATCGCCCAATTGATTCTCAAAGAAATCAAGGCACGCCTAGGCTTTCTTGTTAATGTAGGGCTGGATTACCTCACAATGCATCGCGCAGCGGGAACCCTTTCCGGTGGTGAGGCGCAGCGGATTCGATTAGCAACACAGATCGGGTCTAGCCTGATGGGCGTACTCTACATTTTGGATGAGCCCAGCATCGGTCTGCATCAGCGTGATAATGAGCGGTTAATACAGACGCTTGAGCATATGCGCGATCTCGGCAACACCCTGATCGTAGTAGAACATGATGAAGACACGATGATGGCAGCTGACTACATTATCGATATCGGTCCTGGCGCTGGTGTGCATGGCGGAATGGTTGTGTCCCAGGGAACACCACAGGAGATTATGGATGATCCCCATTCGCTAACAGGCCAATATTTAAGCGGCAAGAAATTTATCCCGATAGCTGCCTCCCGACGGGAACCGAATGGGAAATGGCTGGAAATCAAGGGAGCTAAGGAAAATAACCTGCGTAATGTGAACGTTAAGCTGCCGTTAGGTGTGTTCACCTGTGTAACGGGTGTCTCCGGATCAGGCAAAAGTACTTTAATTAATGAAATCTTGTACAAAACCTTAGCCAAGGAATTAAATAGAGCCAAGGTACGCCCAGGTGAGCATAAAGAATTTATCGGACTTGAGCACGTGGACAAGGTGATCGAGATCGACCAATCGCCAATTGGACGAACACCACGCTCCAATCCAGCCACCTATACAGGGGTATTTGACGATATACGCGATTTGTTTGCTACTACGAATGAGGCTAAAGTTCGCGGCTACAAGAAAGGGCGCTTCAGCTTTAATGTGAAGGGTGGACGCTGTGAAGCCTGCAGCGGGGACGGAATCATCAAGATCGAGATGCATTTCTTACCGGATGTGTACGTACCTTGTGAGATTTGCAAAGGCAAACGGTACAACCGGGAAACATTAGAAATTCATTACAAAGGTAAAAGCATTTCCGATGTGCTGGGTATGACGATCGAGGATTCATGCGAATTTTTCAAAAATGTGCCTCGGATTCATCGTAAGCTGCATACACTTCTTGAGGTAGGTCTCGGTTATATGGACCTGGGACAACCAGCGACAACCTTGTCGGGTGGAGAGGCGCAGCGTGTGAAGCTTGCAGCTGAGCTGTATCGCAGAAGCACAGGCAAAACGATCTATATTCTCGATGAGCCAACAACAGGATTGCATATTCACGATATTGATCGATTGCTTAAGGTGCTGCACAAGCTGGTAGATAATGGGGATAGTGTTCTTGTCATCGAGCACAATCTGGATGTCATCAAGACAGCGGATTATATGATTGATCTCGGTCCCGAGGGCGGCAGCAAAGGCGGTACGATTGTGGCTACGGGAACACCTGAGGAGGTCGTCAAAGTAAAAGGCTCCTATACAGGGAAGTATCTTAAGCCCATTCTGGAGCGAGATAAAGCGAGATCCGCTGAATATATAGAGCAGTTGGCCTAACATTTTATCAAATCGGGAGTTATAAATGTTAGAAGCAATGGACACTGTATAGATACACAGTTGTTTTTGAAAAAGCATCGACGCAAAGGCAAGAAATGTTGACAAAGTTGTTACACTTCAGCAAATCACTTGCACTTCGCAGCTAGTCAAGCTAAGATAGAATATAAGCAATTTTGTAACCATGAGGAGGTCTCTCGATGTTTTTGGCCGAAGAGGCAGCAAAAGCAGCGCAAGCCGCATCAACTTTTAACGGGTTTGACGTATTCGTGATCTTGTTTACGATTGTAATCGCTATTGGTGTTGTACGTTTACTGGCATCTCCTAAAAAAAATATTTTTGCCATCGGGTTCGGTGGAATTAGCTTGGTCGTTTTTTTAGTGATGGATGCTGTAATGGTTATGAGTTGGATGGGTAAAATCTAGGTATTTCACACAGGCTTCACCTACTATGAGTTTTCCCTATAACGAAGAGAAGCCCTTGGACCCGAGTCCAAGGGCTTTTTGTATGTCTATCAGTTAAACCAATCTATGGCAGGACTGCATATTCAGATATGACTTGAAAAAGCCGAGGAATATGAACCCTCAGCTTTTCAAAACACATATTCTTCAATAATCATCAGTCAAGCCCTCTGTCAAAGCAGAGCCTTACACTGTGATTATACCCACCACATCTCACCAACGGGATCTTTAATCAAAATTTGCTGCAGGTTTTGTACGGCTTTGGTAAAGCCTTCGTCTACAGACATCAAGCCATCCTCGTGCTCAATACTAACCACATAGTCATAGCCGACAAGACGAAGAGCGCTGATGATATCAGCCCATGTTTTCAAGTCGTGACCGTAGCCGACAGTACGGAACTGCCATGCGCGATCCAGCATCAAGGTGTAGGATTGCATGTCGGTAACACCATGCTTATTAACATTAATCGGATCAATAGTCGTATCCTTGGCATGAAAATGATGGATAGCGTTGGCGCGGCCTAATATTTGAACCGCTTGTACTGGATCAATTCCCTGCCACCACATATGACTTGGATCGAGGTTAGCACCGATAACGTCACCTGCAGCTTCACGAAGACGCAACAGCGTAGCTGGGGTATGTACAGAGAAACCGCCATGCAGCTCAAGACCGATTTTTACATTGCGGTCAGAAGCGAATTTACCAGTTTCAGTCCAGTAAGGAATAACTTTGTTCGTCCACTGCCAGTCCAGAATTTCCTGATAATCATTAGGCCATGGTGCTACCGGCCAGTTCGGGTATTTGGCACCTTCATGATCACCCGGGCAGCCAGAGAATGTATTGACGACAGGAACCTCCAGCTTTTCAGCCAGCTCTATCGTTTTGAGGATCGTATTATGATGATCTGATGCAATAGGATGCTGCGGGTGAAGTGGATTACCATGGCAGCTAAGTGCGCTAATAGTGAGCCCGCGGGATTCTACCGCCTTTTTAAAAGCTTTCAGCTTTCCTTCATCAGCCAATAATACTTCCGGATTGCAATGAGCATTTCCTGGGTAGCCACCTGTACCAATTTCAATCGCTTCCAAGCCTTTAGCAGCAATGTAATCGAGGGTTTCTTCAAGAGATTTCTGGGCAAATAATACGGCAAATACGCCTAACTTCATAAGACACCTCCGGAAAAATAAGAAATGTACGCGTGTACGCACTATAGCAAATTATAACATTGTTTGCTTGTTAACTCAAAGTGCAAGATGAGGACATTCATATCTGCAATGGGTATACATTTACTTGCTTACTAGGCGAATGAACAAGCGCGAATGAAAGACCCACATATACTGTACCATTCACAGAGAAGGAGATGATCCATTTGGCTTACAATAACAATTTCCAATGTCCGCCGGCTGACCCGGTTTTTACAGATCCAACGCAGGTGATCCGCAATTATTACTATCCACAACCGGTACCGGTTATTCATCCTGTTGAAGTTATCAATCGGCATCATTGTGTTCCAGTTCCACATCATTTTGTATCCTGCACTGTCAAAGATGAAGTATGTACAGTTAGCAGCCGTAGTATGAAGAAACGGGACGCAGGCGGTGCCAGAGCAAAGGTATCGCGTACCAAGCTGAAAAAGTAATCAGTGATCCTCCTTCAGGCATTCAAGTGATGGTAAACTCAAACCCATGATATAACATAGCCGGTTCACTCTTTTTATCTAAATGGAGTACCTACAGCTTGCAGAAGGTCGAGCTCAGCGTCTCATGAAAAGAGTCTCTTATCCGGGATAACCGGATAGAGACTCTGGGTACTTGGAAAGAATGGAGTACAGCCGGATCAAGGATCTCTTCCGGTTGAAAACAAGCAAGCGGACTGTCAGTTTTATTCGCATTCGGTTAAAAAGGCCAATTAAACAGTCCGCGGTAAATTTTCCATACGGTTTCGGTGTTACCACTGTAGATAATGACGGAGAAGGTTACAATGGCTTGGGTGAGCGCGCAGCGGGCGAGAAAATAGGTGCGTGATACCTTTTTCTTATTGACTGTCGATTTGCCAAGCAAATTTTCCAATGCGATGACGATTCCGTGATAAAGCCCGTAGAAAAAGTAGAGCCAGCTAAAGCCATGCCAGAGACCAATCAGCACCATAATGAGGATGGACAAGCCTGCTGCTGTCATTTTGCTTGGAGCTTGACGTGAAAAAAACATGAAAATATGCTCGCGAAACCAATCCCCTAGTGTTGCATGCCAATTGCGCCAAAATTGAGTCAAGGTCGGCGACTGGAACGGTTTTTTGAAATTTTCCGGAATATTATAGCCCATTAAGCGGCCAAAGCCGATGGCGATATCGGAATAACCTGAGAAATCGAAAAAAATGAGCGCGTAGAACCAGACCATCAGAAATAGTGATTGATGCGTATGGAGCTCACCCTGCTGCATATGGTTGAATACGTCGGTCATCCAGGTGACGATTACGATTTTTTTGAATAACCCTATAATAATTCGTTTGACATTGTCCTCAACCTGCGATGAAGTCAGCTTGTAGGGCTGTTTCGTATCCGCCATAAAATCACGGAATTTAAGAATAGGCCCTGAAGTAAAGGTCGGCACGAAAAGAATATAGTTAGCGTAATCAATCAGCCCGGCACGAGCATCTTTACCGATAAAATAAGCAAAATAATGCGCATCGATAACCTTCAGCACGTTGTAGATCAAACCAAGCAGCATCACCGTATCGAACAACGGGTTTTCAAATATTTGCATTCCGTACATACGCATTCCGCAAACGCCAGCTATGTTCAGTGTGATCAGAGTAATGAACCAGCCTCTGCGCCAGGAGGTGGTCTGACACAAGAATCGAAATGCGATATAATTCACAATCGTATAGATGATGTAAAAGACAAAAAGCTTCTTGCTGAACACCAGCAGGAAGCTGAGGTTGAACGCCAGCAGTAATATGCGTTTATTGTGGGGCCACCAGCGGGTAAGCGCCAGAATGAGAATCATTCCACACATGGCCATGACTGCGTTCATGTTCAAATACCACATAACCTGACTCCCTTGAATGAAAGATGGCCGAGCCTTGAAGAGGCTCAGAACCCCTCGTATATAAACAATCCTTTACCTGTAAAATAGATCAAAACAATAATGAGCATCACCGTATACACAATTACTTCGACGATTTTGCGAGGGATTGGAGCCATGCGTCAACCTCCTTGGTGAATACGGGAGCCCCGACTTCACGGCTCAAATGGACGAGATCATGAAACTGCGCAGGCTTGTAGGTACTTAGCAGATCCAGCACAGGAACCTGATGCTGAGCGAGCTTTTGATTCACTGTGGTTTGTATGCCTGCCATATATTTGGGAACCGGATACGCCGGATTCCAGGGCATCCAGATCACACGTACAGGCAGCTTGTGATCATCGGCATATCGCAAAATAGAATCGAGTGCCTGTAAATTATCTTTGTAGTCAGGCTGTGACATCCAGCCGAAGCGGCGCTCGTAATCATCCCATTTGGTCTTCAGCTCATCATCGGCTTTTTTGCCATAATAAAGCTCCTTATCAATCCAACGAGGCACGTAAGCGAACAGCTTGGAGCGGTTCAGCTCCAGTGTGCCCTCATACAGCTGCCGAACGGCTTCACTGCCGGAATCCCGAAAATAGTCGCGATAAGTATACACATAGGGCTGGTACCAGGGCTTGAACCACTGATAGGTCGGGTCCGTTTCCAGACTGTCGATCATCGTATGTACGTCAATGGCTATAACAAGCTGATCCTTGACATGAAAAAGCTGCCGCTCCAGCAGCGCCTGCAGGTCGGTTAGCTTCCCGTAGGACAGTCCCAGCTCAATGAGCCCCGATTTGGATTGCTCTTCGATATAGGCACCTGTGACGGAGGAATTTCCGAAGAAAACCGGTCCATGATCCAGCCAGCCGTGATGATATAAGGTTTTGGTAAAGTCATTTTTGTAAAAACGCCGCGAGGTGACCATCGGGTCCCACATCGAGATCAGAACGTCCGATAGCACAAAAGCGGCGAGCAGCAGCAGCACGAAGCTGTTTTTACGGAAAAAGGCGATCAGTTTCATAAGGAACCCACATCTTTGTTTAGTGATAAAGAATTTATAGTACGTAATTGATTAGTGATTACGTCAGCGAGCTTGTGCATCATAATGCATAACGAGTGAGAATTTACAGAGACTTTTGCTGCCAAGCGTGATACTGTTCGCGGAACGTTGCCGGCCAATCGGCTTCATCCAACCCAAACTGTGCCAGGAAGGCAAAAGTCCAGCGTTCAATCCCGAAGCCTACACAGCCGGTAACAGCGGGACGTTTACCCATTTTAATTTGAAAGGCATTGCCGAACGTGTTGCTGTGGAAATTAATCGATCCGCAGGCAATCGATTTTTTAATGTGGGGTATCGTCAGACGCAGCTCATATTTCATCTCCTGATTGCGTTGAAAAGAAGCCTTTGTTTGAAAATCATTGGTAAAAAAAGGATCATTGGCAATTTCAAGCATACAGTCAACATTCCACTCGACAGCTAATTCTTTCATATACTCGATAGCGCGCAGGCGGTTTTCCTTAACAAACTCAGGTTTACCGACAAAAATAATTTCGCGCATGCTGAAATCCAGCAAACGTCCAAAATCGCTGTGGTTACGAGATTCAAAGCGATGGCATTTGGAAATAGCGGAAACGATAAGACCGTCACCCTCCAGCGTTTCATTTTGCAAGCCCTCATAACAGTGATAGCAGGTCGAAGGGTTCATCGTGAACTTTGGTGATGGCATCGTAGTGTTCATATCGAGCGGAGCATCTGACTTCCAGCCACCGGACTCCCGAATGGATTGTGAAAAGGCTTCAATAATGTCCAAATCCTCACGCAGGTGTGTCAAGAAATGGATATGCTCGGGAAACGAAGTAAAATGGTTCGTTTTATTCAGTGTTTCGCAATGAATAACGGCGGGATAGGACTCTTCTTTGATGCCTTCGAAGCGATTGCCGACCTTAGAGACGAACGAATAGTCAAAAAAGCGCATCAGACTGGAAAACGGTTCACGGAAAATGAACAGGCCTTCCTCCAGAACCTTGATGATTTTGCGGTCTACGAGCTCGGCAATAATATCGCCTTCATAGGGCGTGTTCACCTTTTGCTCGAACAAAATATTTTCTTTGAAGCCAAAATCACCATGTGAAAAACGTTCGATCAAGCGGCGTACTTGTGCTTCAATCGCAGCATCGCCTTTGGGTGATTCATGGACAATATGAATATGATTATTTTCAAGCCGGATATCGCGAATTTGCTCGTCGATGAAGGCGGCCGCGTATTTCAGCTGGCCATGCTGGCTTAGTGCCAGCCCTTCGAGAGAAACGACGCATTCCATAGGTCATTACCTCGCAGTCTTTTTTTGGATGAAGTCGGCGATTTCACGCACGGTATTCATAGAATACAGCATCAGGTCCTGATTCGTCACCTGAATGCCATACGTTTGCTCGATATGGGCAATTAACGCCGTAGCGCCGATGGAGTCCACATAGCCGTAATCGAACAGATGGACATCTGGGGTAAACTCATCGTCATCGGCTTCTATTTCGTAGCGATTGCGGATATGCGATTCTAACTGGGAAAGCAGGTCTTGCATGTGGGTTTCCTCCTTGTTTGGGCAGTTCTGATAACTAAGTATAAAGGCGGCTGGCACCGATTAATAATGAATAAGAATCGTCGTTGCTGCGCCAAAATGGGTTACGGTATACAGATCGCTACCATCCTGCTGCACGACCTGAAGCTGATCTCCTTCGATATTCAGGGGAACTGCGCTTCTCAGCTGTATTTGCTGCATACCGTCCGATTGAAGCTCAAGCTTCCACTCATTGGGTGCCTTGTGCAGTGTATACGGCACATTGCTGCGCAATAAATGCGGACCGGAAGTCGATAATGAATAGTCAGCAATAGGGACGGCATTGTCACTAGATGGCTTCGAATTCTCAAAGCGAACGAGTGTAGTTAACGGAACACCTACATACAGCTTATCATTGCGCCAATCGGAAATATCCGATTCTGTTGACAATGGACGATCTGCATAGGCTTGACCACGCTCAATGGAAACACCAAGTGTTCCTTTGTATTCGGCCGCCTGTTCAGGCACGCCTTGCGTTAGCGGTTTGATGCGAATCGTAGGTTCTGTACGCATACCGAACAAATGCTTGATTCGATCGAAAACGACTTCACTCCAAGGACGATAAACGGTTACCTGTGTTGTCAAGGTATTAAGGACTGAACGCGCCATTTGCGTCTCTGACATAAAGTTGTAGCTGTGCTGATTGCGAATTTGATCCAAAAATTTCACAAATTCGAGCAGCTCGCCAACTCGGCTTGGAAAATGATATTCGATATGCTCGAAATAATCAATCGGCATATCCTGGGTAATATAGGAATCGAACAAATCCTCCGTCGTATACTGCGGATCAAGACGAAGTACAGGTGCAGGTGTGCTCAGCAGCATAGGTGGCTGACTTGGCAGACCGGATGTGGAATCTGTCATCAGGAAAGGCATTCCCCAATTGTACTGCACGCCCAGCCGCGGCTCATTAGGGATGTTGGCAGGTCTAAAGCCGAAGTTAAACCATATTCCGGCATCCCTTTCGTTACGCAGCGTCTGTGTAGGATCAGGGTTATTGATCCGCCAAGTATGTTGGTTGGTTCCCGGCATCTTCCAGGGAATACCGAGTCGATCAAAGGCCTGCCGATGCAGTGCGAGCTCTTCTTTCTCCTGCGCATCGCTTGTGAAATTATGGACAAATAGATGCGGGTACAGTTCGAGATAATGATCCTTACTATATTGAATAAAAGCTTGCAGCTGCTCCGCGTAAGGGAACTTGGGATCATCTACCGTTGTCGGCATCCCGAATTCGAGCTGTCCGACGATCAGATCATCTTTACCGTCGTGATTCAGATCATACCATAGCGGCACGGAATTATGCCCTCCGACGAGCGCATGATTGCCGAGCTGGTTCAGCGTAGAGCCTTCCAGCACGCCGTCAGCCTGCCATTGACCGTTTGCTTGCTGCGTATACACACGCAGATCGCCTTCCGAGCTGCCGACCACAAGCTCGAGTCGGCCATCGCCATTGACATCGCGCAGCGATGGCGCGGCGTAAGCCGCAGGCAGCCTGAACAGCAGGCTGCCCGGTTCAAAGGCAAGCGGCTGCCCGGCTGCGCCGGAGTTAACGCCGCCTGCGCCTGCGGCGCCCTCGCGGCCCGCTTCGCGATGGCCGTGATAGAGCATTACACCGCCTGCGGCATCCCCGACAATGAGGTCGGGTACACCGTCGCCGGTGGTGTCACCGACAGCCGCAGCCACAGGTGCTGCGGCACGAATGACCTGCCCGCCCGCAAGCAGCGGGGCAGGCGGTGTAAACGCGCCGCCGGCTGCGCCATAGGCGACGGCAAGCGTGCCGTCCGATAGGCCGAGGATCAGATCCGGCCTACCGTCGGCATTCAGGTCATACGCGGTTACACTTGCGTATGACCCAGTCTGCAGCGGCTGCCCATTTAGCAGCCGAAGTGGCTCCCGCTTCCCGAAGACATCTGGCGCCGCGATGCTGGTGCCCTTACGCACTTCACCTGCGCCCGCGCTTTCCGGCAGCACCTGCCCGGCATAAGCCTCAGGCTGTGAGCCTAAGTTAGGGTAGACATAGACCGATCCGTCAGATGACCCGACAATCAGCTCTGGCAGCCCATCGCCATTAAGATCCGCCAGGGTCGGGTAGGCACGATACGGTTCCTGGAAGGCATCTCCCAGTGAGTGATAGTTGGGATCACGTGCCAGCTGAATGGGACGTCCCTCGCTGATGAGACGAGTGCCGCTGGAATAAAACGAATTCACCGTTTCACCAACAAAAGCAGGTTTTTCGTTCGTACCTGTATTTAGGTGAACGGCAACGGATTCCTGCCACAGCCCCCAATGGAAAGAGGAGCGAACGAGTGAAAACGACGGAAGCTGATTGTATTTCTTCAATAATTCCGCCCATTGAATGCCTTCACCATCCCGAATCGCTTCAATTGCTTCAAAATGATTTTGATGGGCCATCGCAGGCCGGCCATAAGGTCCAAGCACTTTTTTTACACTGTAGCCGAACGTCTCCTTGGACACAAACGCAGCATATTCACTGCGAAGCAGCGCGCTGCCTGTAGAGAAGGTGAAATGAAAATAAGGCGCCAAGGGCAGTTGGCTGCGATCAAAATATAAGGCGCCAGAGGCAGGCTTATTGCTGCTGTTCATCGTCTCGGCAAGCTTGGTGAAGCCCAGCGCTGCGTCCATACCGCCAGCCAAATCATAGCCTGTAATATAATAGCGATTAGGCAGCAGGGCACTGCTGACAAACACGGTCCCTTGTCCATATCGGTTCAAAGCAAACAATGTCGTATCGTTCAGTGTAACGATCGGTTCAGCCGTAGATACGAGCAAGCCTTGTCCCCATGAAAAACGACCTAGATCAGCCAACCCGTCATGCTGCAGGTAATTATCAGTAAACTGACGGAATAACTGCTGGATAGCCTGCAAATTCAGCTCGACCTCGGGATACTGGAAGGATGACCAGCCCGCCTCTTGAGGCTGTGTACTTGCCTTCATCTTATCTGGTGGAGCGAGTCCCACCAATTGTTTAGCGCCAATAAAATCTAATGGAAAATCAGATGCCAAACCATTTTCAAGGAACAAATGTCCGCCTTGGGATACATAGCTTTGCAGCATATCGACCTGCTGTACGGATAAAGCTCCATGTAGAGAAGGATCTACGTATACGGTATGAAAAGCTTTTAATTGCCGTAAGCTTAGCTTATCGAGGGGCTGTCGTTCCAGCTGTAAATTGGCAACTAATGACTGGTTCAGCTGTCCGAATGCCGCGGTATCGAAGCTGTCGCCCTTTGTGACATAGACCATGTGAATCGACAAATCCTTATTGGAAACAAAAAGCCATACAAACGCGATAAGGATTAGCAGGAGACCGACAGCGGCACCTGTAATCCGGACTTTGGTTAACTTCAAAAAAACCCCTCAATTTTCACTCGGTTAAACTACTCAAATAGTATATCATGGATGCAGACCTTTGTTAACTTATGAGAGACTTGGGCGAAGAGACGTCAAAGTTGTACAAAAGACTAATTTCACAACATTTTTATATGAGTTTTGCCTTTTTTGAAGGCAATTCCAGTGGCTTTAGACTTGACAATTCTGTTACACTGTATATATAGAAGCTCGTATTGAGCTGTGAACATATGGGAACACGTTCATTTTAGAAAGATCACTGCGGGTACTCCCTTTACGGGTACTTGCAAATGGAACAACATTCGGAGGCATATAAGCATGACAACAATTAAACGATCGGATATTGAATTACTGGCACCCGCCGGAGACTGGGATTGTTTACGGGCAGCAGTAGCCAATGGGGCTGATGCTGTATTTTTCGGTGTGGAGAAATTCAATGCGCGGGCAAGAGCGAACAATTTTTTAATGGATGATTTGCCGGATATTATGTCCTTTCTTCATTTGTATGGGGTGAAGGGATTTTTGACATTTAATATATTGGTATTTGAAGAAGAGTTGAGAGAAGCGCAAAAGCTGATTGAAGCCTGTATCGAGGCGGGAGTAGATGCGGTTATCGTGCAGGACCTTGGTCTCGTGAAGATGATCCGTGATATTTCACCGGATTTCCCTATTCACGGTTCGACGCAAATGACGATCACCTCGCCAGAGGCTGTCGAGTTTACGAAGACATGGGATATCGAACGGGTCGTATTGGGGCGTGAAAACAACCTTAAGCAGATCAAGCAAATCGGTGATCAGGCAAAGCTGCCGATGGAAGTGTTCGTGCATGGCGCTTTATGCGTATCGTATTCGGGACAGTGCCTGACCTCGGAAATGTGGGGAGGCCGTTCAGCCAATCGTGGAGAATGTGCGCAGGCTTGCCGTTTACCGTATGATTTAATGGTGGATGGGGTGCAAAAGCCGATGGGCGATATCGCCTACCTGCTGTCACCAAAGGACTTGGCGGCGCTTGAGCTGGTTCCGGAGCTGATCGAAGCGGGTGTGACTTCCTTTAAAATTGAAGGCCGTTTAAAAAGCCCTGAGTATGTGGCAAACGTAGTTAGCAAGTATCGGCTAGCGATCGATCGCTATTTTGACGGTGGCGATGTAAGACCGAGCAAGGAGGAGCTGCGTGAATTGGAGCAAAGCTTTTCCCGCGGGTTTACGTACGGATTTCTAAAGGGTACAAATAACAAGCAGCTCGTAGAAGGCACCTATCCGAAAAGCCGTGGTATTTATCTGGGTCGTGTGAAGCAAATTTTGCGTGATGGCGTGGTCTGTGAGCTTGAAGCTCCTGTTAAACGCGGTGATGGCATCTGCTTTGACGCGGGGGATCCGACCAAAAAAGAAGAAGGCGGTCGTGTATACGACATCCGCCGTAGAGGTGTGAAGCTGGAGGGTGAAGCGGCAGGTGGATTGATCGAAATTATTGCCGGACGCAACGATGTTGACTTGAAGTGCCTGCATGTGGGGGACCGGATATGGAAAACGAATGATCCGCATCTGGACAAAAGGCTGCGCCAATCATTCGAAAATGATCGGCCTTACCGTACCTTTCCGGTGAATATTAAAGTAACTGGAACGCTGGGCGAACCGCTTCGCAGCTGGTGGACCGATACGCGAACCGGGCATACTGCCTACGTAGAGTCGGAGCTACCGCTGGTACAAGCACAAAAGCGGCCGATGGATGAAGCGTTATTCGCAGAGCAGTTGGGTCGATTGGGCGGCACGATTCTAGAGCTCGGAGAACTTGATGTGCAGCTGGAAGGGGAACTCATCGTACCGATGCGCGAGCTTAACAGCATGCGCCGCAGTGCTGTAGAGCTGCTGGAGACTGAACGTCAGCGTCCGCGGGCATACGTGAAGCGCAGTGTCGATGCTTATGCAGACGTTCCTGCGCAAGCTGCTCCGCAGAAGCAACTTGCTACCGCCGCTCCGCAGGTACGTATGACCGCTTTATGCCGCAGTCTGGAGCAGGTTGAGGCGGCGCTTGCTACCAATGTCGATATGGTGATCGCCGATTTCGAGTTTATTAAGCAATTTCCCGCAGCTGTAGAAGCAGCTCGTCGCGCCGGTAAGCGTATTGCGCTTGCTACACCGCGCATTCATATGCCGGGGGAAACCGGATATTTCCGTAATATTTCGAAGCTGAAGCCGGATGCGATTCTGGTTCGCAATACAGGAGCTGTTTATTTCTATTTAAAGCAGCGGCTCGAACAGCCGAATGAGCAGCATCCTGAGCTGATCGGAGATTTTTCCCTGAATGTCTCCAATCATAAAACAGCAGCACTGTTTCTTGAAGCCGGTTTGAACAAAGTTACACCATCTTATGATTTGAATATTCAGCAAATGGTCGATCTGCTGCATGCGACAGATACCTCGAAGCTGGAGGTCGTTATTCACCAGCATATGCCGATGTTCCATACTGAGCATTGTGTATATTGTACATTCCTCAGTGAAGGAACAGATTATACGAACTGCGGACGTCCTTGCGAGGACCACAGTATTTCACTTCAGGATCGTGTCGGCATGTCACATCCTGTACGAGTTGACGAAGGCTGTCGGAATACGGTGTATAATGCGGTAGATCAATCTGGAGCTGAATATGTACGGAACTTCATGGATCTGGGTATCTCCTCCTTCCGTATTGAGTTTTTAGAGGAGACAGGGGATAAGGTCAAAGAGGTTATTTCCTTGTACGAGCGTGCGTTGAGCGGCGAAATCAGTGGGACTCAAGTATGGAAAACATTGAAGGCAACCAATCAACTGGGTGTCACAAGAGGACAGCTTTTAAATAATAAATAATCGAATTTCGTTGAATATGAAGCAGTTTAGGTCCTTTGTATCAGGTCCTGACTGCTTTTTTGTTGATTTTTGTAAGAATTTTGTAAGGTCCGATATTGTATGATACAGATGATGTATGTATTCATGTAAATATGTGTAAACCCTTTTCTGTTCGGAGGCTGCACATTTACTGGATGATCCATGTTCATTGACAAAAGAATAAGAGGAGGAGAAACAATGTTTTTGAAAGAAGCACGCAGTAAGATCAGCTCTGTTCTTGTGTTCACGCTGTTGTTCAGTTTGCTATTGCCTGCATTAGCTTGGGGCGCTGCAGCAGTGCCATTGAAGGACATCGCGGATTCCTACGCGCAAAAGGAAATTCAAAGCTTGGTCGATAGTGGGATAATCAGTGGTTACGAGGATGGAAGCTTTCAACCCCGTAAATCGATCACCCGTGCCGAATTGGCCAAAATCCTCGTGTTGTCCCTTGGATTGAAAGAAAATCCGGACCAAGCGGCTGCCTTCACAGACGTAGACAAAAACAGCTGGTACAGAGGTTTTGTCGGAGCTTTGGTTCAATCCAATATTACACAAGGTAATTCAGCAACAACATTTGCTCCTGATGCTAAAGTAACAAGAGAAGAGCTGGCTGTATTCTTTATACGCGCTCTAGGTCTTGAGGAAACAGCAACCAAGGTAGCTGTTGATGCCAAGGTATCCGATCTGAATACCATTTCCGATTGGGCTAAAGCTCATGTATCGCTTGCTTTCAAAGTAGGCTTCTTGCAAGGGATTGACGATGGAGCAGGCTCTGTCAAATTCAGTCCTAAAGACAACTCGGAAAGACAAGCGGTTGCTCGTCTGGCCTATGAGTTCAAGAACAACAAGGACTCTATCATCACTAAGGCAAAAGCGCTTGCTGTTGGAACATTAGCTGTCAGCTCCGCTGTCGTAACGAACAATACAACAGTAGAAGTGACCTTCAATCAAGCAGTAGGTACAGTGTCTGCATCCGATTTCACATTTGATAACAGCTTGACAGTTACCAAAGCAGAGTTGAAATCCGGAAGCACAACGGTAGTTGTTTTAACAACTAGTTTGCAAACAGGCGGAACTGTATATAAGCTTAGCTACTTAGGCAAAGACACAGGCATTACGGTAACTGGTGCAGCAACTGGCGGAAGCGGAAGCAGCAGCAGCAGTGGTAGCTCCAATAATTCAGTAGCAGATAAGCAGTTGCTCGCAAACGGCGGTATTACGTATAAAAATATCAGATTAACTGCAAGTGATACTTATGGTCCTGCTGATGGTTCCAAGACCATAGTTAAAGGAACTTTGACCCTTGATCCTGGTGAGACAGGCGAAATTACGCTCAGAAACATTGAAGCGGACAATATCGTCGTTGCTTCGGGTAGCCCTAATTCTATTAAATTAGTTAATATTGTTATTGTAGTAGAATTGAAAATTGATACTAACGCGTCCCAAACAGCATTGGTTCGTGTTGTAACAGAGGGAACTACAGTAATAGCTAGCACTTATGTAGGTTCCGGTGCCATTATTGAAGCAACTAAAGGTAGCTTTGGTAATATCAATATCGGAGCGGGAGCTGCAGGCAAAGAAGTTCAACTTAGAGGTACGATTACAGATGCCGTCTACGTGACTAGTCTGGCAGTTAATGTAAATATTAATGTAAATGCTCCAACAACTGGAGGTGGCAGCACTTCCGTGGCAGCATTGAACCTGGGTGCAAACACGAATGTAAAAACGCAGACAGGCTCTACATTAAAATCTTTGGTAGTTACAGCAAATATCAAGGTATCGTTGGATGGCGCGGGGACTATTTCTAAGGTATCCGCAAGTTCCACAGTACCAAGCTTTGCCTTGAATGTGTCTTCAACTGTCAATATTGTAGCATTTACAGTAACTATCACGATCATATTGACTGGTGATACAGATAAAGTTGCGGCTATCTCTATAATCATCAGTGTGGGTGGCGGTAAGGTTGAAGTATCACCTGATAATGCTGATGTAAATGCAACTAAAGACGCATTGGCAATTGGTTATGCAAATGGTGATTCAGCTACATCCGTTAAAAGCAATCTTAACTTGCCAACAACAGGTGTTAATGGAACAACCGTTACATGGTCATCTTCGAACACGGCTGTAGTTGGCAACGACGGTACTATTACGCGTCCGACAGCTGACACATCTGTAACTTTGACGGCGACAATTAGTAAGGGTTCGATTACTGCAACTAAAGCTTTCACTGTTCTTGTTAAAGCTACTGGAAATTCAGAAACAGCTGTGGCTGCAAGTATTAATGCGCTAGTAATTGGTTATACTTCTGGTGATTCAGCTACTTCGGTTACACAAAACCTTACTCTCGCAACAACAGACGCAGCAAATGGAACAACCATTACATGGTCTTCCTCGAACACGGCTGTGGTTAGCAACACAGGTGTTGTAGTGCGGCAAGCAGCTGACACAGTAGTAACATTAACAGCTACTGTTAGCAGCGGCAGCAATTCTGGTACTAAAGAATTCCAAGTTACTGTTAAAGCTTCAAATTCAGTAACTACGGTAACTTATCTAACTTACAACACTACTGCTACTGTTTCTGGTTCGGTATATAGTGGAAATAGCGGATTGAATAATGTTGGTGGTGTTAGCGCATTCCATATTGCAGCAGGTAACGCTGCGGATTACTTAATTGTAGGATTTAGCGAAAACTTGTCGACAACGCTTGATTTTAGCGGTGCTACATTTACAAGTAATGGAACGGTTGTAACTGCAACCTACACAGTTATTGATACGACATATGCAGCATTTAAGTACAGCGCTACAAGAATTCCGGGCGAATACAAACTGGAAATTAATGGATTGAAGAACAAAGCAAATGGCTCATTATATAACACCGTTACATTCTATGTGTATCAGGATTAGATGTACCTCAAAAAAGAGTCAACCTTCGGGTTGACTCTTTTTCTATTTGCGGCGAAAATAAAGGAAGATATTGTCGATTGGAGGCTGGAGATGAAAGAAAACAAATGGGTCCTGGGTCTAATCGGCATCATTCTAGCAGCGGCGATCTGGTATATATATCCGATTCTTTTTCCGAAGCAGGTGGAAAGTACGAGTCAGGAATATGAACAGGCGACGAAGCTGATCAAAGAAGGCAAGCTGGAAGAGGCCAAGCCGATGTTAATGAAAGGAATCAACAAAGAACCTGGGGAAGGCAAATACCATTTCGCACTTGGCAACATTGCCCGGCAGCAAAATAAGCTGGAAGAAGCGTTGTCTCAATATGATCAAACCATTCAAAAGACGCCTGGGACAATAGAAGCCTATAACAACAAAGCCGGAATTTTGATGCTGCAAAATAAACCGGATGGGGCGTTCACGACTATTGAGTCGGGACTTCAACATAATCCTGCATTTCAAGATCTGCTATTCAAAAAAGGGCAGCTACTTTATGTAAAGAAGGATTACGCGCAGGCGATTGTGGTTTTACAGCCGCTGAGCAGTGACCCCAATTATGTTGAAGCCTATCGATTTGTGGGGCTATGTCTTCGGGAGCAGCAAAAGTATGATCAAGCGGTCGAACAACTACAAGTATATTTGCAAAAAACACCGCAGACTTCGAAGGGCCGTGCTGAAGTCGAACAAGTGGTAGCTGTCATGCAAACTCAAGTGTCATCAATAAAATAAACGCTTAATGCACTAATTAATTCTTTTTAATCAGGTTTTGATGGTATAGAAGCAACCTCACAGGTTTATAGAAATGCTCATTCAGAATTTTGAAAAATAGCCAGTAAGAGGGTGAATAATTGATTACGACAGCTCAAACTATGGTTCAACTCATGAATGAGCAGCGGTATGAGGAAACGGTTTGGAGTATGGAAAGGATTCTTATGGATGGTGGTAGCGTAAGCTTGGAACTGGTCGATCAGCTACCAAACACATGGGTCTGCAAATCTGCGTTGCTGCTGCAGCTTCAGGGTGGGCATTGTGCATACAAGGGTGAGCTGGCTGAAGCCTATGCTTTATTGAAACAGGCTGTTCAAGGCTTTGCTAGGATGGGTTTACAGCTCATGATGTTGGATTCGATGGCGCAGTTGGCTGCTGTTTGTTTACGGATTGGAGAATGGCAGGATGCCCAGACATTACTGAAATTTTTACATATGGAGTGGGAAAGGAAAGAGTCTTTCGTGGGGGGGAAGGTTCTTCATGTACTGGCTCGAGGTTCATATTTAATCGATACACTAAAGGGCGAAGACTCTGCATACAAGGAGGCAGAGGGACTTTTTATACAAGCAGGTGCGAACCTGTGCTGTATGCAGCTATATGCTGACCGCCTGTTGGATCCGATATCTGATATAAGCGAATTGGAGCTGGAGCGAATTGGTATAAATGCAGAGCAGAAATCGAGGCTCGATCCAACGCTGTATACATGGGGACAATTCATTAAAGGCCTTATACATAGCCGACGTGAGCAATGGGAGCAAGCGATTACTGCATTCTCTACCGTGAAAAGCGATGAGCTGTCGTATGAATACGCTGCATTGTATTGGATTCGGAGAATAGAAGCGGAACTGCTGACTGAGCGTGAGATCGATGATACCTTGTGGAACCAACTGAATCGTCTGGAGGCTGCTTTGAGCAGTGATATGCCTATTCAGCTTCAAGTATGTGGTATTCGGTACTTGCAAGCCAAATGGCGGGGAAGCCGCATAGACGCAGATCGCTTGCATATTAAGCTCCAGGCATGGCTGGAACTGGTCAATAACTCTTCTTATTCGGCTTGGATAACGCAGTGGGAGTCGCGGCTGCGGGCACAGAACGTAACTAAGCCTAATACAGACCGAAGCTGGAATATTAGCTGCTTTGGAACATTGACATTCATCAATGCCGATATAGAAGTTAAAAATGTGAAATGGAAGCGGAAAAAGGCGCTGGAGCTTTTTGTTTATTTGCTCATACAGCCCGATCTGTCAGCGCCAAAGGAACGGGCGATGGAAGTGCTGCTGCAGCAAGTCGACGCAGATAAAATGAATAATCAACTGTATGTAATCATTCATCAGCTTAAGCAAACCTTGAAACAAGAGCTGCGGATGGAGTCGGCTATTGTCATCAAGGATGGGACACTCAGCTTTAATAAACAATTGCTGGGACAGGTCGATTTAGTCAATTATCACAACCTGACACGAATGGGGGATCAGGCCTGGGGAACGGATTATGAGCTTGCAGTCGATTTCTACAATCAAGCAAAGCAGTTGTATGGAGATTTGATTCCCGAGCTGCACTATGTAGATTGGCTTGAGGCTTACCGGGAATCTTTAGTTGACAAACAGGTCGGTATTTTGCGGAAAATGGCGTTGTATTATAGTACCCAAGATAAGCGTGAACTTGCGGAAGTTTACTATGGTCAATGGATAGAGATCCGGCCACTAGAAGAAGAAGGATACCAGGCCTTTGTCGAGTTTTTGATTTCAACTGGTCGAGAATCTGAGGCTCGACGTTGGTATGGTAAATGGGAGCAGGTATGCCGCAAAGAGCTGGGTTGGGTACCTTTTTCAGAAATGAGTAAAATGGTTTATGGGGGAAGCTCCACAGGTGTGGTGGAAGATGAAACGATTTAACTAACCTTACCGATATGTATTTACAAAGTGATCCGACAGGGGGAACGAACGAGATGGTACTTCCGTTAGCGGAAACTTTATCGATGAAGGTCAGATATTCAGGTTCAGTGATAATATTGGAGCTGAATGGGGATTTGACGATTCAGTTTGACGTATTGTTGTCAAGGTTCCGTGATTCCCCACGAGGTTTGGAGACTGAGAAGCGGGCATTAATTTTGAATTTTTACCGTGTTAGCTCCAGCACTGGCGGAGGGATAGCCGTATTGCTGCGGCTTATTCGCGAACGGGCAATAGGTAATCTCTACACGTTTATGTGCGGTTTATCTACATATCTGGAACGATTGTTCCGAATCGTTGGCTTAACGCAATATGCGATGGTATACCCTGATGAATATACCATCTTGCAGAGGCTTAAGGAAGCTGCTGAATGAACGGATATAAAGTATTAAAGAAAGCTGTGAAATGAGGACTGCGTAGAGCGGATCTCATTTCACGGCTTTTATTTGTTTTCAGGGATCAAAGTTGCTTTGTTCACGTTTTAGACACATTTTTTTAAGCGAATTTTCAGATTCGTTTAAGCTGGGCTTATTGTTGGGCTTGTATATTATGGTTGCTTTGGTTAAGCAGACAGAAAAGTGGACATGGCTTGAAGAAGGTATAATTCGTTTTGAATGGAGGTTTTGAGGTGCTTGAGGTAAAACAGGTCAGCAAATTGTACGAGAACCAAAGAGGGGTCCAGAGCATCGATTTTTCCATGAGCCGCGGTGAAATTGTCGGGTTTTTGGGACCAAACGGGGCGGGTAAAACCACGACCATGCGGATGATTACAGGCTATTTGAATCCGACCCATGGATCCATTGCGATTGACGGCTTATCGATGTCCGATCATCCGCGGAAAGCCCGGCAGAAGATCGGATATTTGCCGGAAACGCCACCGCTGTATCCTGAGATGTCGGTACAGTCGTATTTGCAATTTATTGCCGATCTCCGCGGAATTCCTGTGAAGCAGCAAAAACACCGGATTGGTGAGGTCATCGAACGTCTTGGCTTACAGGGACGGGAGCGTCAGATTATGCGCAGCTTGTCCAAAGGCTATAAACAGCGGATGGGACTGGCACAAGCGATTCTGCATAATCCCGATTTATTGATTTTGGATGAACCAACCTCGGGATTGGATCCCAAACAGATTATTGAAATTCGTCAGCTCATTCGCGAGCTGGGTGAGAATCATACGGTGCTGCTGAGTACTCATATTCTGCCCGAGATCAATACGTTATGCAATCGGGTGTTGATTATCAATCAAGGGCGCATCGTACTGGATGGACATCCTGATCAGCTGGCGCAATCAATGGGCGAGACGTTTGAGGTCTCGCTTGAAGTAAAAGGGCCGCGCGAGGCGGTACTGGCCGAGCTGCGCAGCCTGCCGCAGATCGCCAGCGTGAAGCCGCTGGCGGATGTGCTCGCTGCCGCAGGGACGGCAGCAACCGATTCGGCTGCGCTTGCCCCGCAGCCGAATCCAGACGCGCCCGAGCACGGCGTGGGTGCGGAAGCTGTGCCAGCCGAGCCTGCGGCAGGGCAGGCATTGTTTTCCACGGTCGCGGCGGAGCCGACCGTGCGGGTACTCGTGTCCGCCACGGATCGTGTGGACGTTCGCGAAGCGATCTTTTACCGCATGGCGGAGCGGCGGTATCCCATCCTTGCGATGCGCAAGGAAAGTTTGAGCCTGGAGGATATCTTCCTCAAGCTCACAACGAATGAAGCGATTGATCTCAATGCGTCAGGTGATGGTGCATCAGGGAGCCTTGCTAACAATTCATCCCGTCTGGCGAAAAAGAGTGGTACCACTGTTTCTTCGGATAAGAGGGGGAATCCAAATGCGTAGAATAGGGGCCATTTGCAAAAAAGAGCTGCAGCTATACTTTTACTCACCAACAGCGTACGCAGCGTTTGCTTTCTTTTTTCTGATTTCAGGCTATTTCTTTAGCGCCAATTTCCTGAACCCGCCTAATATTGTCGATGTTCGCCCGGTGGTTGGTACGGTAACGTTCGTCTTCCTGCTGATTATTCCGCTGCTGACCATGAGACTGATGTCAGATGAACTGCGTCAAGGCACGGATGAGCTACTGCTGACATCGCCAGCGAGCATCACTGAAATTGTCATCGGTAAGTACTTGGCTGCCGCTGTTGTCCAATTGATGCTTGTGGCAGGCTGCCTGATTTACCCTTGGATTATGAGCGCTTACGGAACGCTGGATCAGCCTATATTTTGGCTATCTTACCTGAGCATGTTCTTGATTGGAGCGGCTATGATGTCCGTAGGACTGTTCGCTTCTTCCTTGTCTGCTCATCAGATGGTCACTGGAATTGTCGCTTTTGCCATTCTGTTGATGTTTTGGACAGTGGAATGGTTAGGTGATTTGCTTGGTGGTAAGCTTAAGGACTATCTCGGTCTCTTTTCCATAATCGGCCGTGGTATGAACTTGCAGAAGGGTGTACTGAATTTCGCCGATATTTTGTTTTATGTTACCTTGATTATCGTGTTTATCGTGCTCAGCGTCCAAGTGCTGGAGAGAAAACGCTGGAGATAATCAGTAAAACAAGCAGTCTATATGCATCATTTTGCTATGCAAAATTCAGTTCATGCTTACGAAGTTAGTTTCGTTAAAGCGAAACTCGAAGTCCATGCTTACGAAGTCAGTTTCGCAAAAGCGAAACTCGAAGGGGGAAAGTCTAAGTGAATAAGTGGATTCGCGGTACGAATGCCGTCGTATTATCGCTTGCGGTAATTGGTATTTTCATCATCCTGACTATTTTTCTCAACTCCACGAAAAATTTGCAGGTTGATTTAACGCAAAACAAAAAGTTCACCCTGTCCGATAAAACGACGGAAACGTTAAAATCACTTGATAATGACGTTCATTTCATCACCTTGACGAGTGACCAGACCAATCCGTATATCAAACGCCAGGTGGATGAGCTGATTCAGGAATACAAGAAACGCAATGCCAAAATCGTCTCCGATGATTACGATATCGTAAAGCAGCCAGCAATGGCCAAGCAGTACGACGTTGATCCGGGAGGAACACTCGTGTTGGAAAGCGGTACACAGAAGAAAATCTTGTATTATTCCGACATGTTTCTGCCTGGACAGCAGCAGGGTGAGTATAAATTTAGCGGAGAAGAGAAGCTGACTCAAGCGCTGGTTAATTTGAACGCCAAAACCAAAAGCAAAATTTATTTCTTGTCAGGTCACAATGAAATTCCGCTTAATAAAATGAATTTGTGGAAGACTGGACTGGAAGGCGAGAATTATGAGCTGGCTGATCTGAATTTACTGCGTGAAGGCAAAATTCCTGACGACGCCGAGGTACTGTTCGTTATCGGTCCGACAACGGATATCAGCGATAAAGAAACAAGCGTTATCAATGAATACTTGAAGGGCAAGGGCAAGCTGTATATCGCACTCGGCTTCAATAAAGATATGGCAACCCAATGGAAAAATATCGATGGCCTGCTAGCCCAATACGGAATCAAGGATCAGCATGCGATAGCGATTGAACCGAAGCAGAGCCAGTTGTACGATCCACTCACGATCATACCTGAATATGGCTTCCATGCAATTACCAAGAAGCTGCAGGATTACAATTTGTTAACGATGATGAATTTGGCTGTATCGATCAATGCGGACCAACCTGTAGCTGATTTTCCAGTTACGGCGATTCTTAAGACGACGGATGCGGCTTATGGGGAAACCGATATCGTTCAGCTCATGAGCAACCGTACGGCCAAGGACGATAAGGACATTAAGGGCCCGCTTAATCTGGGATACGTTGTTGAAACGAAGGAGCAGAAGCCTAAAGCTGTCGTACTGGGCGGTTCCTCGTTCTTCGTTGATGAGGTCCTTCAGCAGCAGGGCAATCGTGATTTTGCACTGAACAGCGTAGGCTGGCTGCAGGAGCAGAAGGATCAAGTAACGATTCGTCCTCGTGAAGGTGATGCACTGCAGCAAGCACTGATTACAGGAAGTCAGGCGAATACGATTTTGTACGGTACTTTATTTGCATTCCCGTTACTCTTCCTGGTCGTTGGCGGAACGATTTGGTTGAGGAGGAGAAAAGGATGAAGCGACTCATTCCGACACTTATACTTGTGATCCTGTGTATTGGTGGCTTCTGGTATGCCCAGAGCAAGGATTTTTTCAAGGAGAAGCCGGAACCATCAGTAGCACTTGCCACAATTAATAAGGACGAAGTAGCGAGTTATTCAATAAAAAATGGCGATAACGAGATTGAAATGCAGCGTAAAGACGGGAATTGGACGATGACGAAGCCATCCCCTCTGCCACTCGATAAGTTTAGCGCGGATGGTTGGGTTGAATCTTTCATTTCCCTCAGCAAAGATAAAACAGTAGATGCAAATGCGGCCGATTTGGCGCCATTTGGACTTGCCAAGCCATCGCAGCAGTTCAAAGTCACGCTGCAAAATGGTACTGTCCATACGCTTAGTGTAGGTGACCCGGTAGCCATTCAAGGTTTCCATTATGCGATGTTCAGCGGCTCACCGGAGGTATTCCAGCTCAGTGATACGAAGACACAGCCGCTTACCCTGAGCCAAATCGACTTTATGGATAAAAATCCGGTTAAACTTGATTATGAGCAGCTGCGAGCCATGACTGTGGATTGGAAAGGACAGAAATGGATCTTGACCAAGGTCGATGCTGACAAAAAATCGTACGAGTCCGACTGGAAGCTTGGTGAACAGACGCTGAAGGCTGCAGATGCGACCCAGGTTATCGACAAGCTGCAGATGCTCAGTACTGAGCAATCGGCCAAACGCACGGCAGAGATCAAGCTGGATGCGCCTGAGCTTCGTGTAGAGGTCAAGCTGGTCGATGCAGCGAAGAAGGAAACCACGGAGGTCTATCTTGGCAAGCAGCAGCAGGACACCGTATGGTTCAGTAAGGAAGGCAGCGAGTGGGCTTATGCCATTCCAGCGGCTTCCATTCAGGAGCTCGCAGACAAAGGCAATCCGCCAGCCCCTCCAGCACAGACAGAGGGGCAGCCAACGGCAGAGCAGCCCAAAGCGGCCCAATAATCAGTGAAAGGAATCCTGACGATTCCAAATAGAGACCTGAATAGAACCCGTATCGCCCATCAGGGCCGTATACGGGTTCTTTCTGCTTACCTCAAGCTTGTTCGATTAAAGAATTACTCTGCTGGAAACAGGATCAAGCTGTGTATACATGCTCAACCCAAAAACTGTACCCAATAGATGAGTACAGTCTTTGAGTTGAAACTATGAATAGTAACCTCAGGCTTACAGTTAATTGTATCGATTGCCTGTCGTGTTCATGGATCGATCATAAGTATTGGAGTTCAATGAATTATTTTCACGGAACGTGTCGTACGTATAGTTATCACGATTTGCATCAGAATCGACCAGCACGAGGATATTGCCCTCATCGACATAATTGTTATACTGTCGAGCCTCATCCTCAGGAATGCCCAAACCGATTAATCCGCCAACCAGTCCTCCTGCTCCTGCTCCCACGGCTGCACCTGTAAGTGTAGCTGCTATAGGACCTGCTGCAAGAATCGGTCCGATTCCCGGAATAGCCAGCAATCCAAGACCTGCCAGCAAGCCAGCAGCTCCGCCTAACAAACCTCCAGTAGCCGCACCAGTCGCCAGGCCTTCTGGAGCTTTTGTTCCGGTTTGATCCGTTACAGCAGCAATATCATCCTTATTTCTGGCAATAATTGAAATATCGTCCGATGTATAGCCCTGACGTTTCAAAGATTCGATCGCTTTCACAGCTTCCTGCTCCGACTTGAAAACACCAACAATTTTCTTTTCGTTATTCATGATTATTACCTCCCTGGATTATGGTTGCTGAATCGGTTAAACCCGTTCACTTCATTGCTTAAGCTCCTACTAGAGGGTCTCCTAGCCTGTATCCAATACGCTGCATTTGAATACCTTTGAATACCTTGTTGTGCTTTGTAACGCTCGTTGCACTATGTATTTACCCGCTCTTCTGGAAATGAAACTTTGCTTTTTGTATGCGTCTGGCAGACCGACTGAAAGAGGACTTGCTTTTGTTATCAAGGATTTGCGTATGTTTCAGAAGGCTGCTTAGAAAGGTATGTAAGTATGAATACTGCCCTCCTGATCGGTGGAGCTCAATATTTTAGAAAAGTATCATAACTGAAGGAGAGAGGCTCGATGGAAGCGGACAATAGCCAGCAGCAATCAACTACTCATCATGATCTGAACATCGCCTCCTCGGAGCCAGTTCCACCAAGACCCCGGAGAATACGTAATAAACGAAGGTTGTATCTTATTCTTCTTTGTGTACTCATTCTATGGCTAACCATCGTCATGATTTATCAGACACATAAACCGCTTCCTCCGGGCCTTTCTATGGAAGGTCCTGTGCATTATGTCAAGGATGTGGAGTTTCTCTACGACCTGACCTACAAAAACCCAGTGCTGCCCGTGCAGGAAACGATGATTTTTGATAGGGTGTTCCAGGTTATAGACGAAGCGGAGCAGTTTATTGTGATCGATATGTTTTTATTTAACAGCTACTACAAGGAGGGGACCTTATATACGCCTCTTAGCGGTTTGATGACCGAGAAGCTGCTTGAGCAGAAAAAGCGACATCCTACGATGCCGATTATTTTTATCACGGATGAGGTCAATACGATGTATGGTTCTGCTATGCCTCCAGAGCTGGCACGATTAAAGTCAGGGGGGATAGAAGTTGTGATCAGTGATGTTAATCCGCTGCGTGATTCAATCCCTGCCTATTCAGCCGTCTGGCGCACATTCGTTCAATGGTTTGGTCAAACTGGCAAGGGCTGGCTGCCGAACCCAATGGTGGATACAGCACCTTCCATGTCGCTGCGTTCCTATTTGAAGCTTATCAACGTCAAAGCAAACCACCGAAAGATAATTGCTACGGAACGAGCACTCATAGTTCCATCAGCCAACGCCCATGATGCCAGTGCCTATAATTCCAACTCTGCCTTTTTAGTTCGTGGGGATATCATCGGGGATGCCTTGGCAAGCGAACAGGCTGTAATCACTTTTTCGAGCGGGGGGAAAGAGATTCCTTTTCCTCAGTACAAGCCTAATGGCCTGGAGGTGGGTGACATTGAAGTTCAGTTGTTGACCGAAGGGAAAATTTACAAGCATGTAATACAGTCGTTGTCTGAAGCGGGAGCTGGTGATCAGGTATGGATGGGGATGTTTTATTTGGCAGATCGCCAGGTAATCAAGGCAATGATTGAAGCATCCAAACGCGGAGCTGAGCTTCGTCTCATCCTGGACTCGAACCAGAATGCTTTTGGTCGAGATAAAATCGGAGTACCCAATCGACCTGTTGCCCAAGAGCTATTGAACGCTTCAGACAATCGAATCCAAATTCGTTGGTATAATGGCACGAACGAGCAGTACCATACCAAGCTGCTATTTATTGATAAAACCAATCGAATTATGGTCAATAACGGCTCGGCCAATTTCACGGAACGTAATCTCGATGATTTGAATTTGGAGACCAACCTGGGGATTAACGCTCCTGGAGACAGCAAGCTGGCCCTTCAGCTTCGTCAATACTTTAATCGACTGTGGAACAACGAAGGTGCTCCTTATACATTGGACTATGAAGCCTTCAAGGACAAGACTGTGTGGATCAAAGAGTGGATGTACCGATTACAGGAGTGGCTGGGGGTGACTACTTTTTAAATAGACATACATAACATTTCCACATACTGGACAACCTACCTTTTGTAACCTATGAAAGGAGGGAATGCCTGTGTACACACAACAGCAGAACAACCAACAACAATCCGGGGCTGGAAAGATTAGCACCAAGGAGCTGCTATACGTAACAGATTGCTTGAAAAACGAGGACTTGCTGGCCAAATTGGCTGCACAAGCAGCTACTGAAGCTTTTACGCCGCAGCTGAAGCAGCAATTTATGCAGATCGCTCAAGACCGCCTCAATCATTCCGACCAATTGCTGAGTGCCCTGCAGCAGCAAACGAATTTGACCCACTAAACCGATAGGAGGTGTTAGACTCAATGTATCAATCAAACTATGGGAACCAACAGGCATTTAATCAACAAGGACAACAAGCTCAACAAAATCAGCAAGGCCAACAAAATCAACAGGGTAATGTACTGGAGGAACTGGATTGGGGTAACCTGTTATTATCCGAGCTGAAGCGGTGCGCGCGCGAGTATACGACAGCGGCTTTGGAAGCGGTCAATCCAGTTCTATGTCAAACCTTTCAAAAGCTTGCGAATGAAACGATGCAGGATCAAACCCAACTGTTCGGTGTGCTTTCACAAATGAACGGCTATGGATCGGTCCAAATGGCCCCGCAGCAAGAAGTCCAGCAGCAGCTGCAGCAGCAAAGCAGTAAGGTTGAGCAGCTGCACTCCAATGTACAGCAAGCCTTGCAGCAAGCAAATACTTCTGGGGCTGGCTTATACCAGCATCAAGTAGAGCAGCAGGCCTATCAATCCTATCAGCCTTACCAACAGACGCAGGCCTACTCGTACCCGTCCAATTCCGCATATTCGGGCAATCAAGGGAATCAAGGTTCTTACGGATCTCAGGGGGCGAATAACTCTTCTGGTCCAAGTAGCTATGGACAAGGTTATTCGTCCGGGTACTCGAATATGGGTTCCAATTCGGGCATGAACCCAACGCAAAGCAGCGGGTCTGGCTACGGGCAGAACCAGACTTCTTATTCAACCGCTTCCTCGGTCACAGGAGCTTCCAGCGCCAAGTTTGCAGGCTCTGAGAGTCATGAAGCCACACGCGGGGGCAATAGCTTTAATTGGACAGATAATCAGGAAGGTGACAGCTCCTCACAGGGATCAACGTCGCAGCCAACGGCCAATCGGACAAACGATTCGAGCGGCAAATATATATTGTAATTTACTTAATAACAAGGCAGACTCCGGCTATGAGCTAGCGGGGTCTTTTTTTCGTTGAGAACATATGATCGCTCCTGTATAATGAAATGTATATCACACTTATCGCTTACTCTTTTTGCGTATATGCTTCGATTTCTTTTCCTATCATGTTCACCTCTCAATGTAATTTTTAT
The DNA here is from genome assembly GCF_001956045.1 of Paenibacillus sp. FSL H7-0331. Next base: position 6,027 of record NZ_MRTH01000014.1, on the reverse strand, counting down.
CGCAGCATGAGTAGTCTTCAGGATGGCCTGGGATCAGTTGGTGATCCGGTAATAGCCATTTGACACCTGTGGTTGTGTAGCATAGACTAATTTTTATAGCGTCATAATCGAGTATGATAGCGCAGCTAATTATAGAACGAATGCTTAGGGGGCACGGCCTTTTGCTAGTAGATATGAAGCAGTGGAAGCATACTTTCAAGCTGGACCCGGATCGGGAGCTGTCGGACGAACAGCTGGATCGTTTGTGCTTGTCCGGAACAGATGGCATCTTGGTAGGCGGTTCTTCAGGTGTTACCTTTGATAACACAGTCGATCTACTGGCGCGAATTCGCAGATACGAAGTGCCTTGTGTACTGGAAATTTCCACTCAGGAAGCGATTGTACCTGGCTTTGATTTATTTTTTATTCCTATTGTTTTGAATACCCGGGATACGAATTGGATTGTTGGGCATCATCATCAGGCTCTGCGTGAATACGGTGCACTGCTGGATTGGAAGCAGGTTGTGACGGAAGGCTACATTATGATGAATAAGGAATCAACGGCTGCACAGGTTACACAAGCCGACACTGATTTGGATGTCAAAGATGTAGAGGCTTATGCGCGAATGGCAGATCAGCTGTTCCGGTGCCCAATTGTATATATGGAGTACAGTGGAATGTTCGGCGATATGAGGCTTGTGTCTAAAGCACGTGAGGTTATTAAACATGCACGGTTGTTCTACGGCGGGGGAATTGATGGCCCGGATCGGGCCCATGAGGCCGCTAAGGCTGCGGATACCATAGTTGTAGGCAACGCGGTGTATGATGCATTTGAACAGGCACTGGCTACCGTACAGGCGGTTAAAGACCGTTAACAGCAGTAGCTAGCCGTAATAAAGGAGTAGATACGAAATGAATGAAACGATTGATGTTTTTGCTTCGATACAAACCTTGAACCCCCCGCAAAAGCAAGCCGTTGAGACGGTTGATGGACCTCTTCTGATAATGGCTGGAGCCGGTAGCGGCAAGACCCGTGTGCTGACGCACCGGATTGCTTATTTAATTGCAACTCGCAAGGCGGCTCCATGGAGCATTCTTGCCCTTACGTTTACGAACAAAGCGGCCCGTGAAATGCAGGATCGCGTCAGCAAGCTGGTAGGTCCTGGTGGTCGTGATATTTGGGTATCGACGTTCCACTCGATGTGTGTGCGGATGCTGCGCAAGGATATTTCCCGAATTGGATTTACGTCCAATTTCACGATTCTGGATTCCGGCGACCAACTGTCTGTTATTAAAGCATGCATGAAGGAACTTAACTTTGATCCCAAAAAGTTCGAGCCCAAAGCGGTTCAGGCTGCAATGGGAGCTTTCAAAAATGAATTGAAAACACCAGAAATGGTCGAAAACGCAATCGGCGATTATTTTGACGGTGTCGTGGCCAAGGTATACAAGCTGTATCAAAAAAAGCTTAAGCATAACAACTCGCTCGATTTCGACGATTTGATAATGGTAACGATCCAACTGTTCAAGGAAGAGCCGGATGTACTTGATTTTTATCAAAATAAATTTCAATATATTCACGTGGATGAATATCAGGATACGAACAAAGCGCAGTATATGCTTTGTTTAATGCTGGCGGACAAGCATAAGCGTATTTGTGTTGTAGGTGACAGTGACCAATCGATTTATCGGTGGCGTGGTGCCGATATTAGCAATATTATGAACTTTGAGAACGATTATCCGAATGCCACAACGATTCTGCTTGAGCAAAATTATCGTTCCACCTCGAACATACTGAATGCGGCCAATAAAGTGATTGCAAACAATGCAGGTCGCAAAGCGAAGAATCTGTGGACGAGCAAGGACGGTGGTGCCCTAATCCGTTTTTATCAGGCTGATTCTGAGCATGAGGAAGGCTACTTCATTACAAGTGAAGTCAAGAAACGTGTGGATAAGGGCAAAAGATATCAGGATCATGCGATTTTATACCGTACCAATGCACAATCGCGGGTCATTGAGGAAATACTGATTAAATCCGATATACCTTATCAGATCATCGGCGGCATCAAGTTCTATGATCGTAAAGAAATCAAAGATATTCTCGCCTATTTGCGGTTAATTTCCAATCCGAATGATGATATTTCCTTTGTCCGTGTTGTTAATGTGCCCAAGCGTGGTATCGGGGACACGACTGTAGAACGATTGACGGAAGCAGCAGCTCGCCGGGGGATTTCCTTGTTTGCACAGCTGGAGGATATTGATGGCATGGAAATAGGTGCCAAAGCCAAACATGCGTTAACCGATTTTCGCGAAATGATAGATAACATGCACCGGATGGTTGATTATTTATCTGTGACTGAGCTTACAGAAAAGCTGCTCGAACTGACTCAGTACCGAATCGAGCTGCAGCGTGAAAAAACAATCGAATCCACCGCAAGGCTGGAAAATATCGATGAGTTTTTATCCGTAACCATGGAATTCGAAAAGCGCAATGAAGATAAAACCCTGATTGCTTTTCTGACGGACCTCGCCTTAATTGCCGACATCGATACAATGAACGAAACTGAGGAGGAAAAAGCCGATTCCGGCAATGCCGTCGTACTCATGACCATGCACAGTGCCAAGGGACTGGAATTCCCTGTTGTGTTTATTGTTGGTATGGAAGAAGGGGTCTTCCCTCATAGCCGTGCGGCTAACGATTATGAGGAGCTGGAGGAGGAGCGCAGACTTGCTTATGTGGGTATTACTCGGGCTGAGCAGGAGCTGTTCTTAACGTGTGCCAGAATGCGTACATTGTTCGGACGGACCAATATGAATGCACCCTCACGTTTTCTCAAAGAGATTCCTGAGGAATTGCTGGAAATGGCGGCGCCTGCTGGTGTAATTGGTGGTCGTTCAAGCAGTCCCTCCTGGGGGAATAAAGAAGGCCGTTATGGAAGCACTGGCGGAGGCTTCGGTTCCTCAAGCAGCAGTTATGGTGGCGGAGCGGCCGCCCCTGGAGCAGGTAAAAGCGTTACTTTCCGCACAGGAACAGGCAGCCCTTCTTCCGGCGTTACGGTTCGTTCAGCCACTCCGGGTGATCAAACGGGAGCGGGCAGTGGTGCTCAGGTGACTGATTACAAAACAGGCGACAAGGTAGCACATGGTAAATGGGGAATTGGCACAGTCGTGACGATCAAAGGTTCAGGTGATGATACAGAACTGCAGATTGCTTTTCCTGCACCTACGGGTTTGAAGCGTCTCCTTGCCAAGTTTGCACCAATTACCAGGTATAATGAATAAAAGTTTCTACATCAAGGCGCTTCGCAACAATGAGGCGCCGATTTTTACATAGTCGAACCTTGAAAGGATGGTTTTACTTATATGACAGATTCTATGGAGACGATGAAAGCTCTCATTGAAGAAATCTACAGCCACAACCACCTCTATTACACCATGGATCAACCGAGCATCAGTGATGCAGATTACGACTTGCTCTACGACCGTTTGGTCGCAATGGAAAAGGCTACGGGCATTACCCTGCCCAATTCGCCTACTCAACGCGTAGGAGACCAGATATTAAAGGGTTTTGACCCGCATCGGCACAAATCGCGTTTGTGGAGTCTGGATAAGGCACAAAATAAAGACGAACTAATGATCTGGTACACAAGGGCCTCCAAGCTGGTCAATGAATACAACGATCAGAATGACGAGGATCCGCTGCCGCCGCTTAGCTTTGTCATGGAGTTAAAGTTTGACGGACTGACGTTGAATTTAACCTATGATCATGGTGAGTTGGTTCAGGCTTCAACGCGCGGTAATGGCGTCATTGGTGAGGGGATTCTGGCGCAGGTCAAAACAATTCGTTCCATACCATCAGAAATTCCATACCGTGACGGAATTATCGAGGTTCAGGGCGAAGGGATTATGAACCTGTCCGTACTGGAGGAATACAACAAGACAGCGATAGAACCATTGAAAAATGCCCGGAACGCCGCGGCAGGTGCTCTGCGCAACCTGAATCCAAAGGTGACAGACAGCCGCAAGCTTAACGCCTATTTTTACCAGGTTGGTTATACAGATGGACTCCGCTTTGAGAACCATGAAGCGATGGTTGAATTTTTGCGTAACAATCGCTTCAAGGTCAGCCCATTGGTACAGGTGTTCGATTCTATAGAAGCCGCAGCAGGCGAACTGGACAGCATAACAGCCATGCGCCATACCTATGACTTCCTGATCGACGGAATCGTGATCAAAATCAATGATACCCGCACACGCGAAGTGTTGGGCTATACCGATAAGTTTCCACGCTGGGCGATCGCCTACAAGTTTGAAGCGGAGGAAGCCATTACAACGCTGTTGTCCGTGTCCTGGGAGGTTGGTCGCACTGGCAAAATAACTCCTGTAGCCAAAGTAGAGCCCGTTGATATCGCTGGAGTCACCGTACAAAACTGTACTTTGAATAATGTCGGAGACATAGAACGCAAGGGACTTAAGCATGCTTTGGGCAGCCAAGTGTTTATTCGCCGTTCCAATGATGTGATCCCTGAGCTGCTGGGCAAGGTTACTGAGGAGATGGATGGGGAAGAGATCGTAGCGCCTGTCAGCTGTCCATCCTGTGGTTCCGTTCTGGAATTGAAGGGAGCTCATTTGTTTTGCTTGAACCGTGTGGAATGCCGTCCGCAGCTGATTGGGCGTATTACGCATTTTGCTTCGCGTGACGCGATGGACATAGAAACCTTCAGTATCATGACAGCAGAGCAGCTGTACGCGGAGCTGAACGTCAAGGATCCTGCCGATCTGTATGACCTGACCTTTGAAGATTTGATCAAGCTGGAGCGATTTGGTGATAAGAAAGCCAAAAACCTGCTTGCCTCACTTGAAAAAAGTAAACAGTGCGATCTCGCATCTTTCCTGTATGCGCTCGGAATTCCGAATACAGGCAAAACAACAACCCGTGTGCTGGCCGACCATTATCGAGATCTGCACAAACTGATGGCTGCTACTCCCGAGGAACTGGTTGCCTTGTACGATATTGGCGGTATTATGGCTGATAGTATTGTTAGCTTCTTCCGCGACCCCCTTATGCAGCGGAGTATCGATCGGCTTCTTCAGGCTGGAGTGACACCTGTAAGTGAAGAAGCGCCAGTAATTATGAATGCTGACAACCCGTTTTTTGGTAAAACCATCGTACTGACTGGTACGCTTTCTATAATGGGACGCGATGAGATGGGCAAAAAGCTGGAAGCATTGGGTGCCAAAATTACAGGCAGTGTATCCAAAAAAACCGATATCGTGATCGCCGGAGAAAGCGCAGGAAGCAAGCTGACCAAGGCTCAGGATCTTGGCATTCGTGTGATAGATAATGAACAGGAGTTATTAGAAATGCTGGGCGAAGCTTAGTTTTTGTGATAGCGAATACCGTAAAAAGACAGCGGAGGGAGTCCTTCTGAGAAAGGACCTTTCTCCGTTTCTTTGTATAAGAAGCATTCTTAAGGTAGTCATCTGTGCAGTTTATCAGGGTGCTGCGGTTTGACCTATCTAAAGCACTTTATTTATACAACACAGGTATGATTTTTCCCGAAAGCAGCATCATAAGCAATAGCTGGAATTCGGCGCTAGAATACCATTAGTGATCGGCAACAGAGAGTGAAGAAATAAAATTCAAAAAAGTAGTTGCATTTAGTAAGGCGTTTGTGGTACATTACTTTTTGTCGCTGCGAGGCTAGTGTGATTGAAGCGATAAAGGAATGCAAAATAAGTAATAAAAAAAAGTTGCATTCGTCGGTTGTTTCTGATAAGATAAATTCTTGTCACGGTAAACAAATGACAAAATAATAGTTACTCAATAGTTATTTTTTTGAGTAATGAAAGCTCTTTGAAAACTGAACAAATGATAATTGAATGCCAGTTGTTTTGCATTTTTGAGCTTTAGACAAGCTTACAATATGTACACTAGCATCAAGAGCCTCGGCGCTTGGTGAATATTGTACCTTAATGGAGAGTTTGATCCTGGCTCAGGACGAACGCTGGCGGCGTGCCTAATACATGCAAGTCGAGCGGATTGTT